>JBILOX010000077.1:0-3371 GCA_044374225.1 Crocinitomicaceae bacterium | reverse complement strand
ATAAAAAATAGTTATGTCAGACGATAAAAAAGTAATATTCGTTTTATAAGTTTTTAATATAAATATTTTAAAACAAGTAAAATAATGTTTTCAGACTTGTTTATGATAAAAAAGAGCTAAGTTTGTTCAAACAACAGATAAAAATAAAAAAAATGAAAAAAGTATTGGTTTTAGCTTTATTGATAACATCATCAACAGTATCAGCTCAAAAAATGGAAATAATAAAGGGGGATTTCGGTTTCTTAAATAATCAAACAGCTGTTAATGTTGAGTTTGATTACAGCAACTTAAAGTTGATGAAAGAAAACAAAACCGAAGCACAATATATTTCGGACAGAGCAGCTGATCTAAATGAAAAAACCAAAGGAGTTGGCGATGTTTGGAAAAAGAAATGGGAAGGGGCAAAAATCGCTATTTGGAACCCTAAGTTTTTAGAATTAGTAAACATTGTTTTGGTAAAAAAGAAAAAAGAATTGAGCTTTCAAGAAGATTTAAAAAGTGCTAAATATACCTTAATTGTTGAAACTACATGGATTTTCCCCGGTTGGGATGCTGGGGTTATGAAACAACCAGCTAAAGTGTCCACTAATTTGAAGTTTGTTGAAACAGAAAACCGTTCTAATGTTGTTTTAGAAATTACGACAAAAGAAGCGCCAGGTGACCAATGGGGGAATAATTTTAGTAATGAATCAAGAATAGGCGAAGGTTTTGCAAAAACAGGAAAATCCTTAGCAGGCTTTATATTGAAAAACACTAAATAATATTAACCAACGTAAAACAGAAAAACCTTAGTCTCAAACTAGGGTTTTTTTGTTTACTACTTTTAAAAAAAATATATTTGTTTCATGAAACAATTACAATTGATAGTTATTTTCTTAGTGTCGTCACAACTTTATAGTCAACGGTTTACTGTTTTAACTGGCGATCTAAAAAACGTAAAAGGAATTTCCGAGTATTATTGCACCTTCGACTACAAAGGAATGGAAGTGAACGGATTTGAATCGGAGGAAGCTTATTTAAAGGAAAAGATTAACAAAAGAAAACAATATGACAACGGGCAAGATTTGAAAGGGAAAGCCGTGGCATTTGAAAGAGATTGGTATGAAGACCGAAAAAACAAATATGAACCAGGTTTTATCAATTATTTCAATGAACAACTTGAAAGTAAAAATGTAAAGGCAGGAACGAATCCAGAATCCAAATATACACTTGTCCTTAAAACAACATGGATTTACCCAGGTTATGAGGTTGCACAAGTAGAACCCGCCAAAATCAGTGCTATAATCACCATTTTCGAAACTGCAAATCCTTCTAATGTTATAGTGGCCGTCGAATTTGATAAATCAATCGGGATCGTAAAAGATTACCGGAAACAAGGAGATAGAATTAAAGGAGCTTATGAAAAATTAGCAAAAAGCCTCACGATTCAAATGAAACGATATTTATAATAAAAAAAAACCTTAGTATTTAACACTAAGGTTTTTTTGTGCTTCATATTCCATATTGATTAGATGCGCCATGTTTTTGACTAAATTATCGTGTTTCTTAACAAACGGATTGGTTTCATCCCAAACATAACCAGCCAAAACGGAACAGATTTTTTCTTTTACATCGGGATTTTCAGGCTGGTGGAAAAATAAGGTTTGTAAATTTCCGGTGTACCATTCTTTTACATAGGTTGTAAAAACACCAATGCCACGACGCATATATCCTGTAAATTCTTCTTCCCAATCTACTTTTATTCCTTGTGATTCTTTAAGGTATAATTTGGCTGCTAACATTCCAGATTCAGTTGCAAACGCAACACCAGAAGAAAAAACCGGATCTAAAAACTCAGAACTGTTTCCTGTTAAGGCAAAACCATCACCATACATTCTTTTTACAGAACGCGAGTAATTTTCTAATTTCACAGGCTCAAAATTGAACGGAACACCGCCAAATCTTTTGATGTAAAAATCGGATAAATTTACGGCATTGTTTAATGCTTCTCTAGTATCATTGTTTTCGGATAGTGCATTAATAAAATGGGTTGGCCCAACAACACCTAAACTTGTATTTCCATTAGAAAATGGAATCACCCACAACCAAACTTCTGTTTCTAAAATATCAAATGAAATCAATGTCCCTTCTTCGCCAGCAGGTCGGTTTACATCTACAACATGGGTAAATATAGCTGAATGCGGGTCTAATTTTGAAGGCGTGTCTAAATCTAAAAGTCTTGGTAAAACTCTCCCGTAACCACTAGAATCAATTACAAAATTGGCATGCACTTCTTTAAAGTTTCCATCGATGTCTTTTATCACAGTAATCGATTTTTTCCCTTCAAAAGAAATCGAAACTACTTCTGATTCAAACTCTAAATTAATGCCTTTTCGGATGACTTCTTGCGCCATAGTATTGTCAAAATCGGCTCTTGGAACTTGCCAAGTCCAATCCCAACCTTCACCGTATTTTTTGCTAAAATCGAAAATACAAATCTCTTCTCCACGAATAAATCGGGCACCGAGTTTCTTTTCGAAATTCATCGCGTCTAAGGATTCAAATAAGCCTGCTTCTGAAAAATGATCCATTACGCGTGGAATCAAACTTTCTCCAACGACTAATCGAGGAAACTTCGTTTTTTCAACTATTTTTACTTTCACACCATTGTTGTGAAGATGAGCAGCAGAGACACATCCGGATGGACCAGCTCCAATTACCAAAACATCAACAAACTCCTTTAACATATACTTTTATTTGTGATTTATATCTTACATTTGCCCGTTCAAATTAACTACAAATTAATTTAATATAAAAACTATACCTGTAAAAAACGTAAAGGCTGAATGGAAACTATTAATGAATATTTAAGTTTAAAGGAATTTGAATCTATAATTTTTAAAAACGAAAAGATCCAAATAAGCGAAGCGGTCTTGAGAAGAGTTAAAAGAAGCTTCAATTTTTTAAACGAATTTTCAAAAAGCAAAGTCATTTACGGGGTGAATACAGGTTTTGGTCCGATGGCACAATATCGCATAAAGGACGAAGACCGTATACAATTACAATATAACCTTATTCGTAGTCATTCTTCAGGCACAGGAAAACCTATAGAAGCACAAGCTGTCAAAGCTGCCATTCTTGCTAGATTAAATACGTTGTCATTAGGCTATTCAGGTGTTCATCCATCAGTAATTCATCTGATGAAGGAACTTATTAACCGAGACATTACGCCTTTGATTTTTGAGCACGGCGGAGTTGGGGCTTCTGGCGATTTGGTTCAGTTAGCACATCTTGCCTTAGTACTTATAGGCGAAGGAGAAGTGTTTCACAAAGGCGAAAGAAAATCTACCAAAGAAGTATTTATAGAAGAAGAATTAGAACCCATACAAGTT
>JBILOX010000026.1:0-42610 GCA_044374225.1 Crocinitomicaceae bacterium | reverse complement strand
GGACTCACAGTAACTGTTCCTGAACCAGTTGCAGGAGTACAGCCGCCTAATGAATAAGTAACGGTATAAGTTGTAGTTGCAGTTGGTGAAACAGTAATCGATGCCGTTGTTGCAGCATTTGACCAAGTGTAAGTGCCACCCAATTCTGTTGGTGTAGCAGTTAAGGTAGTCGTCTCTCCTGAACAAATCGTAACGGAATTCACTGTAACTGTTGGTGCAGGACTCACAGTAACTGTTCCTGTATTTATTGCTGGAGTACATCCACCTAATGAATAGGTAACTGTGTAAGTTGTAGTTGCAGTTGGTGAAACAGTAATTGATGCCGTTGTTGCAGCATTCGACCAAGCGTAAGTGCCACCCAATTCTGTTGGTGTAGCAGTTAAGGTAGTCGTCTCTCCTGAACAAATCGTAACTGAGTTAACACTTACCGTTGGTGCTGGACTCACTGTAACTGTTCCTGTTCCTATCGCTGGAGTACATCCACCTAATGAATAGGTAACTGTGTATGTCGTTGTTGCAGTTGGTGAAACAGTAATTGATGCCGTTGTTGCAGCATTTGACCAAGCGTAAGTACCTCCCGATTCTGTTGGTGTAGCAGTTAAGGTAGTCGTCTCACCTGAACAAATAGTAACCGAGTTCACTGTAACTGTTGGTGCAGGACTCACTGTAACTGTTCCTGTTCCTATTGCAGGAGTACATCCACCTAATGAATAGGTAACTGTGTAAGTTGTAGTTGCAGTTGGTGAAACAGTAATACTTTGAGTCGTAGCACTGTTCGACCAAGTATACGTTCCACCAGTTTCTGTTGGTGTAGCAGTTAAGGTAGTCGTCTCACCTGAACAAATAGTAACTGAGTTCACTGTAACTGTTGGTGCTGGACTCACTGTAACTGTTCCTGTTCCTATCGCTGGAGTACATCCACCTAATGAATAGGTAACTGTGTATGTCGTTGTTGCAGTTGGTGAAACAGTAATTGATGCCGTTGTTGCCGCATTCGACCAAGCGTAAGTACCACCCAATTCTGTTGGTGTAGCAGTTAAGGTAGTCGTCTCACCTGAACAAATAGTAACCGAGTTCACTGTAACTGTTGGTGCAGGATTTACTGTAACTGTTCCAGTATTTATTGCAGGAGTACATCCACCTAATGAATAAGTAACCGTGTAAGTTGTAGTTGCAGTTGGTGAAACTGTAATTGATGCCGTTGTTGCAGCATTCGACCAAGCGTAAGTTCCTCCTGTTTGCGTGGGTGTAGCGGTCAAAGTAGCTGAACCTCCAGAACAAATTGTAACGGAGTTCACAGTAACTGTTGGTGCTGGATTAACAGTAACTGTCATCGTTGTCGTTGATGCGCATTGACCAGAATTTGGGGTAAATGTATATGTTACTGGACCCGCTGCACTAGTTGAAATCGAAGATGGGTTCCAAGTACCTGAAATTCCATTTGTAGAAGATGTTGGAAGAGCAGCTGGGGTAGCTCCTTGACAATATGGTCCTAATTGAGAAAAAGTAGGATTTGTTCCTGCTGTCACATTAATACACTGATTTTGATTGTATGAGCATCCAAAGTTGTCCGAAATTGAATAAGTATAGCAATTACTGCCAATAGCTGTCGGTGTAACTGTTGCTGTAGTGTTTCCTGTGCTCGTAAGCGAACTATTCGCCTGCCAACCTTGAGAAGCTATTGTAGGGGTAAAGGATGTACTTAATGCGGTAGGAATAGAAGAATTAAAATTAATATCCCAATTAAAAACATACCCATTATCAGCAGCTAAATTATCTGTAACCTGAATTGTCCAAGCACCATTTAAAGGGCAACCTATTAAATTAGTAAAAGGTTGGGCAGGTTGATAATTTCCAGCTGTAATTGAGGGAGCTGAGGGATTTCCACAATTACTTGTTGGACCATTAACTAATAAAGTAGTAGCTGTTGGCGTGAAACAATAATTTCTACCTGTCCCTGGTCCTGTTGCTGGATCGTCAAGTGGGCATCCTAAATAAGTTCCTCCCCCACCAGGATATGCTTTTAAAATAGTGGATTGACCATTCGGACAAATTATTCTAATTTCAAGATCTCCCATAAAGGAATGTTCCATGTTAAGACAAATATTAGCAATATCGGAGGCAGCTGTTACAGTTTGTGTATTGGAATAACAATTTACGTTTATTGCAGTATTGTAAGAAACACCTGATCCATCAGGTAAAAATGTAGTTCCACTCACAGGAGGAGTACAATTCTGTACAAATGGAGTCATTGTAACCGTCGAATTTAGGTTGGAAGACTGTCCTTGACAAATAGTTGTAGGAGCTGCTGAAGTGGCAATTGTAGGAGTAGTTGAAACCTGAACAATTCTGTTAAGTAAATTCGTATTAACGCAACCATTTGGATCCGTGATATTTAAATTAACAGTATATCCTCCACCAGCGGCATAAGTTGTTGTTGCACTAGTTCCATTTCCAGTAGTTCCATTTCCAAAATTCCATTGGTAGGTTGCGCCTGTTCCACTATTAGAAAAAGTACCGCTACCATTAAAAGTTACACTTTGACCTTGGCATATGCGAATAATTCCGTCAGCTCCCGGGGTAGGGTTTGAGGAAACAAAGTTAGATTGAATTGTTTGGCAAGGGGAAATACAACTTATTGCAGCTGCCCAACCACTTGCCGTAATAGATCCATCTGAAGTAAACCTAATTGTTATACATCCACTTGTATTAGAAGCCGTAGCTTGTACGATTCCAGGACTATTATTACCTGAATACACACCAAGTGATGGTGCTGCTGTGCTATTACCATCATATATATACATGAAGTCCCAATTATTTTCAGTAGCAAATGATGAAAATGTCAAGCGAATTTTTGCTCCTGCAGTTGATGGACAAAATGTAAATGTACGATTCTGACCATCTCCATAGTTATTACCGTTTCCTCCACTGTCATAGAAATTCCCCGAACAGGTAGTAGCTGAGCCATTACTCATATTATAATTTTGACTATGTATTGAGCTAATAATACTAGTAAAAATAAGAGCTAAAAATAAGTAATTGTTTTTCAAATTAAGTACTTTTTAATTAAGAATAAATCCTTGATTTTTAATACGTATAATATAATTAACACCCTTGAGTTTAAATAGCTGTTCCTCTTTTTGAGGTAAGAACTGGTATTTTAAAGGATTAAAACTTTCAGACTGAAATTCAGACATGAATTGATTTACAGAAATGGAATCCTGCTGTTTTGAGGTCAGAGGAATCCATTCTAATGAATTCGCGTCATTAAACTTGAATTCATCAACTTCTTCTACAATAATTCCTTTTTGTGAGTAATTAGAAAGAAATACTAGTAATTCCTCATTATTAGTTGAAATTTGATTGTCAACCCACTCATTCCCATATACTTCAATAATTTGAGAGTAATTATTTTGAGTATAAAGAAGCGAAGGTATGAGTAAAAGAAAAAGAAATAATATTGATTTCATAAGTTAAGTAAAAAATAAACGATAAATGATTAGTTGAGCTGCCTAGCAAATAAAATGTCATCAACCAAAAATACAAATAATTTTACGTTTAAATAACAATGAGATAATATTGAAGGAAAAAAATTATAAGTTAAAGTTTTCCGGTAATTATTTGATTATCTAATTAATGGCACTCCCTGATCTCTGAATTTCAAAGTAATGTTCTTTAAATAATCTTCACGCCATTGACGAGCAGCTTGTTGATTCAATTGTTCCATCATTGGAAAATTATCAGAGATAACTCGGGCCGTCGATAGATTTAATCGTTTTTGATCGATCAGGTTTTTTTGAATTCCATATTGCTTTAAATTCTTTTTCTCATCAAAATAAGTAATAGGAATTTTGATTTTATTGAAATCCAATGGTTGTAAACTAGCAATAAAGAGGTTGTTTCTGTTTCTTTCTCCTTTCTCAAACGTAGGTAAAATTTCAACTTTGAACCCAGAAACTAGAAGTGTCTTCAATAGTGATCGTGCTGAAAATTCAATTTATTCTAACGATTTTGAGGTGAATCTAATCGTGGCAAGATTCAATTAATAAATACAAAGGTGAAACTAAAAATTTAGTTAAGATTGATGATTTGTAAAATTTATAGTATTGAAAATTGGCTCATAAACAAAATGTGATTTTAACCATGGCATACTAGTGAAGATTAAGCTCTTAAAATTCAAACGTTTCCATAAATTTTGTAGTAAAATTTCCACTCTGAAAATCTTCATTATTCATCAGTTTTTGATGGAAAGGAATCGTTGTTTTAACCCCTTCTATGATGTATTCGTCCAGTGCTCTTTTCATTTTTAAAATCGCTTCTTCTCTTGTTTGAGCGACCACGATTAACTTTGAAATCATTGAATCATAATTCGGTGGAATGGTGTAGCCAGAATATACATGGGCATCAATTCTAATTCCGTGTCCACCTGGACAATGATATTCTGTGATTTTACCTGGCGAAGGTCTAAAGTCCATATAAGGATCTTCTGCGTTAATTCGGCATTGGATTGCATGACGCATTACAGGATAATAGTTTTTACCTGAAATTTTCTCACCTGCAGCAATTTTAATTTGTTCTTTTATCAAGTCAAAATTGATTACTTCCTCTGTAATGGTATGCTCCACTTGAATGCGTGTATTCATTTCCATGAAATAGAAATCGCGGTTTTTATCTACTAAGAATTCAACTGTACCAACACCTTCGTATCGAACGGCTTTGGCCGCTTTAATTGCCGCTTCGCCCATTCTTTCTCTCAATTCGTCAGTCATAAATGGAGAAGGAGTTTCTTCAACCAATTTTTGGTGACGACGCTGGATAGAACAATCACGCTCAGACATGTGACAAGCATTTCCGTATTGATCACCCGCAATTTGAATTTCAATGTGGCGAGGTTCTTCAATGTATTTTTCCATATAAATACCATCGTTTCCGAAGGCTGCACTTGCTTCTTGACGAGCAGAGTCCCATGCTGCTTGTATCTCTGTCTCTTGCCAAACGATGCGCATTCCTTTTCCACCACCTCCAGCGGTCGCTTTTAGGATTACCGGGTATTTAATCTCTTTTGCTATTTTGATTCCTTCAGCTACATCTTTCAACAATCCTTTCGAACCCGGTATACATGGTACTCCGGCCTTAATCATTGTCGATTTTGCAGTTGCTTTATCTCCCATCCCAGCTATTTGTTCTGGCAAAGCACCAATAAATTTAATACCTTGTTCTTGACAAACTTTTGAGAATTTCTCGTTTTCTGATAAAAAACCGTAACCTGGATGAATTGCATCTGCATTTGTAATTTCTGCTGCTGCAATAATATTAGGAATTGACAAATATGATTTTGCGCTAATGGGTGGCCCAATGCAAACTGCTTCGTCAGCAAACCGAACAGGTAAACTGTCTTTATCTGCAGTTGAATAAACAGCAACAGTTTTAATTCCCATTTCTTTACAAGTACGAATTATACGAAGAGCAATTTCCCCACGATTCGCAATGAGTATCTTCTTAAACATAAGCTAAGAGTTTAATTGTGAACTTAATGTTTGAATTATGCAGGATCTACCAAAAATAATGGCTGATCATAATCAACAGGCGTTGCATTATCAACTAAAACTTTAATGATTTTCCCGGAGATTTCTGCTTCGATTTCGTTGAAAGTTTTCATCGCTTCAATGATACACAATTTACTTCCTGCTTGAATGGTTGAACCAACGCTAACAAATTCTGCCTTGTCTGGTCCCGGAGTTCTGTAGAAAGTTCCAATCATAGGAGATTTTATGGTTACATATTTAGAATCTTCGCTTTCTATTACTGCAACTGCTGGTAGAGGCGTTGCGGTTTGTGCAACTGCAATTGGGGTAGCAGCAACGTACGGTTGAGCAGGGGCTTGTACAATAATTGGTTGATCGGTATTAGCGATAGAACCGCCATTAATTGAAATTTTGAAGCCTTCGCTTTCGATTTTTACTTTACCAATTCCTGTTTTAGAAACAAGTTTGATTAAGTCTTTTATTTCTTCTATGTTCATGATATTTGTTTTAATTCTAGTTAAAAATAGTTTTTATTAGGAATTATAGGCCCATTTTAAATAAACAGCCCCCCAAGTAAATCCTCCTCCGAAAGCGGATAAAATCAAATTATCGCCTTTTTTAAGTTGTTTTTCGTAGTCCCACAAACACAAAGGCAATGTTCCTGCTGTTGTGTTTCCATATTTTTCAATATTAATCATTACTTTTTCATGTGGCAATCCCATTCTGTTTGCCGTTGCGTCGATGATTCTTAAATTGGCTTGATGAGGTACTAACCAATCGACATCATTACTTGTTAAATTATTCTTCTCCATAATTTCAGCTGAAACTTCTGCCATGTTTGTAACAGCGAATTTGAAAACTTGCTTCCCCTCTTGTTTCACAAAGTGCATCCTTTTTTCAATTGTTTCAATTGTTGGTGGATTAACACATCCTCCTGCTGGTTGCACCAGGTAATCACGACCAGAACCGTCACTTTTAAGAATAAAATCTTGTAATCCCAGTCCTTCTTCATTGGGTTCTAACAAAACAACACCAGCTCCGTCACCAAAAATAACGCACGTTGTTCGATCTTGGTAGTCCAAAATGGAAGTCATTTTGTCTACACCAACTACTAAAACTTTTTTATGTCTTCCCGTCTCAATGAATTGAGAAGCAGTTGATAAAGCATAAATAAACCCAGAACAAGCGGCTTTAAGATCAAATCCCCAAGCATTTTTCATTCCAACTTTGTCACACAAAACATTTGCCGTACTTGGAAATGGATAATCGGGTGTAACTGTTGCTAAAATTACCAGCTCAATTTCTAAAGGGTCGATATTTTTTTTTATAAGTAATTCTCTAACAGCTTCAGCTGCCATATCAGATGAAGCACCATTTTTCATGATTCTTCGTTCTTTAATCCCTGTTCTAGACGTGATCCATTCATCTGTCGTATCGACCATTTTTGCTAAATCGTCATTACTTAAAATATCCTCTGGCACATAGCCTTGAACCCCCGTTATTGCTGCAGTTATTTTGCTCATATTTTTAATTAAATGCCTCGTTTACTTTTGTTGCCAAATTAGATGCTGCGACTTCATTCGCAAGTAAAATCATGTTTTTAACTGCTATGTCATTTGAAATACCATGACCTATGATTACGTTTCCTTTAACTCCTAAAATCGGAGTACCACCATAATTCTCGTAATTAAATCGATCAAAATACTCGTCTTTGATTCCCCTTTCCTTCATCAAGTTATAAATTCCTTCAGCCTCTTTTAAGACAATATTACCAGTAAAACCATCACAAACTATAACATCTGCTTTTCCTGTAAAAAGATCTCTACCTTCAATATTTCCAATAAAATTAATTTCGTCTGACTCAGATAGTAATTTATATGCTGCTATTGTTAGGAGATTTCCTTTAGAATCCTCTTCCCCAATATTTAGCAAACCAATTTTGGGTTTTTCTGCTCCATAGACGCATTTGGCATAAATAGATCCTAAAACTGCGAATTGATACAAAACATCAACTTTACAGTCAGCATTTGAACCGACATCCAATAAGATTGTTTTTTTTCCGTTGACAGCAGGTAGCGCTGAAGTTATGCAAGGACGTATTATTCCTGGAATTGTATTGAGTTTGTACATTGAACCAACAAGCATAGCCCCAGTATTGCCAGTGCTTGCAAACACCGAAAGATCTCCTTTAGCAAGTAAATCAAAACCTATTGCAATTGAACTGTTGGGTTTTTTGGGTATTGCACGCGTTGGGTGGTCGTGAAAAGTAATCACGTCTGGTGCATGAACAACACTAAAAAAATCTTGAGCATACCCACGACTTTTAAGTTTGTCCTTAATAATTGACTCATCACCTATGAATACGAGTTGAGCACCTTTGGGTAGTTCATGATACGCCAAAATTGCCCCGTCAATATTAACATCTGGAGCAAAATCGCCACCTGAAATATCTAAGCCTATTTTCATTCGAAGATGAGAAAATAGTTACTACTCAGCAATTACTTCTTTTTCAGCAACAACTCTACCTTTGTAGTACAATTTACCTTCGTGCCAATGAGCGTGGTGGAAAAGGTGTGGCTGACCAGTTGTTGGGCATGTTGCAACATTGTGAGCAACTGCATTAATGTGAGTTCTACGTTTATCACGTCTCGTTTTAGAAATTTTGCGTTTAGGATGTGCCATAATTCAACTATTACTTAATTTAAATTCTTCAAAGCTGACCACCTTGGGTCAATATTATCTTCATTTTTATCGTCTTCTTTAGGTTGATTTTGAAATTTTTCTATCAACTTTAACATTTCTTTATTACACTCACCATCTTCATGCACTGGACGCAGAGAAATTGAAGTTGATATCATTTCATAGATGGGTTGTGTAACATCTATTTGATAACTTTCGTGGGGAATAATAATTAAATTTTCATCTTCAGCAACATCTTCGCCGAAAGTAAAATAAATTGTCAATTCTCCTTCAATTTCAAGATCCATTTCGTCATTACACCTTGAACAATCCAATTTAACTGTACCGAAAAATTCAAAATCGGTAATCAACATGGTTTCTTTCTTCTCCAACTCCATCCAAACTTTTAAGTCTCCATCGTTGACGATAGAGTAGGGCATGGCTTCAAAAAACGATTTATCTATTTTAAATTCAAAATCATGAATTCCAATTTTTAATCCTACAAATGGTATTTCAAACTGATTTTTCACAACTAAATCTAAAAATATACAAAAACGGACGCCAAATGTAATTATTTTTTTTCAATTGAGAAAAGTTGATTTGAAGTAATTTTCGGAAATAAGTTGAAAGTTGAAAGTTAAAAGTTAAAGGTTAAAAGAGAATTTAATTTAATTAGAAGCGGCGATAGGTGAAATTCAACGTAAAATTAATTTTTAAAAATCGCGATAAATCAATGTATGAACTCCTTTTTTAGCTTTTAAATGTTGGTTTAGCATTGCTTTAGCTAATTTTTCTTTGCTTACACTGTGGTATTTTTTAAGACTTCCAAACAAAAACAGGTCGAAAAATGGCATTAATTTCTGGAAAAATAATTCAGCAGGTCGTGATTCACCTCTTGTTCCAATTAACATAGAAGGTTGGTAGATATAAGTGGCACTAAAACCAATTTTGATTAAATCTTCTTCTATTTCACCTTTCAATTTATTGTAAAAAATAGTGGATTTTGAATTCGCACCGATGGCAGAAATTAAATGCACCTCTTCGATTCCAGCAATTTTTGCCAAGTTTGCAGCTCGCAATGTTATTCCATAATCAATCGAACGATAATCCTCAAGATTGGGTGTTTTTTTGCGTGTTGTGCCGATGCAAAGAAAGAGTACGCATCCATCAAACGCTGCACGGTATTGCTCAAGTTGATTAAAATCCAAAACGATTTGTTGCAGTTTATCATCAGAGATAGTGAATGCTTTTCGCACAAAAATTGTGACTTTAGAAAAAGAAGTATCTTGAAGCAGTAGGTGAACTAATTCATTACCAATTAGCCCACTTGCGCCAATTACGATTGCTTTTTTTGATTGAGACGACATTTCGTTGGATTTGAATTCAAAAGTAGTAGGATTTAATCTTTTTACTTAAGTAAGTAATAAAATCTTTTTCAATATTAGACATTAAAACTATGTTTCACAATGAATTACTAATTAATTGATTTTTTTATACCCCTCGGATTTAACCCTAGCCTTTAAAAAAAATAAAGTTAAAGTATTTCAACCAATTGATTACTTAACGAAGTATAAATTTAGTATTTCGAATGTACATTTAATGACTAAATCATACTAATTTGAAGGTTGAAAAATTTGAATTTAGTATTTGGACACATTGAAAGAATAAATAGCTAATTTTAGGATTTCAAATTGTATGACAAAGACAACTCTTAACGACGGCACAACAATATACTGTCTGCGCAAGCCAGAAGCAAAAATGCTCGATCACCACGTTGATGGCTACCTTCAAAATGGAATTACAATTAAAGACGGCGATGTTGTTTTTGATGTCGGTGCCAATATTGGAGTGTTTGGTTTGCGAGCCATTCAAAAAGGTAAAAACGTGCATGCTTATTGTTTTGAACCTATTCCTGATATTGCGGAAGTGCTTACAAAAAACGCTACTGAATTTGGTAAAGGTCACATTCATGTTTTGGCACATGGTGTATCAAACGAACCTAGTCGAGCGACATTTACCTACTTTCCAAATACTCCCGCACTTTCCACTTTGCATCCGGAGCAATGGGATGAAAACCCAACTGCTTTTCGCGACGCAGTAAAAGGCACGATGAAAAACCCACCTGAGGGTATGAAGTGGATGAGCTGGATTCCACCAATTTTTGCAGGAATTATTGCCAAACAATTGGTTAAAGGCAGCAAAAAAGTGAATTGTGAGTTAAAAACGCTTTCAAGTGTGATTGATAGTGAAAAAGTTGAAAAAATTGACTTACTCAAAATAGATTGTGAAGGAGCTGAATGGGCTGTTTTACAGGGTATTGATGAAAGACATTGGCCGATGGTTCAATCCCTCGTAATCGAAGTTCACGACATTGAAAATCGTCTTCAAAAAACAAAAGATTTATTAGCCGACAAAGGTTTTACAAAACTACACGCAGAACGAGAAGTCGGACTAGAACACACGCCAATGTATAATTTATTTGCTTTAAGATCATGACTAAAGAAATTGCAGCATTTGGAACCATAGGAGTTTTGATAACATCCAACCTTTTTGGGTTAATTTACAGTATGATTGTATTGAAAACAGATATTTTTAAATCTTTCCGCATTCAATCAAAAGCTTACAAAGAAGGAGTTTTTGGCTCAAGAATGCCCTTGTATTTGTTCAATTTTCTCGTGCTTTTGATTTTTTCGGGAACTGGAACTTACTTTGCTTTTGATTTTTTTATTTCGGAAGGAACTGCTTGGTGGATGATCACACTTCAAGTAGTAATCGCATTTATCGTCGATGACATCTGGTTTTATTTTATGCACAGACAACTACACGAAAACAAGTTTTTATTGAAGAACATTCATTCAATTCATCACCGTGCAACAACTCCTTTTCCATTAGAATATTTGTATGCTCACCCTTTTGAGTGGATGCTAGGAATGTTGGGAGTAGTGGCTGGCTTTGGTCTTATAATGATTTTTACACCCGTTAGTATATATGCTGTTTGGATCTTTGGGGGGGTGAGGAACTTACATGAAATTCACATTCACTCTGATTTGTCGCTTCCTATTTTAAGCAAAATTCCGTTCATTAGTAAAACCAAGCACCACGACGATCATCACGCAAAATTGACCGGAAACTATTCTTCGACATTTCTTTGGATGGATCGTATCTTTAAAACAGAATTCAAGGAACATCGTTAATATTTAATAAATCTGAAATAAGCCATAACGAGATTCATTATAATCAAAGATGAATTTAATCGGCGATTACAGATGACCATTAAAAAAACAATTAAACACACATGAAACTTCTATTCTATTTTTTCTGTTTAGTTATTTCATTTAAAAATTTTGCACAAAAGGAGGAATATACGCTCACTGTGAAAGTTACAGCAATTGAAGCACAGAGAGGAGTAGTAGAAATCGCGCTTTATAATGACCCTCAGAGATTTGCTAAAGTTGGACAAACGTTTCGAATTATTCGCATTAAAGTAGAGGGAAATACAATCGTTCACGACTTTAAAAACTTAGAGGAAGGAAAATATGCTGTTTGTTTATTTCACGATGAAAACAATAATAAATCTTGCGATAAAAACTTCTTTGGAATTCCCACTGAAGCGTATGCTTTTTCAAACAACATTCGCCCAAAATTTTCAGTTCCAAACTTTGAAGAATGCGCAACGAAATTGGATAAAAACAAAACTTTGACGATTAAAATGGTCTATTAAAGATTGCTCGCTTTTAATGAAACTTACTTTAATTAGTGAAATGCCCGTTACTATTTTTTTATATTAAGACCGTTGCAAAACCCATTTCTCATCGTTACTTCAAAAATTTAACACCCTCATTAACAAGGGTTAACTCCGGTATTAAATTTTTGCAAAGCCTCGATTAATGACTTTTGAAACAGTCTAATAATTAGTTAAATCTTTTCCTTTCACAAAATCACCATACAAATTTGCAAGCATCAAGTCTTTGTCGTTGTTGGATAAGAAAAGATGGCCAAGGAAATTCAAGCTTTTATTTCTTAAAAATTGAAATGAATTAATAATCATCGCCAAAGTCTTCATTTTTAGAAAGTCGGTCAGATGCATGTTTTAATTGTAAACCTTGTATGAAATTGCGCAAAAACTGATCTTTACACAAACGATAATGTTGATGGTCTGGTTTTCTGAAAAAAGCGCTTAATTCGTGCTTGCTGATTTGGAAATTCATTAACTCATAAACATTAATAATGTCTTCATCACGGTAATTTAATGCGATTTTTAATTTTCTAAAAATAATATTATTGTTCAATTTCTTCTCAGCTAAAGGAGCTTCACCTTCTTTTTTACCTCTGTTTAGAATAATAAAACCGTTTAAAAAATAAGCCAAGTGTTGGTCGTTTAAATTTTTAAAGTTTTCATCATCATCTTTTTTTAACCAATCGCTCACTTCGGCTCTCGTAACTGTTTTCCCAGCCAAATCGAATAACTCAATCATTTTATTATCATTGAAATCGAATGTGAATCGTAAACGGCGGAGAATACTATTGTTATTCATTCTATATAGATTTTGATAATTGTTAATTTTTTTAATCTAATGTTTTGCGTTTATTTTCAATTGATTCAATTTTAGATTTTTGTGTTTTGAGATCATCCTTTTTCTTTTCTTGATTTGATTTCACATCGCTAATTTTTTTCTCCGTTTCCTTAATTTGATTCGTGTAGTTTATAATGTCTTTTTCATAATCAGAAAGTTTTTCTTCCAACGATTTTTGGTCATTCTCTAGTGATTTTAATATTTTCTGTTCTGCCTTAATTTCTTCGTCAATAGCAGTATTTACGCACAATTTACCAAATTTCAATAGCGATTTTTCAAAGCCTTGTGATTGATTGGGGTGTTCTCGACTGTTCATAAATGCTCCACCCAAATCAATAGCAAAAACAGCTATTGGAGATCCGTCTTTTGCGGTCATTACACGAGCATAAATATCAATTGGCTTATCGCTAATACTTTCATTTTTACCTAATAATACAACATTTTCACCTTTCGAGGACTTCACTTTACCAAATTCCTTCAAATAACTTTTTACTTCCTCTTCAATTTGAATTTTACTAGCATAAGGAATCGAAAGGACGTAAGCATTTTTATTTCCAATTGTAAAAGTTTGATTTTCTTGTGTTAATGAAACTTGTTGCGACCAGACTTGCGCTACTAAAACAACTGAAAAGAAAATAAGAATTGATTTCATAATTTTTTTTTGATGTAAAATTACAACTAATAAAAGTTTCGGCTCTCCATTTCCCTAAATTACCTTAAATTTGAAGGTGCTTTTTAGAAACGTAGTCGGGCAAAAAGAACTTAAAACAGCTTCAATTCGTGAAATTAAGGCTGGTAAAATTAGTCATGCGCAATTGTTTAGTGGAAAACTCGGACACGGAGGTTTAGCTATGGCGTTAGCTTTTACACAATATCTATTTTGTGAAAATAAAGGCGAAGATGACAGTTGTGGTCAATGTGCCTCTTGTTTGAAAATTCAAGATTTACAACATCCTGATGTACATTTTGTGTTTCCTGTAGTGCAAGCAATCAATAAGATTTCTACTCTGTTTTTAGATAGTTGGCGAGATCAATTAAAGCGAAATCCATATTTCAATTTATTCGATTGGACCCAAGAAATGGATTCAAAGGAACGCAAGCCGATTATAGGAATTGAAGAAAGTATAGACATCCTTAGAAAATTAAGCTTGAAGTCTTATGAAGGTGGTCATAAAGTTATGATTATTTGGTTGCCTGAAGAAATGAATCAACAAAGTGCCAATAAACTATTAAAGATTTTAGAGGAACCACCTGCAAATACAATTTTTTTGCTTGTTTCAGAAAATCCAGAAAAGTTACTTATTACAATTCGTTCAAGAACGCAAAATGTTCGAATTCCAAAAATAAACACAAGTGAACTTTCAATATTTGTGGGTTATCATTTCAAATTAGATAAGGTGCAAGCAGATTCAATTGCTTCTTTTGCCGAAGGAGATTTAATACGTGCATTAGAATTTGTAAACACGAATACGAATAAAGATATTTATCGTGACACATTCATTCAAATGATGCGTGTTAGCTACAAAAAAGATGTTAACGGCATGTTGGATTGGGCAGAAAAAATTGCTAGCGAAGGAAAAGAACGTCACAAATTATATCTAGTTTATGCACTACACATGTTCAGACAGTCTTTAATGAATAATTACGTTGGTGAACACATGTTGCGTGTTTCTACAGAAGAAGAAAAATTCTTACGTAATTTTGCTCCATTTATTTCAGGAAATAATATTCGCGAGTTTATGGAAACATTTGACGATGCTTATTATCATGTCGATAGAAATGCCAACTCAAAAATCCTTTTTACACAGCTGTGTTTTCAAACGATGCGCTATATTCATCAGGCTTAGCAATTTTTTTTCTTATTTTTACACTTAAAACAAAATTAAAATGGGTTGTGCGTCATGCAGTAGTGAAGGAGGAACTCCTAAAGGTTGTAAAAACAATGGGACTTGTAGTAGTGGTGGATGTAATAAATTAGAAGTTTATGATTGGTTGGCAAACATAGCGTTGCCTGCAGGTCAAGAAATATATAACATTGTTGAGGTTCGTTTCAAAAATTCAAGAAAAGCATTTTATAAAAACGCTTCCAATTTGAGTTTACAAGTTGGCGACATCGTAATTGTGGACACCGCTCCAGGTTATGATGTTGGATTGGTTTCCGTTGTTGGGGAATTGGCGCGCATTCAGGTGAAAAAGAAAGCACCGAATTTGAAAGACAACGAAATCAAACGCGTTTTAAGAATTGCGAATCAAGAGGAAATTGATAAATGGATTAAAGGTCGTTCTTTAGAAAAAGACCTGATGTATAAATCCCGAACGATTGCTATTGATTTGAGTTTAGAAATGAAAATTTCAGATGTTGAATATCAAGGAGATTTAAGTAAAGCTACGTTCTATTACACGGCAGAGGGTAGAATCGATTTTCGTCAATTGATTAAAAATTTAGCTGACGAATTTAAAGTTAGAATCGAAATGCGACAAATTGGTTCGCGTCAAGAATCTGCTCGTTTGGGTGGAATTGGTTCCTGCGGAAGAGAATTATGTTGCACGACTTGGTTAACCGATTTTAGATCTGTTTCAACCTCAGCAGCGCGTTACCAACAATTATCGTTAAATCCACAAAAACTAGCTGGTCAATGTGGAAAATTAAAATGTTGTTTGAATTACGAGCTCGATATGTACTTGGATGCAATAAGATCTTTTCCAAAAACAGAAACGAAATTATTAACAGAAAAAGGGGATGCTTATCACGTAAAAACGGATGTTTTCAAGCGCGTAATGTGGTATGCTTATCAAGGAGAAAATGGCCTGATTTCACTTTCACCCGAACGTGTAAGAGAAGTGATTCTTTTAAATAAAAACGGGGAAAAACCAAAAGAATTGGCTGAATTTATTTTTACAGAAAAAGTAGTGGAAATGGGCTATTCTAACGTGGTTGGTCAAGACAGCGTTAATCGCTTTGAGAAAAATTTCGTTAAGAAGAAAAATAATAATAATCGCAACAAGAAAAAGAAACCAAATCCTAATCAAGCAAATCCAAACGGAGCAGCACCAACTAATTCAACGAATGCTTAATATGCGTATTTCTTTATTTCTTTTTGGATTTCTGTTGCTTTTACAATCGTGTGAATCACCTGCGTTTTATAACAAATCCTATGCTTTCAAAGGAAACAAATGGAGTCAAGATGTAAAACCTAGCTTCGTGATTGACTTTAAGGATACAGTAACTTTATACGATTTTGTGATTACGCTACGAACAACAACTGATTATAAATACAACAATTTGTGGGTTTTCTTGAACACAACCCCACCAAATGGAAAATCGGTTAGAGAGCCTTATGAAATTAAAACCACGTACCCTGATGGATCTTGGATTGGAAAAAAAACAGGAACCGTTGTAGAACATCAACTTGTTTTCAAACGAAGAAGATTACCTTACACTGGAAAGTATAAATTCGCACTTGAACAAGGAATATCGGAAAAAGAAATCGATGAAGTTTTAGATATTTCATTGCGTGTTCAAGAAGTTAAAGAATAATTAATCGATGCGTTTTAGATGCTTAACTATTGATGAATTAAAAGAACTCGAAACAGAGTTTAAACAGTTTTTAATCATCAATCAAGTTTACAACGAAGAATGGATTGAAATGAATCAAAAAGACCTTGAAAAAGCAAATGCTTTGGTTGATTTGTTTAGTGATCAAGTTCTTGAAAAAGTTTATTCTAAAATTGACTTTCTTGAAAAAAGGGATAAATATGCATTAAGTGTTTTTGCAGTAACGAAAACTGATATCGAAACAATTACCATTCAATCCAAAAATCAAAGCATTGAATTATTCACAAATGCTCAAATTGAAACAGCATTGAATCAATACTTAAATGAACTTGAAATTTATTGCGGAACTAAAAAATTAGCAAAAGAAAAATGTGATGAAGTTTTCGACTTAATAAAAGAGGGATGTGACGTTTCATCATTTGATGTTTGGCATAGTTTTTCAGCCTTCCTTGACCAAATTAAAAAATCAAAAACCTAAAATTCATAGTATGAAATCAATTTTTACAATCGTAACAATTTCTTTATTAGCCTTTCAATCATTTGCTGTAGAATTGAATTACAAATGGAAAGCAAACTCTGCTTATACCTATGGCGCAACAATTACCGATAACATTTCTACCTCAATGATGGGGATTAATATTCAAGAAAAATACGTCACTACGGTTGATTTTGTTTTGGCAATTTCAAGTGTTGATGCTGAGGGAACAGCAACAGGAACAATCTATTTAGTTAATTTCAACGTGAAGGATTCGAAAGGAATTTCGGTTGCTTCGTTGCTTAATTTACCAAAAAATGCGGTGAAAAGTGAAGTGAAAGTTGACAGAAAAGGAAACTTCACTTTCTTAAAAAAACTTCAATTGATTACAACTCCAACTTCAAACGCATTAGTTTATGCGAATGTGAGCGAGAATGGAGCAAGTGCAGGCGCTGAAATTGATGGTGAAAAAGTAGAAGTTTATGCTGAATTTGACCCAAAAACGGGTAAAATGAAAGCTGGATATTCCGCGACAACTATTTCTAAACCAAAAAAAGTAGAAGTTAAAGAAGACGAACAAAGCGACGAAATTGATATCATCCCTTATGATTTGTTGCAATTTTTAATTCTTCCTGATGGAGATATTAAATTGAATGACAAAATTGAAGTTCGCGCAGGAATGTACACTGTAAATAATCATGTTAAAACTTTAACTACAACTCAAGCTGTGATTGGTCAAAAAATTTCAACCGATAAAAACGCAGATATGTTTGAAGGAAGTGCAAAAGGAGAAACTGAAGGTAGCGGTTTTGATATGGGTACATTTGGAGGCACAGACGGTATGGATTTAGATACGGAGGATCAAGCTGCTTTAGAAACAACCAACTCAATGGCGCCAACAATGAATGGAGAATTAGTTTCGACTTTTGATGTTGCAAACGGACAATTTATCAATTCAAAAGGTGTGATTACTTCAACGATTGACACAATGGGAGTTAAAATGACTTGCACCACAAATTTTGATTTTAGAAAAAAATAAATCAAACAATTTGGGTAAAAAGCATCTTTTTTTTGTTTTCTGCGTATGAAGGTTTATATTTGTTAGACTATAAAAACTTAATTACAAGCGACATGAAAATTATTTCGGTTTATTTCTCCCTCCTTTTTGTATTGTTAAGCGTAAGTTCATGTATTGAACACGAGGTTATTCCACCTCCAACAAATACCTTAGATTTGAATGCTACTTTTGTTGGGTATGTTAATGGAACACAGGTAGAATTTACTCAAAACGTGTTAAACTATAAAGGTTATTCTGATAAAAAGACGGCCATTTACGCCTCGCCAGCGCTTTCTAAAATGTTGTTTATTTCTGAAATGAAATCATTGACAGACCAAAGAGCGGTTCGTTTAACTTTTGGTTCTTTAGATTGGGACGCTTCCGCAAACTCAAATCCAACCTTAACGATGTTTAATGATTTTCACACAAGTACATCTGGAATCGACTTACCATTTAGAGATGAGGGAACGTTGATTGACGTAGCAAATACAATTGATGGTATTCAAATTGAGTATACAGACCAAGAAGGTTTAGTTTGGATTTCTAAACAATCCGATCCTGGACAAACCGCAAAGTTTACAGTGTTAGATCAAGCTACTGATAACACGGGTAGTTATTCATTATTCGAAGTTACATTCAGTTGTAAAGTGTGGAGATACAATGTTCAAACAGAACTTGACGAATCACTTAATGTTTCTAACGGAAAATTAATGGCTTGGTTCAAATTATAATTGAACGAATTCACTAACTGAATGAGTTCTCTACTCAAAATAGCCATCATCGGCGATTATAACTTTACGTTAAATGCGCACCATGCGACTAATATTTCTATTGACCATTCTGCGAATTTTTTAGAATTAGAAGTCAACTATTATTGGATAAGAGTAAGTGAAGCTGTTCAACATAAACCGACTTATTTTGATCAATTTGACGGCGTTTGGATTGCTCCAGGCTCCTTTCAAAATCTATTTTTCTTAAATGGAATTTTCAAGGCAATTACTGCTCGAAAAATTCCTGTACTTATAACTGGTGAAGCATTCAAATTCTTTATTGATTTTTTAATTCTCAATAATAGTTTAAATCCTGGTGGTGAAAAGTTAATATCAGAGAATCTCGTTTCTGGAAACCAATTTGAAAGAGTAACCATTTTACCCAAATCTAAAATTTTTGAGAAATTATATGAGAATTTCAGTAATACTGAATTAACGTCTTCTCGTTTTAGTTTGTATCCGCAATTATTGGAATTAATGGATGGCAAAATCATTGATGTGGAGGCAAATAATCAATTCGACGACCCTGAAATCATAAGTTTACACGAACATCCATTCTTTGTTGCTTGTGCGTTTTGCCCTCAAATTTCTTCAACAAGAGATATTCCTCACCCAATTATATATACATTCTTGAAAATGTCTTTGGAGCAACGCAATTAATTAAATCGCAACTAATTCATTCGTTTCAGTATAATATAAATAGCTTTTTACGTTCAAACCATACATTTCTTGAAGAATCGTATTGTAATTTGAAATCTGAAATTGGTGTTGTAGCTTTTCTTTTCCTGTCTTGTAATCAATCACAACTATTTCGTCTGATTTAACTATAATTCTATCCGGACGTTTCGCTTCCTCATCTTGAACAAGGATAAGTTCTTCATTTATGATTTCTTGAACACCATTGGAAATCCCAGCTTTCTCAATGCAATCAAAAAAGTTTACTGCTTTTTCCAAAATTGAATCTCGATTAACTTGATCAATAGTTCCCATTCGAATTAACTCTTCTAATTTCTGTGACAACTCTTCTTTCGAATTACAAAGTGACATTAATTCGTGAAAGTTTTTTCCAAAGACAATTTCAGTGTGATCTTTTAAATCTTCATTCGTATTAATTTTTCTAAAAACAATATCTGGATACCATAATTTATCAAGGAATTCTGCTGGAACATAGAAATTTTCAGCCTTCTCCTCTGGACTATCTTTACGTTTAGTTTCATTTCCCGATGTGAAAATCAACTCTCCATTTTCTGAAGGAATTGGTTCGGTAACTAACTTTTCTAATTCAGCGTGAAACAACTTCCCAATTCCACTTTTGAAATAATTAAAAGCATAAAGTCGTTCCACAGGTCGGGTCAAGGCAACATACGCCAAATTCAATTTATCCAAGAAAATTAACTCTTCTTCGAGTGAAGCAAATTCCGCTAATTCAGTAATTTTATTTTTAGTTGAAACAGTACTATACAACACTTTTCCTCCAGCTTCCACCAAGAATTTTGAAATAGAACGAACTTTAACGTCAAAGTCCAACGAAGGAATGATAATAACTGGAAACTCCAATCCTTTTGATTTATGAATGGTCATAATTTTCACTGCCTTGTTTGAATCAGGCATTTGTAAGGCAATCGTACCTTTTTTCTCGTTGAAATAATCTAAAAAATAGACTAAATCTGAACGCTTTTTTGCTTGAAAATCGAAAATAACATCCAGAAAATGGTGCAAATAGGGATTTTCAGTTTCCTTCCATTTCATCATTTCTACAAATTTCCCAGCTAAATCATATATATTTTCAAAAGAGCTGAAAAAGCGCTCTTCGTTTCCAAAATTTTCAATTATAAAGCGTGAATCATTAAACTCTTTAAACGTTTTTCCATCCACAGTTTTTTCCTCGAAATAAGAAAAATATTTTTCAATACTTCCGTTTGGACTCAATCGCATAAACAATTCAGCGAAACGTTTAATCTCTGTTTTTTTAGAAGGAAAAGCACGACGTTTGAAATAAGAAACGAGCAATTGAACCTGTGCATCTTTCGCAATTAAAAGCGATTCGGGAGAAACAACTTCAATTCCGATTTCCGTTAAAGCATTGGCAATCAAACTTGCTTCTTTATTTTTTGCCGTTAAAATACATAAATCACCGCGTAAAAAACCATCTTCATCACATTTATAAATTGCTTCTAAAATTAAATCCATCGTAACCTCAAAATCAGGCTTTTCCTCGACTGAAACAATCTTTACAAAACCTTCTTTTTCCGACATTGGATTTTGTTCAACAGCATTATAAAACGAAAGCGAACGTTCCGATAGGCTTGGCTTTAATGCTTCAAAAAAGGCATTATTGAAATTCACAATCTCTTTAGCGGAACGAAAGTTATTCTCTAAATTTTCTTTAATTCCTCGAGCTTCAAAATACCTAGAACGTTCAGCAATATGTTTGTCTTGCTCGGGATTATAAATACTCGGTAAAGCCACAAACTGATCTGCAATTCCATTGTTAAAACGATAAATCGATTGTTTGGCATCACCTACGATTAAATTCATTCGGTTATTCGCTAAAGATTCGTGCATCAAAGGAATCAAATTCAACCACTGTAAACGCGATGTATCTTGAAATTCATCCAATAAAAAATGTTCCAAACGCGTTCCTAAACGTTCGTAAATGTAAGGTGCTTCTTCCCCACTCACTAATTTGCTTATCAATTTATTAAATTCTGAAATACGTATCAATTGTTCGCTGTCTCGAATAGCATTTAGTTCATTTCCAATAAATTGCAACAAAGCCATATTATAGAAATTGGTGCTATATTTCTTAAGAATCAGAAAATTCGAGTTGACATTGGTGAACAACTCATTGACACGTAAAATTTCAGTTGCTAGTTCTGGCGGAAACGATTTTTTACCCGTTGGGTCGCAACCTTTCAAGACCGTAGCAGAAAATAAATGACCATTATCTTTTGCGCCCGGCATTTTATTGAATACACTCAGCGCTAATAATGCTTTTTCGGAAGTACTACCTCCAGGTAATGAAGCACTAGCCAAATTCAACGAAATGAATAAATCACTTAAGGATTTTATGGCACTCACAACGCCATCTTCTAGCGTTTTAAGATCTTGTTTCAGTGATTCGTAAGTGCTATCATCCAGCTTTAATTCCATTAATTTGGCCACTAAATCTTGATTGCGCTCTTGACTCAAAATAGAGGCAAATTGAACCAGTTGACTTTTGAAATTCCATTTTGCACCTTCGTCTAAATTTGTTCGAGCGTAAGAAGTCATCAGTTTTGTCAGTCGCTCTTCGTCTTCAAATCCTAGTTTACTCATCAATAAATCAACAACATCTTCCACCAATTTTGTTTCGTCAAGATTGATTTCAAAATCGCCAGGCAAATCCAAATCTCGGCTAAACGAACGAATTAGTCGCAAGTTAAATTTATCAATTGTTGAAACGTGAAAATCTTCGTAACCGTGTAAAATTGCAGTCAAAGCATCTTTACATTTTTGTTTTAAAGTAGTTTCGTCTGTTTGAACAGAAATCAACAAAGCATCCAACATTGATTTTATTTTAGACTGCGAACCGTCATACCTAATAATTCCATCTAAAGTACTGATGATTCGGTTTTTCATTTCCAATGCGGCTTTATTGGTAAAAGTCATAGCCACAATGGATTTGAACTTATTTTTATTTGCTTGTTCACCTAATAAAATAGTTAAATACTCTAAAACTAATTGATGTGTTTTACCACTTCCTGCCGAAGCATTTAAAACTAAAAGCGGATTTTTTTGTCTATCTATATGATTCATTATATTGATTCAGTCTTTTTAACTTTTAAAGTTAGAAATTAAAGCGCTTTTTACTTTAAATTTGTGGTATGAGAACATTATTTTTTTTAATTCCTTTAGGTCTTCTACTTTTTTCATGTGACAAAGATGTACCTACAAAAGAAGAAGATACCTATTTATCACTAACTGTTCAGCCAACATTTGGAACGGAAAATCTATTTTTAGATTCAGTTTACACGACCGTTGAAGGCTATGATTTTAAAATTTTGGACTTCAAGTTTTATATGACTGATGTCAAAAACAATTCAAATTCATTGGCCGAAGCTATTCTTTATGATTTTAGAGAAAATGGTAAAACAGCTTTAAGAACCATTGGTGACCCCACAAAATTTACGAGTTTGCAAGGAAGTATTGGAGTCATTGAAAGTTTGAATCACGACGATCCATCTGCATTTCCAAATGAAAGTCCTTTAAATATCAGCAACGCTGGACCAATGCATTGGGGTTGGAATACGGGTTATATTTTTATAGTTATTGAAGGAAAAGCTGATACTTTAAATGATGGAATTGCTTTGTTCGACCATAGTTTTAGCTATCATATTGGAACCGATACTTATTTAGAAAACTTTAGTTTTTCGAATTTAAGTTGGGTGAAAAATTCAACTTATGAATATGAGCTTCCTTTAAAATTTGAATTTGATAATTTCCTTCAAAATAACGGTCAAAATATCGATTTAAAAACTGAAAACTTGACGCACACTGCTGCTGGTCAACAAATTCTTACACAAAAAGTAAATCAGAATTTCAAACAAGCTTTTAAGCATTTTTAATGAAATTAGTTTTATCACTTCTTCTAGTTACAGCTTTTTTAAGTTCTTGCAGAAAAGACAAAGTTGGTTTTCAAGCAACACCATATAACTTAGAAATTCCAAGTCATTTTCCGAAAATGGACATCCCAAGCGACAATCCTTTAACAATGGAAGGTGTTGAGTTGGGGAGATTACTTTTTTACGAAAAAAAATTAAGTGGTGATAACACAATCAGTTGTGGTAGTTGTCATTTCGCTGAAAATTCATTTTCCGATAGCAGACAATTTTCTGTGGGTATCGATGGAATTGCAGGAAATCGTCAGTCGATGGCTTTAATCAATATGGGCTGGGAAGATTTCTTTTTCTGGGATGGACGCGCTGCAACTTTGGAACAACAAATTCTAGAACCTGTTCCAAATCCAATTGAAATGCATCAAAGTTGGAAAGATGCTGTGAAAAGATTGAACTTAGATATGGCCTATCGCAATCGTTTCTTTAGAGCGTTTGGAGAAGAAGGAATTGATTCAATCAAAGTTTCAAAAGCAATTGCGCAATTCATTCGAACAATGGTTTCTGGTGAATCGAAGTTTGATGTTATGTATAAATACGAAAATGGTCTAACTTTAAGTCAAAGTGATTTGGCTATTTTTCAAACAATAGATGTAGAAGAATGGGCTGGTTACGATTTATTCAAAAGTTTAAATGGGGCAGATTGTTTTCATTGCCACAACGGACCTTTAATGCAAGTTAAGAAATTTAGTAACAACGGATTAGATGCTACGTTTACAGATTTAGGTCGCGGACACGTTACAGGAAATCAAAATGATAACGGTAAATTTAAAGTTCCAACATTGCGAAATATATCTTTGTCAGGGCCATACATGCACGACGGTCGTTTCGCCACTTTGGATGACGTTATTGAACATTACTCAAGCGGCATAAAAATGAGTCCAACGATTGATCCTTTGATTGAATTTGCGGGTCAAGGCGGGGTTCAATTGGATTCACAAGAAAAATATTTATTGAAGAAATTCTTACTTACATTGACTGATTACAATTTCATCAATAATCCAAAATTTAAAGATCCACATTGATTACCAATGCAATCAAGAATCGTGGAGTCAATAAAATTTTAATTATTAAACTGTTTAAGAATTAAATTTATAACCAACACTTCTTATCGAATAAAAATGAATTGGGTTTTTTGGGTCAATTTCAAATATTTTTCGAAAAACAAGAATATAGTTGTCAATTGTTCTTGAAGTAGGAAATTGATCTTTCCCCCAAATTTTATCCAAAATTTCATCTCTTGAAATTACTTTATTCTCTTTCTCCTTGAATAATTTTAGGAGTTCTACTTCGCGTTTTGAAAAAACATGCACTATTTTTCCAAACGTATCTTTTACTTCAAAACTTGCCAAATCAATACTGTAATTTCCAATTTCAAAGGATAAAACCTCCTTGTTTAAGTAAGTTGTTTGCGATAAAATTTGTACTTTAAGTAGCAATTCTTCTAAATCAAAGGGTTTTGGTAAGTAGTCATTTGCACCAAGTTTTAATCCATTAATACGATCTACGGTTGTTCCTTTTGCAGAAAGAAATAAAATAGGAACATTGCTTTTTTCACGAATAAACCGACATAAGTCTAAACCGCTTACATAAGGAAGCATCACATCTAAAATAATTAAACTAAAATCAATTTTTTTTTCGAAAGCCTGTAACGCTTCTTTTCCATCTTGAAAAGAAGTAACAGTATAGTTTTCAAGTTCTAGATTCAATTGAATCATGTCTCGTAAACTTTTTTCATCTTCTACTAGGCAAATTGAAATCATGTTTGCTCAATTAAAATAGTATTTTATATTTGTGTGAAATTACTTAAAACAAATAAACTATGAAAAAACAATTACTCTTATCTGTTTTACTTTTTGTTGCATCAGCATTAAGTTTAAACGCTCAACAATTTATTCCCTCTCTCCAAAGGTTTGAAATTAGTAAGGATGTTCCAACTACGCTTCTTCCAGTTCCTGACATGGCTCAAATAAGAGCAGAAGACGAATTAAGAGACAAGCAAGGAATGCTTTATCGTATTGGTGTTGCTACATTTATAAACATTAGTACTGAAAATTCAGGTTGGTGGACAACATTAGTAAATGGTGACCGTCAATGGCAATTGAAAATCAAATCAGAAGGTGCTGAAGCATTGAGCTTTTTATTTGAGAAATTCATTTTATTTGGTGGTTCAAAATTAGAAATCAGAGATATAAATGGAAATTTGGTTCACAAACCAATGACGTCAGTAGACGTTCAAGAACACTTTATGCAACATGCTGCTTTATGTTTTGGTGACGAGCTAGTATTAACGTTAACTGAACCAAAAAACACAACTCCCTCTGAAATTTACATGGATCGAGTGATGTATAACTACCGTTCAACTGGAAATCCGAATGCTGCAAAAATTAATGAATCAGAGGCATGTCAAGTTAATGTTAATTGCACACCTGTTGGAAATTCATGGCAAGATGAAAAAAGAGGTGTTGCTAGAATTCTTGTTGTAGATGGTAACAGTCAAGGATGGTGTACAGGTTCATTGGTAAATAATACAGCTCAAGATTGTAAACCTTATTTCTTAACAGCTCTACATTGCGGTGTTACAGCAACTACTGCAAACATGAATCAATGGAAATTTTATTTCCGTTATGAATCTACAAATTGCACTAATCCTTCAACTGCAGGAACTTTAGATGATTATTTTATTACTGGATGTATTAAAATCGCTGATTCAGGTGATGGCGGTGGAGATACAGGCTCTGATTTCTTACTAGTGCAATTAGGTACAGCAAATAATACCTCAACAATCGTGACTCAATTAAAATCAACTAATTTCAATGCTTATTGGAACGGATGGAATGCTAATACAACTGCAACTTCAGGAGGAACAGGAATTCATCATCCTGCAGGAGATATTAAAAAAATATCTACAGCAACCGGTAACACAACTACTTCTGGTTGGAACGGAAACGGACTTCAATCACATTGGAGACTATCTTGGACGGCTAATTCAAATGGACATGGTGTAACTGAAGGAGGTTCATCTGGTTCTCCCTATTTTAATAATTCACAAGGTTATATAGTTGGTACTTTAACAGGAGGAAGTTCTTTTTGTAATGCACTATCTTCACCAGATTATTATGGTAAAATGTCTTACCATTGGACATCAAATGGTACAACAACTAATCGTCAATTAAAACCATGGTTAGATCCAACAAATTCTGGCCTTCTAGTTTTAGCAGGTTCAAACGATCCATGTTCAAATCCAACTGCACCAGTTGCGAATTTTGTAGCAAATCAAACTAATGTTGCTCCTGCAACCAACGTAACTTTCACAGATCAATCTACAGGTGTTCCAACTTCATGGTCTTGGTCAATTACCCCTGCGACAGGTTGGGCTTATGCTAGTGGTTCTACAGCAAGTTCTCAGAATCCAGTAGTAACCTTCAATACTATTGGTCAATACACTGTTACACTAACAGCAACCAATGCACAGGGTTCTGACGGCGAAACTAAAACAAATTACATCACAGTTGCCACAGCTACAGGCCCTTGTACTCCATCAGTTACAGGTCCTTGCGATGAGTTCATTCAAAACGTAACATTAAACACTATTAACAATACTACTACTTGTGCAACTGGAGGATATGTTAGTTACACATCAATATCAACTTCTTTAACTAAAGGAACACAGTATTCAATGACGGTTACTCCTGCAATCGGAGCAAATGCTGGAGCATATACAGGTGACGAGATTGCAGTTTGGATTGATTATAACAACGACTTTACTTTCTCATCAACTGAGAGAGTGGCGTATGTTTTAGTAGCAACTGGATGGAGTAATCAGTTCACATTTACTGTTCCAACTACTGCAATAACAGGTGCTGTTAGAATGAGAGTTCGTATCTCCTATTCTGTTGTCGCTGAAAGTGGTGCACCAATCGACCCTTGTGCAGTGGCAACTTTCGGTGAAACGGAAGATTATACAGTCAATATTTTAGCTGGAGGGGGTTCTGGAGTTGGAATTGAAGAAAATGTATTAAATGCAGCTTCAATTTATCCAAATCCAACAACGGATTTATTGAATGTTGATTTGAGTCAAGTGAGCGAGGAAGTTCAATCGGTTTCAATTCTTGATGTAACAGGAAAAGTTATTCAAACAACTGCAGTAAATGCTTCTAAAATTGTAAACTTTGACCTTACAGCAATTGCAAGTGGTCTATACTACGTACGTATTGCATCAGGAACTAATTCTGTTGTAAAACAGATAGTTAAAAACTAAGAAGTAAATAATTTTTCAAAGCCCTATCAGCATTTGTTGGTAGGGCTTTTTTATTTTAATCAAACTCATTTTGAGCAAATTCAATTCATTTAATCACTTTCATTCCATAGTTTTTAATTCGAAACGTTAACTTAAATTAAAAAAGACTCTTAGTTCACCTAAATTCCCGTATTAAAAAGGGTCTTTATATAATCATTTTAATAACTTTGCTTTCCTAAAAATTGCTCTGAAAATGGATAAAGTTTCTTACGTTGGAAATGCAGATGTTAATGCGATTGATTATCTGTACAAACAATACCAACAAGACCCTGAAAGTGTAGATGCTGGCTGGAAAAAATTCTTTGAAGGATTTGAATTTGCGCAAACAAATTACGAAGATGGAGGTGAAATTCCTGAAAACTTTAAAAAAGAATTTAAGGTTATTAATTTAATTAACGGCTATCGTCAAAGAGGTCACTTATTTACGAAAACCAATCCAGTTCGCGAAAGAAGACAATACTCACCAGATTTATCAATTGAAAACTTTGGACTTGAGCAAAAAGACTTAAACGAAATTTTTCAAGCGGGTGAGCAAATTGGATTAGGTGCAATAACACTTAAAACAATCATCAGTCATTTAGAAGAAAGTTATTGCCAATCAATTGGAAGTGAGTTTCTTTATATTCGTGATCCACAAAGAATTGAGTGGTTAAGAACCAAAATTGAAACTAAAAATCCAAATCCTTTTTCTAAAGAAAGAAAAATCCAAATTTTCAAAAAATTAAATCAAGCAAGTAGCTTTGAAGCATTTTTAGGAAAAAAATTCGTTGGGCAAAAGCGCTTTTCAATAGAAGGTGGTGAAGCATTAATTCCCGCGTTGGATACACTCGTTAACCGTGGTTCAGAATTAGGTGTTGAATATTTCGTAATGGGAATGGCGCACCGCGGAAGATTGAATTCGTTGGCTAATATTTTTGAAAAGAGACCACGAGATATTTTCTCTGAATTTGAAGGTAAAGAATTTGACTTCGATACAAACTTTGATGGGGACGTTAAATATCACCAAGGATATACGTCACAAATCACCTTGGAAAATGGCAATCCAATGGGGATTACGCTTGCTCCCAATCCTTCTCATCTAGAGGCTGTTAATACCGTTGTAGAAGGAATTGCGCGTGCAAAAATAGATCACATTTACAAAGCGGAAAGTAAAGTTTGTCCTGTATTAATTCATGGAGACGCTGCCGTTGCTGCACAAGGAATTGTATATGAAACGATTCAAATGGCACAATTAGATGGCTATCGCGCAGGTGGTACGGTTCATATTGTTGTAAATAACCAAGTTGGATTTACTACAAATTACTTGGATGGACGTTCTTCAACTTACTGTACAGACGTTGCAAAAACAACACTTTGTCCTGTGTTTCACGTAAATGGTGACGATATTGAATCGGTTATCAAAGTGGTGGAAGCAGCAATGGAATACCGTCAAGTGTTTAATCGCGATGTTTTCATTGACTTATTGTGCTACCGAAAATATGGTCACAATGAAGGAGACGAGCCAAAATTCACACAGCCAAAATTATACGACATCATTGCGAAACATCCAAATCCAAAAGTGATTTATCAAAAAGAATTGGAAGCGCAAGGTGTAATTTCAAAAGAAGAAGCAAAACAAATCGAAGACGCTTATAATCAGTTTTTAGAAGAAGAATTTGATGCTTCTCGTAAAAACGAAAAAGCATTGGTTTACGATTTCTTAAAATTAACTTGGGAAGGATTTAGACATGGTAACGCAAAAGATTTTGAGAAATCCCCTGATACAGGTGTTGATAAAGAAAAATTATATGAACTCGGAATTAAACTGGCTTCTTTGCCAGAAGGAAAAAAATACTTCCGAAAAATTGCAAAAATCTTTGAAGATCGTTTAAATGCTTTCAAAAATGATAGTTTAGATTGGGGTTCAGCAGAAATGTTGGCGTATGCTTCTTTACTCGTTGAAGGTAATTCAGTGCGAATCTCAGGACAAGATGTGGAACGTGGAACGTTCTCTCACCGTCATGCAGTTGTGAAAACAGAAGACACTGAAGAAGAAGTGGAAACATTAAAATTATTGAACGATAATCAAGCTCGCTTTGATGTTTACAACTCTTTATTATCTGAATACGGTGTACTTGGATTTGAATATGGTTATTCCTTAGCTACTCCAAAAACGTTAACTATTTGGGAGGCACAGTTTGGAGATTTCTTCAACGGTGCACAAATTATGATTGACCAATTTATATCTGCTGGAGAAGACAAATGGGCAACGCAATCTGGTTTGGTGATGTTGTTACCTCACGGTTACGAAGGTCAAGGTGCTGAACACAGTTCCGGCCGTATGGAGCGTTTCTTACAACAATGTGCTGATTTGAATATGCAAATTGTAAACACATCAACACCAGCGAATCATTTCCATTTATTGCGTCGTCAAATGAAACGCGATTTCAGAAAACCATTAGTTGTTTTTTCTCCAAAAATGTTGTTGCGTTACCCTGATGCAATGTCTAGTTTAGAAGAAATGGCAACTGGTTCATTCCAAGAGGTATTAGACGACCCAACAGCAAAAGTAAAAGAAGTAGATACAGTGGTACTTTGCAGTGGTAAATTCTACTACGAAATGAAAGTGAAAGCGAAAGAATTAGGAGTTAGCAACATAGCTTTTGTTCGAGTTGAGCAATTGTATCCTTTACCTCAAAAGCAAATCGATGCTATTTTAGCGAAATATAAAGCAAAAAACATCATTTGGGCACAGGAAGAACCAGCAAATATGGGAGCTTGGACGTATATGGCAATGAATTTAAGAAAATTAGATTTGATTGGTGTAACGCGACCGGCAAGTGCGGCTTCTGCGGAAGGTTCTAAAAAATTACACGAAAAACGATTGGCTAAATTGTATAATGAATTGTTTTCGTACGCAAAAGTAACAGTGAAAAATTAACGAAATAAGATAGAAGATGTCAGTATTAGAAATGAAAGTCCCAAGTCCGGGAGAATCGATATCAGAAGTTGAAATCGCAGCATGGTTAGTTGCTGACGGTGATTACGTAGAAAAAGACCAAGCAATTGCTGAGGTTGATTCTGATAAAGCAACATTGGAATTGCCAGCAGAAGAAAGCGGTATTATCACGTTGAAAGCTGCTGAAGGCGATGTTGTGAAAGTTGGTCAAGTAGTTTGTTTAATCGACACTTCTGCTGCAAAACCTGCTGGTAGTGCTCCTGCAAAAACAGTTGAAGTAGTAGCTGAAAAAGCGGCTCCTGCTCCTACACCGGCACCGGCAAAAACTCCAAATCCAGACCCAGTTAAGGAAACTTCCTACGCAAGTGGAACTCCCTCTCCTGCTGCTGCTAAGATTATGGCAGAAAACAATGTTGCTGCTTCACAAATAAAAGGAAGTGGAAAAGATGGTCGTATCACAAAACAAGATGTAGTTAGTGCGATGTCTGCTGGATTCTCAACTGCCGATACACAAGGTTGGGGAGGTTCACGCAATCAAAGTCGTGAAAAAATGTCGATGTTGCGTCGTAAAATTGCAGAGCGTTTAGTTGCTGTTAAAAGTGAAACGGCAATGTTGACGACTTTCAACGAAGTGGACATGAAACCAATCATGGACTTGCGTGCGAAATACAAAGATGCATTCTCAAAACACCATGAAGTGAATTTAGGATTTATGTCTTTCTTCACAAAAGCGGTTACAGAAGCATTGAATTTATACCCGTCTGTGAACGGACAAATCGACGGAAACGAAATGATTTTCCACGATTATGCAGATATCGGTATTGCAGTTTCTTCTCCAAAAGGATTGATGGTTCCAGTTGTTAGAAATGCAGAGCAACTATCTTTGGCAGAAATCGAAAGAGAAATCAAACGTTTAGCGATCAAAGCACGCGACGGAAAAATTACGCCAGAAGATATGACTGGTGGAACATTTACCATCACAAATGGTGGGGTTTTTGGTTCAATGTTGTCAACGCCAATTATCAACCCACCGCAATCAGCAATTTTGGGTATGCACAATGTGGTTGAACGTCCAGTTGCAATCAACGGAAAAGTAGAAATTCGTCCAATAATGTACGTTGCGCTTTCGTATGACCATAGAATCATCGACGGAAAAGAGTCGGTTAGTTTCTTGGTGAAAGTGAAAGAAATGTTAGAAAACCCTGAAAGAATGTTGTTTGGCTCGAAAGATCCAATTCAAGTTTTGTTGGGATTGTAGTCTTCTCAGTCAAGTGACGGAAGGGATTGAGGGAGGTGACCTTAGATTAATTTTATAAATAATACAGAACCACTGAGTGAAAGCTTGGTGGTTTTTTTATAACCTCAAAAAATCACTTTCAATTCGATAGATGATTGTAGTTGGAATTCCAAATAGGAGTGCTTTTTCTTTGAACGAAGGAATTAAATTCGTCATTTTATCAATGATTGAATTTGGATTTTTTATTGAAAAATCTTTGGCAACTTGCAACAAGTCTTTTCTTGAAATATTTTGTCGCTTTCCATTTATTGAAAGTGCTCTTGAGATACGCGTATAATTTACAAGCGGATTTAATGGATAGGTTAAATCGTAAGCAGGAGCAAGATTCCAAGTGTTTTTTAAATCATTATAAATGAAGGAAAAGTTTTTCAAGTGGTCATCTGTATTGGCAAAGACAACATTGAAAACTAATCTTTTAAACAGCTGATTAATTTCTTTTTGATCCACACCTAAATCAACAGCAAGCTGGAATATATTTTCATAGCTGGAATCTTCAGCTTTTTTAAAATCCCAACCTGTTAAACCTGAAACGGTTAATACATGTTTTTTCTCGCCATTAATTCTATCAAAGCGAAGTGTTGCAAAATGTTTATTTTCAATCAATTTACTTGGCATCATTGTTATTCCAATAGACACAGCCAACTCGTAATAAATAAATTCAATGATTTCACGGTTAAAACGGTCAGCATCATCTAAGTTTAACTTCACTAAGTAATGAGAATAATCAGCAGAAAATTCAATGTCACCAGGAATAATTTCACCTGTTAACTTATGTTCGGAAACCAATATTTTCGGTCTAGCTCCACCAGCTGATGTTCCAATTCTGAAAATATTTAATAACGCTGCATCATTCATTTTTTCTTGATTGGTGCTAGTTTTTAAATGCAAAACTTCCTTTAAAATCGCTGTAATTTCATTAATTGAAAAAAGTTGATTGCTTGGTAATTCTTTTACAGGTTGGTATTCTAATGCACCCATCCCTCTATTTGCGACATAGGTTAGTTGCTCCAAAACAGAAATTTTACTAAAATCTCGATGCGCTGATTCTAGCCACTCCTTAAAAATAATGTTTCCAAAATAATCGGGTAAAGAATCAGCAATCATTGGAGGTAAACTTCTAAAGGTTTCACCAGCATAATTTGAAAAAACTTGAACCTGATTTGTTTTACTAATGAGGTATGGGAATAATTTATTGTATTTTCCACTATCTAAAAAGGAAGGATTATATTGAAAAGATGAAAAGTTTCTATCCAAATCAAAACCAATCTTACCAATTTCGATTCCTTTAAAAAAAATAGATATTATTTCATTAGTTACCATTTTAATAGAGTGATTCAATTGTTAAATTTGCTTGCTTATCTTTGACAAGAGCGTGAAGAGCGTTTAATTCATCAAAATGCTTTAAAGCACAAAAAAGGGTGTCTACATTTACATTAATTCCTTTTTCTAGGTTTGAAATTGTAAGTCGTGAAACAGCAAGTAATTCAGCAAGCTCAGTTTGGCTTAACCCTTCTTTTTTACGCATTTGCTTGCACCAAATTCCGAACTCTTGTTTAAGGTCATTAATAGTTATCTTTGTAAACATCTGTATATTTTAATGTTCAAAATTAAGTAAAATAATTAATTGTGTATATTAAAGCATACTTTTTAATAGATAATCTATTTGTTAGCTAAAAAGAATGTTGAATAATGAACTTAATCTCGACTTAATTGTTTAAAAAAATAAAATTTTATGAATAAATTCTTATGGATTTCACTTACGATTGTTGTCATAACTGGAATAGGTCTACTTATTGTGTCATTTACTTCTAAAAATATCGAAACTCCTAAATACAAAGTCATCAACACTTATGATGAAGTTGAAGTGCGATTGTATCCAAAAATGGTGGTTGCAAAAACAAACTTGGCTGATAAATCATTTGACAATCAGGGAAGTAACGGATTTAGAACAATTGCAGGTTATATTTTTGGTGGAAATGAAAAGAACGAAAAGATAGCAATGACAGCTCCTGTGGTAATGAATATGGGTGACAGTGCTTCGATGTATTTTGTAATGCCGAAATCGTATGATAAAGCAGAATTACCAACTCCAAATTCGAAGAATGTTCAAATCGTTGAAGTTGCTGAAAAAACATTGGCTGTAATTTCTTACGGAGGTTTTTCTTCTGATGAAAAAATCGAAAAATATAGAAAGCAACTTGAAATTATTCTAAAGAAAAATAAGATTCAGACAAAAGGAGCATATATGTACATGGGCTACAACGCACCTTGGGATATCATCAATCGCAAGAATGAAGTAGCTATTGAAGTTGCTGTTGATTGATTATTTAACCAACCAATTTCCCAAATCCCCAACTTTTTCTTGTAAAAAACCCCTTTTTTCAGCGTTATATTCATTCTGCTGTTGATTAATACTTACTTAAGGCTGATTTGACCCTCTGCTTTTTAGTAATTTTGACTGTTATTTGAATAAATATGCACGTAAAAATTACCAATAAATCAAAACATCCACTTCCTCAATATGAAACCAATGGCGCTTCAGGAATGGATGTTCGCGCAAATATTTCTGAATCATTAAATATCGAACCTCTTGGTAGAGCTTTGATTAAGACAGGTTTATTCATTGAAATGGAAATCGGTTTGGAGTGTCAAGTGCGACCAAGAAGTGGAATGGCCTTAAAAAAAGGGATTACTGTTTTAAATACTCCAGGAACTGTTGATGCAGATTATCGTGGCGAAGTTGGCGTAATTTTAGTCAATTTATCCAATGAAAAAGTTACAATTGAAGATGGCGAGCGCGTTGCTCAACTTGTATTTTGTAAAGTGGAACAAGTGCAATTGTTGGAGGTGGAAACACTGAATGAATCAACAAGAGGTGCAGGTGGCTTTGGAAGTACAGGATTAAAATAATTAAAAGACAACTAACTAAACTTAAATAGAATGAATGTTATCGTACCAATGGCCGGACGCGGAAGTAGATTGCGCCCACATACATTAACGGTTCCTAAACCGCTTGTTCCAGTTGGAGGGAAGCCAATTGTTCATCGATTAGTGGAAGATATCGCTGCTGTTTGTTCCGAAAAAATCGAAAAAATTGCCTTTGTTGTTGGTGATTTTGGTGGTGAAGTAGAAAAAGAATTGTTAGAAGTAGCTGCTAGTCTTGGTGCTATTGGTTCGATTCATTATCAAGAAAAGCCGCTTGGAACTGCTCATGCTGTATTGTGTGCAGCTGAAATGTTAGATGGACCTGTTGTTGTTGCTTTTGCAGATACATTATTCAAAGCTGACTTCAAAATTTCGAAAGAAGACGAAGGAATTTTATGGGTAAAACAAATTGAAGACCCAAGTGCTTTTGGGGTAATCAAAATGAACGACAAAGGCGAAATCATCGACTTCGTTGAAAAACCAAAAGATTTTGTTTCCGATTTTGCGATGATTGGAATTTATTACTTCAAAGATGGCGCTCGTTTACATAGAGAATTACAGTATTTAATTGATAATGCAGTCATCAAAAGTGGTGAATATCAATTACCTGACGCATTGAGAAGAATGACCGAATCGGGTTATGTTTTCAAACCGGGAGAAGTTAGCGAATGGTTAGATTGTGGAAACAAAGAAGTGACTGTTCACACCAATCAACGTGTTTTGGAATACGATTTAGCGAAAGGGATTGAAATGATTCATGCTTCTGCTAAAATTATAAACAGCACAATAATTCCTCCTTGCTACGTGGGTGCTGATGCAGTTATTGAAAATTCGGTTGTAGGTCCGCACGTTTCAATCGGTAGAGGAACTCGCGTAGCATCAAGTGTGATAAAAAATACAAATATTCAATTAGATAGCCACATTGAAAATTCAGTTATTTCAAATTCGATGATTGGTTCGAAAGTTGTTTACAAAAGTTCAGTTCAAGATTTGAGTATTGGTGACTTTAGCACAATAAATGCATAAAAAAATTATTTTCATCGTTGGTCTTTTGGCTTTAACTGCTTGTAAATCCTCAAAAGAGACTTCACAAAGTGTTCATTCATCTGAATATATCAAAGCATTCCACGAGGGTGTGCGCTTGAAAATTAATGGTGATTTAGACGCTGCAATTGATCAATTCAAATTTTGCGCTGTTCAAGACCCGAAAGACGATGGCGTTCAATTTGGTTTAGCACAATTGTACTTGATGAAAGACGATGTTGCAAATGCTTCTGTTCACACCAAAAAAGCGCTTGAATTAGATCCTGAAAATATCCATTATCAGTCGGAGCTTGCATTTATGTACGAAGAATTAAAGCAATACGAAGCAGCAGCATTAGCTTTTGAAAAACTATCAAAAAAACAAGTTCAGAATAGTGAATTTTACTTGGGTGCAGCTGAAAATTGGGCGAAAGCGAACAAAGTTTCTAAAGCAATAGAAGCTCTGAATACGATGGAGAAATATACGGGCGCCAGTCCAGAATTTGCTATTCAAAAGTTCAGATTATATTCCATTGCGAAAGATGAAAAAAATGCCTTACAAACCTTATTAGACGCACATCAAAAATATCCTAATGATGCAAATATCATTGCCAATTTGGTAGATGTTTATATGCAACAGAAAAAGTACGCCGAAGGAATGCGCTTTTTAGATGCTTTGGTGACTGTTGATGCTACTAATGGACTGGCTTTGATGATGCTAGGAGAAATGCAATTGAAATCAGGTGAAGAGGCGAAAGGCTTGGTTAATTTAAAAAATTCTATAAAAGCAGAAGGTTCGAATTTAGATCAAAAAATGACAATTTTGATTTCCTTGCTTCAAAATTTTCCGAAAGATTTAGACTTAAAGGGATTAGTAGATTATATGGTTTTGAAGTATCCGAAAAGTGCGAAATCACATTCCATTCGTGGCGATTATTACTTTAAAAATGATCAGTTAGAAATAGCAATTCAATCGTATAAGAATGCAGTTGAAAGCGACCCGAACCTCTATGAAATTTGGAATCAGATTTTACTTTTAGAGTACCAAAATAAACTTTGGGATATTTTATTGACGGACAGCGAAAAATGTTTAACGCTTTATCCTTTACAACCTTTACCCTACTTCACATCTGGAATTGCACAGATTCAAAATAGAAATTACAGTCTTGCAGAAGAACGATTGAATGAAGCGTTGAATTTAATTTTGAGTGACCCAACGTTGGAAGCTGAAGTTTTAGGTCAATTAGGAGAAGCTAATTTTGCATTGGGAAAAATTGAAGAAGGAAAATCGTATTACAAAAAAGCATTAGAGAAACAGCCCAAAAGTCTATTTCTCAAAAATAATTTTGCTTATCGACTACTTTTACAAAATATTGAAATTGAGAAGGCGCAAACAATGATTACTGAAGTACTTACTGAGAAGCCAAACGACACTTGGTTTTTAACCACGAAAGCTTATTTATTATTTCGTCAGGCCAACTATTCGGGAGCTTTAAGTATCTATGAAGAATCAAACAAAGCACTTCCAAACGATAAAATAATTCTCGATCAATTAGGAGATTGTTACTTCTTTTTGAAAGACAAAGACAAAGCAGTTGAATATTGGAACAAAGCTAAAATAGCGGGTTCAAGCAATCAATCTTTGGATAAAAAAATTCAAACTAAAACCTATTATGAACCGAAATTTTAGTTTCCTTTCACTACTTCTTCTATCAAGTTTGTTGTTTTCATGTGCTCGAAAAATGACAGAAGAAATAGTTGTAGCTGAAAAATTACAAAAGCGAAAAGAAAAAGAATTAGTAGCCGTTTTGGATAGTTTAGCATTAGTTAAACCTAAAACTTTTTATTCTAAATTAAGTGTTGATTTCAAAGATACTTCCACAAATATTTCATTTAAGACATCACTTAAAATTGTAACGGATAGTGCTGTGAACGCTATAATCACCTATGCAAAGATTCCAATTGTGACGGCGATGATTACAACAGATTCTATTATTGTAGTTAACAAACGTGATAAATGTTTTGAGCGCGAAACACTTTCGTACATCAAAGAAAAATTTGGAATCGATTTTACGTACCAAAATATTGAAGAACTATTTTTAGGTAGACCTCTAGATTACAACGTTGACCAAAAGTATTTTATAGTTCACGACCCTTATAATTACAGCATTTCTTCACACAAAAAACGTGAAAGAAAACGTTTAGATCGCAAATCAAAGGAAGACATCATTATTAATTATATTTTGTCAAATGACGCTAAAGAACTGAGTAAAACTACAATTATAAGTCCAAGTGACTCAACAGAAATTGTGGTGGATTATAAATCTCGAAAATTAGTAAAGGATATTAATGTACCTTATGAGGTGTTAATAAAAATCGCCACTCCACGTAACATAATGTATATCAGACTTGAATACGAGAAAGTGGAAGTCAATGAGCCACAAGAATTATTAATTATTATTCCAGAAAAATATGAAAAGTGTAATTAGTTTTTTATTCGTTTTTTGTAGTACAACATTTGTCTTTACACAAGGAACTAGCACTCAATTAAAGCGCGAGCAACAAAAGTTAGAGAAGAAAATTTCAAACACAAAAAGTTTGCTTAATAAAGTCAAATCCAATACTGAGGCATCTTTGAATGAATTGAGACTGATCGATAATCAGATAAAAAGTCGTGAAGCTTTAGTGCGTATTTTTGATAATCAAGTACGCGTTGCTGAAATCAAAATGATTGAGAAAAAGCAGGAAATCAATCGCTTGAATAAAAGGTTAGAAGATTTAAAGCGTCAATACAAATCGATGATTGTCTACGCTTATAAACGACGAAATAATTACGGAAAAATAATGTTTATACTTTCGGCGAATAGTTACAATGAGGCAATAAAACGCAATAGCTATTTGAAGAAAGCAGCTGGAATTCAATTAAAACAGAGTGCTTTAATTAAGCAACACCAACAATTAATAGATAAAGAAATTAAGAGTATCAGTCAGGAGAAAGATTCAAAAGTCTTAGCAATGGAAGAAAAGAAAAATGAGCGCATTGAAATCGAGAAAGATAAGGTTACAAAAGAAATTTCTTACGGAAAATTTAAAAAAGAGGAACAAAAATTATACGACCAATTAAAAGCGGACGAGCGTAAAAAACAAGAATTAAAACGTAAAATTGATTCAGCAATCAAAAATGAAATAGCTGCGGAAACAGAACGTCAACGCAAAGAAGAGGAGAAAAAACGCAAGACCGCTGAAGAAAAGAAACGCAAAGCAAACGAATCTAAAAAACCTGGTGACAAACCAAAAACGAGCAATACACCCGTTAAAGAAACAGACCCATTTATAGATGATGTTCCTGAAAAGAAACCAGAATACGTTTACAAAGAATCACCAGAGGGTTCTGCTATTGGAAGAAGTTTTGAAAGTAACAGAGGTCGCTTGGCTTGGCCTGTTGGAAATGGAAGTATCACAGAACGTTATGGTGTAAACGCGCATCCAACCTTGAAAGGTGTAACTACAAACAATAATGGAATCGATATTACTTGTTCAAAAGGCTCAACTGTACGTGCGGTTTTTGAAGGTGAAGTGACGAGTGTTTTCAGTATCACAGGCGCTGGAAAAGTAGTCATTATCAAACACGGTTCTTACCGCACAGTTTACAGTAACTTACAAGAAACGTATGTAAAAGCGGGCTCACAAGTTTCTACCAAACAATCAATAGGAGTATTGCAACCAGAAGATGGCAATATCTCTATTTGTCACTTTGAAGTGCATTCTGTAGCAAGTGGTATCACAAAAAGTTTGAATCCATCGCTTTGGATTGGGAGGTAATTCATTTTTAAAAGTCTTACAAGAAAATGTGATTTAACACAAAAAGTCGTACGATAAAATGTGTTTTAATACATAAAGTCGTACGAAAAAATGTATTTATTTTTAGAAAACCAAAATACTATTATTCCGCTTGAGGTAAAAGCGAGTGAAAATCTCAAGTCGAAATCACTTAAAACTTTTGCTCATAAATACTCTGACATTCACTGCTACCGAACTTCCCTTTCCGATTTCTGCATCACCCTTTCCCCATCTTCCGTTATATGGGGCGGGGTGGAGTGGGTGAATTTAGGAAAGCATCAATCGAGTTTACATGTAATAATTTGCATGAATTTTCAATTAAGACTTTAAAAAAGGAAAAAAATATTGAATTCTATAATCCCGGGACATTAAAAAACGAATTAGGCGCTGTACTCCTTGTCGTACTGATTGAGCCTGTCGAAATTAGTATTTTGATTAAAATTCTATCATTATATTGATTAGTTTTTCGTATATTTAATTCTAAGAAGTCTCTGATTTATCAAAATTTGAGAATTCTTTCTAAGAAAAATAAAAATAATTAGTAATAAATTTATTACCTTTGAATGAAATACAGTGAGCTTTTCCGTCTTCTAAAAAAGGATGGTTGGATTGAAATAAGACAAAAGGGCAGTCATGTAATAATGAAACACCCAGCAAAAGGAGAACAATTAACAGTTCCATATCATGCTGGAAAAGAGGTTAAGAAAGGACTGTTGACGTCAATTTTGAAACAAGCAAACATTAAAACAACAAAGCGATGAAGAAACCAAAATTACATGTTACGATACTGAAAGAGAATGTTGGTTACAGCGCAACCATTGTTTCAAAAAATAAATTTATTGCATCTGAGGCAGATACATTCGATCTTTTATTAACGCATTTAGTTGAGGCTATTAATCTAACATTTGAAGAATATGGTTTTACCTATCAAGTAAACGAACTCAAATTTACATATGATCTTGAAAGTTTTTTTGAATTTTACACAGTAATCAACGCCAAGGCTTTATCGGAAAGAATTGGAATGAATCAGAGTTTGTTAGCTCAATATATCAAAGGAATTAAAAAACCTTCTACCGCCCAAATACGAAGAATTTTATCCGGTGTACAACAAATAGGTAAAGAACTGGGAGAGGTTCAACTGTTATTTTGAATACATATTTCTTCAATGGAAAATGTACCTGTCATATCCTCAAACTTTCGAAGAACTTTAATTTAATTAAAAATACTAAAAAAATGAATTAAGAAATAGATTGATTGAACAACTTTTCTCGTTCCAATTATAGCCAAGAAAGTTGGATGACTAATCTGCCGTTGTATGGGGTAGCGAAGTTGGTAAAGAAAGTGGAATGAAAACCACTGTTGTTGAGATTCATTCAACTCAATTGGTCAGTTAGCGACTGACGAATTTAAAATCATTGATAATGAAAGCGTTAAAATTCAATTAAGAAAGTAAAAAAAGTGGGGATACCAACCCCAAAATTGGACGAACATGTACTTACTCGAATTACCAAAAAAACTGGAAGCTTTTTTAACAAAGAAATAGCCGAGTTGTATTGGGTTCTAGAAAATTGAACGCTTAAAACAAAAAACTCCCACCATATTAATGGTGGGAGTTGCTTTTTTTGAAAACTTATATTACTCTTTTATGATTTTAAATCCAGGAAGATTTGTGTTCTCCACAGCTAAAAAATAACTACCTCTTGCCACTTTTTGCAAATCAATAGTTTGGTTCAACGATTGAATCTTACCTTGAAGAACAATTCTACCAGCAAAGTCTGCAATGGAAAATGATTTTCCAATAAATTCTTGCGACACAGTAAGTGTTGTCAAATTAGTTGTTGGATTTGGAGCGATTGAAATTTCGTTACTATTTATTTCACTAAGTCCACTTGTATTGATTGTCAAATTCAATGTAATTGTACTGTCACATCCAAACGAATTTTGAAGCACTTGCGTATAGGTTCCTGATTGCGTATATGTTTGACCGTTTAGTGTGTAAGAACCAACTGCTGTTTGAGTAAGTTGAGAGGTGCTTGTTGGGTTAACAGTTACTTGTACTGTATCTGAATCTTGGCAACCATTTTCATCAGTTCCTATTACGACATAGTTATTGGTCGAAGTTGGAGTAAATGATATGTTATCTGTTACGTTGTTATTCCATGTATAAGTTGATGTGCCTGATGCATTTAATGTTGAGTTATCTCCCTGACAGATTGCTTGATCTATCCCAGCATTGACATTTGGTAAAGGATTTACTGTAATTTGAATACTGTCTGAGTTTTGACATCCATTAGTATCTGTTCCTAATACAACATAAGTATTCGTTTGTGATGGAGTAAATGATACATTATTAGTTACATTGTTATTCCAAGTATATGATGATACGCCTGATGCTATTAAGGTTATACTTTCTCCTTGACAAATTATTGTATCAGCACCTGCATTTACTAGGGGTAAAGGAACAACGAAAATAACCAAAGTAGAAACATCTCCATTTCCACAGGAATTTGTTCCTTTAACAGTAATATTTCCCGAAGTTGCTGAAGTACCATAGTTCACAGTAATGCTGTTCGTGGTGCTTGTACCTGTTGCACCACTTGGCAAAGTCCAGACGTATGATGTTGCATTCGTAATTGAAGGCACAGTATAAGTTACGGAGTTTTGTCCCTGACATACAGTTGCACTTCCTGTAATTGTTGCGGCGGCAACTGGCAAGGGATTTACTGTTATTGCTAATGTTGAAACTGTACCATCACCGCATGAATTATTTCCTTTAACAGTAATATTTCCCGAAGTTGCAGAAATACCATAGTTCACAGTAATGCTGTTTGTAGTGCTTGTTCCTGTTGCTCCAGTTGGCAAAGTCCAGACGTATGATGTTGCATTTGTAATTGCAGGCACTGTGTAGGTTACAGAGTTTTGTCCCTGACAAACAGTTGCACTTCCTGTGATTGTTCCTGCGGCAACTGGTAGAGGATTTACTGTTATTGCTAATG
>JBILOX010000003.1:0-133242 GCA_044374225.1 Crocinitomicaceae bacterium | reverse complement strand
GGTCCGACCAATTAGAGATTATGATAGTAGTATAACAAATAGTAGTCCAAATAATTCTCAAACATCTTCTCAAACAGGAGTAACAACTCAAAATTCAACTACACCCGTAAGTTCATTACCTGATGGTGATATTATATGGAAACATAGTAAAGGTTCATTTGAAATTAATGGTAAAGAGGGTGATAAAAGAATATGGCATGAAGATGGCGGAAGATTTATATACGTTGAACAAGAATTTTATAATGATGGCACAATGGAAGGTAGTGGTCAATTATTAAAAAGAAAAAATGAAAATGTATTCATAAAACTTACGCTGGATAAATGTTATTATAAAGATAATAATAACCAAAATTGGATTTTAATTTATAATGGTGGTTTTTATTCCAAAACTTTGGCAAGGTACTTAGTTGTTGATGATTTCAATAAAAGTTCTCAAAGTACAAGCACAACGTCAACAACAACAACAACAACAACAAGTCAGTCTAATGTAACTGTAAATAAGACAGTAAGTAATTATAAATTCACTCCTCCACCTGCTTTAAAAATAAATTACATAGATAATCGCAAAATGTGTTGTTGTTGTAACGAAAAATACGTTCAATACAAATTGGAAGATAAAAAGAAATTGGAAGTACAACAAAAAATATACTACTGTACAGAAAAACTTGCACTCTTCCACAGGGAGAATGGAAATGGGGCATATAGTTCAACGGTAAGTAAAGAACAAATAGATTTAGATTTAAAGAAATTACAAGATGAATTAATAAAAATATATCCTAATTATGGATTGGAAATTGGTTTTGGGAGTTCATATTGGTACCAATTGGCAGCGCTTGGAATGGGAATGAAACTTGGTTCAACAGAACGTGATGTTAATTTATATGAAAATGTTGGAAACCATTGCAGTCTAAAATGCAAGAACATTTGCGGTTCTTGTAGATAATTTTTTGAATTCTATATTGTTAACCATTATCACGTTTAAGTAGTTTCATTTTAAATCAAAATAAAAACTAAAGCACTTTTTATTTTCTAAAAAGCGCTAAAACATTAGGCAAATCGTAATTTCCGCTATACTTTAATTGTGTGATTTAAAACAAGACACAATGAAGGTAAAATACAACAGGATTTCAAGTTTGAGCCAAACAGGGAATCGCTATACTGCAGACAAGGAAAATTATGATTTAACTCTATTAGATCGGATCTCAGGAAGTATTTTATTCAGGGATCGCCCAAAAGCGAAAGAACTAATTAACCTTATTGAACAAGGAAAGATAACCGAAATAGTTGTTGAGGAGTTCTCACGACTTGGGAGGAACACTGGCGATGTAATCAATACACTTGAGTGGATGGATCAGCAAGGAGTAAATGTTGTAATCAAGAACATTGGACTACAATCTCGTCCAAATGGAATTAAAAATCCAATATGGAAAATGATTTCTTCGGTAATGTCCTCCCTATATGAGATGGAGTTGGAGAATATAAAAGAGCGAACTATGGTCGGCAGAATGGTCTATGTGGCTAATGGTGGAGTTTTGGGAAGACCAAAAGGAACCCAAGAGAATCAAAAGGACTTTTTAAATAAAGGAAAGAACAAGAAAATCGCTGAACTTCTTAATAAAGGTTGGTCTCATAGACAAATTTCTAAACAATTAGATACATCAACGGCAACCATTCAGAAGGTGAAAACTTTATTGTGAATTATTCCCCTTATTCACTTGACAATTTAGGTTTATTCACCTATTTATTAGTATGGATGAAAACAAAGACCGAAATTTAATTTACCAATACGTATTTCATAACTACGACAATGAGTTCCATCTTTTATCAGAGTTAAAACGAATGATGAAGGATTACTATTCTGAGATTTTATCAGGTGAGTATTTTTTTGACTATGAAAAATTTGACACTTTCTCTGATGGAGACCTAATACTCAAAGACATTATTCCACCGATAATTAAATCTGAAATAGTGAATATTCAATTGAGTGATTTTAAAGATGAAAATGATCTATGCAGTCATTCTTACAAGATTTTAACTAAACATTTAAATAAAGTGAAAACCGAAATCGTTGTTCACACAATAGTCCTCAGGTTTATCCATACACTCGTAAACGATTAAAAAATGAAAGAACAAACAGAGGATTTAAAATTGATTTATCAGATTAACCATTCGTATTACCCCAATATTGATTCATTCATTACTAAGGTTATAGATTTTATTGAAGTTTATTACCGCACTAAACAAACAAAAATTTCGGGTTTTTTATTCAAACAGTGTGAAATGAATGAAATCATAATTGGGGATATCGTTAATGATTTTGAAATGAAAGAAGTATTAATTTTTGACTTCCAAGATTTCCCTATTAAAAGTGAGTTAATTGAATCCGTAAAGAATACCTGTACTATTTTTTATAACAAATTGGAGAGACCAAAGTCCCTAGTAGTTCACTTGGTTAATTATGTTAATGATTAACTATTGTAAGTACCTAAGATCTTTTGGTAGAAATTAATTCCGTTGGCAGAGTTAAGTAAAATTCTATCTACCTCATCCATTCCGCTCAAATCATCCACATTCACATCACAATACATAAGTTTTTTTATTCTAACCTTTAGTTCTAAAATCAACCGTTCGTTAATCCGATTTTCTTGAGATTTTAGTAGGAATACCATTTTGATTCTATCCCCGATAATTGAAGATCGGTAAAAACCTTTATTAAAATTTGTTTTAAAAAAGACCCTATTGGGTTTCCCGTTAAATAGGTAATTTCCGTTGGAGAGTAATCTATAAAAACTACTGACACTTTTGAATTTTATTAAAAATTGGGTCAGATTAATCTTAACTTCAAGAAAAATCCAATCTTGTTGGTTTTCATTTATCATTTTTGGGGTATATCCTTTCTCCAGCTAAAAGTTGTTTGTTTAGTACAGTAAAAAATTGAAATTTAAGTCCAAAAGTTCCTTTCTTGTCGTTATTTGTAGTGAATTTAGGAATTGTTGAAACCATTCTTTTGGGTATTTAATCAAATTGTATTCATCTTCAAGTTGAATTGGAATTAACTCAACCACCAAATCTGTATCGGTCAAAACTTTGTAATTAAATTTCATTTCTAAAATCTGATTTTTTGGGATAGTTTTCAGTTTTAACTTCAATCGTTCAGATTCATATTTGATTTGTTTACCGATAATATTGATTCTTATTTCCACTAAAAAATTAGAAAACTCCTTTGTGATAGCCACAAAATGGATTTTCCCCGTTTTTTCGCTAAAATTTTTTTTAACCGTTTCGGATATGTGCTCTAACATTGGTTGAATGTCAGAAACAAAAGTTTTTTTGATTTGGTAATTCAAACTAATCTGAATTAACTCTAACGGGAATTGAATTTTATCAATCCCCATCATAACATTGGACAATCGTTTAATTTGTTTTTTTAATAAAAGGCGGGTGTTTGTCATATAAGATAAATACCAACAGAATTGATTTAGTCAGTATCTGTATAAACAATTCTTCAGTTATGTTGAAGGTGATGAATAAGGGATTGAATTTTCTCTATTTTTCTCAGAATTTTTTTTTCAAGAAACTTTATAAACGCCATTGAACACTACTTTTTGAAGGTAAATGGTTCTTTTAAGTCGGATACGGGGGGGGGGCGGGGGGCTAAACTAAGATATAAGGGGAGAGGGAATCCCAACGGGGTAGTAAGCAAAAACCCTAAGATATTTGATACATCTTAGGGTTTTCTGTTCCTCCAGCCATAGAGGACGTGTCTTTAATTTTATCTAAAAAAGAGAATAAAAAAGTACTAAATGTTTCCCCTTTTGTTTCCCCCTTTACACATTCATCAATAAAAAAACCCTGTAACTCTATGAATTACAGGGTTTTAAGGTTTTGACCTTGCGGTCTGGACGGGACTCGAACCCGCGACCCCCTGCGTGACAGGCAGGTATTCTAACCAACTGAACTACCAAACCAATTTTTTAACTCTCTTTCGAAAATCTCCAGAAACATCTGGATTCAAAATTGTGTGAACAAGCCTTCTTTAAAAGCGAATACAAAAGTAATCCAAAAATTCAATTTAACAATAAATAAATTGCAAAAGTTTAAAATTTTTCAATATAAGTCAATAAAAAAGAAAAAAGCTACATCGTTTAATGACGTAGCTTTTTATTAAATCTCTTTGAAAAAATTAATTTCTTAAAATCTTTCCTTTATTAACTAAGCTTTCCAATCGCTCAAGCGTTTTTCTTTCTGCACATAATTCAACAAATGCTTTACGCTCTAAGTCCAATAAGTATTGCTCAGTAACAACTGTGTTTTCTGATAAATCACCACCACAAAGTACGAAACCTAATTTCTCTGAAATCACTCTATCATGCTCCGACATATAATTTCCAGAAAGCATCGAGTGCGCTCCAACATATACAATTCCTAATCCTTCTTGACCAACAACCGTAATGTTTTTTTCGCGTTTCGGAGCAACATAACCTTTATCAGCCATTTCCAAACAAGCTGCTTTTGCACGTGTCAATTGATAATCTCTACTTACGATTACTTCGTCAATTCCTTCGCGTAAATAACCATAATCAAATGCTTCATAGGCTGACATAGAAACTTTCGCTTGTCCAACAGTTAAGAAACGATCTCTCAAACGGTTGATTTTGATATCTCCAGCGTGTAATTCATCCGAAAGGCGTTTTGCAAATTCTTTCGAACCACCACCACCTGGGATCAATCCAACTCCAAATTCTACCAAGCCCATGTACAATTCTGCATGAGCAACTACTTTATCAGCATGCATTGACATTTCACAACTACCACCTAAAGCCATGTTGTGAGGCGCAACGATAACTGGGATATTTGAATAGCGAATACGCATCATTGTGTCTTGGAATGCTTTAACAGCAAAATTCAACTCGTCAAAATCTTGCTCAGCTGCCATCATGAAAATCATTCCAACGTTTGCACCAGCTGAGAAATTTTGACCCGTGTTAGAAATTACTAATCCTTTGTGGTCTTTTTCTGCAATGTCAATCGCTTTGTTGATTCCTTCGATAACACCACCGCCAATTGTATTCATTTTTGTGTGGAATTCAAGGTTCAATACGCCGTCTCCTAAATTTACAAGCGTCACGTCTGAATTACCCCAAATTTTATTTTCTGAACGCAAAGAATCCAAATGCACAATGTTTTCTGTTCCAGGAATGATTTTGTAGCCTTTAGAAGCAATATCGTAATACATACGTTTACCGTTCTCTGTTTTGTAGAAAGAAGTGCAACCTGCAGCTTTCATTTCTTCAATCCAAGCAGCGGTTGTTTTGTTGTTATCTTTAATTAATTTCAATCCTTGCTCAAAACCAATAGTGTCCCACGTTTCAAATGGACCTAATTCCCAACCAAAACCCGCTTTTAAGGCATCGTCAATTTTGAACAAATCGTCAGAAACTTCAGGAATGCGGTTTGAAACATACGCAAATAATCCACCAAAAATTTGACGGTAGAATTGTCCTGCTTTGTCCATTCCCATCACCAACATTTTCGTGCGCTGACGCAAATCATCTATTGGTTTAGTCATTTCCAAAGTTGCGAATTTCACTTTCTCAGGAACTTTGTATTCCAAAGTATTTAAATCCAATGACAAAATTTGTTTTTTGCCATTTTCATCTTTTGATTTTTTGTAGAATCCTTGACCAGATTTAGATCCCAACCAATTATTCTCAACCATTTTAGCGATGTAATCTGGCAAGTCAAACAAGTGTTTTTCTTCGTCATCAGAACAGTTGGCTTTCAAACCATTTGCTACGTGTACCAAAGTATCTAAACCAACAACGTCACATGTTCTGAAAGTTGCAGATTTCGGACGACCTAAAACAGGACCTGATAATTTATCGATTTCGTCAATTGTGAATCCCATCTCTTTTACTGCGTGGAATAAAGCCATGATTGAATAAACTCCAACTCTGTTTGCGATAAATGCTGGCGTATCTTTACATAAAACTGTTTTCTTACCCAACATTCTCATTCCGTAATCCATCAAGAAATCAACAACTTCTTGCTTTGTTTTTGGCGTTGGAATAATTTCTAATAATTGCAAATAACGTGGCGGGTTGAAGAAATGTGTTCCTACAAAATTTAATTGGAAATCTTCACTTCTACCTTCCAACATCATGTGAATAGGAATCCCAGAAGTATTGGAAGAAATAATTGTTCCTGGCTTTCTGTATTTTTCTACCTTTTCGAATAACGATTGTTTAATGTCTAAACGTTCGATTATTACTTCGATTACCCAATCACATTCAGCAATTTTAGCTAAATCATCGTCAAAATTTCCAGTTACAATGCGTTTCGCAAACGATTTTCTGTAAATAGGAGAGGGGTTTGATTTCAATGCAAAATCCAAAGCTCCATCAACGATTTTATTGCGAATTGCTTTTGACTCAAGTGTCATACCTTTTGCTTCTTCTTGCGGTGTCACTTCTCTTGGAACGATATCCAATAAAAGCACCTCACAACCAATATTTGCAAAATGGCAAGCAATTCTTGATCCCATAACGCCTGAGCCTAAAACGGCTACTTTTCGAATGTGTCTATTCATCTTTTTATAATTTTTCGTTTATCACTTTTTTACTGTCTACAATTTCATCTACTGATTCATCTAAAGCATTCATCACGGTAAAAAAACCTTCTAAATCCCTCTTTTTCAATTTCGTAGTTAATTTTTCATTAAATTCTAAAATGAATTGTTTTACCATTTTACGCTTTTGAACTCCCATTTCTGTTAAAAAAACAAGTGTAATTCGTTTGTCTTTTTCAGAACTTGAGCGACGGATTAAACCATCTTTTTCCATTGCATTGATAGTGCGGGAAAGTGAAGTTGCTTCCATTCCCATTTTTGGACCTAATTGCGTACTTGGCGTTCCTTCTTTTTCCACCATCATCAAGATAAAACCGTAAGACATCGTCATGCCTTCCACAGCAGCCATCTGATTGTACATTCTAGAAATTCGATGCCACGAATGACGAATAATAAAATCTATTAAGTCGGAATTAGCGCTGTTCATTTTTTCACACTAAAAGTAATAAAAATAATTATGCGTGCATACGTTTTTTTTGAAAAGTATGATAATGAATTAATGTCCAAACGTCTTATTGTCTTTTTGTCCTAATGTCTTTTTGTCATAATATCTTAACGTCCTAATATCCGAACGTCTTAACATCTTAATGTCCCATTTAAAAAACAACCCCAACCACTATCTTCGGAACAATATTCCTTTTCCAATCTGGGTTCGCATAATAGCCAAAACGTGTAAATCCTCCTAAACCAATGCTCGAATTTCCAGAAACTAAAATTCCGTTTAAAAACAATCCTGCTTCGTGCAAACCTTTGTCCATCGAGCGAAACGCCAAACTGTGTGCTTCTTTATTTTGAAATTCACCAATGCCGTATGCGTAATGCAAACCCAATTGTGGCTCGTTCCATTTGGCTTTTGTATGTTTGGAATTGAAAATAAATCGCGTGAAAATTGCAGCAGCTTTTTTGTGATAAAACTCATTTGCGTCAACTGTTTCAAATGTATTTGGTACCGAAATCGACCAATTCGCTCGGGTAGCTGAAACCAATTGATGAAAGAAAAGGGGCGCATTACCATCACTAATTCCTGTTTTAAGCGACCAAGCTAGCTTTCCAATTCCGATAATTGGAACCGTTTGTTGAATTTGAAAAATCAATCGGTAGTAATCTAAATTACTTGAAAATTTCCCTGCGTCTAGTTTCCAACCTTTGTCTATTTGGAGTTGCAACTTAGGGAATTTTGTTCCCATCGAAACGCGTTGATTGCCCAAGATATTCACTTTTTCACGAATATTCCACGACCAAATGAGTGAAGTTTCGTTAGCTACAAAAGCATTTTTACCTTCAAATTGATAAGTGTTACCATAGAAAAGTCGTTGGGTATTTGCTTCCAATCGCAAGCCCATATTGGATCGAATATAAGTTTGAAAAGCAATTCCCATTTTTTCTTGGTTCACCTTATTTTTGATAAAAAACTCGCGTGCTAAATCATTGGTTAAGAAATTAGGATTTGCAATGGAGCGAACAGAACCAACTTCTGCAACATCATTTTGAATAAAAAGTTCGAGTTTCGTGCCCGTTCTTCGATGCAAAAAAAGGTGTGAATAAGCTCCGTATTTCCAGGCTTTATCTTTTGTTCCATAGCCAAAATAAGTTCCAAGGATTAAAGGTTTTATTAATCGCTCTGAAGTTTCAATTCCTAAGCCCAGACGATAACCTTCGTAAGAATTGAAATTTATGATTCGTTTTAAATCCAGGTTGAAATATTTAACTGGAATCTTTCCAGAGGCCAATACTTTTGCGAGCGCTAAAAACCGATCTAATTTTTGCGTTTTAACAATGCTATCGAGATTAGTGTAGGTGTTTTTCTCGCGTTCTGAAAGTTGATTGTTTCGTAATTCATCCCACTTACTATCACCAGCAGACTCCGCATTTACAGCAGTTTCAGTGGATACATTATTGAACTTTTCTTTTTCTAATTCTTTGGGGTTAAACTGAACTTTATCGATGTAAGTTGAACCTTTTCCAACGATATAGCTTTTGGGTTTTGTCACTTTTTCGCCACCGGCAACTACTGAAACAGTTCCTGATTCTACATCTGCAATGGCAGTATAAATTTCAATTGAAGTTGAAAGTTTAGAAGGAAACCATTTCGTATTTTCTGTAAATGCATATTCTTGAACAATTTCTAAAGCCATCCCTGAAGTGTCCATTACATAAGGCTTTGCTGTAACTTTTTCAATTGCGAAACCATTGGTATTTATGTACAATCTCCCTGTTAACCCTTCAAAATTTTTCCCTTTTCGAGGACGATAAAAAATAGTGTAAGTCGTGTCTTTAACGTTAAAGGTAGAATCCTCCAAAACAAAAAGATATCGGTTCAGAGCGCCAAAAGCAATGGGATTAATGTATTGTTTGCCAAGTACAGACACTTGATTGTCATAAAAATGAAAGGACTGCATTTCTTGTGCAAAGGTTGAAAAAATCGGATCGGTGAAACCAGAAACTTTGTAGGCTTCAATTATTTCTTTCTCTTTGTAGGGAGGTTCAAAATAGTGTCGAGAAGCATTTTCAATCATAAATAGATACTGCTTTCCGAAAAAATTACGCATTTTCAAAAGTGTCGTATCGCCTTTCTTTAAAACCGAAGAATCCATCAATCGTTTACGTGTTTCAGAGTCGATGTCAAAAATAAACTTACTGTATTGATGACTAATAAAACCATCATTTTCAAGCGGATGATTGAGTTTGCGATTTTCAATTGCTTTTTTAATAATGCGTTCCGCCGGATTTTCACCTGGTAAAACGGTTACTTCTTGAATGTTTTGTACTGCTGGACGAAGAAGAATTTGCACGTCTGACCAAGAATAAATTTTTAAAGTTGTATCGCGGTAAGTATTTACTTTAATGGTGATTTCTTGCTCTGCAACATTTAATTGGAATTTTCCATCCATATCAGTCAACAAAGGCTTATCAATTGAAGGAATTACCTTCGCAAAGGGCACTACTTCCTTTGAATATGCATCTAATACCTGGAATTGTTGTGCAAATGATAGCGAATTAATAAGTAAGAATAACAAAGAAGTATATAGCTTAATAGTTTTCATCCAATGATTTGAGCTTATAAAAATAGCTGTTTTAAAAAAGAAAAAGGGATTTATAAAACTAAAAAAGGGCTGCTTCGATGAAACAACCCTTTTGAAATGATTTAAAGAATATTACAATGCTGCAGCATATTTAGCAGCAACTACTTCCCAATTAATTACATTAAAAAATGCATTGATATAATCAGGACGACGATTTTGATAGTTTAAATAGTATGCGTGTTCCCAAACGTCTAAACCTAAGATTGCTGTTCCGTTGCAGCCTTCACCCATCAATGGATTATCTTGATTTGGCGTTGAACAAACTTCTAATTTTCCGTCTGTTACACACAACCAAGCCCAACCTGAACCAAAACGCGTTGTTGCAGCTTTCGCAAATTCGTCTTTGAAAGCTTCATAAGAACCGAATGTTGAAGTAATTTCAGCGCCTAAATCACCCGTTGGTTCACCACCAGCATTTGGAGCCATTATTTCCCAGAATAAATTGTGATTCCAGAATCCACCACCATTATTGCGAGCTGCTGGTTTATCTTTACAAGCAAGTAAAATTTCTTCAATTGTTTTTCCTTCTAACTCTGTTCCTGCAATTGCATTGTTCAAGTTAGTCGTGTATGCCTGATGATGTTTTGAATGGTGAATTTCCATTGTTTTTGCATCAATGTGTGGCTCTAATGCGTCGTATGCATAAGCTAATTTTGGTAATTCGAATGACATAATTTATGATTTTTAAAGGTTATTATTTGTAATAATTCAAAATTAGAAAAAAAAGGTGTTGGAAACCCACAATACAAAAACTTCACAAAAAGTTTATGATAATTTGTAAGGAATGAACTTTAAAATAATTCATAACTTCATTCAAAAAAAAATCTCCAAATTGCTTCGGAGATTTCATAATTTTTTTTAACTTTTCTTATTCTACCGTAACTGATTTCGCCAAATTTCTTGGTTGGTCAACATTACATCCTCTCATTAAAGCAATATGGTAAGAAAGTAATTGTAAAGGAATTGTTGCCAATAATGGAACCAAATATTCGTGCGTTTCTGGAATTTCAATTACGTGATCAGCCATTTCTTTTACATTCACATCGCCTTCTGTAACGATTGCAATGATTTTACCTTTTCTGGCTTTAACTTCTTGAATGTTAGAAACTACTTTTTCGTACGAATTACCTTTTGTTGCTATTACAAAAACAGGCATATTTTCATCAATCAGTGCAATTGGTCCGTGTTTCATTTCGGCTGCGGGATAACCTTCAGCGTGGATGTATGAAATTTCTTTCAATTTCAATGCACCTTCTAAAGCTACAGGGAATGAACTTCCGCGACCTAAATACAATGCATTTGGTGCATCAGCATATTCAGCAGCAATTTTCTCAATGATTGAATTTGATTTTAATACTTCTTTCACTTTTTCAGGAATATCCTCTAATTCTGTCAATAATGCATGAAAAGCAGACTCACTGATTGTTCCTTTTTTGTGCGCTAAAGAAAGTGCCATCAAGGTAAGAACTGTAACTTGAGCTGTGAATGCTTTCGTTGAAGCTACACCGATTTCTGGACCTGCATGCGTGTAACAACCAGCATCCGTTATTCGAGAAATTGAAGATCCAACAACGTTACATACACCTAAAATTGTTGCTCCTTTTGATTTTGCTAATTCCAATGCTGCCAATGTATCAGCTGTTTCACCTGATTGTGAAATAGCAATTACTACATCGTTTTCATTAATAATGGGATTTCTATATCTGAACTCACTTGCGTATTCAACTTCAACATTGATTCGAGCTAAATCTTCGATTAAATATTCTCCAACTAACGCTGCGTGCCAAGAAGTACCGCAAGCAACAATGATTAATCGTTTAGCTTGAATCATTTTTGTTTCGTAATCCAACAAGCCGCGTAAAGCAACCCAACCTTCGTTTGAATTTAATCTTCCACGTAAACAATCTTGAATAGAACGAGGCTGTTCGTGAATTTCTTTTAACATAAAATGCTCATATCCGCCTTTTTCCAAAGCTTCCAATTCCATTTCTAATTTTTGAATGAATGGTGTTTTTTCTTGATTACCAATATTGAAAATACGTAAACCTTCATTTAAATCAACCACAGCGATTTCTTCGTCATTTAAGTAAACAACACGTTTTGTGTATTCAATAATTGGAGTTGCATCAGAAGCTAAGAAGAAATCTCCTTCATTTCCAATTCCAACTACTAAAGGACTACTTTTCCTAGCAGCAACTAATTGATTGGGATTATCTTTTGAAATTACAACAATTGCGTATGCTCCTTCAACGTGATGAAGTGCTCTTCTTACTGCTTCTGCAATAGAAAGATTATCATTTTTACGAATGTGGTCAATTAAATGAACTAAAACTTCAGTGTCAGTTTCACTCTGAAATGTAAAACCGTAAGCAATTAACTTTTTCTTTAAGGTATCATAATTCTCAATAATACCATTATGTATTACTGCGATTGATTCGTCATTCGAGAAATGAGGATGTGCATTGATGTCATTTGGTAAACCGTGAGTTGCCCAACGTGTATGCCCAATTGCTGCATGACCTTCTGTGTTATGCTCCATTGCATAAGCTTCCAAATTGGCAACTTTACCAGAACGTTTAAACATATTTAATGACTCACCATTTAATACTGCGATTCCAGCACTATCATAACCTCGATATTCCAATCTTTTAAGTCCCTTCAACACAATTGGAAAAGCTTGTTTTTTCCCAATGTAAGCTACTATTCCGCACATAATTTAGTAGGTTGTATAAGTTAATATTAGTTTTGGCTTGGTTTTATTGGTTGTATTTTTCCCATTAAAAACTATTCGCTCCGCAGAATTTATGAAAAAGCGTGGAGATACAACTACACCATTGTTTTCTATTTCTTTATTTACGAGAGCCTGTACATAAGTTCGAAGATTTACAGCGAATAATTTCTTTCCCTCATTAAATTCACCAAGAATTCCAAGACTTGTATAATTAATATCAGTAGACTTCAATTTGGTTGCAATAGAAACACTTGAACCCGGTTTAAAACGATAACCTGTTTGATACTGAACTGGCAAACTTAAGTCAGCCCGATGGATAACAAGATTCTTAGGTAAATTCTCGATGCCTTTTATTTTTATAATCGCACGATATTTAAATGCCTGCGCATAAAATTCTTTTAAACCTTTCGTACTATCTTGTAAAACCAAATCAATTGGTTTACCTGAATTGTTTACCTGAACGTTTGTGAAATCTGCGCAGTCTGAATTAATTACAAAATCATATGTTTTTTGAACGTTAGCTTGCGTAAAATAAATAGTCATTTTAGATGCAGCATCAGTAATGTTAAAGTAGAAAATAGCTCCTTGACCCGATGTTTGAGCAGAATTATTTGTCTTGACTTTTATTCCTTTAAAATAATTAAGAAAATCCTCATTAGTTATGAAAGTAGAACTTCCACTCGTTGCCTCTTCTATTAAATTACGGGCAATATTCGTATCTAAGGGAATTCTTAACTGGGCATCAACTGTATCGTTTCCAATAACTGTTTTAGTTAGTGGTTTGGGAGAAATTGTTCCTTTACCTGACGGTACCCAGTTGGTACTTTTCGCATTTTTGGTTGTAAATGAATAATATTTTGATTTTAAGTCCAACGTGTCATCTAACTCGTACACTTCAAAAGTCTGTGGAGATAAATCACCATAATAACCAACATATTTTAGAGCTAAAACAAACGAATCAATTTGCATTGTTGTTGGGTCACCGAAATCTGGATTTAAACCGCCCAGTCTTACTTGAGAATAGAAAGAAGCGTCAAATTCTCCAAACTTAGGGTCGATATAACTTCCAAGAACCACATTAGATGCATTGTCAGTAATACTACTGTCTTCTTCTATGGTGTAAGTTATCAAATCGAAGGTGTCAACGGTTGTTCCGTTCAAATACGTTTCGGAATCAATAACGTCTTTACCTAAAGTTTTATTTTTTGTGCATGAAAAGAAGAACGAACTGGCAAAGAATGTTAATAAAATGGGATACAAGATTTTCATGCTAGAATAGACTAAGCTAAAATATTTGCTTCAATTACTTTATCAAAAAAGGCAGACAATTCTTTCCCTTGCTGGTCTTCTGATACATATTCTTGCTTCAAACACTCAACTTGGTCAAATATCGCACGCAAATCGGGATTTAAATTTTCGACAGCAATATTCAATCCATCACAATTTTCCGCAATAACTTTGGTGATGTTTAAAAAGCTAGTATCTTTTAATCTTTCCACAACCTCAGTAGGCATATTATCGTGTTTTAACTTTTCGAAAAAACGCTCATTCCATGGTGCATCAAAAGAATCATTGTAAAAACTATAAACGACTTTTGTGTCTTTGAAATGTGGATCTTTATTAAAAACGTGTTTGATATATAGCGCCATTATACCTGTCAACCAACCGTGGCAATGAATCACATCAGGTTGCCATCCTAATTTTTTTACAGTCTCCAAAACGCCATGACAGAAAAACATTGCTCTTTCGTCATTGTCAGCAAAAAACTGACCTTTGTCGTCTTGAACAGTTGTTTTTCTTTTGAAATAATCGTCGTTATCGATAAAATAAACTTGCATTCTTGCCGAAGAAACTGAAGCAACCTTAATAATTAAAGGATGATCCTGATCGTCGATGCTTATGTTCAAGCCTGATAATCTAATTACCTCGTGTAATTGATGTCTACGTTCATTGATTGCTCCGAAACGTGGAGTAAAAACACGTATTTCTTTTCCCGCTTCTTGAACAACCTGTGGCAGTCTTCTTGAAGTTGACGAAATTTCTGATTTTGGTAAAAAAGGAAAAATTTCTTGAGATATAAAAAGGACTTTTTTCTTCTCCATTAATTATGTTTGTAAGGGTGCAAAGGTACAATATTTATTCAACTTACACAAAAAGCAATAGCTTTGTCCCTTATTATTATGCAAATAGAATGTCAACTATTCAATTGATTCACAAAAAAGAGGAGCTTAAATCGATATTAAGTGCATTGAAGTCTGCAGGTCAAAGTATTGGTTTTGTTCCAACTATGGGTGCACTTCATGAAGGCCACAAAGCTTTAATAGTTAAGGCTTCATATGAAAATGACTTGGTAGTGGTTAGTATTTTTGTGAACCCAACGCAATTCAATAACAAAGAAGATTTAGCGCTCTATCCCAGAACTTTAGATGCTGATTTAGAATTATTAAAAACAATCGAAAATGGTATTGTTTTTGTCCCTGATGCAGTAACTATTTACCCTGAAAAGACTAGTTTTAAACCATTTGATCTCGGAATTTTAGACAAAGTAATGGAAGGAAAACATCGTCCTGGGCATTTTGATGGTGTGGTACATGTAGTTCACAACTTGTTTGAAATAGTTAAACCAACAAAAGCCTATTTCGGTCAAAAAGACTTTCAACAATTGGCAGTAATCCGAAAAATGAATGCGCATTATGGATTTCCAATTGAGATTATTGCATGTGAAACTTTGCGTGAAGAATCAGGATTAGCAATGAGCAGTAGAAATATGCGCTTAAGCGAACAAGAAAAAAAAGATGCCTTAATTTTATGGAAAACGTTGCAATTTGTAAAAGCTAATCAAAGCAAATACACACCAAATCAATTAATTAAAACAGCACTTGAATATTTCGAATCAGGTACTTTAATTCTTGAATACCTTGATATTGTTGAAGTTGAAAGTTTAGAAAAGGTTGAAGATTGGAAATCCCCAAGGGTTTGTTGCATCGCTGCATATTGCGGAAAGGTACGTTTGATTGATAATTTGTTGTTGTAATCCGTTTATTTAATTTAATTTTGCCGCGCATTTATTATTTATGTTAATTCAAGTTTTAAAATCCAAAATTCACCGTGTTAGAGTCACTCAAGCTGACTTAAATTATATCGGTAGTATTACTATAGATGAAGCGTTAATGAATGCTTCTAACCTTATTGAAGGTGAAAAAGTTCAAATCGTCAATATTAATAATGGTGAACGTTTTGAAACCTATGTAATCAAAGGTGATCGTAATTCTGGTATGATTTGTTTGAATGGTCCTGCGGCTCGTCGTGTGGCACTCAACGATGTAATTATCATAATCGGTTATGGTTATATGGATTTTGAAGAAGCAAAAACATATAAACCTTCGCTGGTGTTCCCAAATGAACAAACCAATCTCTTAGTTTAATGACTAAAAAACAGTTGATTAAATTATTAAAGACTGTTTTACCTCTTCTTATAGGTGTTTACTTAACGTGGTATATATTTCATACTATGTCAGAAGAAGCTTTGCGTTTTTTTTATAAGTCAATTAATGAAGCAAACTATTTTCTTGTTGCACTTTCGCTCATTTTTGGTGGTTTGGCTTATTATGCTCGTGCAAAAAGATGGCAATACACCATAGAACCTTTAGGGTTTAAAACTAATTCTTGGAATCGTTATCACGCTATGATGATTGGATACGTGGTGAATTTGACGATTCCTAGAGCTGGGGAAGCTTCTCGCGCTCTGATGTTACAGCAATCTGATGGGGTTCCTTTTGTTAAATCCTTTGGTACTATTATTATGGAGCGCCTCGTGGATTTATTGATTCTAGGAATTATTTCGCTTATTACTTTCTTTTTGGTTGGAGCTGATTTCTGGGAAATCAAAAATGAAATCGTCGAAAAAATTGGTGTTAATAATAATTCAAGTTCCTTTTATTCATACTTAAAGTGGATTTTAATCTGCTTATTTCTTATTACTTTAGTTTTCGTTTCTTTCATCAAGACAGTTAGAAAAAAAATCGTCAACTTCCTTTTATCGCTGAAAGAGGGTGTGTTTTCCATTTTTAAAATTCAAGAACCGGGAAAATATTTCTTTTTTACATTTTTAATTTGGGGAAGTTATATCGCCATGTTCATTATTCCATTCTATGCTTTAAACGAAACTGTCAATGTGCCAATTCATGGTGTTTTGTTGGCGTTTATTCTGGGCGCAGGTGGAATTTCATTCACAAATGGTGGAATTGGAACTTACCCATTACTAGTTGGAATTGTTAGTGGATATTATTTAAAAAAAGAAGGGATTGGTCACCCAGAGGCAATTGCAAATGCTTTAGGAATGTTAATTTGGATGTCACAAACACTATTAATGATTGTTTTGGGTTTGATTTCATTATACGTTTTACCAAGAAAAATAAAGAAACATGGATAGACTAGACTATATCACTGAGAAAATTGTTTCCGTTGAAGAAGCGAAAAGAAGAATGTCAATGTGGCATATGAAAAACGATGTAGTTTGCTTTACCAATGGCTGTTTCGATATTTTACATTTGGGTCATATTACCTATTTAGCCAAGGCTGCGTCCTTAGGTAATCGACTAATAGTTGCGCTAAATAGTGATAATTCTGTACGACTCTTAAACAAAGCACCGAATCGCCCGATTAACAACGAACAAGCAAGAATGATGGTCGTTGCAGCTTTGGGTTGTGTAGATTTAGTAATTGTTTTTGACGAGCAAACACCACTTGAATTAATCAGAGAACTTTCACCAAATATTCTGATTAAAGGTGCAGATTACGATGCCAATGAAGCGGATAAAAACCATTCAAAATACATTATAGGGTCGGATTTAGTGAGGGCAAATGGGGGTAAGGTTGAAACTATTTCTTTCGTGGAAGGATTTTCAACAACTTCAATTCTTTCAAAGTAGGAAAAGCCAAATAATCAATCTTTCCAAAATTAATAAAGCAGTAACATTATTGCAATTAGCGGAATAAAAACCAAATATACTATCCATTAGGAATCGCGCTGTGCCTGCATTGCTAACCGTAAGTTTTTTTACGTTGGAAGTTTGTTCGTAGGTTGACCAATATTGTGGATGAGCCTCAATACCTGAATGCGTTTTTAAATAGTCTAATTTTGCTAATAGCAACGCATTTTTCTACAGGTGATCCTTTAGACAAGGTAGTAAGACCCTTGCAAATTAACGATCAGAAATGGGTTTTGCAACGGTCTTATTATTCTTATATCTTATAATTTCATGTCAAATCTTTGTTTTGTTTTTTGTTGTGAACTCAATAGTTTATTTTAGAAAAAACTTCGGTAACATTTAAAAAACCTTACCCTCGCTATTTTTTAAACACTAATTTCGCGGGGTGTTTGAAAAAGAAAACTTTATAATCTCGCTTGCCGAATCAATTCATCAAAATGGAATTCCAGCCCATCGATTAGAAAATACGATGCAAATGATCTGTGAATCATTAGGAGTAAAGGCTGATTTTTCAGCTACGCCAGAAATTCTTTTAGTGTCTTTTTCTACTGATGGAAGCTCCAAAACACACATGAAGAAGTGTAAAGTTTCTGATTTGAATTTTGAAAAAATGACACTTCTAGATCAATTGATTGAGAAAGTAATGAAGGGTCAATTATCAATTGCAGCTGCAAAAGAAGAGTTGGAACGCATCAACACCTTACCAAAACGTTATGGCGCTTTAATAAATGTCTTATCTATCGGCGTTTCAACTTCGAGTGCTGCTTGCTTGTTTGGTGGTGCTTGGGTCGAAATGATGGTTTCTGGAATAATTGGATTAATGATTGGAATTCTAATGGAATTACTTGCATTTTTACCCAATTTATCTCGCCTAGCAGCACTTTTTTCAGCCACTTTTGCTATTTTTTTTGCCAAATGGTCGGTAGTTTGGGCAGGCGAATATTCTATTGAAATTGCAACCATTACTGGCTTGATTTTGTTGATTCCCGGTTTTACTTTATCTCTTTCTGTAACCGAATTAGCAAACGGTCACGCACAATCAGGTACCGTTCGATTTTCAAATGCGCTTGTGACATTCGTAATGATTGGGGTTGGAATTGGTTTAGGAAATAATTTAGCAGCACAGCTCGTTTTGGCCCCATCGCCAGTTCAATTCGCTGAAGTTCCAAAATGGTTGAGTTATATCGCCATAGCTTTAGTTCCAGCTGGATTTGTTGTCTTGTTTAAGGCCCAAATAAAACACTATCACTGGATGCTTTTATCATGTGTTACTTCTTACTATAGCTTATCCTATTTTAGTTCATTCAACATTAGCGAATTGTCAATTTTCTTTGCCGCCTTTTCCTTAGGTATTGTTTCGAATTCGCTTTCGCGATTGATCAAACAGCCAGTAACTTTAATGTTGGTGCCTGGAATTATTTTGTTAGTGCCTGGCTCAATTGGATTTAAGAGTATTTCTGCATTAGTAAATGATCAAACACTAAATGGAATTGAAAGCGCTTTTTCTACACTTGTATCAGCGGCATCTTTGACTGCAGGATTGCTTTTTTCAAATATGGTAATTCGATTAAACAGAGGGTTTTAGTACATTATTTTTCTTTTTTAAAAAAAAAAGTATATTGAAAAGAAAAATATAATTATCTTTGTCGCCCAAAGAATTTTGGACTTTTCTTGAGAGAATTGTAAAATTGAATTTAAAGTTTATAGCTCATCCAATAGTAGGAATAAAGCTCATATTAAGCGAGAGTAGCTCAGTTGGTAGAGCACGACCTTGCCAAGGTCGGGGTCGCGGGTTCGAATCCCGTCTCCCGCTCGTCTATGCTCGAGTGGTGGAATGGTAGACACGCCGGACTTAAAATCCTGTGCTCTTTTTGGGCGTGCGGGTTCAAGTCCCGCCTCGAGTACAAAGCCTTGATGAAAATCAAGGCTTTTTTTATTTATTGAAACTCGTCAATTGGCTTCCACCTTTGACTTGTAGAGAAATCTCGAGTGTTTTTAATGCTCGGGATTTTTTGGTTTTTAGAGGTACTTGCCCAACGCTTGCCAAACATTTTAGTGAATACTACTATTTTTAAACCTTACTTCATAAAAATTTATTAAAAGTGATCGTAGTTTTCAATAAGAAAATTGTATCAACTTTAGATTGAAAAGTTTTTATTTAGGTTAAAAATCAAACATATAAACTTTTCAATTTTCCAATTTTTATTTATTTTCCACTTTTAATCCCACTTTTACTTATTAAACTCCGACAGAAAACCTTACACATACAATTGCTATTCTTTAGTAATTTCAAAATTCACCAAAAAATAAACACTACTTTTGTATCTCTATTTTTTAACGCATGAGCACACTAAAAACCATTGAATCAGCTTTAATTTCTGTTTACTACAAAAACGGATTAGATGAACTTGTAAAAGAGTTACATAAAAACAACGTAACTATCTATTCCACAGGAGGAACGCAAGCTTTTATCGAAGCATTGAATATACCTGTTACACCTGTTGAAACCTTGACAAGTTTTCCTGAAATTTTAGGTGGACGTGTGAAAACATTACATCCGAAGATTTTTGGTGGTATTTTAAATAGAAGAAGTCTCGCAGAAGACCAAGAAGCTTTGGCAACGCACAACATTCCTCAAATCGATTTAGTTATTGTGGATTTGTACCCTTTTGAAGAAACAGTTGCTTCAGGTGCAAGTCACGAGGCGATTATTGAAAAAATTGACATTGGCGGTATTTCGTTGATTCGTGCCGCAGCGAAAAATTACAATGATGTAGTCATTATTCCATCAGTGAAACAATACGATTCTTTGTTGGAAATGCTAAAAGCTCAAAATGGCGCGACGACTTTGGAACAACGCAGAACCTTTGCGGGAGAAGCATTCCACGTTTCATCGCATTACGATACAATGATTCACAATTATTTCTTGAACAACGATTCGCCTTATTTAAAACTAAGTGAAGAAAAAAATGAATCATTGCGTTATGGTGAAAATCCACATCAACGTGGAAAATTCTACGGAAATCTAGATGCGATTTTCGATAAATTACACGGTAAAGAATTGTCATACAACAACTTATTAGATGTTGACGCAGCCGTTGCTTTGATGCAAGAATTCACAACAGACGGACCAACTTTTGCGATTTTAAAACATAATAATGCATGTGGAATTGCAACGCGACCTACGATTAAAGAAGCGTACGAAACAGCTTTAGGAGCAGATCCTGTAAGTGCTTTCGGAGGAATTTTAATTTCAAATGCATTCATCGAAGAAGAAACTGCAAGTTTAATCAACGATTTATTTTGTGAAGTTTTAATCGCACCAGGATACAGTGAAGCAGCTTTGGAAATTTTAAAATCAAAGAAAAATAGAATTATTTTAATTCAAAAAGAAACAGTTTTACCTGCTGTTCAGTACCGTACGATTTTGAATGGAATTTTGATGCAAGACCGCGATGCTAAGTCGGAAAGAGCAGCAGATTTAAAAACAATTACCAATTTAGCACCAAGCGAACAAGAAATTGAGGATTTAATTTTCGCTAATAAATTGGTGAAACATACAAAATCAAACACAATTATACTTGCCAAAAACGGACAATTGCTAGCAAGTGGAACCGGACAAACTTCTCGTGTGGACGCTTTGAACCAAGCGATTCATAAAGCAAAATCTTTCAACTTCGAGCTGAAGGGTGCTGTGATGGCGAGTGATGCATTTTTCCCTTTTCCTGACTGCGTAGAGATTGCTCACAAAGAAGGAATAGATACAGTGGTTCAACCAGGAGGATCAGTGAAAGATCAATTATCAATCGATTATTGCAACGAACAGCAAATGAAAATGGTATTTACGGGTATTCGTCATTTCAAACATTAATTTTATTACATTTACAAAGAATTGTAACTTTTTTTCGTGTTCTGCGAATAAACGTACAATATAATAAGGAGGGAACTCAAAATGGGATTATTTAGCTTTTTAACTCAAGAAATTGCAATTGACCTTGGAACGGCCAACACACTTATCATTTGGAATGATAAAGTAGTGGTTGATGAACCATCAATCGTTGCAAAGGATATCCAAACCGGGAAAATTGTAGCCATCGGAAAGAAGGCTCAACAAATGCACGGTAAGACCCATAAATTAATCGAAACTGTTCGTCCGTTGAAAGATGGTGTAATTGCCGATTTCCAAAGTGCGGAGCAAATGATTCGTGGAATGATTAAAATGATTAATCCGGGAAGAAGTTTGTTTAATCCAACTTTGCGTATGGTGATTTGTATTCCTTCTGGGATTACAGAGGTTGAAAAACGCGCCGTTCGTGACTCCGCAGAACATGCAGGCGCAAAAGAAGTATATTTGATTCACGAGCCAATGGCAGCAGCAATCGGTATTGGTATCGACGTGGAAGAACCAATGGGAAATATGATCATCGATATAGGTGGAGGTACTTCTGAAATTGCAGTCATTGCATTAGGAGGAATCGTTTGTGATAAATCAATTCGTATTGCAGGTGATGATTTCACAAGTGATATTGAAGAATATATGCGTCGTCAACACAATATTTTAGTGGGTGAGCGCACAGCAGAGCAAATTAAGATTGAAGTTGGTGCAGCGTTGCCTGAATTAGATAATCCACCACCAGATTTTGCTGTACGTGGACGTGATTTGATGACAGGTATTCCAAAAGAAATCATGGTTTCTTACGTGGAAGTAGCGCATGCTTTGGATAAAACCATTTCTAAAATCGAAGAAGCGATTCTAAGTGCCTTGGAAATGACACCACCGGAATTATCAGCAGATATATACAAAACAGGTATTTACTTAGCAGGTGGAGGTTCGATGTTGCGCGGATTAGACAAACGTATTTCTGCGAAAACAAAATTACCAGTTCACATTGCTGAAGATCCATTGCGCGCTGTTGCAAGAGGAACAAGCATCGCATTGAAAAACATTGATAAATATCAGTTCTTAATCAGAGATTAAGAAATTGCTAGCTATTTAATTGCGAATTGCGAACGAGTTTTTTGGAAGCGCTCTGCGCAATCTATTTCGTTCGCAACTTTTAAGCATAATGGTTTTCCGTTTGCAATTAGCAATTCAACCGTTCGCAATTAAAAAGCATAATGGTTTTCCTGTTTGCAATTCGCAATTCTCTTGTTCGCAATTCCTAAGCATAATGGTTTTCCGTTCGCAATTCGCAATTCTATCGTTCACAATTCCTAAGCATAATGGTTTTCCCGTTTGCAATTCGCAATTCTCTTGTTCGCAATTAAAAAGCGTAATGCTTGTTCGTTTGCAATTCGCAATTCTCTTGTTCGCAATTCCTAAGCATAATGGTTTTCCGTTTGCAATTAGCAATTCTCTTGTTCGCAATTCCTAAGCATAATGGTTTTCCCGTTTGCAATTAGCAATTCTACCGTTCGCAATTAAAAAGCGTAATGCTTGTTCGTTTGCAATTCGCAATTCTCTTGTTCGCAATTAAAAAGCGTAATGCTTATCCGTTCGCAATTCGCAATTCTATCGTTCGCAATTCCTAAGCGGTATGCTTGTCCGTTTGCAATTCGCAATTCTACCGTTCGCAATTCCTAAGTATAATGGTTTTCCCGTTTGCAATTCGCAATTCTCTTGTTCGCAATTCCTAAGCGGTATGCTTGTCCGTTTGCAATTCGCAATTTTATCGTTCGCAATTCCTAAGCGTAATGGTTTTCCCGTTTGCAATTCGCAATTCTACCGTTCGCAATTCCTAAGCATAATGCACATCTGTTATAAGCGTTAGTACATGAAAATCAAACACTTTCCATTTCAAATTTCGCTTGTGATATTTATTTCTTGTCCGTTGAAGGTATACCTAAAATTGTCAGGATTGTTAAGGAGTAGAAAGTTATAATTCTGAAATCACATCAAAACCTTTGAAACTTCCTGTTATAGCTAGACCTGTAATTTTTGTAGTAATCTTTTTTTGTTTTAACTTAATTGCTATTTCATTTATTGTGGCACCACTTCCAACTGCATCATCAATAATGAGAATGTGATTGTAGCTTTTTTGTTGAGGAACGACGAACGTATTTCTAGCATTGGCAAGGCGCTCGAAAATTTTAGAAAGTGCTTTTTGTGGGATAATTATTGGCGTTTTTATCTTATTGACTTTGACTTGTGGCAAGTTTATTTTTAACAGCTTTTCAAGTTCAGACATAATCTGAATTTTTCTTGAAATCGTTGGTGGTACAAATACTACGGCGTCTACATTTTGTTCGTTTATGTAATTATAAATCCGCTGTTTTATTTCTTCAGCTATTCGTTTCATCAACAATTTATTCTGCCCTTGTTTTGCATAGTGCATCAAGGTTCCTAAATGCGTTTTTCCAAATCTTTCAATGGCGTAAAAATCTAAATAATAAAGAGCATCAACTCCGATTTCATCAATTCCAGATGTATTTACCAAATTCGCAAGTCCATCAATCATTCCGTTTCCATTGAAATAATCCAAGTATTTTTTTTGCGTTTCAATGTATTCATCAATAGTTTTCGTTAATTGAAGTTGTTGCTTTTCACACCAATAATTCATTGCTTTCAATCCTTCCAAACAATTTCCAAGCGGATCAATCAATAGAAAATGTTGATTTAAAAACTGTTCCTTTTCATAAGAAATGATAGGCGTTTCTTTTTCCGATTCAATTTGAATTAAGGAATAATAAACGAGAGGTGCTTTCCCCAATTTTTGGACTACTTTATCTTCTTCAAGCTCACTTATCATTCGATGAACATATTGCCTTGATGCTCCCAAAAGTTCACACAGTTCATGAATGGAAACTTGACCTCTCTTTTTTAAAATTCTAAGTATTTTATCTTTTGTTTTCACACTACAAATATAGTTAGTTTACTGTAAACTGTTTACTGTAAACTAAAAAACGCTGTAAGTATTGTTAATATTGACTTATAGAAGATTAAAATTCAAATAATTAACCCAATATTTAAAATATATGTGAATTTTTTATTTCGTTAAATAAGATTAACTTTCAAGTAGTAAGTTCGATGTTAAAAATCTTATCTAATAGTAATTTACTTCAATCATTATTTCAAAAGTAAATTAGTATAGTCAATTTTTATTTGTTTCAATTTTGCCAAATGCTCTTTGTATTCAAATTTAATCCTTAGAATTTCGGCTTAGCAACTGATTTCATTATATTTGCCTTCCTTATACGTATTTTATGAATGAAACTATGAATGCCACAACTTCCCAATCATTAATTGCACTTGAAGATAAATTCGGTGCGCACAATTATCACCCACTTCCAGTTGTTTTAAATAGAGGTGAAGGTGTATTTGTTTGGGATGTAGAAGGCAAACAATATTTTGATTTTTTATCGGCTTATTCGGCTGTGAATCAAGGTCATTGTCACCCGAAAATTACAAAAGCATTAATTGACCAAGCACAAACTTTAGCTTTGACTTCTCGTGCTTTTTACAACGATTCTTTAGGAGAATATGAAAAATACGTAACAAGTCTGTTTGGATTTGACAAAGTATTGCCAATGAACACAGGCGCTGAAGCTGTAGAAACGGCTATAAAATTGTGTCGTAAATGGGCGTATGAGAAAAAAGGAATTACTGAAAATCAAGCTGTGATTATTGTTTGTGAAGGTAATTTCCACGGTCGTACAACTACAATCGTTTCTTTTTCTAGCGATCCAGATTCAAATAAAAACTTTGGACCTTACGCACCAGGATTTATGGCAATTCCTTACGACGATGTGAATGCCTTAGAAGCAGCTTTAAAATTACCAAACGTTGCTGGATTTTTAGTAGAACCGATTCAAGGAGAAGCTGGAGTTTATACACCGGCAGAAGATTTCTTATCAAACGCAAGAAGATTGTGTACTGAAAATGGAGTTCTTTTTATTGCAGACGAAGTTCAAACAGGAATTGCACGAACGGGAAGTTTACTAGCGGTTTGTGGAAATTGTAACTGTGAAAATAAATGTGAGCGTCAAACAGAAACCTATAACCGTCCTGATATTTTGATTTTAGGAAAAGCGCTTTCAGGAGGTGTTTATCCAGTTTCAGCAGTTTTAGCTGACGACGAAATAATGATGGTAATAAAACCAGGTCAACACGGATCAACTTTTGGAGGTAATCCAATTGCTGCCAAAGTTGCCATTGCTGCGCTAGATGCTATCGAAGAAGAAGGCTTGATTCAAAATGCACGCCGCTTGGGACATATTTTCAGAAAAGAAATGAATCGCATTATTGAAAATTCAGATTTAGTATTAAAAGTTCGCGGCAAAGGTTTGTTGAATGCAATTGTTGTAAACGACACTGAAGATAGTCCAACTGCTTGGAATTTGTGCGTAGCTTTAAAAGAAAACGGTTTACTAGCAAAACCAACTCATGGAAATATCATTCGCTTCGCACCACCATTGGTAATTACAGAAGATCAATTGTTGGAATGCGTTGGGATTATTGAGAAAACGATAAAAAACTTTAATAAATAAACTGAGAGTTGACAACTGAAAGCTGAAAGTAAAATTCTCAGTTCTCAGTTTTCAGTTTTCAGTTTTCAACTTAACTATTATGGCTTTAAAAATTAAATTTGGTACCGACGGTTGGAGAGCAATCATCGCAAAAGAATTCACAGTTGATAATGTGGCGCGTGTTACAGAAGCAACAGGAATTTGGTTGAAAAAAAAATATGAAAATCCTACAGTTTTTGTTGGACACGATTGTCGTTTTGCAGGAGAATTATTCATGGAAACAGCAGTGAAAGTATTCATCGCACAAGGAATTCCAGTAAAAATGTCACGTGGATTTGTTTCTACACCAATGATTTCTTTAGCAGCCTATCAATTTGGTTGTCAAATTGGTGTTGATTTAACAGCAAGTCACAATCCAGCATCTTATAACGGATTTAAATTGAAAGCAGATTTCGGTGGTCCTTTGGCACCTGAACAGGTTCAAGAAGTGGAAGATATTATCCCAGAAGTTTGTAGCATCGATTTTGAAAATATTTCTATTGAAGACGCTATGGCTGCCGGAAAAGTGGAAGTGATTGATATCGAAACGTTATATGTGGAGCATGTTAAAAAGAACTTCGATTTGGAAGCAATTGAAAAATCAGGAATGCGTTTGGTTTACGATGCAATGTACGGAGCTGGTCAACGTGTGATGCCTCGAATTTTACCAAATGTAGAATTATTGCATTGCGACCCGAATCCTTCTTTCATGGGGCAAGCACCTGAGCCGATTGCTAAAAACTTAAAAGAATTAGAATCTTATATTATTTCAAATCCAGGTGTATATTGTGCATTAGCAACAGACGGCGATGCAGATAGAATTGGTTTATACAACGGAAAAGGAGAATTCATCGATTCGCACCACATTATCTTATTGTTGATTCACTATATGGTGAAATACAAGCAAATGACTGGAAAAGTGGCGATTGCATTCAGCGTTACTCCTCGCGTTTACAAAATGTGTGAACATTACGGATTAGAAGTAACCACTACAAAAATTGGCTTCAAAGAAATCGCTACGATTATGGTGAAAGAAGACGTTTTGTTAGGTGGAGAAGAATCTGGAGGAATTGCGGTGAAAGGTCACATTCCTGAGCGCGATGGAATTTGGATGGGATTAATCATTTGGGAATTTATGGCTAAATCTGGAAAATCTTTGGATGAATTAATCGAAGAAGTTTACGACATCGTGGGCCCTTTCAAATTCGAAAGAAGTGATTTGCACATCACAGAAGAAATGAAACAAAACATCATCGCGAATTGCAAAGCAGATAACTACAAAGCATTCGGTGATTATGAAGTGAAAGAAGTGAAAACAATTGACGGCTTCAAATATTTCTTCGACGAAAACCGTTGGATGATGATTCGCCCTTCAGGAACAGAACCTGTTTTAAGAACGTATGCAGAAGCTCCAACATTGGAAGAAGTTCGCAAAATCCTTAAAATGACTGAGGAAACGATTTGTAAGTAAAAAAATGTGAAAAATCTTTACATAATTTCGGGTTGTAATGGGGCAGGAAAAACAACTGCCTCATTCACTATTCTACCAGAAATATTAAACTGTAAAGAATTTGTAAACGCTGACGAAATAGCAAAGGGCTTATCGCCATTTCAACCGGAAAAAGCTGCATTTGAAGCAGGAAGAATAATGTTGAATAGGATAAACGAATTTTTGGAAAATGGAATCAGTTTTTCATTTGAAACAACATTATCTACAAGAAGTTATCGAAATTTTGTTTTAAAATCGCAAGAGAAAGGTTATACCGTTAGCCTTTTATTTTTCTGGTTAGAAAGCGTTGATTTAGCAAAGGAACGAGTTAGAACTAGAGTACTAGAAGGAGGTCATAACATTCCAAGTGAGGTAATTGAAAGAAGGTATATCAAAGGAATCAAAAATTTGTTTGAAATTTATATGCCAATTGTTGACCACACAATGATTTTTGATAATACTTTTGGGGAAATTGAGCTAATTGCTGAAGGGATTAAAACCAAAGAAGTCAAAATTCATAATTTTAGTAAGTTTGAATTAATAAAAGGAAAATGACACCAGAACAATATCACGAAGACTTACGAAAAAAAGTACTTGAAGGACTCAAACTGGCCTACCAAAATATGGTGAAGTTCAAAAAAGAGAAAAACTCTGTCATCGTGGTAATGCGAGAGGGGAAGATTGTGCATTTGAAGCCTTGATGATAAGATAAATCGGGGTTAGAGTAGCTGTGTTTTCGTTCAATTATGATGCAATTCAAAATACATAGTATGTAGCCTGCACCTAATTGTATGCTCTATTTTTGGATATCAGATATATTTACCAGTTTCAACAAATATCTATCATTATCGGTGCTAGTTTTCCAATAATCGACTTATAACAAACTCCAACATCTTCTCATCCATCTTTGAAAAAGCAAACCATTTCTTGCCTAAATCTTTTAATGATGCGCCAACGTGATACAGTTCTTTGCGGTCGATGATGAGAAAGCGGTCATGGCTATCTCTAAGTTCTTGGATTTGAATCGGTGGATATTGGCTGTTGTGTTTTTCAAGGTCAAGTTTTAAGGCTTTTGAAATTGATTTGGTGTAAATTGTTACTACCACGTTTTCAGCGCGTTTACCTAGATGTGTCAACACGGTTTCATCGATATAATTGTCGATTAAGATAATTTCCTTCTTCGCAGAACGAATAATTTTTGAAATCAATCTGTAAGCATCGAAGATCTGTCCATCGAAGAAAACACCTTGGGTGGGAAGTTCGTTGGTTTTGAGTTGCAAAGAGATTATACTTACTTCTTTAGTAAGATTCTCAAGATTGTTTTCTATTCGATCCACTCTTTGGTTGATGGCATAACCTTTGAGTAAATAATCTCGCAAAATAGTTGTTGCCCAGATTCGGAATTGTGTTCCTTGTTTGGATTTTACTCTATAACCAACTGAAATGATTACATCTAGACTATAAAATTCAACTTTACGCTGAACTTTACGCTGACCTTCATTTTGAACTGTCAAGGATTCCTTGACAGTTGAATATTTTTCTAATTCACCTTCTTTAAAACAGTTGTTAACATGCAGACTAATGTTTTGCTTTGTTTGTCCAAAAAGTACAGCCATTTGTGCTTGATTCAACCAAACAGTATCGTTTTCAAGCCGAACTTCAATATGTTCAGCCTTTTCATTTGGGCGGTATAAAATAATTTCATTCTTCATAGTTTACTTGAAGTTAGGAAAAATTATCTTTTCATAAAGAATGATTTGATAGAAAATTTAAAGGAAAAATGATTTTTTTAGTTATTCTAAATTCTAAACATACTTTCTCCGAGGCGGGAACATTATTTGGCGTCTTCGATATTAAAACCTTTGTTTTTACAAAACTAAAACGGGTGTGAAAGCATCCGTTTTTTTTGTTTAACCCTCAACCTACCTTCTATTTTTGATAATTGTTTAAAAAATTCATTGGAGTTTCACCCGTTTGTTTTTTGAAGAATCTCACGAAGTAGGATTTATCGTGATAGCCAAGTTCGTAGCCAATTTGTGTGACATTGAATTTCAATTGAATTAACATGCGTTTTGCTTCTAGGATTACTCGTTCGGCAATTAAATCAGAACTTGTTTTATTCAGACTTTCTTTCACGATTCGATTCAAATGTTTGCTTGAAATGTTCATTTTATTTGCGTAAAACTGAACCGATTTCTCATTTTTATAGTTCAGCTCAATTTCGTTTTCAAAACTTAAAAGCTTGTTGAGATAAGCGGATTGAATAGTTTTATTTTCTTGAATAAACCCACGTGAAAACTCAATATAAACGAGGTTTAACAAGGCATGGATTTTTTGTTTACTGAAATAGGCTGGTAATTGAGTTTCAGTGATTAGTTCTTTCATCAAAACGGTTAATCTGTCCAGTTTATCATTGGATACGCTGAACTCAGCATTGCTGTAGAAAGAATTAAAAAATGGAAAATTATTGATTTTAAACGTTGTATAAACTTCATCAAAAAAGGTTTTCGTGTGAAAAAAAACAAAACCGTCGATATCCGAACTTAACTCCCAATAGTGCATTTGTCCGGGTTGTAGCATAAAAACACTTCCTTTCTCAATCGTGTATCGCACAAAATCAACTTCATGCCAACCACTTCCTTTAGTTATCAAAACAACAAGGTAAAAATCATGCTTGTGTGGAAGATTTGTAAAATGATGATTTTGAACATGGTTGCTAAAGTTATTCGCATAGAATTCATTAGTGTCAAGTTGATTTTGAAAACTAGCAATCGAATAAACTGGCAATTTGTTTGACATCTGTAAATGTAGCAAAATGTCTTAATTGTACCACAAGTAGTGTGATTTTTGAACTTTAATTTAGTTTGATTCGTTATATCTTTGAGCTATGCAAAAAAGAGAAAACTTATTCGTCAGTATTTTAAAAGAACGTTGTCCAAATTGCGGAAAATCAACTGTTTATTATCCAACGAAATCCATTTTTCACATGCCTGTAATGAAAATCAATTGCGATGAATGCAATTATAAATTCGATAGAGAACCAGGATACTTTTTAGGCGCAATGTACATTAGTTATGCAATTGCAGTGTTTCTAGGAATTTCAACTTTTGCTTTGCTCTATTTTCTTTTTCCTAATCTATCCTTCAATTGGATAATAACAATTCTTTCGCTTGTAATGATTGTAGCAGCAAAGAAAAACTATAAAATATCTCGGATTATTTACATTCATATTTTCCCGAAGTGAAAACTCAAGTATTTCGATTATAACCCTATAAACTCAAATAAAATTCAAGTTTTTATGGTTATAACCCTAAAAAACTCATTAAATCAACCCTTTCTCAATTAAAAGCTTCGCGATTTGAACTGCATTTGTAGCAGCACCTTTGCGTAAATTATCAGCAACAATCCAAAGATTTAAGGTATTTGCTTGACTTTCATCACGGCGAATTCTACCTACAAATACATCGTCTTTTCCTTCAGCGTATTTTGGCATTGGGTAAGAATTAGTCGTCGGGTCATCTTTAAGTGTAATTCCGGGCATTTCGTGCAACAAACGACGCACATCATTTAAATCAAAATCATTTTCAAATTCAATATTTACAGCTTCAGAATGTCCACCAACAACAGGAACACGAACAGCAGTCGCAGAAACATTGATTTTCGGGTCTAAAATTTTCTTCGTTTCATTCGTCAATTTCATTTCTTCTTTGGTGTAACCATTATCTAAAAATGAATCACATTGGGGAATACAATTTTTATCAATCGGATATTTGTAAGCCATTTCACCCGAAATTTCATTGCGCTCATTTTCCATTTGTTGAACAGCTTTTACGCCTGTTCCAGTGATGGATTGATAAGTAGAAACAATGACTCTTTTTACACCATATTTTTTGTGAAGAGGGGCAAGAGTTAATACTAACTGAATCGTGCTACAATTTGGATTTGCAATGATTTTATCCTTTTTCGTCAATACATCGCCATTGATTTCTGGAACAACCAATTTTTTCGTTGGGTCCATTCTCCAAGCAGATGAATTGTCAATTACTGTCGTTCCAACTTCGGCAAACTTTGGTGCCCATTCCAAAGATGTTTCTCCACCAGCTGAAAAAATTGCAATATCTGGACGCATCTCAACCGCTGTTTGCAAACCAACCACTGAAAATGATAAACCACCAAACTCAATTTTCTTTCCAACTGACTTTTCTGAAGCCACTGGAATCAATTCAGTTATGGGGAAATTTTGTTCACGTAAAACTTGCAACATCACGTTTCCGACCATTCCTGTTGCACCAACTACAGCTACTCTCATTTTATCAAAATATTAATTATCAATCTTAAAAGTTAGAATTCTTTCATTCTGGGGTCAAATTTAATATATTTGAAGTCTATAAAAATCTATGCGACACTATTTACTTTTCAGCATTCTAGTTTTAAAAACCTTTGCTTTTGGGCAAGTAACAGAGGATTTTACAGATGGCGATTTTTCTACCAATCCAACTTGGACGGGAACAACTGCTGATTACATTGTAAATAGTAGTCAACAATTGCAGTTAAATAATTCAATTGCAGCAACTTCTTACCTTTCAATTCCACATCAATTAACAACTTTGAATGGAAAAGAATGGCGATTTTATATCAAACAATCTTTTGCTGGTTCAGGAAGTAATTACGGTAGCGTTTATTTAACAGCTGATAATGCTGATCTAACTTTAACTCAAAATGGGTATTATTTACAATTCGGAGAGGCAGGTTCAATTGATGCTATTCGTTTATATAAAATAGAAAATGGAACTTCATCGGTTATTTGTTCTGGTTCTGATGGACAAATCGTAAATAGTATTACAGCAAGTATTCGTGTAAAAAGAAGTGCGACAGGAGAATGGAGTGTTTTTGCTGATTTTGCAGGCGGAGATAGTTATGTTTTGCAAGCGACAGGAAATGAAACTTCAACTTTGCTAGGAACAAGTTTTGGTTTTCTGAATGTTTACACAGCGAGTAATGCCACTAAGTTCTTTTACGATAACATTTATGTCGGTGACGAAATTTTTGATGTTGCACCTCCCATTTTAGATACGGTAACTGTAATTTCAGTAAGTCAAATTGATGTTAAGTTTAATGAAGCAATAACGCAAGCAAGTGGAGAATTAATCTCGAATTATTCGATTGCTCCAAGCGTTGGTGTAGCTTCTATAGCAATTGATGGAACTGATCCATCCTTGTTTCATTTTACCTTAAATGGAAACTTGGTAAATGGCACAAGTTATATATTATCTGCTTCTAACATAGTTGATTTAGCAGGAAATAGCGCAACACTCCAAAGTGAAAGTTTTCAATATTTGGTTTCCGATATTGCACAAAAAGGAGACGTAATCATTACTGAACTTTTTCCTGACCCGAGTCCGGTAATTGGTTTGCCAGAAGTTGAATTTATAGAAATTTACAACAAAAGCTCGAAGATTTTTAACATTCAAGGTTGGAAAATTGGGGACGCATCAACAGATGGAACAATTGGTTCAGCTTGGTTACTTCCCGGTGAATACAGAGTGCTGACAGCTACAGCAAATGTTCCGTTGTTTACAACCACAACAGCGATAGAAACAACTTCTTTTCCAAGTTTGAATAATGCTGGCGATGATGTTGTCTTGAAAAATAATTCAGGCTTAATTATAGACAAACTAAGTTACACAGATGATTGGTATCAAGATCTAATTAAAAAGTCAGGAGGTTATACATTAGAATTAATCAACCCAAACAATCCGTGCTCGGATGCTAGTAATTGGATTGCTTCAAATTCAATAACTGGCGGAACACCTGGTGCAGTAAATTCGGTTAATAATTTAACACCTGATAGTGAAGCACCCACAGTTGATTTGTTACTAGCGCTTGCTCCAAATTTTTTAGAAGTTCATTTTAGCGAAGGAATGGATTCAAGTTCGTTAAGTACAGCTGTTTTCGCAATCAATCCAAATTTGACCATTCAAAATCGTTTTATTCAAAGTGAATTTCCAAAGATGATGACTTTACAGTTTAATGAAACGTTGGTTGGTTCATTAACTTATAATCTTCAACTGGAAAACATAGCGGATTGTTCTATGAATGAAACCAATTTTAGCGGGCAATTTATTCTTCCAGAACCGCCTTTGAAAGGTGATATTATTATCAATGAAATTTTGCAAAATCCAAAAAATGGCGGTCAAGATTGGATTGAATTGTATAATAATTCGTCAAAAGTGATCAATTTAAAAGATTGGCAACTAGCAAATTTCGATGACGACACGATTGCTAATTTCAAAACTATCAACGACAATTATTTATTGAGCCCAAATGGATATGTTGTCGTAGGAAAAGATTCCAATTTCGTTAAGATGAACTATCCTTTTGCAGCAGTTGGAACTTTCGCTTATGCCGAACTACCAAGCTACAACAACGATTCAGGTACCGTTTACTTAATTTACAATCAAGAAATAATTGATAAAGTTAGCTATTTAGATGCTTGGCATTTTGATTTATTGGATGACACAGATGGCGTTTCGTTGGAAAGAATTGACCCAAATGGTGCTTCATCAAGCGAATTTAATTGGCATTCGGCAGCTGAGTCTATTGGTTTTGCTACACCCGGAAGAATTAACTCGCAATATTTGCCTGCTTTGACCAATGGAAAATTAAGTTTAACAAGTGAAGTGATTTCACCTGACAACGATGGATTTGAAGATGTTTTGCAAATCAACTACCAAATGTCGGAGCCTGGTTTATTGGCAAAAGCGTCTATTTATGACGACCGTGGACGATTGATTCGCAATTTATTTTCTAATGAATTAATGGCAACTTCAGGTTCATTTTCTTGGGATGGAACAACAGATTCACAAACAAAAGCAAGTATTGGAGTTTACGTTCTCGTTTTTGAAGCCTTTTCAACAAACGGAGGTGTGTTTTTTGTGAAAAAATTAGCGGTAACAGTGGCTGGTAAATTGTAATTTTGTAAAAAAAACAAATAATGAAAAACTGTTTAATATTACTTGTGATTATTGCCTCAACATCTTTTTCATATGCTCAAAACTACAAAACAGCAGTTGGAATTAAAGGAGGGTATCCTGGCTTTGGGTCATTAAATGGAAAACATTTTTTAAATTCAAAAACAGCTATTGAAGGAAGTATTGGTGGAGGTTCAAGTACCCTTTGGCTTCAAGGTTTGTATGAATTAAATTTTTCATTGGAAGACGGATTGAATTGGTATGCTGGTGGAGGAGCTAATATTGGCTTCTATTCCTACAAAAATCCATTCAACAACCAAAGAACAAGTAACATGATTTTAGGCATAAATGGAATCGTTGGGATTGAATACACTTTTGAAGATTTCCCTCTGAATGTTGCGTTAGATACTGGCCCTAATATTCAGGTCATAAATTCTTTTGGATTTGGCTGGGGTGCAGGAATCGCTATTCGTTATGCCATCAAATAATTCGATAAAACTTTCTCCGGGAGCAAAAAACTGGGTAAAGAAATATTTTCTTTTATTGGAATCAAATGTTATTTCACTTAATCTTGAAATAGAGGAAGATGAAATCGATTTGTTGCATTTTTTATCCAATAAAACAGGTTTAGTTTATGGAATTCCAAGTGCGCTTATTTATTCAAATCACTTAGAAACAAATCATTACACGAAGGATGAAAAATTAAAATTACTCATCTTTGAAACGTTACTTTTTTGTTACAAACAACATTCAAAAGATGATTTCAATTCAACTGATTTTTTAAAATTACTTGGAAAATTCTACTCCGAAGCTCCCATTGCAAGTGGTATCGAAAACTGGTTTACTATCTTTAAGGATAAGAAATTAGAATCGCGAATTGAGTATATTTTAGAAGAACGCGTAAAGGTGAAATCGCCCATTTTTGGTACTAATTATTGGTTAAATCACTTATCGAATTGCTTCGTTTTTTTAGATGTGATTCTATTTTGTGAATTTTTAAAAAATCAAGAGGCTACCTTTTATAAAAATTACACTAAATATGCCAACTTCGTACTTTGCGGAATCGTTTACGCAGCTTATGTAGACGAACAAGTAGAGGAAAAAGAACAAAGAATGTTGTGGCGTTTTTTGTCTTCGGCTAATTTGCCGAAACTTGAACGAGAAAAAATTGAAAATTATATTGTTCATGGTATTTCAAATGAAGAATTAGTAAATGCACTTTTCGAGCATTCGTTACTTGCAAGAATCACTTTTGAGTTAAGTGTATTTATAACCAAAGGAACACACCAAACTTCTGAAAAGGAAGAACAAAAATTACTTGAAATAGGAAAATTAATTGGACTTTCTTCTGTGGAAATGGATGATTCAATAGAACTAGTTGTTTCTTTTCTGTTGGAAAATGAAGATGTTGTATCTTTAATTAGTGCCAATTCCAAAACACATTATGGTTATTCTAACTTTTCAAGTAGATGGCTCCGAATATTAGGCAGAAATAAAGAAAAATTAGTCAACGAATTAAAGGAAAGTAAGGATTTGATTGCTTTGATTCAAAAATCGACAAAACATGAGTTGAGCAAAGAAGAAAAGGAACAAGTCAAAACTCAATTTATGGATATTCTAAAATCAATGCCGTCAATGGCCATCTTTTTACTTCCGGGTGGTGCACTTTTGTTACCTTTGATTCTTAAAATTGTTCCGGATTTATTGCCTTCATCTTTCAAGGAAAATGACTTGGAAAAATAATTTGAATTTATGAAATGTACTATTCACGTCTATTTAATTAATGAATTGTATTCGCAAGAATTTGCTGATGAATTTCATAACGGAAATCCTACTGAAGACAATAAGGAATTCGATTGGGAGGATGAATTAAGTATTTCAAGTGATGTTGTTTCAACTGAAGAATTAACTGATTCAATCTATAAATTAGAAGGCGAGAATGGAAACGGTGATTATTTTGCCGTTGAAGTTCCAAATATGCGCCTAGTACAAATTACTTCAAACGATGCGCCTGTTGTTTTTGTGGGTGCTTCAGAAAGTATGGTTGATATTTTGAGTATTGAAAAATTAAGTGATGAAATTCTTGTTTCTATCTACTTAAAAGACAATGAACCGCACGCTAATCCTATTCCAGGAATCTATATCGCGTCTAAAGAATTTCCAAAAGAGTTAATATAAAATGCTTCAATTAAAAGGGATTGAATTAAGTTTTAATCAACCAATTTTAAAAACAATAAATTTCGAAATCGCAAAAGGTGAAATCGTCGGAATTGTTGGAAAAAGTGGCGCTGGAAAATCATCCTTGTTAAAGATTATTGCGGGAATTATCGCACCAGATAAAGGTACTTTGACCTTAGATGCAAAGAATTTACCCAATGCTTCAACGTTGTTGATTCCGGGTTTTAAAGATATTGCGATTGTAAATCAAGATTTTAAATTGGATATTTATCACACAGTCGAAGAAAATATCCGAGAAGCAGTGTTGAGTTTACCAATTCTAGAAAGAGATAAACGGGTCAAAAATTTACTGCGTTTGTTTGAATTGCAGAAAATTGCGGTGTTAAAAGCACATTTAATTTCTGGTGGCGAGCAACAACGATTAGCAATTGCTCGAGCTGTCGCAAAAAGACCACGTTTGCTAGTACTAGATGAACCTTTTGGTCATTTAGATAGCGTTCTTCGTCAAAAGTTAGGTCACCATTTGCTTCAAATTCGAGAAACGGAGGAAATGGCAATATTGTTAGTATCGCACGATGGACAAGATGTTTTGGGCTTATGCGATTCGGTTTGTTTTCTTCAAAACGGAAAATTGTCGAAAAAGAAAAAAGCGGAGAAAGTTTACTACGACTGTTCAAAAGTTAATTTAGCTCGACTTTTAGGACCTGTAAATAGTATAGAAGTAAATGGAGAAAAGATTAATTTTCGACCAGATGAATACGAAATCACCGAAGATGGAATAATTAATCTTACCTTTCAACGTGCTGTTTTTGCTGGAGGTTTCTACCTGAATTATTTTTTAAATTCAAACGGCGAAAGCATTGTTTTATATGGATTAACAAAATTAAATGGAATCAAATCAATTGGAATCAAAAGAGCTAAATTCTGAGGAAACAATCAAAGAGCCTTGGTATTGGTTTTTTATTTTGTTTTATAAGTCCTTAATCGTTTTTATTAAAGAAGGTGCTTTTTTTCACGGTGCTGCTCTGGCGTATTATACTTTGTTTGCTTTTGTACCAATTGTTTATCTAACGACCTCTATTTTTGGACGAATTTTCGGTTCGAAAACGATGGAAAGTATCATCAGTGACTTATTCAAAAATCAAATTGGAATTGAGGATTCATCTGGAATAATGAGTATGCTGAATGGGGTTGATTTTGATAAGCCAAGTATTTGGATGGAAATCTTAAGTATTACAGTGGTAATTTATACTTGTTCTGCGTTTTTAGTTTCATTAAAACGAAGTATTAACGATTTTTTTAAAGTCAAACGTTCTAAAATTAAAGAGGAAAATGTGATTTTGGATTTCATTGGTTTTCGCTTTCTTTCATTGGGTTTACTTGCTTTGTTTGCGTTGGTGGTTATCTTGTTTTACTTTGTCCAGATTTTTGTGTTTTCAGGTCTTGAATACTACTTGAATGCAAATCATTTTTTGGTGGATTTTTCATTTAAATTGATACAATATGTAATTTCAATTTTGTCCAACGCCATAATTTTCACCTTGATTTTCAAGTACATTCACGATGGGAAGGTGGGATTTCGTTTGGCAATAAGAGGTGCAATTGTAACTTCTATCTTATTGTTTTTTAGTCAATTATTGATAAAATACTATTTACAAAATTATTTCTCGTTAGGAAATTTAGGTATTGTCGGCTCGCTATTTATATTCCTTGCTTGGGTTAATTACTCAGCTCAAATTGTTTTTTTTGGTGCTCGTTTCACGCAGATGTTAGGTGAAAAAATTGGAGCGCCAATAAAATAAATAAAAATTCAAATTGGTTCAACAATAATTTTAAACTGAACAATAAACATTCTGTCACTATGAATCAATCGTTTAGTCGAAGTGAGTTGAAATTGTACGCAACGAGTTGTAAATTCTTGTAGAACGATAATTTTGCTTGCGATTTTGAAAGGTCCTCCCCCTTAATCCCCCTCCGAAGGGGGAAACAGGTAAACTGCTTCGGGTTTCAATTTTGAAAATGACATAACGTTTTGATCGTTTGCTAAAAAACAATCCACCAATAAACATCCCTCGAAGTGAGATTGAAATTCCCCCTTTGAAGGGGCAGGGGGAGGATTTTTGAACAAGAATTTTGAAAGGTCCTCCCTCTTAATCCCCCTCCGAAGGGGGAAACTGGTAAACTGCTTCGGGTTTCAATTTTGAAAATGACATAACGTTTTGATCGTTTGCTAAAAAACAATCCACAAATAAACATCCCTCGAAGTGAGATTGAAATTCCCCCTTTGGAGGGGGCAGGGGGAGGATTTTTGAACAAGAATTATTTATTTTTTAAAAGTAAAAATTGTATCAAATGATCTTTTTCTTTAACTTAATGGTATGCAATCTAATAATTACTACAATAAAAACTTAAAAGAATTTGCCAGAGAATTAAGGACGGAATCAGTATCAAAAGCTGAAAAATATCTTTGGAAAGCTCTAAAGCAAAAACAACAAGGGGTTGGTTTTAAAAGACAACGACCAATATTAAACTTTATCGTTGATTTCTTTGCTCAAGAAATAGGTCTAATAATTGAAATTGATGGAAGCTCTCATTTTGTCAAAAGCGAGTACGACTATTACAGACAGCAAAAATTAGTTAATTCAGGATTTCAAATTCTTCATTTTTCAGAGGGAGATGTTTGTCAAAATATTGATGAAGTTTTGAAACAGGTTCAACATGCTATTTATTGTTTAAGAAAATAATTGACTTTTCCCTTGGGATAATTTTATAAAAGAATACAAATCATCACGAGTTTTATTAAATCAGCGCCCTCCCTTTTTCTGTTAATCGATAGGCTTGTTGTTTGTCTTTTGGATTTTCTTTGGTCCATTCCAAAAGTCCTAATTCGTGCAATGGATTGATAAAAACACGTTTATTTCTTGATTGATAATGCAGCCCTAAGCAGTTTTCAATGATGACCTTACCTTTCTTTGGCTCATTTTTACAGTAATTTAAAACACTTAAATGCTTTGGTGTCAAATCTTCAATACTAGAAACGACTTCTTCAGTTTTCTTTTGTTTTGCATAAACAACTCTTGGCTCAGAAACGCTATTTTTTGGAACTTCGGGTATGTTTTGTTGTAACCATTTGATATACATTTCTGTTTGTCCAGCTAAGAAATAAGGCAAATTTAAAAGATGAATCGTTTTTCCTTTTGGTGTTTTTATTTCGTTTAATGACAGTTCACCAGCGAAAAATCGTATTGCATAGTTCAATCTAGACACGTCCAAATAATTCAAAAGCGATCTTAATCTTCCTGAACTTCCTGACTTTACCTCTATCGGAACGGCTTTACCTTCATAAGGATAAACGAAATCAAGTTCTGCATCTGAGCTGTTTTTATCTCTTACCCAAAAGTGTAGTTTTTCAAGGGGTGTGCTTTTGTGAGCTATCAATTCTTGCCCAACCAAATGTTCAATCATCGTTCCCTGATAGACGGAGTTCAAATCTTTAGTTCCTAATATTTCTTTTTGCAACCCAACACCAAAGTTTAATAATCCGGTATCTAAAAACTGTAATCTTGGTGATTTTTTTAAGTCCGGTAATAAGGGTTGTTCAACAAAGGTTGTCGGATAGATTAAATTTAATAAGTGCGTTTTTTTCAAACTTTCTAATATTCCAGAGACTTCTTTTGAGGTAAATTTCTTATTTCCAAAACTTTGAAAGGTTACTCGTTTTCCTGCAAGAAATAATGATTCATTGATTATGGTTCGTATTACCTGAAGTTGACTTTCGTTTTTTGCATATTTCTCAGCGTCTTCAAGGTACGAGTTTAACAATGATTCATAGATTGGCTTCAAGGAAGTTATGTCTTTTTGTTTCGCATATTGTTGAATGATATTTGGCATTCCTCCCAGAAGTGCGTAGGTGTGAAAAAGGCTCAAAAGTCGATTATAGGCATACGTTTTTAATGGAACTTTCTTTAATTCTTCCAATGCTAAAGTTTCACCGATTGCACCTAAAAACTCTTCAAATGAAACCGGGCGCAATATTTTATATTCCACTCTTCCAACGGGGAAACTGATGTTCTTTCCCAACAAGGTTTCAAGCATACTTCCTGCTGTGATAACGTGCAATTGCGGAAGGTCTTCATAAAAGTAGCGCAAGAAGTTTATTGCTTTCGGTACTTCTTGTATTTCGTCTATAAACAGTAAAGTTTCGGAAAGTAATTCCCACTTTTTTCCTTCGATAAAAAAGATACGTTGTGCCAGTAATTCTATATCACTTAAAGTTTGAAAAAGTGTTTTGTATTCCTCTTTTTCAAGGTTGAGGTAGATGTATTGCTTATATTGTTTAGAAAATTCGTGAACTACGGTTGTTTTTCCAACTTGTCGAGCACCACGAATTACCAATGGTTTTCTGTACTCATCGTTTTTCCATTCTTCTAATTCGGTAAGTATCTTTCTGTAAAACATAGCTTTAATTTTCCACAAAGGTAATTAAATTTCTATGTAATTTTCATAATGAGGGATAATTTATTTAAATAATTAATTATAATGAGGGATAAAATTAGTTTATAATCAATTAAAGTGAGGGGTAGTCACTTAGATGTTTTAATTAAAATGAACGGTAATTTTATAAAAGTCTATCTTATTTCACCATTCTCTTCAACAACGGATTCGGGCGATAACGATCTTCTCCCTATTCTTCGAATAGTGTTCGTAATTGATTGAGTACTTTTCATTACTTGTGGTTAGTGCAAAAACCAATAAAAGAAAGGGTAAGGATTAAATTCGACCTAAAATAATACATTTTGAAGTTAAATGAATTTACCATGTAAAAAATCTATATATTTGTGTTTTAAGGCTCTTTCAAATCATTGCAAAAAAGTTTAAAAGTTTAGTTACTAATCAATCAATTTTTCAAACTAATAAAATATAGCTTATTGAACAACTTGCGTGTTAAGGTGTAGAACGAAATACTGTTTATACCACAAAACATCACTGTTTAAAGAAACACCTCTATGGCTGGAGGAACAGAAGACCCTAGGAAGTATCAAATTTCTTAGGGTTTTTGCTTTAATGAAATTAGAGGAATTTACTTCATTAAAAGTTGAAATTAAGTCATTCCGATAGATGAAAATTAAAAGGTAGAAAACGAAATTTCAGTCCGGAATCGGCTGAACTGGAGGAATAGAAAATCCAAGAAGTTGAAAATACAAACATTTATCGTCTAAATATCAAATTACTTAGTGTTTTTGCTTTAATTTTGCCAACCCGAATTTGATTGAGATTTAGGTTTATCAAAATTAAGTATGAAACGCATCAACGAGTACAAAAAATTATTTCAAATTGAAAACGAAATCGATTTGGCAGCATTGAAATTGACTTACCGTAAATTGGTAAAACAATGGCATCCCGATAAATTTCAAGATGAAGACCCATTGAAAGAAGAAGCTTTAGTGATGGGAAGACAGGTAACGGATGGTTATCATTTCTTAGTGAGCATTGCACCAGAAACGAAAGAAGCAAATTTTCCAGAATACCAAAAAACAATCATGGAATGTGGTATCGCTGATTTCAAACACAAAGGCTTATTATTAGAAATCACTTTCACAGACGGTTCGAGCTACGAGTACTTTGGTGTTAATGCGAACGTTTACAAAAAACTCATCAACGCCGACAAACAAGTTCGTTTTGCAAAAAGATTCATCTATGAAAGCTTTTTGTATCGCAAGTCGAAAAAAGCGGTGGAGGTGGAGGTATAGAGTCATTTTTATCAATAAGATAACTAGAATCTTTTAAGTTCAAACTATAATCTTTTGGTTTTTTTTTATTTGTCTCTTAAGTATTAAGTTCCTGTTTACTTTAAGAAAGTAATAAAATCTCTAACAAAATACGATAAAGCTTTCCCAACGATTTTGTGTTCAAGTGTGCTTTTTGGTGCAGCTTCTGGAAAATGTAGATAAGCCACTTTTGAATGAATCGTTTTTAAGTTTAAACAAATAGATCGTATTTCATCAACAGAAAAACCACTAGGCGACAGGGCTGAACTTGGCATAAACGCAATTGCATCCATATCAATTTCAACTGCGATTTTTTCAGTTGGATTTATCTCATTTATTCTTGTTTGAAAGTCAACAAGTAAAGTGCTTTTTCCAAGAAGGTAGTCCTCATAAAAGGTGTGATAACAAGAATTCTTTTCCAAAAAGTCAAGAATAAATTGATTGTTGTAAGCTTCGTGCAAGCCAAGAACGGAATAGCTTCTAATCGTTTTTTCTTTCAAAGCGGTAGAAAATGAATTACCACTGTGACGAAATTCGGTACTGCGACAATCGGCATGAGGGTCAATATTGATGCAGCTTATCTCATTTGTCTGTGACGACCAGCGCATCAAAGGTAAAGCATTGTTGTGTCCTCCGCCAATAACAATCGGAATTTGATTTGACGATAATTCTTGATTTAATATTTCTAATACAAATGAATCCAATTCTTCTACTTGTGCTTTTGCCTCGTCAGTTGATTCAGGTGGTTTTACGTTTTTTATTGAACCTAAAATCATTATTTCTTTTCCATTAAAGTTTTTATGAATTTGAGTGTTTAAAAAATTAGCTAAGAACGCCGTCCAAGCATTTTCGCTTCCAGAAAAACCATTGTTAGCAATTGGCCCAGCGCTTTCTTCGATACCTAAAAGGACAATTTTTGAGTTAGCAATTGAATTTTTGGGTACTATTTCCCCAACACGCGTTTCCCCAACTCTTTTTGAGTGAAAAGTTGCTGCTTGTTCCTTCGTAAATCGTTCAAAGGAAAAATTCTTGTTTTTACTAATTTTCATTTTCAATGGTAAATAAATCTAGAAAGTCTTGCGGTGCCGGAATTGGTTTCATCGTTTTTGCACTTATAAAAACAAGTGTCGTTTGAGCTGTAATAATTTTTTTATCTGCTTCATTGAAAATTTCATAGTCAAAATAGATTCGTGTTCTTTCAATTTTTGTTATCGTAGTGTGGACAAACAATAAGTCATCGTATTTGGCGGGAAAGATATATTTAATTGATAATTCTAAAACGGGTAACATCACGCCGTTTTCTTCCATAGAGCGATAAGATACTCCTTTAGAGCGCAAAGCTTCCACGCGGCCGACTTCTAAAAATGTGGCATAATTACCATAATAGCAATATCCCATTTGGTCAGTTTCACTATATCTAACCCGAATTGTGTGTAAATGCTTGAAATTTATTTCCATAAAAATGAATTATTCTTTTTTTCAAAGAAAGATTAAAATTATCAAAAACCCTTGAGTTATTTTTTTTTATATTTGAAAATCAAAACCATTTTTAAAAATCAATTTCTTATTTAAACAATTTTTTTTACACTGTAAATTTTTTTTAAAAATCAAGGGGTAATTGATTTTTTTTATAACTTTTTTATTCAAACATTTGTATTCTCAAAATTTCAACACTAAAAAGTTCATAAATTAACTTTTTAAGTGTCTTTTGAACCTAAATTGAAACAAACAAATTTTTAAAATATGAGTAATAAACACGAAAGTGCCTGGGAATCATGCCTCAAGGTAATTAAAGACAACATTTCTATCCAAGCTTTTAAGACTTGGTTCATGCCTATCGTGCCAATAAAATTGGAAAATAATATTTTAACGATTCAAGTTCCATCACATTTTTTCTACGAATGGTTAGAAGAGCACTACATTACTCTTTTAAGAAAGGTAGTGAAAAAAGAAATTGGCTCAGAGGGAAGTTTGGAGTATAGCATCGTTATGGAGAATAATAATTCTTCTGCAAGTCCCTACACTGTAAAGATTCCAACTAATAACATCAATTCATTAAAAAATTCTCCCGTAAATGTTCCAATTGACATGAACGAGAAACAAATTAGAAATCCATTTATTATTCCAGGATTAAAAAAGGTGAATATCGAATCGAACCTTCAACCTAAGCATACTTTTGAAAATTTTATAGAAGGAGAATGTAACCGTTTATCGCGCGCCTCTGGTTATGCTGTTGCTAATAAGCCTGGTGGCACTGCCTTCAATCCACTATTATTGTACGGTGGTGTTGGTCTAGGAAAAACACACTTAGCGCAAGCAATCGGTATCGCAATTAAAGATATTCATCCAAGTAAGATTGTTCTATATGTTCAAGCTGAGAAATTTACACATCAGTTTATTGACGCTTTAAAAAACAATAGAACGAATGATTTTGTCCATTTCTATCAGATGGTAGATGTTTTAATCATTGACGATGTTCAATTTTTTACTGGAAAAGAGAAAACGCAAGATGTTTTCTTTTCAATTTTTAATCATTTGCACCAAAATGGAAAACAGATTGTCTTGACTTCTGATAAACCACCAATCGAAATGCAAGGAATGGAACAACGTTTACTTTCCCGATTCAAATGGGGATTATCAGCGGATTTAGGTGTTCCAGATTTGGAAACTAGAATCGCAATTCTTGAAAAGAAAATGTATGGTAGTGGAATCGAACTTCCAAAAGAAGTTGTTGAATATCTTGCATACTCAATCAATACAAACGTTCGTGAAATCGAAGGTGCATTGAACACTTTGTTAGCGCAAGCTTCGTTAAACAAAAAAGCGATAACGCTTGAGTTGGCGAAACAAATGGTTGATAAATTCGTGAAAAGCACAGCGCGTGAAGTTTCTATTGAATACATTCAAAAAATTGTTTGTGACTATTTCGATCTACCAATTGAGATGTTGAAATCGAAAACGCGAAAGCGTGAAGTGGTTCAAGCACGTCAAATTTCGATGTTCTTCTCTAAGAAAATGACAAAATCTTCTTTGGCAAATATTGGTGCTCATTGTGGTGGAAAAGATCACGCAACAGTATTACACGCCTGCAGAACGGTTGTTAATCTTTCTGAAACGGATAAACAGTTTCGTCATTACTTGGAAGATTTAGAGAAAAAATTGACGATTCAATAAGCTTACTTTACACTTCAATTCCATGCGAATTTTGATGGTTTGTTTGGGTAATATTTGTCGTTCTCCAATGGCAGATGGTCATCTACGTAAAAAAGTGAAAGAGTTAAAGTTGAACGTAATCGTTGATTCTGCCGGAACTGCTGACTATCATATCGGAAGTCCGCCAGACCATAGAATGATTGCCACTGCTGACAAGTTTGGGACTCCAATTCACAATCTTCGAGGAAGACAATTTTTAGTTTCTGATTTTGATAGTTTTGATATTATTTACTGCATGGATACGTCAAATGTTAACAATGTGCTGTCGCTCGCAAGAAATGAAGCAGACCGTCAAAAAGTACGCTTACTTTTGAATGAACTTGATTCCAAATCAGATGCAGCTGTTCCAGATCCTTATTATGGTTCAATTTATGATTTTGAAATGGTTTATCATTTATTGGATAATGCAACTGATTGCGTTATTGAAAAAATAAAAAATGGAAAAATTAGGTAAATTGTATCTTATCCCAAATACATTGGGTGGAGAAAGCATAAGTGATATTATTCCAGCTGATGTTATTAAGATTTCGACACAAATTCGTCATTTTGCAGTGGAGGAAATAAAATCAGCAAGAAGATTATTACGCAAAATGGATCGTGAGTTTCCAATTGATGATTGTCAATTTACCATTTTGAACAAACGCACCAACGAAGCAGAACTAATGAAAGTGTTGTTAACTTTAACCAAAGGAAACGATGTTGGAATTATTTCAGAAGCGGGATGTCCCGGTGTTGCCGATCCAGGTGCTGATTTAGTGGCTTTAGCACACACTCAAAATATTATCGTTGAACCTTTGGTTGGACCATCCTCATTTTTATTAGCATTGATGGCAAGTGGATTTTCTGGACAGCAATTCGCATTTCACGGTTATTTGCCACGCGAGCGCAAAGAACGTATTCGCAAGTTGAAGGACTACGAAATGGACGCAAAAAGAAATGGAACGACTCATATTTTTATGGATACACCTTTCCGTAACAATCACGTTCTAGAAGATATTTTGAATGAGCTTGGTGACTCCGCTGAATTATGCATAGCATCCAATCTTACGAACTTCAATGGCACCGTACGCACAATGAAAATAGTTGATTGGCGCGAAAATGCGTTTGATTTAGGTAAAATCCCAGCTGTATTTTTGATTGGGGTGAGTCAGTAGGGGAGTGAAGAACGAAAAGTTGAAAGTGGAAAACTGATTAGAAGTGCTGTACTAAATTTGAAGAATTGATTGTTGAAAGATGATAGTATAAATTCATTACTTCAACTTGAGATTTTTTTTAATTTTCTATAAATCGACAATATTTGGGTCAAGTATTTTTTTTGAGGACTGATTTTCAATTTCTAAAATTAACAGTCTAGATTAGGATTTAACAAAAAAAAACGCATCCTTTCGAATGCGTTCATTTATTTGTTTGTTGTTGTTTCGCTTTATTTCGCTAGTTCTTCTTTTACAAGTGCAGCGATTAATTTTCCATCGGCTTTTCCAGCTAGTTTTCCAGAAAGAATACCCATCACTTTACCCATTTCTTGAGGTCCCTTCGCCCCAGTCTGAGCTATTGCAGCGATTACTTCTACTCTAACTTCTTCCTCTGAAAGCATTTTTGGTAAATACTCTTCAATCACTTTCGCTTGAAATAACTCGTCTGCTGCTAAATCTTCTCTGTTTTGAGCAATGTACAAATCGTATGTTTCGATACGTTGTTTGTGTAGCTTCATACAGATTTTCATAGCTGCCTCTTCCGAAACTTCACCACTGCCACCAGAAGTTGCTTCTAATAACAATTTAGATTTAATGTCGCGTAACGCTGCAAGACGTTCTTTGTCTTTCGCCAACATTGCTGTTTTTATTGCTGAATTAATTGTTTCGGTGAAGCTCATTAGTCTACGTTGTCGTGTAAAAAATTATTTCCTCTTAAGGTTGCCGAACCATCTGGATTTCCAGATAAGCCAAATTTAGAATAAGGAGTAGCTGTACTTGGTGTTTCGGTATTCAAATTGATATTACGACGAACATAAGCAGGTTCATTTTCAAATTCTGAAATTCCTTCTGCTTTTTTCAATTTTGTTGTCAGCTCTTGAATTTTAGACATTCTTTCGTTAGTTCTTCTTGCCATTTCTTCTGAAGTAAGAACTTCTTTCTTTGGTGAATTATCAAACGAAGGATTACTTTTTGGCTCTAATTCTAATTCATGACGAATGATTGTTTTTTCTTCTGATTTAGGAGTAACATTTTCAGAAGAAGTTGAGACTATGTCTACAGGTGTTTCATTTGTAACTTCATTTGTTTTAACATCGACAACATCCCATGAATATTTTTGAGTTGATTCGGTTATAACGATTTTTTCTTCAACTTTTGGTTCTTCATGAATTGGAGTAACTGCTTCGATTTCATTTTCAACTGTTGGTGTGAAAGTAGGTGTTATCTCTTGATTAGGCGTTTGTTCAAATAATTCAAATGTTTTTTTCTCTTCTTTAATTGGTGTAGAAATTGGATTCACAACAGGAGTAGCGTTTGTTACCTCGATTGTTGGTTCTATCGATTTTAAGTAAGGAGCTTGTGCTAGTTGTTCGGTAACAGTTTGATTTTGTTGAACAGGAGTTTGAAGTGGAGTTGTGATTTCTTTACGAGCCTCTTCATCCATTGAAATTACCACACGTTCGGGAGCTTTTTCATAATCTGTTATGTGTGTTGGTGAAAATCCAGTTGCGATTAAAGTTATACTGATTTTATCACCTAGCGATGCATCGAAGCCATGACCCCAAATAACGTCAGCAGTTGCGCCCGCAGCATCTTGTATATAATCAGTGATTTCTGTTATTTCGTCCATCATTACTTCTTTATTGCCGTAAGTGATGTTCATTAATACGAATCGCGCGCCGTTGATGTCGTTATCATTCAATAATGGGGAAGTCAAAGCAGATTTAACAGCAATAATTGCTCTATCTTCGCCTTCAGCAACTGCACTTCCCATGATTGCGCGACCACTATTTCTAAGCACTGTGTTAACATCATTAAAATCAACATTCATGGCTCCAGTAACAGAAATTACTTCTGCGATACCTTTCGCTGCAATTGTTAAAATATTGTCTGCGTGACCAAAAGCATCTGACAAAGACATGTTTTTACCAAATTCACGTAAACGCTCGTTGTTTATAATCAACAATGTGTCAACATTTTGGCGCATTTTTTCTAAACCTTCTTCTGCTTGTTGTCTTCTTTTGCGACCCTCAAAACTGAAAGGAACTGTAACTATTCCAACTGTTAAAATACCTAGATCTTTAGCTACTTGTGCAATTACAGGAGCTGCACCAGTACCAGTACCACCACCCATTCCTGCGGTTACGAAAACCATTTTCGTATTTTTAGAAAGCAATTCTCTGATTTCTTCGATGTTTTCGATAGCTGCATTCATTCCAACTTCGGGGATCATACCAGCACCACGACCTTCAGTAAGGTTTGGTCCTAATTGAATTTTGCAAGGAACTGGAGAAATATCAAGTGCTTGACGGTCTGTGTTACACACTATAAAGTCAACTCCGTGTATTCCTTGGCTATACATATGGTTTACAGCGTTGCTACCACCGCCACCAACACCGATTACTTTAATGATTGAGTTCACATCTCTTGGTAGGTCAAACTCCATTTTTGGCATGTCAAATTCCATAATTTTAGGTATATTTCAAGTTTTAGTTAATCTATTTTTAGTTATTGTCGTCGTTAAAAAAGTCTTTCATAGACTCAGTTGTTTTTTGTAAAATTCTCCCGAAGAATCCACCTCGTCTGCCCGGATCAGAGTGCCCAGTAACTGTTTCTTCTTTTTCAGAAATTGAAACGCTTTCTTTTGCGGTTTCGAACCCTTTCATCACCAATCCAATTCCAGTAGCATAAATTGGACTTGCTAATTCAGTTAAATTATTTGTATTGGCAAGGTGTTCATTCGGATATCCAATACGTGTATCCATACCAGTCATAAATTCAAATAACTGAGGTAAATGTTTTAATTGCGCGCCACCACCTGTTACAACTATACCACCAATTAATTTTTTCTGGTAACCTGAATTTTTTATTTCATAATAAACTAGGTCGATTATTTCTTCCATTCTGGCTTGGATGATGCTTGCCAAATTTTTCATGGTAATTTCTTTCGGTTGTCTTCCTTTCAATCCAGGAATACTCACCACTTCATTGTCTTTTGCTTCTGTTGCTAACGCGCAGCCGTAACCAACTTTTAGTGCTTCAGCAGGTCTTTGCATAATTTTACAACCTTCTTTGATATCCTGTGTAATAATATTTCCTCCAAAGGGAATAACAGCCGTATGACGAATCAATCCATCTTGAAATATAGCGACATCTGTTGTGCCACCACCTATATCTACGAGTACAACACCAGCTTCTTTCTCTTCATCACTCAGAACTGCATCTGCGGAAGCGATTGGTTCAAGAATTATATCTTTTACTTTAAGTCCAGCTCTGTCAACACATTTGCGGATGTTCATTACATTGTGAACTTGACCTGTAATTATATGGAAATTGGCTTCTAAACGAGACCCAGGCATTCCAATTGGTTCCTTGATTTCGTTCAAATTATCAACAATATATTCTTGTGGAATAACGGTAATGATTTCCTCACCTGGCGACATTACCATGCTGTACATTTCCTCGATGAAATAATCGACATCTTTTTGCGAAATTTCTCCTTGGCGATCTTTACGGTTATAGGTTCCACGATGTTGTATACTTTTAATGTGCTGACCAGCGATACCGACGTACACATTTGCAATTTTCAACCGACCTTCTTGATTATCTTCAGTGATTTTTACGGCAGCTAAAATTGATTGAACAGTTTTGTCAATGTTTTCTACGACTCCTCGACCAACGCCAAGCGACTCACTTTTACCCATGGCGATAATTTCTATTTTTCCGTGCTCGTTTTTACGACCCACAAAACAAGCAATTTTGGTAGTTCCAATATCTAATCCAACTACGATAGGCGATTTTTTCGACTCGTTGTTATCCTCTTTTTCTGCAAACGATTTGTCCATCATATTTTACACTTATTTCATTGTACTTTGCCCAACCTTCGTAAGGAATGGCTTCTTTATAAAAAATTTTTAAACGTTCAAACTTTTCTTTGACTTCCTCTGCCGAATTGGCGGTACCAAATACAATTTTTTGATCTCCTACAAGCGGAACGAGCACAAAGTCGCCGTTCTTTTCTAGATAAACTTGACCTATGAGTTTTCGAAGTAGTGGATCTTTACAAACATAATTGGAAATTATGTAGATATCATCTAATTTTCGAATACTTTTCAAGGAGTCATTGTTAATAATATCAACCACTGACTGCCGGCTGTAATCCTCTTTGATATTCCCTGAAAACACAAGGGTTCTAGCTGTATGTAATTCAGAGCGATTCATCATAAATCCGTCTTCATCGAGGTAAAAACTAGCTCCATAAATATTAAAAATACGAGCGATTGGTTTTCTAAGTTCAATTTTTATAAACCATTTTTTTCCAATATCTCGATAAACACGTACTGTTTTTACTTCTTCCATGTCGGAAATTTTAGCTTCAATCAGTTCAATTTTCAGTTGCTCATTTGTTTGCCCTTCAAAAATTAAACGATCTATTTTAAGTCGTGTCAATAACTCTTGCTCTGTTAAAAATGCATTTTCACTGTCCACATGAATTGAAATTTGTGGCACATTAGGTTCCTTTTTTGCCTCTTGTTCGGAAGCTTTCACAAAAACAACAATTACACCAATGAAGATGCAAATGAATAGTACTATTTTTAACCATTTTCGCATTTAAAGTGAATTGTTTGAGGTTAATATTTCCTTTAATGGTTTTACAATTTTGTCAATATCACCAGCGCCAATCGTTAAAACAACACCTTCACCGTAATTAGAAAAATGTTGTAGTACTTCACTCGGTGATTTCAAACTTTTGTTCTTCAAAGACAATTTTGAAAGTAACCAATCGCTTGATATTCCGTGAATTGGTTCTTCTCTCGCTGGATAAATTGGCATTAAAACTAATTCATCTAATTTATTTAATTGTTCCACAAATCCATCTGCAAAATCTTTTGTTCTAGAGAATAGATGTGGTTGAAAAATACCTGTAACTTTCTTGCCAGGATAAAGCATTCTAATAGATTCTACCAATGATTTTATTTCCATTGGGTGATGTGCATAATCGTCGATGTAAATCAAATTATCCGTTCGCAATTGAAACTCGAAACGTCTTTTCACACCTAAGAAACTTCCCAAACCATTTCTGATTTCAAGTTCAGACATTCCCAATTCATTCAAAAGTGCAATACAGCCTAGTGCATTTTCCGCATTGTGCAATCCCGGAATTCCGAGTTTTACTTTTTGCCAAAATTCATTTTTCAAGCGTACATCACCGTATAAGAAATTGTTTTCCCAAACAAGATTATTCATACTGTAATTAGCAGTTGAAGAGTTTAAAGAATACGTAACTTTTTTTGCTAAAGTATTCAGTTCCAATCCTTCTTTTTCAACTAAAACGCCACTTAAATCTGTTTTCATCGCATATTGGCGAAATCCTTCCAAGAATTGATCAGCATTGCCGTAAATATCTAAATGATCTGGGTCAGCAGCAGTAATGATACTTGCAAAAGGCGAAAGTTGTAAAAAGGAACGGTCAAATTCGTCGGCTTCAATTACGGTCCAATTACTGCTCGTCGAAAGCACGAGATTTGAGTTGAAATTCGTTGCAATTCCCCCCAAAAACGCATTACATCCCCAAGATGATTGGTTTAAAATATGCGCTAAAAGAGAACTTGTTGTTGTTTTTCCATGCGTACCTGCCACACACAAACCTTTGGATGTTCGTGTCAACATTCCTAAAATCTCAGAGCGCTTGTAAAGCTTTATTTCTTTAGCTTTCAAGAACTTAAATTCTTCCATTTTTGCTGGTATCGCAGGCGTGAAAATAACCAATGCTTCGTTTAAATCATTGATTTCATCTGCTAGTTCTTCCCCTAAATCATCATAATGAATTTCGCACCCTTCTGCCTCCAATTGTTTGGTAAGTTCTGTTTGCGTTTTATCATAACCCAACACTTTCAATCCTTGGCTTTTAAAATACCTTGCTAATGCAGACATTCCAATTCCACCTATCCCGAGGAAGTAAACTGTTTTGTAGGTATTTAATAGGTTGTTTTTCATTTTTTTTCTTTTGACTTTAGGACATTAAGACATTATGAGAAATGAGAGAATGAGGGAATGAGAAATGAGAGAATTAGGGAGTGAATTTGCAATCTTAAAATCTGCAATCTGCAATCTATTTTTTACTCTTCACTTTTAATTCTTAATTCTACATTTTAAATTCTTAATTCTCAACTTTACTTTTCCTCTTCCTTTTCCTTTCCACAATACTTTCACATACATCTACAATTTCTAATGTTGCATTCGGTTTTTCTAATTGTTTTAAAGCTTTTGATATTTCTAACTGTTTTGTTTTGTCCTTAAGTAATTCTAAAGCTACTACAACTAATTGTTTTCTTGCCTCACTATCTTTAATTAAAATCGCTGCATTTTTTTCAACCAAAGCCATTGCGTTTTTTGTTTGATGGTCCTCCGAAACATTCGGTGAAGGAACAAGAATTATCGGCTTTCCGACCATGCTTAATTCCGAAACAGATATAGCTCCAGCACGCGAAATAATGATATCAGCTGCGGCATAAGCCAAATCCATTCGGTGAATGAATTGCAGTAGTTTTATGTTAGACATATCCTCGTTGAAAGTTTCTTCAATGATTGTGTCGTAATAGTGTTTTCCTGTTTGTAGCAACACTTGAACATTTGCTTCGTTGATTGTGTCAATGTGTTTCACAATCGAACGATTTAGAGTCTTTGCTCCAAGGCTTCCGCCAATTACTAAAATTATGGGTTTGTTTGGATCTAATTTATAATAGTCAATTGCTTCTTTTCTTGTTGCTGTATTATCATGAAATTCTTTACGAACAGGATTTCCAGTAAGAACTATTTTATCTTTTGGAAAAAAGCGATCCATATTTTCATAAGCTACACAGATATTTTCTGCTTTTCGAGCTAGTATTTTATTCGTTTTCCCAGGAAATGAATTTTGTTCTTGTATCAATGTTGGGATCCCTAACCAATTTGCCATTTTTAGAGTTGGACCGCTTGCGTAACCTCCAACACCAATAACCAATTGAGGTCGAAATTTATTTAATAGATTTCTAGCTCTCCATAAACTTTTAATTATTTTGAATGGAAGCAATAAATTCGATAAGGAAAAATCACGTTGAAATCCTGCAATACGTAAACCTTCAATATTATATCCGGCTTGTGGTACTTTTTCCATCTCCATTTTTCCACTCGCTCCAACAAACAAAATTTTGACTTTCGGGTTTCTTCTTTTAATTTCATCCGCTATCGCTATCGCAGGGAAGATATGTCCTCCTGTTCCGCCTCCTGAAATTACAACTCGTTCTATCATAGTAATTTATTTATTTTTATACCTTCGCTTCGGCAGTTGATTCTTCTTTATTTTTTTTGTGTAGTTGGTAGGCGAAAGATTGAATAATTCCGATGGAGACGCAAGCCATAATTAAAGCTGAACCTCCCATTGCCAAAAATGGCATATTTTGACCTGTCACAGGAAAAACGCCCGTACAGACTAACATATTTATACTAGCTTGTGATAGTAAATGAATTCCAATAGCGAGACTTGTGAAGGATTGAAATAAGTCGTCTGTAGCCAATGAAATTTTTATTATCCTGAATAATAGAATTAAGTACAGAAGGACTAAAAAGATTGCTGAAAAGAAACCAAATTCTTCCACGAAACTTGCGTAATAAAAATCAGCATAAGCTTCCGGAAGATATTCTTTTAATTTTCCATCTCCAACACCCTGTCCAATAAGTCCGTTGTGTATTGCTAATTTTGCATTGTTTGCTTGTGCATTTTCTAAATTATTTTCATCGCTAGTTGCACGATTTGTGATTCTATTTTTCCACGTGTCGTAGCGCGGTAGAATATTTAAATCTGGCAAACTCAAATGTAAAACAAGCACTAATCCAGCTAAACCAATAATTGCAATTCCTATACTTGCGAGTTTTAAAAACGGAACTTTACCAATGAATAATAAAATCATTGATAGCGCAAATAGCATAAAGGATGTCGAGAAATTGTCCTTCACAATCAAGCCACAAATGATGACAATAGGTAACATAATTGGAAGTATACCTTCCTTCCAATTGTCTAATTTATCTTTTTTTCGCACCAGTAATTTGGCAACATACATCAATAAAGCAAGCTTAGCAAAATCGGATGACTGGAAGGTCAAACTCACAAACGGAATCCTAATCCACCTACCAGCGCCATTGACTTCTACACCAAAGAACAAAGTGAAAAGTAACATGCCAATAGCAAGGTAATAGCCAAATTTTGTGAGTTGACTAATGTATTTCGGATTGACGCGATGAACAAAATACATTGCAATAAATCCTAAAACGACATAAATAAAATGTTTAAACAAATAACTGAAAGGTGTTCCTCCTTCAATTTTGACAAGTATAGGCACAAAACTATACACCGTCACCAAAGAGAAACCCATCATCAAAAGGGTAATAATCCAGATAATTGGATCGCCTTTCAGATATTTTAAGTAGTCTCTCATTGAATTTGCACCAATTCTAAATAATTATTTATTTGTCGATTTGTATATTCTGTATTTGAATCTGTTGAAGTGAAAAGTAGAATTCCAGGTTTTTTAGAATTTTCTTTGATTAATTTCAGCGCTTCGTTGATATCTGTTAAATTCAAACTTTTTTCGTTTTTAAATTCCGTTTCACCGATGATTAAATAGCGTAATACTTTATTTTCAATAGAGGGGTTTTGTTCCAAAATTGCCTCCATTTCTGCACCGTTTCCAATCCAAACAATATCGAAAGGAAAGGATTGTATTGTTGAACTCAATGTTTCCACACCTGGATACAACCAAACGAAGGCATCCATTCCGAATAACTTTCCTTTTGGTATTAGTGTTCCCTTACGAGAAATTGATAAATCCGATTTGCTTCCTACAATTTCTTTTATTTTACCTGCTTCCTTATCGCTCATTTTATAAGAATTAAAGTGCTCTTACAGCTTGTTTGAATTGATTTCCTCTGTCTTCGTAGTTTTCAAATAAGTCGAAACTTGCACAAGCTGGAGAAAGCAAAACCGTTTCGTCTTTTCTTGCTAATTGGTAACCATAAGCAACCGCTTCTGTTGCTGAGCCAGCTTCAACAATTGTTTCAACTTTTCCTTTGAACGCATTGATAATTTTTTGATTATCAGTTCCAAGACAAATAATTGCTTTCACTTTTTCGCTTACTAATCCATTCAATTCTGAGTAGTCGTTTCCTTTATCTACTCCACCAACAATCCAAACGGTCGGTTTTTCCATACTTTCTAAAGCAAACCAAGTTGAGTTGATATTCGTTGCTTTTGAGTCGTTAATGAAATCGATGCCATTTACTTTAGCAACAAATTCCAAGCGGTGTTCAACGTTTACAAAATCACCTAAACTTTCGCGTACTACTTCAGAGCGAATTTCTAGAATACGGCTCGCAATCCCTGCTGCAAGCGAATTTTGGGTATTGTGCTTACCCTTCAAAGCTAAATCGTAAATTGACATAGTTAATTGTTCTTTTATGTTTATTGTTAGTTGTTTCTCTTTTGCAAAGCCACCCACAGCCACTTCTTCTTTCAATGAAAAAGGAGCTAATTGCATCGTTGGTTTTCTTTTTGTTATTTCTGTTTGAATAATTGGATCATCTAAGTTGTAAATGAACCAATCTTCGTGTTGTTGATTATTTAAAATTCTGAATTTAGAATCTACATAATTCTGCATTTGGTACTCGTAGCGGTCTAAGTGGTCAGGAGTGATGTTTGTTAAAATGCTAATGTTCGCCCGAAAATCGTGCATATCATCCAATTGAAATGAACTTAACTCCAAGACATACCAATCGTACTTTTCTTCGGCGATTTGTTTCGCAAAACTTTGTCCCACATTTCCAGCCAATCCAACATTCCAACCTGCTTTTTTTAGAATGTGGTAGGTCAGCATTGTTGTTGTTGTCTTACCGTTACTTCCTGTGATGCAAATCGTTTTTGCGTTGGAATAATAACCTCCGAATTCAATTTCTGAAATGATTTTAATTCCTTTTGCTTTAATGGATTGAATCAGTGCAACTTTATCCGGAATTCCAGGTGATTTGATGATTAAATCTGCTTTTAAAACCAAATCCATTGAATGCATTCCTTCTTCCCAAACGATTGCGTTTGCTTCTAATTCAGTTTTGAAAGAATCTTTGATTTTTCCACCGTCAGACACAAGCACATTCCATCCTTGTTTTTGAGCAAGAATAGCTGCGCCAACGCCACTTTCGCCTGCGCCCAGAATTACGATATTTTTACCTTTTCCTTCCACTGTTTAGCGTAATTTGAGGGTTACAATCGTGATAACAGCCAATAAAACGGCAACAATCCAGAAGCGCGCAACGATTTTTGCTTCGTGCAAACCTTTTTTCTGATAATGATGGTGTAAAGGTGCCATGAGGAAAATTCGCCGCCCTTCACCAAATCTTTTCTTTGTTAATTTAAAATACCCAACTTGCATTATTACGGACAAATTCTCAATTAAGAAAATCCCACACAAAACGGGGATCAATAATTCTTTACGAATTGCAATTGCGAAAACGGCTATGATTCCACCCAAGGCTAAACTTCCTGTGTCACCCATAAATACTTGAGCAGGGTAGGAATTGTACCACAAGAAACCAACACAAGCACCAACAAATGCAGCGATAAAAATTACTAATTCTTCCGCCATTGGAATGTACATAACGTTTAAGTAATCTGCGAATTTTGCGTGCGAACTAACGTAAGCAAGTACCGCTAAAGCAATACCAATAATTGCAGATGTTCCTGTTGCCAAACCATCCAAGCCATCCGTCATATTTGCGCCGTTTGAAACTGCAATCACAATAAAAATCACAATTGGAATAAATAATAACCATCCATACGATTTATGCCAATCTCCAATTAACCAGTTGTAATTAAATTCATTGCCTTTGATGAATGGAATCGTGGTTGTCATATCGTCTGATTTTACCCATTTGTAGGTTTCCCCATCGTTTTGAATGTGGTCATCTGAAACTAATTCTTCATCTGTTTGCAATTTATAATTTGCATCCACGCGTTTATGAACGGTAACGTCCTCCGAAAAATAAAGAATACTTCCTACGATTATTCCTACACCTATTTGACCAATAATCTTAAATCTCCCTTTAAGTCCTTCTTTGTTTTTTTTAAAGACTTTAATATAATCATCCAAAAATCCAATTGCTCCTAACCAAACTGTTGCTAAAACCATTGTGATTACATAAACGTTATGCAACTTGGCGAACAATAAAGTTGGAATCAGAATCGCCGAAAGAATGATCAAACCACCCATTGTTGGCGTACCTGATTTTTCGATTTGTCCAGCTAAACCTAAATCGCGAACCGTTTCACCAATTTGTTGACGACGTAAAGCATTAATGATTTTTTGTCCGAAAACCACTGAAATTATCAATGAAGTAATCAAAGCTAATGCTGCTCTGAAGGAGATAAAATCGAAAAGTCCTGCTCCGGGAACATTTAGCTTATTTAAGTAGTCAAATAAATAGTACAGCATTATTTCTTCAATTGGTTAAATAGTTCTTCTGTTATTTTAAGGTCATCAAAATCGTGTTTGATTCCCATTATGTCTTGGTATTTCTCATGACCTTTTCCAGCAATTAGTAAAATGTCCCCAGCGTTTGCTAAAGAAATGGCAGTTTTAATTGCTTGTTTTCGGTCTTGAATCGTGATTGCTTTTGTTAGTTGTTCTTCATTCAATCCAGCTTCCATTTCTTCTAAAATAGTTTGCGGATTTTCAGTTCTTGGATTGTCTGAAGTCAGAATGGCTTGCATACTTAAATCACAGGCAATTTGAGCCATTTTCGGACGTTTTGTTTTATCTCTATCGCCACCACAACCTACAAGTGTGATCACTTTTTGAGTTCCTTTGCGAATGCCGTTGATAGTTTTTAAAACATTTTCAAGCGCATCAGGTGTGTGTGCGTAATCTACAATAGCTGTTATTCCTGTATTGCTTCGCACATATTGAAAACGACCTTCAACAGATTCTAAATTGCTGATAATGCGCAATATTTCCATTTCGTCCATTCCCAATAATTGGCTTACACCAAAAACAACCAATAAATTATAAGCATTAAAATCGCCCACTAAACGCGAGTAAACTTCCGTATTGTTGATGGTCATAATCAAACCAGTCAATTCATTTTCAATTACTTTTCCTTTGAAATCCGCAGGTGTTTTGAGTGCAAAGGTTACTTTTTTTGCAGCTGTATTTTGCAGCATCACCATTCCGTTTTTATCATCTGCATTCACCAAAGCAAAAGCTTCTTTTCCCAATCCATCGAAAAAAGCTTTTTTAACACGGATGTATTCAGCGAAGGTTTTGTGGTAATCTAAATGATCGTGTGTAATATTTGTAAATCCAGCTCCAACAAATTCTAAACCCGTGATTCGGTGCTGATGCACAGCGTGTGAACTAACTTCCATGAAACAAAACGTACAGCCTTCAGCTACCATTTTTGAAAGCAAAGCATTCAAGTTTATTGGGTCTGGAGTTGTGTGAGTAGATTGAATTTCAGTAGTACCAATTTTGTTGACAACCGTTGAAATCAAGCCACATTTGAATCCAAGTTCAGTAAATAATTTATGAAGTAGGGTAGTGGTAGTTGTTTTTCCATTGGTACCAGTTATTCCAATTAATTTCAAATCTTGCGAAGGATAATCGAAGAACGCACAAGCCATTAAACCTAGCGCTTCAGAAGTATTTTCAACTTTGATAATCGTTGCGTCAGTTGGTAAACTAGTTGATTCTTGCACTACAAAAATGCGACAACCTTTTTCATAAACAGATTGAATATAATCGTGTCCATTATTCGTACTTCCAACAATTGCATAAAATACCGATTCAGCTGATGCTTTACGCGAGTCAAACACCAACTCATTGATTTCTTGCTCCAAGTTTCCTTGTACAAGCGAGTAATTTACAGCAGGAAGTAAGTCTAAAAGCAAACTCATTGTTTCAATTCTATTTTAATTAGTTGTCCTTTTCCGAAAGGAATTCCAGCGTTTAGTGATTGACTTGTTACTTTACCATAACCGATTAATTTTACAATCAATCCACGATTTTCAAGTAAGTAAACAGCATCTTTCGCAGTCATTCCAATTACATTTGGAACAAGATTTTTATCAATTTTTTTTCTGTCCAATTGTACTTTTTTAGCCAAAGTGTCGGCAATCAACCATTCTCCTTCGTAGTTCAATTGGTAGTTCACTTTTAGCATTTTCAACAAGGCAGTAATGTCTCTTTTATTACCACTTTTTACTTGTGGTAAATTGTTGCTCAACCGCGTTGATTCGTTAATTGCTTTGTGGTATTTTAGGGTATTTGCATATACTTTATTGGCAATAGCTGCGAAAACCGTCCCCGAGACACGTGCACCGTAGTATTCTTTCTTAGGTTTTGAAATCACTACAATACACGAGTACATTGGTTTGTCAGTTGGGAAATAACCAACGAAGGAAGCTTGATATTCACTTTTATTCTCTTCTTCGAATGTTTTATTTGCACCCATTAATTTAGCTGTCCCCGTTTTACCAGCGATTTCAAATTCAACACCTTTTAACTCTTTTCCTGTTCCATTTTTCATTACACCTTCGAGGCATCCTTGCATAATTTTCAATGTTTTATCTGAACAGATTTTACTTTTCAGAATAACTGGACTAAACTTTTTGATAATTTGGCCCGAACGTCTAATTTCTTTTACAAATTGAGGTCGAACCAATGTTCCGTTATTGGCAACGGCGTTGTAGAAAGCTAAAGTTTGAAGTGGAGTTGTGCGTAATTCATAACCGATTGACATCCAGGGTATTGATAAAGATGACCAGCCAGTTACTCCTGGTTTTGGAATTACAGGTATTGGTTCACCAGTAATGTCAACACCTAAGGCTTCCGTAAGTCCGAATTGCTCTAATCTTTTGATAAACCGATCTGGTTCGTTGCGGTAAGCTTTGTTTGTTATTTGGGCGATAACATTTGATGATTTCTCAAATGCTTTTTGTATTGTAATTTCTCCATAACCTATTCCGTGGTTGGAATCTTCCATTTTCTTCCCACTAGCAAAATTATATCGACCATAGGCTTTTACTTTGTCAGTTATTCTGAATTTTTCATCTTCCAATCCCGCCATTATAGAAGCCAATTTGAAAGTAGACCCAGGGGTTGAAAGCTCACCCACGGCATAATTATATTGTTCAGCAAATGAACCGTCACCCTGCTTTGTCAAATTGGCAATTGCTTTAACAAATCCTGTTTTGACATCCATTAGAACCACACAACCGTGGTCGGCATCCATTTCTTTCAATTGTCGCTCCAATTCAGAATGCGCAACCTCCTGGATGTCTTTATCAAAGCTGGTAATGATGTCGGCACCTTCAACAGCTTCTTTAACAATTTGTCCAATTTTTTTCCAGCCGGTAGAGAATTTTTGTTCAATTTCTTCACCTTCTATTCCCCGTAGATATTTGATAAATGCTCCTTCAACTCCAACTTTCAACTCTTTGCCAGCCTCCTCTTTACTTTTGTAATAACCAAGAGTACGATCCAACAAAGCACCGTTTGGTTTTTTTCTAAGTATGGTTTCATCTGTGTCGATAATTCCACCTTTCATCCTTCCCAATTCGAAGATTGGCAAAGATCTCAATCGTTTTCTTTGCTCGTTAGTAACTTTATTTTTAATCGATAAATATCTTGATCCATTTGCTCTTGCGCTACGAATTTGATTTTCATATTCTCGAGCCGTTTTTTCTGGGTAAATTCTACTCAAACCTGCAGCAAGTTCAGATACTTTTTCGTCAAAAATTTCTTGTTTCACAACTGTTGGATCCATGTGGATATCATAAAAAGTCACGGAAGAAACCAATGGAACCATATTTTCGTCCAATATTTCACCCATTCTTGGATAGCGTTTTACGATACGAACCGGAATTACCTCGTCGGATTCTTCAAACAAACTGGAACGACCTTGCCATTGTAAAGAAGCTGTTTGATATAATACCAGAAGCATAATGAGCACAAACCCAATGTAAACAGCATAAGCCCTATAATAAAGATAGTTTTTGTCTTTACTCATCTGTTTTCTTTAGTCTTATTACTTTTTTAGTGTTTTGAGATTCTTGTAAATCCCTTGATTTTAATTTTTCTACTAATTTGTATCTTCTCGTCACAAATTCTAATCTCGATTTTGCTTCGATGTATTCCGCAGCTTTTTGATCTAATTCTCGTTGCGTTTTATTTGTTTCATCAATGAGTTGTTTCCCGTAATAGCCTTTTGAAACGATAATTAATAACAAACCCATAATAAAAAAAATGTAACCTAAATTGCTTAAAAAGAATTCTTTATTAAGAAATTCTCCGTTCAATATTTGCATGAAAGCATTCGGTTTTTTACCTGTGCTTTTCTGAGATACAATCTTTTTTTCGGACTGTGTTCCGGTTTCCTCTTCATTTTCGTATGTGTCAAATTCGTTCTTAGCCATTTTTCTCTGCGATTCTTAATTTGGCACTACGAGCGCGCGTATTTCTTTGAATTTCCTCCTCGTTTGGAATAATTGGGTGGCGTACAATTTCAGTCAAGGGTTTTTGAACATTTCCGAAGAAGTCTTTTTCAATTTCGCCGTCAAATGAACCACGTTTCATGAAGTTTTTAACTAAACGATCTTCCAATGAATGGTAAGACATCACCACTAATCTTCCTCCTGGAGCTAACATTTCAGTTGCTTGTTCGAGCATTTGTTTTAGCACCTCTAATTCTTGGTTTACTTCAATTCTAATCGCTTGAAAAACCAGCGCATAGAACTTATGGTCTTTAAATTTTGGAGCAAATCTTTTTAGTGCATCCATTAATTCGAAAGTGGTTTTAATTGGATTATCAGCACGTTTCAAAATCAATTCTTGTGCAATAGCGCGTGCATTTGTCAATTCACCATAATATCTAAAAATGGAAATCAATTGCTCTTCAGAATCTTCATTTACTACGTGATAAGCAGAACGATCCAAGAATTGATTCATACGCATATCAAGTGGTGCGTCTTCGCGAATGGTGAAACCTCTTTCAGCGGCATCAAATTGATGTGATGAAACACCTAAATCAGCTAATAAACCATCAATTTTATTTATTTTTAGTAGCTTCAAATGGTTTTTTAAGAAAGCGAAGTTGGAAGCAACGAAGTAGAAATTTGGTGCATCTAAGCGATTTCTGTTAGCATCGGCATCTTGATCAAAAGCGATTAATTTTCCTTCTGAATTAAGATGTTCAAGCATTACTTTAGAATGACCACCGCCACCAAAAGTTACGTCCACATAAACCCCATTTGGCTTGATGGCTAAACCTTCAATACATTCATTTAATAGTACAGGAACGTGGTATTCTAAATTATTCTCCATTGTTTAAGTCACCCATTACTTCATTCGCTAACTCAGCGAAATTGGCTATGTTCGCTTCGATCAATTCGAAGTATTTAGACTTATCCCAGATTTCAATGCGATCGTTGTAAGCAATCAACATTACTTCTTGTTTTAGGCCGACTCTCTCCACGTGAGTAGAAGGAACCAAAACCCTACCTGCATTATCCAAAGTGATTTGTTTTGCACCTTGATGAAACATGCGATAGAACAAGCGATTTCTTTCGACGAATAAATTTAATTTAGAAAGTTTTGTGCTCAATTTTTCCCATTCAGTCAATGGGTAAAGCGTCAAACAATCCTCAAAACCTTTATTCAACATAAAATCTTTCTGAGTCGCAGGAGAAAGCTGCTTCCGTAATCCGGAAGGAAATAAAAACCGGCCTTTTTCATCCAGTTTAACCTCAAATTCTCCTACTAGTCCTGCCATAGCGTTATAATGGGTAAAATTAATGGTATTTTACCACTTTTTACCACCAAAATTTAATTTGTTAATAACTTATAACGATTATGAATTCAAAAGGTTTCTTTTTATTATGCTTAATTCAAGTAAATACTATTGATTATGAAGTTTTAAACAATAGTGGGAAAAAGTGGGGATAATGTTTCGGGAGTCTCAGTCCACATCGAGAGCAAGACTATCAACTTTTGAACTGCTTTGATTTTATTTTTGTTGTTTAGAGTTGTTCTAAGAAAAATTATTTGTTTTTTGAGTGTTCGCAATCGTACCAGTAAAATACTTGAATGTTGAAAATCAAGTATTTAATTGAAGCGAGAGCTATTTTGTGAATATTAGCGAACCTAATCGGCCTTGAATTTTATGGTTTTAGCTACTGAACTGAAACTGGTTAATTTTAAGGATTTCTGTAAGAACATCCTCCGAAATCCAGTTTCAGAAAGGAGTTAAAATTGTTCGCAACGAGTTGTAAATAAATAGGTAACAATGATTTGCGAACAAAATAGAAATTCAGAGCCTTGATTTTTTGTTTCTTTTGCATCAAAGAAAAAGAAAGGCAAAATGAAAATATTAACTCATTTTGGGATTTTCATTAGGATTATAATTTTAATTATTGGTGGTAAGAAAGCGCACACTCAAATTTGTTTTTGCTCACTTGTTTAATGAGGTGTAAATTCTATAACTAAATTTGGTAAAAAAAACGTAACTTTTACCTCTTAATGGGTTTTGCCTACATGAGAAGACTAAACAACACTATCAGCTCCCTCGTTTTATTTCTTTTTTTAAACTTTACAAGTCAGGCACAAGAAATAAACGCAGAAGAAATCACTTTGGCTTGTGGGAATAAATACTTTAGTATTAACCGAGGTAATCAGCCGCCGTTGGTTGTGAGGGGTAAATGGTGTAGCGATTTTTACTTTTGGTCGCCAGTAAATATCGGAGATACACTTCTTGAGCTTGGTTTTTTAAATGATGAATTATTTACCGGTAGTGCATTAGCTTATGATTCCATAAATAATGTAATCGCTAACTACAATTTTGAAAATGGCTTACTTCAAAAAATAGAGGAATATCTTAGCAAAGATAAATTTAGTCTTATACTTAACATGAAAAATGGCATTCCACACGGAGTCCAACGTCGATACAATTATAATGGCGAACTAATTATGGAGCAAACATTTCAAGAAGGAATTCTTAATGGCCCCTTGTATTGGTTGCATCAACGCGAATCTTCTGGTTTCATTACATGTATTGAAATCGGTAATTACCTCATGGGAAAGTATGAAAAAATAAGCGAAACGTGTGATTAGAGCTTACACAGGTGAGACGCTGTTATTCGCCAAATTTTAGATAGAAAGTTAAAATAGGAGCTGTCAGTTTTAAATATTTGTCGACCACAAAATTCCAGCTATAAAAAGCGGTTGAAAGAGTAAACGAATTAATCTTTTTAGATTGGAGTCGAGACCAAAAGCAACAGCACGTTGAAGCTATTGGTTGGAGTTGCCCGTAAAAAATCGGATAAAAAAAGAAGGCAAGCTATAATTTCATTTCTTTAAGACCAATAAGTAAACCTCTTGTGTCAGTACCAAATTGCTTTATTTCTTTCTCCTCTGTTGGATTTAGATTAAATTTTGACGGGTTTGATTCCCATTCTGAAATAGGAACAACGTAATATCCTTTTGGTTTTCCTCCTAGGTGCACCCAAAATGGAAGGTATGTCCAATCTTCAAATTTGAGTTCTCCATTTTTAATTGAGAGCTCAAGGCCCACACCAATGCCTCCATTTTTATATTGATCTCTTTGATTACTCACATAATTTCCTAAGCTGTAGGCAATTGGGACATTCTTAGTTTTATCATTTTTTGGGTGCATTATTTCCATAGGTTGTATTACATGTGGGTGCATACCGATAATAGCGTCTGCTCCCTCATCACATAGCCATTGTGCTAAATTACTTTGAGCGCTATTGTAATTTCGCTGATACTCTGAACCCCAATGCAGTGTAAGTAAAATAAAGTCAGACTTTAAGGATTTTGCTTTTTGGATATCTTTTCGGATTTGATTTGTGTCAATTGCGTTTACAATATTTGGGAATTCAACTTTTAATCCATTTGTACCGTATGTATAATTGAGTATCGCAATCTTTTTATTCTTAAGTATTTTGATGAACGGATAATTTTCATTTCTTGTTTTTTCGTCTTTAAATGTTCCAGTATGTTCCATTTTCAGTTGATCTAAAACAGCAATTGTACGCTCTAAACCTTTTTTGCCTCGATCTAGCGAATGATTATTTGCAGTTATTAAAAAATCAAATCCAGAATTTTTTGTTGCTAAAGCATAACTGTCAGGAGATGAAAATTGTGGATATCCTGAATAAGGTTCGCCTGCCAAAGTCACCTCTAAATTTGCTATTGCATAATCATGTTTTTCAATAAATAGTCTTATGTATTGAAACCAATGAGCGTAATCGTGCTTATTACTATCAGCGATTTTTGCAGCATTTATCATCGGTTGGTGACCCATTAAATCTCCGACAAAAAATAAAGTAATTACAGAGTCCTCAAAATTGGCTTTCTTTTTTTCCTTTGTATAATGTGTTTTTTTTACATTCGAAGTGCTAAAAATTAAGAATGTTATTGCTGAAAAGACAAGACAAAATGATATAAGTATATTTTTATTTATTTTCATTTTAAAAATTTAATTTTCTAGTACGATTTTTTTTGGAGAAAGGTTGCCAAAGAAATAGTGGTTTAATTACGAACTATTTGTGAAACGGGAATTTTTGTTGTGCCAAATCTCAAATGGGATTTGGGTTTGACTGAAAACTAAAAAGTCCAGCACTATGTGCCGGACTTCTTTTGTGCCCACGACTGGATTTTTTCAAGAACCAAAATTGGTATGCATTCCAAACATAAAGTCTTCGCATTTACAATGCGGTGTCCTTTTTAGTTTTCATTAAAACCTCAAACGGGGTTTGGGTTTGACTGAAAACTAAAAAGTCCAGCACTACGTGCCGGACTTCTTTTGTGCCCACGACTGGATTCGAACCAGCACACCTAATGGCACCACCCCCTCAAGATGGCATGTCTACCAATTTCACCACGTGGGCATTTTATTCTAATCTTAACCTATATCTACCATCCCGATAGCTATCAGGACTACCACTTGGGCTAAATAATTAGGTTGCAAATATAAAGCTAAATTTCATTTAAGAAACTTCTTCGATGTAATTCAAATCCTTTCCAAATGTTTCTTTTAATCGAGAAATGCTAAAGAATGCTAATCCAATAAATAGAACCCCAACAATAATTGCCGACCAATCATCGGTAATTGAAATGGATACTAAAAAAGTAAATAACAAGACAATAATATTAACCGAGCCACGAACGAAATTTGGAATCGTGTTTGCTGCCGTGGAACGGATGTTAGTCCCAAATTGTTCAGCAGCAATTGTCACAAAGATTGCCCAATAACCTGTTCCTGTTCCAAGTAAGAAACAAAAAATATAATAGCTTTCTTTGGAGATCCCTTTGGAGAAAAATAGAAATGCAATTGTTAAAATCAATGTGAAACCTAAATAAATAGCGACAACAATTTTTCTACTTCGCAAGATTTGACTTAAAATTCCTGATAATAAATCACCGAAAGAAAGACCGATATAGGCATACATTACAGCCTTGCCATTTTCAATGTCTTGTATTCCTAACAATGGGCCAAAATTATCTTTTGAATTCATTATTAATAGACCAATGATATACCAAATTGGAATTCCAATTAATATACAATGGATGTATTTGACTAAATTTTCACGATTAAAAAAAATCAATTTCAAATCTCCTTTTCTAATTTGATTGTCTGCTTTAGCATGCTTGAAAAAATCAGATTCGATTGTTCCTACGCGTAATAATAATAAAACCAAGCCCATCAAACCTCCAACGATATAAGCAACTTGCCAATTAGCAAATGAAATTCCTGTTAATTGCTTTAAAACTTCAGCAATTGCAGTACCTTCCGAACCAACTAAAGAAGCCACTACTGCACCCAAAGCTCCAAATGTTACGATTATCATTGTACCATAACCCCGTTTTTCTTTTGACATCATTTCAGAAACAAGGGTAATTCCAGCACCTAATTCACCGGCTAAACCAATACCTGCAATGACACGAACAACAGAATAAGTAGTCACATCAGTCACAAAAGCATTTACGATATTCGCTAAAGAGTACAACAATATCGAACCAAAAAGCACCTTTAATCTCCCTTTTTTATCACCAATAACACCCCAAAGTAAGCCACCAATTAACATTCCAAGCATCTGCATATTGAATAGGTATTTTCCCGTAGATGCCTTTAACTCGTCAGTTGCACCCATCATTATTTGATTTAAACTTTCAGCTTTCACAACTCCAAACAAAACTAAGTCGTAGATGTCAACAAAATAGCCTAATGCAGCAACGATGATTAGAATAATAATTTTTCGATTGGGAATAGTTTGGACTTCTTTCATGCAACGAATATAGAATTTTTACTAAAATAAGCTCAATTTTTAGGAAAGTTAGTTCAACTAAAGTTCAGGGTTTGATTTTCTGTTTATCTTTATCCAAACAAAAAACATGGTCGTTAATCTATCGCAACAACATTCGATTTTCAATAATTTCATTGCTGAAATTAGAGATGAACAAATTCAAAAAGACCCAATGCGTTTTCGCTTTAATATGGAACGAATTGCTGAAATTTTAGGGTATGAATTATCTAAAAAAATGAACACTAAATCTATTGCCGTTCAAACGCCCTTAGGAATTTCAAATGAAATTATTGTTAGTGACGAACCTGTTTTGGCAACCATTTTAAGAGCAGGTTTAGCAATGCATAACGGACTTTTAAGAGTTTTTGATCGCTGTGATAGCGCCTTTATTTCGGCATTTAGAAAACACACAACTCCAGAAGAATTTGAAATTTATGTTGAATATTTAGCTTCACCTCAACTTGATGGTAGAACTTGGATTATCAGCGACCCAATGCTAGCTACTGGAAGTTCGATGGTGACAGTTTACAAGGCTTTATTAAAAAGTGGAAAACCTTCTAAAGTTTATATTGTTTCTGCTATAGCAACACCAGATGCAATTGACTTAATTAAACGCAATTTTCCTGATAATACAGAGATTTGGGTGGGAGCTATTGATGATGAACTGACTGCACAATCCTACATTGTTCCTGGTTTAGGTGACGCTGGTGATTTAGCATTTGGAGTAAAAGTATAATTATGAATTGGGCAGGTATTTCGGGTGTATTTACAATCGCAACAGTAAAATTTATGTTCTCAACTGTAGGAGGACCTACTTTTGGTTTAGCATATTATGAAACATTTTTAGCTGCCTTTGCAGGTGGTTCGGTAAGTGCTGCTGTGTTTTATTTTGCTAGCGATAAATTCATGGAATATTCACATAACAAAAAAGTAGCGAAAGAAAAAGAGCTATTAGCCAAAGGTGTTCTAGTTCCGCACAAAAAGAAATTTACGAAAACCAATCGCTTGATTATTGGAATGAAAATGAAACTTGGAATTTATGGCATCTGCTTTTGGGTTCCTTTCTTTTTCTCAGTTCCAATTGGCAGTATGATTGTTGCTAAGTTTTACGGTAAACTCAATCAAACGTACCCTTTAATTGTTATTGGAATGGCAATCAACTCCGCAATTATTACTTTCATAACTTATGCCATTCTCGGGTAAGCACATTTTCTTTGATTTAGACAGAACACTTTGGGATTTTGAAAAAAACTCTGAAATAGCATTACGTCATATTTTTCTAGAAGAACAATTACATAATCATTTACCAAGTTTTGAAGTTTTTCATGACTTTTATGTGAAAGAAAATGCCCGCTTATGGAAATTGTACGGACAAGGATTAATGTCAAAAGATGTATTGCGTTATGAACGATTTCGTGCTGCATTGCATGCCTTTTTTCCTGCAGATGAACTTTTAATTAAGAGAATTGGCGATGCTTACATTGAAATTTCACCTCGTCAAACAGCACTTTTTCCAAATGCAATAGAAACATTAAAAAACTTAAAATCACTTGGTTTTAATCTACATATAATCACAAATGGTTTTCAAGAGGTGCAATTTGTGAAGATGGAAAATTCTGGAATAAGAGAATACTTTGATATTATCGTTTGCTCTGAATTTATTGGTAAAAACAAACCCGATCCAGCTATTTTTCACCATGCGTTTGAATTGGCAAATTGTAAACCAAAAGATTCATTAATGGTTGGTGATGATTATTACGCGGATATTACTGGCGCTATAAATGCTGGTATTCAAGCAATTCTATTTGATCCAGAATCGAAAAACACTTACAATCATGAATGGGTTGTTAGTGATTTAAATGAAGTCTCAGAAATGGCTATAAAACTACTTCTCTTTGTATAATGTTAGCACTCCTCTGTTTGATAGAGAGCCAACAGTCACATACAGTTTCATTTTGTTTTTTCTTAAATTAAATCGGTAATGCATCTGAATTGGAGTTTCAGAATTAGTACTTACAAATTGTAACTTTCGACCCTTAGAAATAAAATGTACATCTCTAATTTTTACTGAATCATTAGTGTTTTGATAAATATAAGTATATCTTCCACTCGTAAAAGTTAAACTAAGTGTTTCAACCTTCACAGAATCACCAAATTTTAAAATTCGATAAGCTGAACCATCTAATTTGTCGCCATTTCGACTCCAAACTTCGAATCCACTGCCTTCTTTGTAGTTCCATTTTCCAACCAAATGTTTTGCTTTTCCTTTAATTTGACTAAATCCAAAAAAAGGAAAAAGTAATAAGCAAAAAAAGAAGCTTTTAAACATTTAATTCTTGTCTAAGTTTTTCATAAAGTACCATTCCACATGCGATTCCAACATTTAAAGATTCAATTTCACCTTTCATAGGAATTCTGGCACGCATATCTGCCATATTGATTAAATCTTGGGTAATTCCATTTTCTTCAGAACCCATAATTATTGCAACAGAGCCACGTAGATTTACTTCATAAAGTGGATAAGCTGTTTTTTCTGTACAAGCAATGATTCGCAAACCACTTTGTTGAAGGTAGAAAATTGAATTTTTTAAATTATCCGTTTTACAAACTGGAATTCTGTTTAATGCACCAGCTGAGGCTTTCATTGCATCTGAGGTTACCAAAGCAGAACCTTTTGAAGGGATTAAGATGGCGTCAACACCTTGGCATTCAGCAGTTCTTGCAATCGCTCCAAAATTTCTTACATCCGTAATTCTATCTAAAACTAAAATGTTTGGATGTTTTTCAGCTTCTAACAAATCGTTTACAATCACCTCAATGTCTTGATATTCAATCGGAGTTACTATTGCAATTACTCCTTGGTGAACACCTGTTGTTAACGAGTTCATTTTTTCAGCAGGAACAAATTGTAATTGAAAACTTTTTCCATTTAAAGCCTCTTTTACTTCCAAGAATAATTCCTTATTCATTCCTTTCTGAATAAGGATTTTATTCAATTCTCTCCCCGATTTTATTGCTTCAATTACGGCATGAACTCCAAAAATTAAATCGGAACGTTCTTTACGTTTGTAACTCTCTCTTTCAGCGCCACGACGCATATTATCTCTTTCCATTTACTTAAATATAAATTCTAATTCAACATTTCCCTCTAAAGTTCTTGCAACAGGGCAAGCTTTTCCAGCCGCAATTACTTTAAGTCGAGTTTTTTCATCCCAATTATTTCCACTCAAATCCATTTCTACTTGCACTTTTTCAATTCTTCGCGGTGAACTTGCCATTACTTTTAAAACTGAGGCCTCACAAAAAGTAAAATCAATTTTGTGTTCTTGACAGTAAATACCCATTATCGTCATTACACAAGAAGCAAGCGAAGTAGCTACCAAATCTGTTGGTGAAAAAGCTTCACCTTTACCATGATTGTCAATGGGTGCGTCAGTAATAATTGTATTTCCGGAGGCTAAATGCGTACAAGAAGTTCTTAAATTTCCTAGATAAGTTACTTTGGATGTCATTCAATAGGGTTAATAATTGTGTGCAAAGTTAAGCGAAAACTTTCTCTAAACTAAAACAAACTTTGAATGAGCAAAGTGTTTACATAATTTAAAATAAGCGATTATATTTGTGCAACTTCATTATATAGTGCAACGTCCTATCTTTTTACAAAATTTAACATGAAAAAGTTACTCTTTCTACTTTCTGTTTTAAGTCCATTTTTAGCATTTAATCAATCATCTTGGAAACAAGAATATTCATCAAGTAAAGTTTTTATTGAAAACAAAGGTCAATTTGACGCTAGTGAAAACAAACTAATTGGTGAAATTCAATTTGCCGCTGATTTTGGTTCAACACGCGTGTTTTTTGGTAAAAAGGGTGTTAGTTACTCTTTTTTGAATGCTAAAAAAGTACCAAAAAATGAAAGAGAACATTTAAGCGCAAAGTTGAAATTAAAAACAGTGGAAGATTATAAGCAATGGGAGAAAGTGATTGGGAAATTTCATTACCAAGCAGACGAAGTAAACATGGTTTGGGAAAATGCAAATTATTCAACTATAAAAGCTGAAGGTGAAAAAAGTGATTATCATTCTTATTCCTTTAAAAATAAAGAGGGTGTCGAATCAAACGTAAATTACGTTAAAGGTTATAACAAAATAACATACAAAAACATCTACCCTAAAATTGACATTGAGTATGCGATCCATCCACAAGAAGGATTAAAATACGCGGTAATTCTTCATCCTGGAGCAAATCCAGACTATGTGAAAATGGCTTACGATAGAGCAGTTAGAATAGAAAATGGAAAAGTGAAAGTAGCGACATTATTTGGTGATATTATCGACCACGAGCCATTTACATTCTATCAAAAAAACACAAATACGATAATCAAATCTTCTTTTGAACAAATAGGTCAAACAATCAAATTCAAATTAGGGAACTACGATACTAAAAAAACAGTGGTAATTGACCCTTGGACACAAACACCAGCCTTTCCATCCAATTGGGATGTTATCTGGGAGGTTGAAAAAGATGCGGCTGGAAATGTGTATGCAATTGGAGGAATTACACCAATGCAATTATTAAAATACGATCCTACAGGAAATTTACTTTGGACGTATAACACACCTTATGATACAACAGGTGGAAGTTGGTTAGGAGGATTCGCAACAAGTGATATTGGTAACTCTTATGTTTGTAATGGTTCTGCAACAAAAATTTTGTGCGTAAATACGAATGGCGGTGTAGCTTGGAATAATAATAATCCTTCCGGAGCTGGTGCAACTTCAGAATTTTGGACAATCTCTTTCAATTGTGATCAAAGTAAATTAGTTGTCGGTGGAACAAAACTAATGGGTCTAAATCCTTCACCTTGGATTTATGATGTAAACATGTCAAATGGAAATATTTTGGCAAGTGTTCAAGTGAGCGGTACTCCCTCAGGTTTTGGAGTAGGACATGAAGTGAGGGCTTTGACAGAATGTAATAACAACAAATATTACTATTTATCCCATGATACAATTGGATATATAAATTCAAATCTTAGTTCATGTGGTAGTTTAGGAGCTTCGAATGTAAAAATTGGTAGCGGTCATAACTTTAGTTATAAAAATGAAAATTTTAGAGAAGGTAATTCTGGAATTCAAGCATTAAAAACCTTTGGGAACTTTGTATATGTGCATAGAGGCGATATAGTTGAAAAACGAAATTTTAATACAGGTGCAATTTTAGGAACTGTAAACATACCAGGTGGAAGTTTTATTAATACTTCAACTTTCGGAATAACGACACGTCAAGTTGGCTGTAGTGGAATTGATATCGATGATTGCGGAAACGTTTATGCAGGTGCAACGAATGCCGTTGTGAAGTTTGATGGAAATTTAACTCAATTGGCAACATATCCAACATCGTTTAAAGTTTATGATATTCATGTAACAACTGGTGGAAATATAATTGCGGGTGGTTCTTCTGGTACTAGTAGCGATAATACAAGATCAGGAGGAATTCAACACATCAGTGCTGCTGCTTGTGCTCCAATTGCAATTACTTGTTGTGACGCTTCTATTTGTCCAGTTCCAAATTTATGTCAATCTGATGCGCCTATTACAGTTACAGCTTCAACTAGCGGTGGAACTTGGTCAGGTCCAGGAATGAGTGCAAATGGAACATTTAACCCAGCAACAGCAGGTGTTGGAACCCATACCATCACTTACACTCTTACATGTGGATCAGAAACACAAACTATCGTTGTTAGTCCATGTCAAGCATTAAGCGCTTGTGTTGAATCAAATGGTTCCGTAACTGTTTCTAATGGAGTTGCCCCGTATACTTGGGCAACTTTTCAACCGGCAACTACTACACCAATAACAAATCAAGCGCAATGTGTTGCTTGTGGAGGTAGTTGGACCCCATTTATAAACCAATGTCTAAGTGGAGTAATGCCAATCACCTCATGTAATACCGCCGCACAATGGGTTACTTTTGCAACAGGCACGAATGCAACTGTCCCTAGTGGTCAAACTCAAGTGCAAGTAACAGATGGATCGGGAACAGTTACCGTTTTCACACTAGCAAACCTCACTTCTTGTAGTCCTTGCCCAACTTTAGTAGCAACACCGACGTCTACTAACATCACTTGTAACGGTTTAACAAATGGAATTGGCTCTGTTTCAACAAATGGAGGAACTGCTCCTTATACTTACTCTTGGACAGGTGGAGCAACAACATTAACAGGTGGATCTCAGAATAACCTAGCTGCAGGAACTTATACAATTAGTATTTTAGATGCTGCCAATTGTCCTGGTTCAACAACTATTACGATAACTCAACCAACTGCTATAGCTTTAACAAGTTCTAATATTATTTCAGCGGCATGTGGAACTGCAAATGGTTCAGCAACTATTAACGCAACTGGAGGAACAGGTACTTATACTTATTCATGGAGTCCAACTGGTGGAAATGGAGCCACAGCTTCAAACGTAATTGGTGGAAATTACATAGTTACAGTTCAAGACGCAAATCTATGTTCACAAACATTAGCTGTTGTAGTTCCAAATACTGGCGGTCCTACAATTGATAATATTGCAGTGGTAAATGCAACTTGTACCAGTCCAAATACTGGAAGCATCACCGTAACTGCTTCCGGTGGAACAGGTGCTTTAAGTTATCAATTGGGAACTGGCACCCCACAATCAAGTAATGTTTTTTCTAATTTAACAGCAGGATCTTACACGATTACTGTAAGTGATGCAAACTGTTCAAACACAGGAACTGCAACAATTTCTGCACCTACTTCTTTTAATTTAACTCAAGGAACAATCGTTTCTGCTGATTGTGGTGCAACAAATGGAAGTGCAACAGTTATTGCAACAAATGGATCTGGAAATTACATTTACAATTGGAATCCAGCAGGTGGGACGAATGCAACTGCGTCGAATATTGCGGCTGGAATCTATGATGTTACAGTTACAGACCAAACAAGCGGTTGTCAAGAAACTTTGCAAGTTATTGTTCCGGCAGCTGGAGGTCCAACTTTGACATTAACAAATACCCAGACTTTATGTGCAACAAGTGCTGATGGTTCAATTACTGCAAGTGTAACAAGCGGAACTGGTCCTTACACTTTCGCTTTAGGAACAGGAACACCTCAAACTTCCTCAACATTCAGCAATTTAGCAGCTGGAACTTACCAAGTAACTGTTTTTGATGCAAACAATTGTCCTGCAACTCAATCTACAACCATAACTTCTCCTTCGCCTGTTCAAGCAACAACAGTAGTAGATATCTCTATTTGTACTGGACAAAGCACAACATTAACCGGTAGTGGGTCTGGTGGAACTGGTGCAATCACAATCACGTGGGGTAACGCACTTGTAGGTTCAACTCCATCTGTTTCACCAACAGCAACAACAACGTATACGATGACAGCAACAGATGCAAATGGCTGTGTAGGATTTGATGACATAACAATCACCGTTTTACCAGTACCAACAGCACTTGGAAGCCCTGAAGATACTGCTGGAAGCGCTCCATTAGTGGTTGATTTCTCAAACTTTAGTTCTAATGGCACAAATTATGTTTGGGCATTTGGAAATGGACAAACACAAACAACTACAACAACAGCAAACGTAAATACAACTTATCCTTCTGTTGGTACATACACAGTAACGCTAGTAGCTTCAAATGGTTTATGTTCAGATTCTTGGGAAGGTAATGTAACCGTTATTCCTCTTGGAGAAATAGTTATTGAAATTCCAAATGTTTTCAGTCCAAACGGCGACGAATCAAACGATGTTTACGGAATTTTCACTATCAACGCGGCCTCACAAGAAGCGGCAATTTATAATCGATGGGGAAATAAAATTGTAGAATTAAACACACCAAACGCAACTTGGGATGGAAAAGTAGGCGGAACAGAAGCCGTTGAAGGAGTTTACTTTATGAAATACAAAATCGTTGGTTTAAATGGACAAGAAAAAGAAGGTCAAACTTTCTTACACTTGATTCGATAAACTACTAAAGAATATTTTAAAAATGGTTTGACTTAAAGTTGAACCATTTTTTTTTGAATCAGATTTATTATCAAGTTATAAACCTTATTTTAGCACTTCCATTGAATAAAAATTATGAGAAGAATATTCCTTTTTGCTGTCCTTGTTTCATCATTGGTAACAGCACAAAAAACAACTAAAACTACAACTACACCAACAACTCCAAAACCACTTTTTGATGCAGGAACGGTTTCTAGCCTTGCTTTCCGAATGGTAGGTCCGGCTTTAACTTCAGGTCGCGTTGCAGATATTGCAGTGCATCCGAAAAATAAAGATATGTGGTATGTTGCCGCAGCTTCTGGCGGTGTTTGGTTTACAGCCAATCACGGAATTACTTTTTCTCCAATTTTTGATAATTATGGTTCCTATTCAATTGCTTGTGTTGAATTAGCGCCGTCAAATCCTAATACCGTTTGGGTTGGAACTGGAGAAAACAATAATCAACGTTCGGTAGCTTATGGTGATGGCGTTTACAAATCCTTAGATGGAGGGAAATCCTTTACAAATATGGGTTTAAAATTGAGCGAGCACATTGGAAACATTATCATTCATCCAACAAACGAAAACATCGTTTGGGTAGCCGCTTATGGTCCAGTTTGGAGTGCAGGTGGCGAACGTGGCGTTTATAAAACAATTGATGGTGGTAAAACTTGGGAACGTACGCTTTTTGTTTCAAACGAAACTGGAATTGCTGAAATCGCAATCGACCCAACGAATCCTGAAATTCTTTACGCTTCAGCACATCAACGTAGAAGAAACGAAGCTACTTATATCGGTGGAGGACCAGAATCAACACTTTATAAATCAACAGATGGCGGTAAAACTTGGAAAGAAATTGCTGCTGGTTTACCTAAGTCGGATATGGGAAGAATTGGAATCGCTGTTTCAACAGTTGATGAAAATTATGTTTATGCAATCGTTGAGGGTAGATATGGAAAGGGTGGTTTGTACCGTTCCACGAATAAAGGTGAAAATTGGTCAAAACAAGGCGATTTTAATACAAGCGGAAACTACTACCAAGAAATAATTTGCGACCCAAATGACAAAAATAAGATCTTCGCAATGGATACTTATTTGCATCACAGCGAAGATGGTGGGAAAACATTTAAACAAACAGGAGAATCCAATAAACACGTTGATAATCATTGCATTTGGATTGACCCAAGTAATACCGATCATTGGTTAGTTGGCTGTGATGGAGGTGTTTATGAAACGTATTCTCACGCAAAAGAATGGTTCTATTACGCCAATCTTCCAATCATTCAATTCTACAAAGTAGCAACGGATAACGCTTCTCCATTCTATAATATTTATGGAGGAACGCAAGATAATAATTCCATGGGAGGACCAGCAAAAACCAATAATGCAGCTGGAATTTTAAACTCAGATTGGTTCATTACAAATGGTGGTGACGGTTTTGAATCGGCAACAGATTGGTCGAATCCAAACATTGCTTACGCACAAGCGCAATACGGTTGGTTGGTTCGCTATGACAAAGTTTCAGGAGAAAAAGTGCCAATTCAGCCAATGCCTGGTAAAGGTGAAGCTGCTTACCGTTGGAACTGGGATGCGCCACTCGTTGTTTCTTCGCACGACGCTTCAACTTTGTATTTTGCAGCAAATAAATTATTCAAATCAACAAATCGAGGTGATGATTGGCAAGTCGTTTCACCGGATTTAACACAACAAATTGATCGCAATAAAGAAAAAGTAATGGGGCAAGTTTGGACAATTGATGCGGTGATGAAAAACGCGTCAACAACGATTTATGGCAACATTGTGGCTTTAGATGAATCACCGAAGAAAAAAGGTTTATTATACGTTGGGACAGATGATGGATTAATCCAAGTTTCTGAAAACGACGGTCAAAACTGGAGTAAACTTGGTGTTTTCCCGACCGTGCCAAGCAATACAAGAGTAAATATGTTGACGGCTTCTGTTCACGATGAGAATGTAGTTTTCGCTGCCTTTAATTCACAACGCCAAGGAGATTTTAAACCTTACTTATTAAAATCCTCGGACAAAGGAAAAACGTGGACTTCAATCGTTGGGAATTTACCAACTCGTGGAAATGTTTACTGCATCAAACAAGATCACGTTGACCCGAATTTATTGTTTGTTGGAACTGAATTTGGTGCGTTTTTCTCGAATGATGGCGGAACTAATTGGACAAAACTAGCGGGTTTACCAACAATTGCAGTTTACGACTTAGACATTCAAAAACGTGAAAATGATTTAGTCGCAGCAACATTTGGTCGTGGTTTTTATGTGCTTGATAACTATGCTCCTTTACGCGAATTGAAAAAAGAAAACTTAGATAAAAAAGCCTATTTATTTCCAGTAAAAGAAGCCTTACTTTACGTTCCAGCTGATCCACTTGGTTTGGATGGAACTGGTTTTCAAGGTCATAATATGTGGGCTGCGAAAAACCCAGAATTTGGTGCAACATTCTATTTGCATTTAAAAGATGAATTTAAAACATTGAAAGACATTCGTCAAGAGAAAGAAAAAGCATTGGAAAAAGACAAAAAAGATGTTGTTTATCCAAGTTTTGATGAATTACGCAAAGAAGAGCAAGATCAAGCAGCACAATTAGTTTGGTCGATTTTTGATGCTAGCGGAAAAGAAATTCGTCGTATGTCGTCGAGTGCGAGCAAAGGGTTGAACAAATTAACTTGGAATTTACGTACCAATTCAACCAACCCAATAAATAGCGGTGGAAACGGATTTTTAGTTACCCCAGGAAATTATACTTTATCGGTTTCTTTAGTGAAGAATGAAACGGTTGAACTACTTGTAGAAAAACAAAATTTCACTGTTAAAGGTCTAAACAATCAAACGTTAATCGCCAAAAATCCAGCGGAATTGAGCGCATTTAGAAGGGAAGTTGCAGAATTAAACCGAAAAGTGAGTGGTGCAAGCAGATTGATGCGCGAAACCAATGAAATCCTTAATTTATTGCAAGACGCTATTACCAATTATCCAAATGCAGATTTAATTCTTTTGAAAGAAGTAAAAGCCTTGAAAAACAGTTATGACGAATGTTCGCTTTTGCTTTCTGGCGATCGTCTTCGTTCGAAACATGAATTTGAAACTGCTCCAAGCTTAAGTGACCGTTTGAATATGGTTGAGTATCAATTGTATGAAAATACTGCAGGAGTTTCTAATACGCATAAAGCAAATAAAGCAATTGCTGAAGAAGAATACGCAGCTTTGAGAGTTAAACTAAACGGTATGATTCAACGTATGGAAGCTTTGGAAGCGAAATTAGCAACTGTTCCAATTCCGTACACAAAATCGAGAGGCTTGGATTGGAAGAGAGATTAATGGATTATTAATTTTGAATTATTAATTTTGAATTGAGTAAAAATTCATGCTTTTACTTTTTTACTTTCTCAACTAATTCAAACAATTATTTCCCAATCAAACGTTATTAACCTCACAGCTTGTATCTTCGTGTAGCATGACGTTTGGATCTAAATTATTTTTTGCTTTTTTACTCAGTCTTTTGCCTTTTCTGTCATCGGCGCAGTTTTCAAGTAAACGACAATTTCAAAAAGTTGCAAGCAAAGAATCTTTCCAAATTGATACGCTTACAATTTATCCAAACTCATTTGTGGTCATGGCAGGAAAGGTTACGCTCTCTAAAAATGAGTACGATTTTAATTATTCAACCAACAGCTTTAAACTTAACAAAAACAGAACGGATACGCTGACATTTAGCTATCAAGTGCTTCCTTTTGAATTTAACAAAACGATAAAAAAACGAGATTCAACTATTATTTACCAAGAATTTAAAGGCGACCGAGATAAATTCAAAATTGAAAATACGTATACGGTCAATGATATTTTTGGTGGTTCAGATCTAACGAAGAACGGAAGTATTTCGCGTGGTGTTTCTTTTGGAAACAATCAAGATTTGGGTGTAAACTCATCTTTAAACCTTGAATTAACCGGGAATATTGCACCTAATCTCAAAGTTATTGCTTCGGTTTCAGATGCTAATTTACCCATTCAACCAGACGGAAACACGAATAAATTGCAGGAATTTGACCAAGTTTTTATTCAAGTTTACAACGATAATCTCAAAGTCGTTGCTGGGGATTTTTGGCTTTCGAAACCAACAGGCTATTTCCTTACTTATAAAAAACGAGCGCAAGGTTTAACTGGCGAACATTCGTGGTTGACACCTAAAGGAAATAAATTACAAACTCAAATCAGTGGGGCACTTTCAAAAGGTAAATTCAACCGTCAAATTATTCAAGGAATTGAAGCAAATCAAGGGCCTTATCGATTGGTAGGAAGCGAAAATGAACCTTTTATTCTCATTCTTGCAGGAACAGAACGTGTTTACATCGACGGAAAATTATTAGTTCGAGGTCAAGAATTTGATTATGTAATTGATTATAATTCTTCTGAGCTGACCTTTACTTCCCGTAATCAAATCACAAAAGATACGCGTATTGTAGTTGAATTTCAATACTCAGATCAAAATTATGCAAGGTCGTTAGTGCAAAATTCAACAACTTTTACAAGTAAAAAAGTCGATTTATGGTTCAATATTTACAGTGAACAAGATGCCAAAAATCAATCGTTGCAACAAACCTTAAGTCCTTCACAAAAATTCTATCTCGGACAAATTGGCGACGATTTAAGTCAAGCACAAATTAATAGTATTGACTCTGTTGGTTTTATTGAAAACCAGATTTTGTATCGACTTACTGATTCGTTAGGATATGATTCCGTTTTGGTTTATAGCGTTTTGCCAGCCGATGCAAAATACCGCGCGAGTTTTCAATTGGTGGGGCAAAATAACGGTGATTACATTCTTGATTCATACAATGCGCTTGGAAAAGTGTATAAATGGATTGCTCCAGTAAATGGTATTTCTCAAGGAAATTATGCTCCTGCTCGATTAATTATTACGCCAAAACAAAAGCAAGTTATTAGCGCAGGCGGACTTTTTAAGCTATCGAAATCCTTGAGTGTTGAAACGGAAAGTGCGCTCTCTAACAACGATGTAAACACTTTTTCTAAAATCCAAAAAGAAAACGATCAAGGCTTTGCACAAATGACTCGTGTACTGCATAAATTAAATTTCGGGAAAGATTCCATTCCTAAGTGGCAACTCGAAAGCAAAGCAGAAATTGAATATTTAAGCACAAACTTTAGTCCTATTGAACAGTATCGAAAAGTGGAATTTGATAGAGATTGGAACACTAGAAGCAAAGGTTTTACTGGTCAGCAATTAAGTGCAAATGTGGGCACAACACTCAAAAACAAAGACTTTGGAAGGATAAATTTGGAGGGGCAACGTTATTCGATAAGTAATCAATATCAAGGAAATCGAATTGCAACAGAAGGAAATTGGAATCAAAAAGGCTGGAATTTAAAATGGGATGGTAGCGCTTTGAAATCGAATGAAAACACCTCATTTTTAAACCAAAGCAATCTATTTATCCGACATCGAGCAAGTATTTCAAAAGATTTTAAATTGTTCAAAATTGGTTTTATTGACGACCACGAATACAATCTTTTTAGAGGGACGAATTCTATACTTCAAACCACAAGTTATCAATTTTACGACCAACAATTTTTCATTTCAAGAGGCGATTCAAGCGGAAATTCTTATAAAATTTTTTACCGCGAACGCTACGATCAAAAAGTAGATTCAGTTGATTTAGTGGGGGTTGCAAAAGCGACAACTGCCGGTGGAGAAATTAACTTATTGTCGCTTAAAAATCAAAAATTAACCATTTTAACCGCTTATCGTTCCTTGAAAATCAAAGACTCACTCCTTCTCCAACAATCTCCTGAAAATTCGTTAGTTGGTCGTTTTGATTATGAGGCTCGATGGTGGAAATCCGCATTGACTTTGACTACTTTTTACGAAGTTGGTTCTGGTTTAGAACAGAAAAGAACTTTTCAATATCTAAAAGTGAATGATGGACAAGGAATTTATACCTGGGTAGATTATAACAGCGATGGAATCAAGGACTTAAATGAATTTGAAATCGCACAATTCGTCGATCAAGCGAGTTATATTCGCATTTTTACACCGAGCAACGAATACGTAAAAACCTATTCCAACGAGTTTAATCAAAGTGTTTTTTGGCGACCTGAAAAATTGTGGAATAACAAAAAAGGTGTTTTAAAAGTACTTTCGCTTTTCTCCAATCAAGCGCGTTTACGTATTAATCGTAAACTCAACAGTTTTGATGCCAACACCGCATTTAATCCTTTTGCAACGGATGTGGAAGATATTCGCTTGGTGAGTGCAGGTTCAACCGTTCGCAACACCTTATTTTTCAACCGCACCTCAAGTGTGATAACTGCTGAATATACTTTTCAAGATTCGCGCACGAAAAATTTATTGGCAAGTGGTTTTGATTCCCGAAAAAACGCCTCTCACGATTTTTCCATTCGCTGGAATTTGACACCAAAATTTTCAATCGAAACGAAAGCTCAGAGTGGCAAAAAACTCTCTGCTGCCGATTATACAGTTGGTAGAAATTATGATTATCGTTTTCAATTCCTTCAACCAAGCTTTATTTATCAACCTTCAACCAATTTCAGAATAGGAATAGATGGTCGAATTGGAAACAAAGAGAATGCTGAAAATCAAGGCGGAGAAACGTGTACCTTGCTTGAAATGGGAAGCAATCTAAAATTCAATCAAACAGAAAAAGGAAGTTTACAAGGAGAATTTAAAATGATTCGTTTGAACTTCGTTGGAAATCCAAATTCTGCTATAGGTTTTGAACTATTGGAATCCTTAAAACCCGGACAAAACTACACTTGGAACTTAGGCTATCAGCGAACTGTTTCTAAAAACTTGCAAATGACCATTCAATATTTGGGACGTAAATCTGAAAATTCCAGAATCATTCACAGTGGTGGAATGGAAGTGAGAGCGTTTTTCTAAAACTTCAAATGCTTCACAGAGTTTCCAGAATTTTGAATTTCTTTCAAGGAATTGATACCGATATTTAAATGATCGTCAACGTAAACATTCGTTACTTTTGCATCGCTTGCTTCTGTTTTCACTCCATCAGGAATCATTGGTTGGTCGCTCACTAAAAGCAAAGCTCCAACTGGAATTTCATTGTAAAAACCAACGCTAAAAATCGTCGCTGTTTCCATATCGATTGCCATGGCACGAATGGTGCGCAAATATTCTTTAAAGGCTTCGTCGTGCTCCCAAACGCGTCTGTTTGTCGTATAAACTGTTCCAGTCCAATAATCTCTTCCAGCCAAACGAATGGTGTATGAAATTGCTTTTTGCAAATTAAATGACGGTAAAGCTGGAACTTCAGCTGGAAAATAATCATTCGATGTTCCTTCTCCACGTATCGCCGCAATCGGTAAGATTAAATCTCCAATTTCATTTTTCTTTTTCAATCCACCACATTTACCTAAAAAAAGTACTGCTTTCGGTTGAATCGCAGATAACAAATCCATAATCGTTGCTGCCATTGCGCTTCCCATACTGAAATTAATTATCGTTATTCCTTCAGCTGTTGCCGACTGCATCGGACGTTCTTGCCCGTCAATTTCAACGCCGTATTTCTCAGCAAACATTTTCACATATCCACCAAAGTTTGTTAGCAAAATATACTGCCCGAATTCTTCTAGTTTTTTCCCCGTGTATCGCGGTAACCAGTTTTCTACTATTTCTTCTTTTGTTTTCATATTGGGGACTTTGGGATTTTGGGATTTTAGGACGTTAGGACTTTGAGACGTTAGGACTTTAGGATTTTAGGACATTAGGATTTTAGGACATTAGGACTTTAAGATATTAAGACTTTATGAGAGAACGAGAAATGAGGGAATGAGAAATGAGACAATGATAATTTGATAATTTGAAAATGTGTTAATTTGAAAATTAATTTGCAATCTGCAATTTTTTAATCCGCAATCCGCCAATCTGCAATTTGTAATCTTCTAATTTGCAATCTCTTAATCCGCAATCCTCACCATCAACCGCTCCTCTTCCTTCGTTACTTTTACTAAATTATTCTTTGTCAACGTTTTAATACTCGTATCCCAAGCCTTGTTACTCATGTCAAATTTCGCTCTCAATTCAGGTAATTCAAGCTCTTTCACCGATTTCATTACATCAAATATTGATTTTTCGTTTTCGTTCAGTTCGATTTTTACCGTTTTCGTTTCTGGTCGCATTTGGGGGAAGAACAACACTTCTTGAATCGAAGAATTATTCGTCAACAACATCACCAAACGGTCGATTCCAATTCCCATTCCTGACGTTGGTGGCATACCGTATTCCAATGCACGTAAGAAATCTTGGTCGATAAACATTGCTTCGTCGTCGCCTTTTTCAGACAAATCTAATTGCTCTTCAAAGCGCTCGCGTTGGTCGATTGGATCATTCAACTCGGAATATGCATTAGCAATTTCTTTACCGTTCACCATCAACTCAAAACGCTCTGTCAACTCTGGATTTTCGCGGTGACGTTTACACAACGGCGACATTTCAATCGGATAATCTGTGATAAACGTTGGCTGAATGTAGTTTCCTTCGCATTTCTCACCAAACAATTCATCAATCAATTTTCCTTTACCCATTGATGGAGTCGTTTCAATTCCCATACTTTGACAAGCTGCACGCAATTCATCTTCCGTTTTTCCGTCAATGTCAAATCCAGTAAAATGCAAAATTGCTTCTCGCATCGTAACACGTGCAAATGGCGCTTTCAATGAAATTTCTTTGTCACCTACTTTTATTTCTGTCGTTCCACAAACGTCTAAGGCAACGCGCTCGATCATTTTCTCTGTGAAATCCATCATCCAGTTGTAATCTTTGTAGGAAACATAAATTTCCATTACCGTAAATTCTGGATTATGTGTACGGTCCATTCCTTCGTTGCGGAAATCTTTTGCGAATTCATATACGCCATCAAATCCACCAACAATCAATCTTTTCAGATACAATTCATTGGCAATTCTCAAATACAACGGCATATCCAAAGCGTTGTGATGCGTAATAAATGGGCGTGCCGCTGCTCCACCTGGAATTGGTTGAAGAATGGGTGTTTCCACTTCTAAATAGCCAAACCCATCAAAAAAGCGACGCATCGAACTTATAGTTTTGGAACGTTTGATGAACGTATCTTTCACTTTTGGATTCACTACCAAATCCACATAGCGTTGGCGGTAGCGTAATTCAGCATCCGTAAATGCATCGTGAACGTTTCCTTCCGAATCCGTTTTTGGCAATGGCAATGGACGTAATGCTTTACTCAAAACCGTAAATTCTTGCACGTGAACGGAGGTCTCCCCCACTTGCGTTTTGAAAACGTAACCTTTCACGCCGATGAAATCACCTAAATCCAACAATTTCTTAAACACTTCATTGTAAAGCGTTTTATCTTCTCCTTGACAAATTTCGTCGCGGTTAAAATACACTTGAATTCTTCCTGACGCGTCTTGTAACTCAGCGAAAGAAGCTTTTCCCATCACACGTTGGCTCATCATTCTACCTGCCAAACAAACCTGCTTACCGTCTTCAAAATTCTGCTTGATGTCTGTTGCATAATCGCTAACAGGATAAAGTGCCGCTGGATAAGGATCAATTCCCAAATCGCGCAATTTTTGAAGTGACTCGCGTCGTAAGATTTCTTGTTCAGAAAGTTCAGAATGACTCATATTTTGTTTTTGTTTTAAGGTGCAAAGATAACTTTTGAAAATGAAATAAGTTGAGAAGTGATAGCTGAAAGTGGAAAGTGAGGAGTTAAAAATTAAATGAGAAGAGTTAAAAGTGTTAATACCATAAACTGAGTCATTGAAAGTATCTACTTACTTAATGTAAAAGTAAAAGTTGTGTACCTTAATTGAAATTAAATTTATTTCGTTTTTTTTACGAAACTTTATATATTTTATTTATTTTATTTTACTAATATTTTTATATAAATATCTTATTTTAAAGTAAATTTTGTAAATTTGTTTCGTAAAATAAAGTAATTAAACAATGAAAGAACGTTTCAAAGAGGTAATAGCAGAGAATCAAACGCTAAATTTCAAGAGTGGTTTTTTACGCGAACAAACAATACCATTAAACACAAAATTAATCATCAGTTTAATAGGTGCTCGACGAAGTGGAAAAACGTTCTTCTTGTATCAACTTATAAATCAATTACTTGAAAGTGGAACTGAGCGCAAAAACATACTTTTCATCAATTTTGAAGATGAGCGTCTGCGTGTTGACACCGATGATTTAGACTATATACTTCAAGCGTTTAATGAATTATATCCCGACTTAGAATGGGAAAATACGCATCTCTTTTTTGATGAAATACAAAATGTAACTGGATGGGAGAAATTCACACGTCGTGTATATGACACAAAAACAAGAAACATCTACATCACAGGCTCTAACGCTAAATTGTTGAGTAGTGAAATCGCAACTGTATTACGTGGTCGTTCGTTGAGTTACACGGTTTATCCATTAAGTTTTCGCGAATACCTCGGTACTTTAAACGTTGAAAAAACCACAAAAACGCAACAACAAAGAAGCAAACTCATCCATTACGCAGGTGAATTTATGTACAACGGAGGATTTGCAGAAACAATATCCTTCGAAAAATCAACACGTATCAAATTACTGCAAGAATACTTTAATGTGATGATGTTTCGCGATGTGGTGGAACGCTACAATGTGCGTGCTATCGACGTTTTACGCTTTTTTATCAAGAAAATATTTGCAAGCGTAACTGTACCATTTTCAATAAATAAAACTTTTAGAGACTTAAAATCAATGGGGTATAAAATAAGTAACAATTATCTGTATGAATTTTATGACCATTGCAACGCTGTATTTTTAACACAATCTATCGACAAATTCGATTATTCAGAAATCAAACAAGCGAAAAGTGAAAAGAAAACGTATGTTATCGACACGGGTTTACTTTCAGCGATTGAATTTTCAGTATCCAAAAACAACGGAAAACTTTTTGAAAATATGGTTTTTTTGGAACTATTGAAGCAAGGTAATAAGTTATTCTATTTTAAAACGAAGTATGAATGCGATTTCATATTAGAAAAGGAAGGTCAATTTTTTCCTATTCAAGTTGCTTATCAGTTAAACGATTCAGACACTAGAAAACGAGAACTTCGAGGATTGGTTGAAGCTTGTCGCTTTTTGAACGTAACGGAAGGAACAATCATCACTTTTGACCAAGAAGAAACTATCCAATTAGATGAAATAAAGGTGAATGTGGTGGCTTTCTACAAGTATTTTTTGTAAACTTCTCTTAAACTATTATTTCCCCTTTAACGGTCGAATTTTATTTTTCAGTGCGAAAATCAATAATAAAACTGCTACAAAGGCAAAACTTCGACCAATGAAATCGCCGAAAGTTGCATAAATCGTTTGTTTTTTAGACAGTTGAACTTCTGCTTTGATTACTGCAGGAACCCACCAATCAGTGGTTTGCAAAACTTCCCCTTTTTCGTTGATAACGCCACTTGTACCTGTGTTTGCTGAACGAACAACCCATCGTCTGTTTTCAATTGCTCTTAAACGTGCAAAGCTAAAATGTTGTTTATATCCTGGTGTATCTTTCCACCAACCATCATTCGTGATGATACACAACAATTCTGCTCCAGTTCTCACTTGCTGTGAAACAAACTCACCGTAAATTGATTCGTAACAAACTATGGGAGCAATTATTGAATTTTTCGCCTTAAAGTTTTTTGGATACGCTTCGATTCCCAAGGTTCCGGAGGTTCCACCATTACTAATTGCCAACTCTTCCAAAAACGGAAAATAATTCGAGAAAGGTAATTTTTCAACTCCTAAAACCAACTTTGATTTATGGATAAAACTATGTTTACCAAACTTTGGAACGAATAAAGAGGTGTTGTAACTTTCGTAAAATCCATTTCCATTACCAAGGGGTAAAGTCGCTCTTGAAACCTTCTTTTTGAAAGCAAGTGCAGTCGAGGCGCCAATTAAAAGTTCGGTTTTTGAATAGTGTGACAAACGTTCTTGCATCAATTGATAGAACTTAAAATACTTTAAATCTGGCTCAAAGAATCCTTGAGAAATTGCTGTTTCAGGGCCCATCAATAAATCGGTGTTTTTTGTTACCTTCTTATCAGCAAGGTCAAAAAACTTATTAAGTTGAGCTTCTACCGTTGAATTCGGGCTAAATTTTTCGTTGTATGGGTCAATATTTGGTTGAACCAAAACTACTTCAAGCGTTTTTCCTTTCAAGTAAGGACTTTGTAACATCCAATACGAATAAGCGATTGGTAGAAGTAAAATCAAAGTTGCCAAAACAAAGAAATTACGTTTTACTTTTTTATTTTCGGCTTGCTCTAATTGTTTTTTAAGTCCTAGAAATAGTAATAAATTCACTACTAAAACCCAAAGTGTTCCACCCAAAACGCCCACATATTCATACCATTGAATCCAATTCGTTCGAATAGAAAAAGTATCTCCAAAAGCTAGCCACGGCCAAGAAAGTTCCCAATTGAAATGAGCATATTCAAAAGCAGTCCAAATAATTAAAAGTGAAATATATCCTTCCTTTCTTCCGATGTGTTTCTTCGCGAAATGAAAACTTTGAAATGCCAAAGCCATTAATAACGAATTAAAAACAAAAGCAAGTACTCCACCGACTTCCGTAGAATTCCAAATCCAGAATGTTGTTCCTAAATTGTAGATGAAAAAAGTTATATAGGCGTGTAAAAACACATTCACTGAGGAACGATTTTGTACCGAAATACTATCCTCTACAAAAAGCAAGGGAATCAAAGCCCCAAAAATTAATGGAGTAATACTTCCTGTAAATGGAAAACAAACAACTAAAAGTAAACCACTTAAAATTGAAAGAAAGTAACGGATAGCGCGCTTTTGGATCATAAGTATAAATTCATTGTAAAAATAGTCAAAGGCTTTGGAAATTATTAATGTTGAATTTTGAATGTTTAATTAGAAAAAAGAATAATTCAATAAAACAATGAATATCAAGTAGATTAAATTCAATTTTTTCTTTAACTTAAAGTAAAAAAACAAAGATGAAAGAGAATATTATTTTAAACAAATCGAAACAATTCGCAATTAACTCAATCAGTTTATACAAAGATTTACTTTTTAAAAAAGAGTATGTCTTGTCTAAACAATTTTTCAGGTCCGCAACAAGCATTGGGGCTAATGTAAATGAGGCAACAGCAGGTTATTCGAAAAAAGATTTTGCTGCTAAAATGAGCATTGCATCCAAAGAGGCAAGAGAAAGCTTATACTGGATAGAAATTATAGAATCCACAGGATTTACAAATCTAAATTGCAACGAGCTAAAATTAGAGAATGAAGAACTTATCCGAATTCTTACTGCAATCGTGAAAACTTGTCAAACTACAAATTAAACATTAATCATTAAAAATTAAACATTAAAAAAGGCCAACAATTTCTTGTCAGCCTTCCCAAAAGATAAATCTTTTAAATGTTATGCGTTCGCTGTTTCAATTGCTACAACTGAAACGAAAGAACGGTTGTCTTTTTTCTTGCGAAATTCAACTAAACCATCAGTTAATGCAAATAAAGTATGGTCTTTACCAATACCTACATTTGCTCCTGGGTGATGTTGAGTTCCACGTTGACGAACAATAATGTTACCTGCAATTGCAGCTTGTCCACCGAAAATTTTCACACCTAAGCGTTTGCTATGTGACTCACGACCGTTTTTCGAACTACCGACTCCTTTTTTGTGTGCCATCGTTTAAAATTTTATTCCTTAATTGGAAGGTTAATTATGCTTTAATATCTGTAATTGTAATCGCCGTAAATTGTTGACGGTGACCATTTCTCTTTTTGTAACCTTTTCTACGTTTCTTCTTGAAAACGATAACCTTGTCACCTTTAACATGGTCGATTATTTCTGCGGTGATTTTTGCACCGTCTATAGCTGGGGCGCCAATAGTGATTTTTCCATCGTTGTCTACCAATAACACACGGTCAAATTCGATTTTTGAACCTGCGTCAGAAGCTAAACGATGTACAAAAATCTTTTGGTCTTTTTGCACTTTAAACTGCTGCCCTGCTATCTCTACAATTGCGTACATAATAGCTTGTTTTTAAATATTATTTCTAAAATTAAGAGGGCAAAGATAAGATTTTATTCGTTAAGGACAAATTATTCACAAAGTTTTCTTGATATTAAATAGGAGATGTCCGTAATTGGCTGTAATTACTCCAATTAATACGATAAACATAGAAACGATTTGTCCCCAACTTAAACTCTCTTTGAAGAAAAATCCGATTATAACCGCAACAACAGGAATAAAATACGTCACGCTACTTGCAAATAATGCGGAAGACATGCGAATTATCCCATTAAATAAGAAAACTGCCATCGCCGTTCCGAAAATTGCTAGGATAGAAATGTAACCTAAACCTTTTAGTGCATGTTCGTTCTTTAAAATAACACATGGGGTTCCAAAAACAAAGAAAGCTATTAAAGCGGGTAAAAACACCATCAAAAATGCCAAAGTAGTTATGTCGACAGAAGAATAATGTTGGAGTTTATTTTTAATTGTGGTTAGACTTACACCATATAAAAATGTTGCTAAAACAATTGCTAAGACATGAAAAATACTTGCATTTAACGAAACGGATTTCCCTGCATTAATTAAAAGTACAATACCAATTGTGCCAATGATTGTTCCGACTACTTGAAATGAGGTGATGCGTTGCTTATAAATTAAGAATCCAATAATAATGGTAAAGATCGGTGTAAAACTATTTAACATCCCTGCAAAACCGGAAGAAATTCCTGTTTCTGCATAGGTAAACAAGAAGGCTGGAAAAAAATTGCCACAAAATCCCACTATCGAAAAAAAGATTAAATCTTTTCGTGCTTGCAATTTTCGTACTGCTCGAATCGAAAAAGGTAACAAAACTCCTGAAGCAATCAACATTCGCAAAGCTCCTACTTGTGTTGATGAAAATATATCTCCACCATCTTCTGTGAACATTCCTTTTTTCATCAATATAAAGGAGCTTCCCCAAATACAAGCAAGTGTAATTAAAAGCATCCAGCTTTTGGTGGTATTTGACATGGGCGTAAAATTAGTTGAAAAGTCAAAGCTATTATCAGAAAGAGAAAAGTAAAGTGGCTTTACCTAATTATTTCGTTTTAGACAAGTCAAGTACCATTTGGTTTTTACCTGTTTTATTGATGTATAAAAAATGAGCTTTTAATTCAGGAGTATTTCCAGCATCTAGTTTGTCAACGTGAGATTGAACGATGATAATATTTCCGATTTGTTCGTTTGAAAAGTTCATAGTGCATCTGTTTTGTCAAATGTAATTTATATTTTGTGTACGTGCTTTAACAGTTGTAAAAATTTCAGTGGGAAATAGTTGCGAAATTTAAGGAATTAAAGAATGAATTGATTCTTAGGAACTTAGTTTATTGTTGAACTTCAATTGATTTGTTAAACAATTTATTTGAATTCAATTATCATCTCAACTCTTCGGTTTTTTTTGCGACCTTCAGGTGTATCATTTGTTTCAATTGGTCTTGACTCGCCATAATATTCGATTTTAAAGCGATCAAAATTTAAACCTTTACTCACGATATAATCTCTGACAGCTTCAGCTCTCTTTTTCGATAATTCCATATTTGAAGCATCATCTCCAATATTATCTGTGTGTCCAACTAATTTTAAAATCCATTCAGGTTTTTCTGAAAGCAATAATGATAACATGTCTAAAGCTGGTAATGATGATTTTACAATGACAGAGCTATTTGTTTCAAATTCCAGGTTTTCAATTGCTTTTGAAACAATTTCTTTTTGTTTTTCTGTTATTTTTGGGCAACCATCATTTTCTTTTTCTCCTTTTGTTTCTGGACATTTGTCAATTGAATTGGGAACTCCATCTCCATCATTATCTTCTATTGGGCATCCAAAATTAGATGTAGGACCTGAAACTGATGGACATTTATCAAGATTGTCTTTTACTCCATCACCATCCTTGTCGCCCCAAGGACATCCTAAATTTTCTTTATCTCCTGCTATTTCTGGACATTTGTCTTCATTATCATTTAAACCATCTGAATCTTTGTCACCCCAAGGACAACCTTTATTTCCTCGTTCGCCTTTTTTGTTTGGACATTCATCTTTCTTATCTGAAACACCGTCTCCATCTGAATCAATTAGATTTGAAAATTTATAAGAGATTGTTATTTCATGGCTTCCTGATGAATACTTTCTGATATTTGATGTGGTGACATCGTAAGAATAATAAAGCCCAAATTTGTCTTTTTCTAAACCAATTAAGAATGAAACAGCATCTGAACTACGGTATGATATCCCAGAGATAATATAATTTTTAAATTTCAAATTACTTCCAATCTCAAATTGAGTTGGTTGGATAAATGTAGAACGCACTAGGATGTATGGCAGTAAAGCGATTTTATTTTTAAATCCAAATTCATAATTAAGCGTAAAATTATACTGTCGAATTAAACGGTTTTTATCTAGTGTACTATTTAATGTATTTAATTTTTTTAATGAGCTTTGGAAAAGTTGTTGACTAGATAAGCCAATATTTAATCCTTTGTATCTATATGAAAGTCCCAAATTAAAGTCTGGTGAAGCACTATTTATACTTCCAAAAAGTGTTTGGTCATTGCTTGAGTTTGAGATAATTGATGATCCATCATAAGCATATTGATTTAATAATCCTGTTGCTCCAATTGATAGACTTGAATTTTCATTTAGTAATAAGCAATATCTAAAATTTAATCCTATTCCTGTTTGTTTTATGGCGCCTCCAAAATCGTCTAAAAATAAAAATCCACCTATGGCAAATTTATCATTTCTTAAGTTTGAATGTCCAGCAATTTTGTAAGTTGAAGGAGCACCTTTAAATCCAACCCACTGTTGTCTGGTACTAACTAATAAGTGAATATCTTTTGAACCGGTTGTTGCAGGATTGATCAAAAAAGTATTATTGTAAAATTGTGTGTTTACCGGCAATTGTTGTGCGTAGCTTAGGCCAGCAATAAACAATAGTGCGATTAAATTAATTGCTTTCATTTTAATACTTTATTGTTAATGTTCCATTAAATACTTGACCATTTCCTAAATCAACTACAAAATAGTAATCAGCTATTGGCAATAGTTTATCATTATAGCTTCCATTCCAATTTACTGCAGTTCCCTTGCTTTCAAATACAGTTTGTCCCCAACGATTGAAAACTTGCACTTGATTTTTAGTAAACTGTTCAATTCCAATTATATTCCAGGTGTCGTTTTCATTATCTCCATTCGGACTAAATCCTGTTGGAACAATCAAGCAATCACCTTCGCCATCTTGTAAATCAAAATTTGTTCCTGATGAACAACCATTAGCATCTGTTACTGTAACTCCATAATTGCCAGTTGAAACATTTAATAAGTTCTGTGTATTTGAACCATTTGACCATTGATAAGAAAATGGGTTTGAACCTGTCATACTTACATTAATACTTCCAGAAACTCCTCCTTCGCAATCAGGAAGAATGGAATTAAATGCGATTGTTGGTGGATTATTAACAGAAACAAGAATGCTATCTTTTCCGCTGCAACCATTTCCATCAGTTCCAATAACTTCATAATTTGTTGTTACAGTTGGCGAAAATGGAATATTGTTCGATACGCCATTTGACCAAGAATAAGCTGAAGCGCCTGCTCCATTTAAAGTGATACTTTCTCCCGAACAAATAGTTATATCAGGTCCTGCATTTACATTCAATGTTCCAACGACAGAAAGGTTGATTGTAATAATACTATCACATCCGTTCAGATTTTGAAGTGTGTCTATGTATGTTCCTGTTTGATTTAAGACTATTCCTGAAGGCGATGTATAGGAGCTACATACAACGGGAGAAATAGAAGCCTGAGTTGGTGTTAGTATGGTTAATTGAGTAATGATGATACTGTCACAACCCAATGAAGTTAAAAGCGTATCATAATATTGACCTGAAAGTGTATATGTATTTCCAGATGGTGATAGGTAACTTGTACAAGCCGATTTTGTCTCGTTTACGGTTGTACTATTATTGATTGTAAGTTGGATTGTTACCAAGCTATCACAACCATTTGAAGTTGTGTAATTTTCCTGATAGGTGCCACTTGAATTGTAATTATTTCCTAAAGGAGAGATATAATTACCACAAGCGGAAACAGTAACAGTAACAGTATTTTGAATATTAGTAATAGTTAGGTTTATTGTAACAATACTATCACAACCATTTACGTTTGAGTAGGTTTCTGTATATGAACCAGAGGAATTATACGTATTGCCCAAAGGTGAAGTATAACTGTCACATCGTGAAATTGAAACACTGTTGGTTTGAGTTGGAAGGATAGTTAAGTTGAGTGTGATGATACTGTCACAACCTAATATATTTATTAGTGTATCTGTAAAGGTCCCAGAAGCTGAATAGGTTGTGTTGTTTGATGACCAGGTATAGGATTGACATTGTGAAATTGAGAAAGATGAGCTATTTGAAGGGCAATAATTAAGTTTTAGTAAAAATGGAGAATAATAATTTGTTACTCCGCCCCAAGTGTGAGCTATTGAATTTAAGTAATTCGTTTGAGTGTCACTAGTATTAAAGTCAACTTGTCCTCTAAAATTTCCTGAAATATAAATTGAATTTTGATTGACTTGAACAGCCGCGGATTCGTTTGTGTTATTATTAGCTTCTCCCGTTAAAATTCCGGCCCATATAAAATCACCAAGAGTTGTTAATTTTAAAATAAATGTATTAGACCCTCCAGAGGCAGTTAAATTGAATATTTCTGAATTGGACGGATTAAAGTCAGCTGTTCCCTGTGTTATTCCGGTTATGTAATAATTGTTTTGTGAATCTGATGTTATATAAAATCCTTGAGGATTTGAGGTTGAAATTATAGATTTTGCCCAAATGAAATTGGCATTTCCATCCCACTTACATATAAAAGCATTTATTGTTGATGGTGATAAATTATTTACACCTATTCCAGGATTAAAATCAACAATTCCGTTATTATATCCTGTAAATATTATGTCATTATTTGAGTCAATAGTAATCCCGTTTCCTTTATCTGAGCCCGGTCCCCCAATAGATTTTACCCAAATAAGATCACCTGATGAGTTTAATTTTTGTATGAAAAAATCATAAGTTCCATTTGAAGTTAGATTGGAAACACCTGAATTGGGATCAACATCAACTGTTCCTTGGAAATTACCAATTACATAAATATCTCCATTTGTTGAAGTTGCAATTCCATTACCTTCATCAATAAAAGTTGTATTTCCACCAAATCCTTTAATCCATTGAGGAGTGCCATTTGCATTCCATTTTGCAATAAAAACGTCATCTGCTCCATTTGAATTAATTGATTGGGAGGCAAATGTAATTGTATTTTGAAAACTACCAATAATAATTACATTGTCAAAAAGATCAATCGAAATATCATTCACTTCTGTAATATCATTACCAAAACTTTTAGCCCATTGAAAATTACAGTTTAAATCTAATGAAACGATAAAACAACTTCCATTTGACGCTAATGTGTTACTTCCATTTGGATCAAAGTTTATAATGCCCGAGAAATTTCCTGTGATGTAAATTTTATCATTTTTGATACAAATCTTTTTTGGTTTACATATAGCACCACTATTATTTGACACTAAAACTTTATTAAAGAATTTTATCCAAATTAAAGTACCATTTGGATCAAATTTTGAAATAGCACCACATCCACTTGTAGGTGCATAAATTGGAGAACCCGTTGGATTGAAATTGTCTTGTGTATCTCCGTCACTCAATACATAAGAGTTTCCAATACTGTCAATTACCATATCATATTCCGAGAATCCTGTTGAGCTCCATCTTTTAGCCCAATCAAAAGTAGGTGCTTGGCTAAATGCCAAAATTCCCATTATTGAAAAAATGAATAGTAAAATTGCTTTCATATTTTTTTAAAATTTGATTTGTCAAAAAACTCATATTTGTCTTTTATGTAATAAGATTCTGGGCCTGAAAAAGTCATTTCATTTTCCCAAAGTTCGCATAGTACAGGTGCCTGCTGTAACCATGAATTCATACCACGGTGCCAGCTTTTCCATATTTCGTCGGAAATTCTATTTTTCTTTTTCCAATAATATTCCTCAGCACAGAGATTAAAGAATTCCATTGCTGCATCATATAATAATGGATCTTCAGTTATAGATTTCATATCCGCACTTTTCAACTCATTTAGTTTGTTGTTAAGATTTGAGTAACGAATATTAAAATCTCTAAAAAGCTCTTTTTCAGTGTTATCTCCGTTTAATTTGTTTTGTTGTTTGGTATAATAAAATCCAAGAAATCCAAGAACTAATGAAAAAAAACAATTACATATTAACTCAATACATTGGTAATTCATATTAAATATTTTTTATAAAAATACTTAAAAGCTCCTAATAAAGAGTAATTTAATAAAGAGCAAGTAAAAAAGAGGTAATGTAATTTATGGACAATTCATTGATTTGCTTTTTTAAAAGAGTAAAATGAATCCAAAAGCACCACGAACAATTGCCAAGAAGACAATAACTGAAGAAGAAAAAATTGTTCTTAAAAAAATTGGTGACAAACTTAAAGAGTTGCGTAAAGATGCAGGATACACAAGTTATGAGTATTTCGCTTATGAAAATAACATAAGTCGCCCCCAATATGGAAAATACGAGGCTGGAGCCAATATTCAATTAAACACCTTAATTCGAATACTAAGCCATCTTAATATTTCATTAGAGGATTTTTTTAAGGGGATGTGAATTATTCGCCTAGTCTTTTTTTAATTTCCTTGTCGAAATCGCTTTCAAATAATCTATCTTGAATTGGTTTGTATTTTTCAAATTCTTTTTCTGCGAATTCCTTAGCAATAGCTGCCGTTACTTTACCAGAATCTTTCAATATTTCTTTTTGATTGAATTGTAAGAACGCATTTAATTTTTCAGACCAATCTTTCATTGTCAAAGCATTGCCTTGTTCAGCTTGGTCTTCAGCATAATCAAGATACATCGATACAATACGATTCAATGGTTTTAATTCTTCTTCTGTCAAGTAATTTTTTGCAATACTAACATCTGATTTTCGAATTTTACCATCTGGTGAATTTTTCCAATTAGTCAAACCCATTTTTTCTTTTTTATGATCAGCTCTTGAAACGATAATTTCAGCGGCAGTTTGCTTGGTGATTGCCCAATGTAATTTGTTTTGAACAGTTGCAAAAAACTCTTTGGTTATTTCTGAGTTGTAATCATAATCGATACTACATTCTGCATAAATGTCAGTAATTTGTTGGTAGAATCTTCGCTCTGAGCTGCGAATATCTCGAATTTTCTCTAATTGTTCTTTAAAATAATCTTGACCAAAAATGGGTTGAGGGTTTTTCAACCGCTCCACATCCATTGTATAACCTTTGATAATGTGCTCCTTTAAAATTGAAGTTGCCCATATTCTAAATTGCGTAGCTCTTTTTGAATTTACTCTGTACCCTACAGCAATTATTGCATCAAGATTGTAAAATTTGGTTGGCTTAACTTGTGTTTTTTCAGCAATGGCACCGTGTTGAGTGGTTATTTCCAAAATGGAACATACCACTTTTTCGTTCAATTCACCACTTTCAAAAACGTTCTTTAAATGTTTGGTAACTGCAGGTCGTTGCACTTCAAAGAGTTCAGCTATTTTAGTTTGCGGCATCCAAATGGTTTCGTTTTCCAACAAAACATCCACCTTTATATCACCTTTGTCAGATTTGTAAAGTAAAAATTGTCGATTTGGTTGGTACTTTTCCATAAATAGTTGGGTGTTAAAATCAATTTCAACTTAAAGTTAATGATTTCGGAATTATAACAACGCATCAAATTTTTCAGCGTTCAATCTTCGCTGCGAGTAAATAAATTACTGCCATTCTTACAGCAACACCGTTTTCAACTTGGTGTAAGATAATACTTTGCTTGGAATCTGCTACGTCGCTTGTGATTTCAACACCACGATTAATTGGACCAGGATGCATCACCACAATTTCTTTAGAAAGTGAATCTAAAATTTCTTTGTTCAATCCAAAAAGCATCGAATACTCGCGCAAAGAAGGGAAATATTTGATGTCTTGACGTTCCAACTGTATGCGTAACATATTCGCCACATCGCACCATTCTAAGGCTTCGATGAGGTTGTGAGAAACTTTCACTCCTAATTCATGAATGTATTTTGGAATCAAGGTTGTCGGGCCACAAACCATAACTTCAGCGCCTAATTTTTGAAGGCAATAAATATTTGAAAGCGCAACACGAGAATGTAAAATATCACCCACAATTATTACTTTTTTTCCTTCAACGCTTCCTAATTTCTCGCGAATGGAATAGGCATCTAATAAAGCTTGTGTTGGGTGTTCGTGTGTCCCGTCGCCAGCATTTATTACTTTCGCTTTAATCTTTTTCGACAAAAACAAGGCAGCTCCTGGATTCGGATGACGCATCACCACCATATCCACTTTCATCGAGAGAATATTGTTAACGGTATCAACCAGCGTTTCTCCTTTTTTTACCGAACTTCCTGAGGCGCTGAAATTAACAACGTCAGCTGACAATCGTTTTTCAGCAAGTTCAAAAGAAAGACGTGTTCTTGTAGAGTTTTCAAAAAAAACATTCGCAATCGTAATGTCTCGAAGGGAAGGAACTTTTTTGATTGGTCGATTGATTACTTCTTTGAAACTATCAGCGGTTTTGAAGATCAATTCAATGTCTTCACGCGTCAAGTCTTTAATTCCGGTAAGATGATCTACACTTAAATTATTCATTACTTTCTTTTGTAAACAATACTACTTTATCTTCTCCTTCGGTTTCTTTCCATTCTACTGAAACGCGCTCAGAAATCAGGGTGTCAATGGCTTTTCCGGTATAATCTGCTTGAATGGGCAAATCTCTACTAAATCTTCGATCGATAATTACCAATAACTCCACCTTTGACGGACGACCAAAAGTCAACAAGGCATCCAATCCAGAGCGAATCGTTCTACCTGTATAGAGAACATCGTCAATCAGGACCACTTTTTTATTTTCGATGCTAAAGTCGATATTGGTAATACTTGGAATGAGTGGTCGTTCACGTCGTCTGAAATCGTCGCGATAAAAGGTAATATCCAAATTCCCGCAAACGATTTTCTTTCCCAAAATTTCCTCTAAAATTTCTTTTAGGCGTGACACAACGTGAATACCTCTTGGCTGTAAACCAACGAGCACAGTGTCCGAAAAATCATTGTGGGATTCAATCAATTCATGGGAAAGTCGCTTCAATGTAAGTTCCAAATGTTTGGCATTGAGAATAACTTGTTTTTCCATCACAACAAAGATAATTGTTTTTAGAAAATGGGAGGTTGCGATGAAAAGTTATTTGTCAAAATAATGTCCCATTGCAGAAACAACTTCAACTGTTACAATTTCATTATTAACAGAGTAAATCATTCTATCTTTTTGATTTATGCGTCTTGACCAAAAACCATGAAGTTCATGCTTGAGTGCTTCAGGTTGACCAGTTCCCGAAAAAGGATGTACTTTAAGCTCTTCAAGAAATGATTTTATTTTTCTTTCTATAGCTTTATTACCAGAACGTTTATGAAGCGAAATGTCTTGTTTTGCTTTTTCAGTTAAAACAACTATAAACTTTTCCATAACTCATCGACATTATCTACTTGATATCGTTTTTTACTAGCCGCTGATTTTTTGACCATTTTCACAAATTCAGGATTGTATGGAGATTTTTCTTCGATGATTTCAACCGACTTATTATCTGTTATAAATTCCTTTAAAAATTGCATGAATACTTTACCTTTTCCGGTTCTTTCATTGATTTTTAATGTAATAGTTGCCATACTTTTTGTGTTACTTATACAAAGCTACATTTTTTACTATAAACTTTTGTTAATGAATTCATTTTAAAATCCAATTACTTAACCAATAATCTTTTCGAAAAATTGCCAAATAGCATCTTTCGGACAAGGCGCAACGAACTGTAATAGTTCTTTTGTTGTAGGATGATTGAAAGCTAATTTTCGCGCATGTAAGCAAATAGACCCGTCTTCATTTGGACGTTTAGCTCCATATTTAACGTCACCTTTGATGTAGCAGCCAATACTTGCTAATTGTGATCGGATTTGGTGATGTCGACCAGTTTCTAATTGAATTTCTAATAAATGATAACGGTCGGAAGATGCAATTAATTTGTAATGCAATTTGGCTTCTTTCGCACCCATAACGGATGATTTGGAAACATAGCTTTTGTTCTGATTTTCATTCTTTTTGAGGAAATGAACCAATTTTCCTTCTGGATTTTCAGGCAAACTTTCAACTATCGCCCAATAAACTTTGTTGGTTTCTTTCTCGCGAAATTGTTCATTCAAACGTTCCAAACCTTTACTTGTACGAGCAAAAACAACCGCACCACTTGTTGGTCGATCTAAACGATGCACTACACCACAAAATACATTTCCAGGTTTGTTGTACTTTTCTTTTAAGTAATCTTTAATTTCATCAGGAAGTGTCCTATCTCCAGTTTTGTCTCCTTGTACAATGTCAGATGCACGTTTGTTAATGACAATAACGTGATTATCTTCATAAATAATTTGATCAGCAAACATTAGCTGTTTAATTTGTTTTGCTGCGTTTTGTTGTAGTGTTTACTTCGTATAGCTGCAATCACAGTAAATATTACAAATCCTATAATTGTCCAAATTAACCAAGTTGGGAATTTTCCGAGTCCATCTCCTTGTGCATAAGAATGCAAACCAACAAGCATAAAGTTCACACCAAAGAAAGTAAATAGAATTGCAGAATAACCCCAGAAAGAAACGACATTAAAAAAGAATTTACCTTTCAATCCTGGTATAAATCGCAAGTGCAAAATCACGGCATAAACTAACACAGAAACTAAAGCCCAGGTTTCTTTTGGATCCCAACCCCAATAGCGTCCCCACGATTCGTTTGCCCAAATCCCACCTAAGAAAGTTCCAATAGTGAGCATGAATAAACCAATGGTCATTGTCATTTCAGAAACGTAAGTTAGTTCATTGATGTTAATCGTGATAATTTCACCTTTACTACTTGTTCGGAAGGTATAAAGTACTAGGTTGAATAACCCTAAAATACAAGCCAAACCAAGGAATCCGTAACTTCCAGTGATAATGGCAACGTGAATCATTAACCAATATGATTTTAAAACGGGAACTAAAGGCGTGATTTCTGGATCTAATAAATTCATTTCAGAAACAAAAATCATTAAGGACGCTAAAATTGCCGTTCCTGCAATAACTACAGCATTTTTTTTGGAGAATAAAAACCCAGCAATCATCGTTACCCAAGAGATAAAAATAATTGCTTCGTAACCATTACTCCATGGTGCATGCCCAGAAATTGCCCAACGAAAACCTAGACCAACTCCTTGATAAACAAAAGCAATAATTAAAGTAAAAACAAAGAATTTTCGAATTTTTTCTATTGCTGAATTTGATTTGGAATTTGGATTGGTAAAGACACGAATGAAAAATAAAATCAACATGAACAAACCAATTAAACCATACATTCTATATGAATTTTTGAAAATCTGCATTTTATTGTAGCTGATTTCAATTTTCACCAATTTTTCTGAAGGCACAACTTTTTTTCCTACGGATCGTTGCATTTCTTTAATCGACTTCAAAAGAGTGCTTGCTTCTTTATAATTTTTATTTTTCCCTGCTTGATCAATTGCATTAAGATATTTAAAAACTTGCAGTGAAGCACTTGTGTCTTTTTCCAATAATTCAGCACTCATAGGAACATACCATTGATTATTTTGGTCTTGTTTTTTAGGGATTAATCGCATGTATTGCCACATTAAAACACCTTGAACTACTTCAAATTTCTCATTCAATTTAATCAGTTTTTTATCGAACTCAGAGCGTTTTGATTCTAATTTTTGATGCGATTTTTCATATGCTGCCAACCATTTAAAATTACCATCTTTACTTAATAATTCCAAACTTGACGCATATTCTCCCAATTTTAGTGGATCTCTTAAAACACTTGGAACTTGAATCATTTTTTGTTCCATCCAATATTGTGGATACATGTGCATACTTAAAATTGTCTGCACTGCGTTGTAATTTTTGTATTTGTTGTCGCGATAAATTTTGCGCAGTAATTGGTCGCATAAAGTATGAAAAGGAACCACTCGACCGTCATAATCTAAAACCAATAAAGAAGCTAATTCTTCTGAATGTTCTTCTGAAACAACTCGATAAATTCCTTTTGAAGGGTGATTTTTATGTGAATTGTCTGTTGGTTCATGAGTTTGTTCTTGAGTAGTGTGATCATGCCCACTGTGGTCGTGTCCGTCGTGTTCATCATGTTGCGCATTAGCTGCAAAACTTGAACCAAGCAAAACAAAAACGAACATCAATTCTTTCCTTTTTTCCTTTAAAATTGCCAATCTTTCATTTAAATACTGGAATCGTCCAACTGGAGCGAAAAGCGATAAAATCATTGCAATTGCCATTAATAAATAACCTAGATAAGTAATGTTTGTCCCCCACCAATCATGATTTACACTCAATTTCGTTCCTTCTTCATTTTCAGGTGTAGATGGATCGTCTAAGTTGTAACTGGATTGAAAAAAGCGATAACCTCGATAATCCATTACATTATTCATAAAAACAGTTTGATTGCGCTTGTATTTCATTTCTTCATCGAGAATTGTTAAGTCACTTTCGAATGAAGATGGTGATTCTGAACCTGGATATTTATCTAGTCTAAAATCACGACATTCTACTTTAAATGGCATTGGTTTTCTAATGGAGCCATATTCAAGTTGGCAAGTCACGCCATTCATATCAAAGCGAACGGGAGTAGGAATTGCACCCATTCCACCTTCTAATCGAACGATTTTTGAACTTTTTCCATCGCTTACCTTTACTGTTAAATAGTCTGATCCTTCATTTTTCTTTCCTGTAGAAACTAATAATTTCTTTGCGTTGTTTATTTTTTGTTTGAAAACAAATTGTTGATTTCCAACTTGATAAAGTGTTTTGATTTTGAAAGTTTCCCATGTGTTTGGTTTCACGTCTTTATACAATGAATCAGAAACTTCTAGGCCAGATTGACGTGCTTTTTGCATTTCTGTCATTGGCAAATAACGGATAGGCAACATTGTTTTGATTTGAACTGAATCACCAACTGTTCGTGCTTCGATTCCAGGAGTCGCAACTTTTTTATTAAATGATAATGGGATATTCCCAACCATAAATACTTCATTTTCACACAAGAAATTCGATTTCATTCCATCAGTAACCAACTCCAAAGCGCTAGTTTTAAATCGCTTGTTTATAACAAAAGTGTCTTTCATTTTAGTTTGAAAATTGACATATTCAAAAGAGAAATTTTTGTTATCGATTGCTACTTCATTTTTAAAGTAATTATCAGTAATCACAGAAAAGTATTTTTTTGAAGCATCAATTTTGGTGGATTCCATTTGTGGATTTTCCAAATAAACCAGTAAATATGGATCTGACGTAAAAATGAAGTCAGAACTTGTTTCTTCGTTGATAATCATTAATCCTTCAAAGCTTATATAGCGTGTTACACCTGCACCAATAAGTATGATTATAAATGAAAGGTGGAACGTTAACATAGCGATTTTTTCGCGTACAAACATCTTGTATTTAAAAATGTTAGCTATTAAATTAAGCGTTAGATACAAAAGCAAAAGCTCAAACCACGTTGCATTGTAAATAATAATTTTAGCACTTTGAATGCCATAAATTGATTCAATAAATGTTGCTGCACCAATACCTACTAGGAATAAAATCAAGGACAATGACATACTTTTCATTGAGAAAAAAATGTCAACTATTTTTTGTAATAATGTTTGTTTCATGTGGGTGCAAAATTAATCAATACCTTATCCAAATGACATATTTAACAGCATTTTGTTCTTATCAAATTTAAAAGTTAGATTTCTCAACAGATAACCTAATTTTATTGGTTGCTATTTTATTGCCTGAAATTGTAATCTTTAGTTAAAACCAAAAAATAGAACTATATCCATAATTTAGTGTTAGCGAACATTTTGGCCTTGAATTTCCAGGTTTTAGCTTCGCTGCTAATTCGCGGTGTTTCTTTTTGATCGTGCAAAAAGAAAAGCAAAAAAATATATTAAAACTGTATGTTAAGTTTTACTATTTTTGAAAACGAGGTTGTAAACTTGTTCCCATTTTAGAAAGGCAAAAGTTTTTATCTTTTCTCCACTTCCTTTTCAAACGAGCGAAATAAAATAGTTACTTTTGGCGCGGATTTTTAGCTGTCTAAATGCTTTAATTCCTTAAAGAAAAAACTGTAGAAATGAAAAAAATCCTTATTCTCGGTGCAGGTTTGTCTGCTTCTTCAATGATTAGATATTTGTTGAATCTCGCTCAAGAAAATGATTGGCATTTGAAAATTGTTGACCAAGATATCGAGTTAGTTAAGCGAAAAATAAACAATCATCCCAATGCTGAAGCATTAGCTTTTAATGCTTTAAATCCTCATGAAAGAAGACCTGCGATTGGACATTCAGACTTGGTGATCTCCATGTTACCAGCTCGTTTTCATGTCGAAGTTGCTAAAGACTGTATCGATTTACGAGTCGATTTAATCACACCTTCATACATTTCTCCAGAAATGAGAGCTTTGAACGAAGATGCGAAAGAAGCTGGAATAGTTATTATGAATGAAATCGGGGTAGATCCTGGAATCGATCACATGAGTGCGATGAAAATAATTCATTCAATCCAAAATAAGGGAGGGAAACTAACGAGTTTTATATCTTTTTGTGGTGGCTTGATTGCACCTGAAAGTGACAACAATCCTTGGCATTATAAATTCACTTGGAATCCAAGAAACGTGATTCTAGCAGGGCAGGGTGGAGCAGCTTGTTTCAAACAAAATGACGAATACAAATATATTCCTTACAATCGTTTGTTTACCAGAACAGAGCGCTTTTCAATCGGAACGTATGGCGAATTTGATGGATATGCCAACCGCGATTCTTTATCGTATAGAAAAACGTATGGATTAGAGGATATTCCCACAATTTACAGAGGAACTTTGCGCAGACCGAATTACTGTCAGGGTTGGGACGTTTTTATTGAATTAGGAATGACTGATGACACTTATAAAATGGCACATTCGGAAGAGTTGACGTCACGTTCATTTATTAATTCTTTTTTACCATATAACCGTGATTTGTCCGTTGAAGACAAACTGAAATTGTTTTTACGTGAAGATCGAATGTATTTATATCCTTTGTTTGAATCTATAGGGATTTTTGAAAAAGATGAAAGTTTTGGCTTTGAAAACGCAAGTCCAGCGCAATTACTAGAGAAATTGTTGGCAGAAAAATGGAAATTAGAAGAAGGTGATAAAGATATGTTGGTGATGTATCATGAATTTGAATACGAACTCAACACTAAACATCACAAAATTATTTCTTCGATGATAAACGTTGGTGAGGACCAAACCTATACTTCTATGTCGAACACAGTTGGTTTACCCGTTGCGATTGCAGCAAAAATGATTTTGAAAGGCGATTTACTCGAAAAAGGAGTAACTTTACCTATTCACGCAGCGATTTATGAACCAATTTTAGAAGAGTTGGAACAATTTAATATTCGCTTTGAAGAACAAGAATTTGAACTATAAAAACAAAATAGAATGGAAAACGAAGAAAACCAAATGAACATCGAACTTTCTGAAGAAATTGCTTTAGGAGTATATTCAAATCTTGCAATAATTACGCATTCACCAGCTGAGGTTGTATGTGATTTTGTTCAAGTGATGCCAGGAATGCCAAAAGGAAAAGTACGTTCAAGAGTATTGATGACACCGCAAAATGCAAAACGTTTCTTGCAAGCTTTAGCTGACAATATCAATAAATACGAGCAAACTTTCGGAAATATTGATGATCCACAAGCTGGATTTCCGCCAATGAACTTTGGTACACCAAGCACAATGGCTTAATTTTTCAGTTTACTGAGAATGATAACTGTTTGTATTCCTATTTACAATTCGGATGTTTGCGCATTGGTTGAAGCACTTTATGAGCAGTCAAAAAAAATAAAAGAAACGATTGAAATCATTGTAATCGATGATGGGTCAAATCCAGCAATTAAGAAAATAAACGCTGTTTTTTCAACCAAAGTTACTTACTTAGAAAATAAACAAAATAAAGGCAGAGCGTCTATTCGAAATCAATTTTTGCAATTTGCGTCTCAGCCTTTTTTGTTGTTTATAGATGGCGATTCGGAAGTGATTTCTCCCACTTTTTTGTCAGATTACATTCAATACATCAATGCAAATGAAACACACGTGCTTTGTGGCGCAAGTGTTTATCAAAAAAACAAACCCGACAACAATCATTTATTACGCTGGAAATATAGCGTCGTTCGAGAAAGTAAATCAATTGAAGAGCGATTAAAAAATCCAAACTTGGGATTTAAATCCAATAATTTCCTAATCCAAAAAACGGTTTTTGAAAAAGTTAAATTCAATGAAACACTTTTGGGTTACGGCCACGAAGACACTTTGTTTGGTTTCGAATTAACGCAAAATACCATTTCAATTGCACACATTGACAATCCAGTTTTGAATAAAAACTTAGATGACAACCCTGCATTTTTGAATAAAACAAACGAGGGATTAAAAAGCTTGTTGCAAGTTTTAGAAATTGTAAACCATAACGAGCAATTCACTCAAAACATAAAATTAGTGGTTGCCTACCAACGAATCAAAAACAATCCAATTTTGAATTTCTTGCTTTCAATTTCAGTAATTTCATTGCCACTACTTTCCTATTGCTTGAAAAAAGGATTTTTCACTTTGCGGATGTTTGATTTGTATAAGTTAATAGTTTTCAATAAGTTAAATAAGTAGAAGGCTTTTTTATTTCGACTTTGAGAACATTAGTTTTTGATAATTGCAAACGGATTAATTGTGAATTGCGAACGGAAAACCATAACGCTTAATAATTGCAAACGGATTAATTGCGAATTGCGAACTGAAAACCATAACGCTTATTAATTTCGAACGATAGAATTGCGAATTTCGAACGGAAGTACAGACTGCTTAAAAATTGCAAACTATTCAGACTTCGGATTTCAGACTTCGGACTTCGAGTGCCTCAGTCCTCGAGCCTCAGACCTCGTCGTTTGTCATTGTTATTTTAAGAAAATAATATCTTGCGCGGAGCGCTTACTAATATAAACGTTCGCAATTTTTAATTCGCAATTAATTTCTAATTATTAACTTCTTCACCAAAACATCCTTCGTCTCCAAATCAGTTACATTCACAAAATTAATCCCATCTTTCACATTCAGATAAAAGCTATTGACTTCTTTTGATAAATTAGCAACAACAGAATCTACAATAGCAATTCGCAATTCTTTAGTTCGCAACTACTTGTTTTAAAAGCACTTTTAATTTTACTTTTTCATTTTCCCAGTTTTCAACTTCAGCAGCCTTTTTGCAGTTTTCTTGATAGGCTGATAGTTTCTCTTTATTTTCTAAAAGTCCGTTTATTGTTTCAGCAATTGCTTCTGGGCTTATAGTTTCAATTGAAATTCCGATTTTATATTTTTCTACAATTTTTTGTATTTCAATTAAATTGGAACAAATTACAGCGGTGTTTGCTTGAATGTAGTCAAACAGTTTATTGGGAAGTGCAAAGCGATAGTTTAAAGATTTAGGTTTGTCTAAAGCAAGACCGATACTTGCATGTCGCGTAAATTGCATCAATTCTTTATAAGGTCGCTTCCCGAAAAATAAAACTTTCGTTTCCAATTGATGCGTTTTCACTAATTCTTTCGCATTTGGAATAACATCGCCATCGCCCACTATTAATAGAATGGCGTTATCAATTAGTTGCATAGCCAAAATAGCCTCCTCTATCCCACGATCAATATTGAGTCCCGAACCTTGAACAATAATTAATTCTTTATCTTCAGGAATTCCTATGTCTTTTTTCGATTTTAGTTCGCTCCAGTCAAACTTTTCAGAAACATTTCTAATCACTATAATTGTTTTTCGATATTTCGATTTAAAAATTTCAGCGATAGAATCATTAACAGTAATGATATGATCCAACTTTGGCAAAATCAGTTTTTCAATACGTTCCCATATTTTTTTAACAAATCGTCCTTCTAATTCGGGTGCTTCAGTGAATAATTCGTGAGAATCATAAACGATTTTTGAACTTCTTTTGAGTTTATGAGCTATAAATGAAGCTGGCAAAGTGTCTAAGTCATTAGCGAAAATGAGATCAATCTTTGAAAAAAGTAAAAAAAATAAAAGGCGTATATTTAATTCCGAATAAAAGAAAGGACCTTTATTAAACAATAGATTTAAGCGAACACATCGGTGTTCCTGTGATTTTATAGGAAGGCTGTTCTTGCGTTTTCGACCAACGAGTACAACAGTATAGCCGCTTTCTTTCAATACGTTACACGTTCGATTGACACGATTATCTGTTGCCAAATCGTTTGAAACCGTTACTACAGCTATTTTTACTTTCAACAATTCAAAATTAAATAAATTACTTGATTAGCGAACTTAAATTAAGATTGAAAAAAAAAAAAAAATAATTTTAAAAAAAAGTTCTTTGAGATAAAAAAAGATTCATACATTTGCATTCCCAAATTTTTGGGTTTTTGTGTACGTTCTTTAAATTTAGTGAAAAATAAAAAGCCGCCGATGTAGCTCAGTTGGCCAGAGCAGCTGATTTGTAATCAGCTGGTCGGGGGTTCGAATCCCTCCATCGGCTCGGAAATTGTTGGGGGTGTCGCATAGTGGCTATTGCAGCAGACTGTAAATCTGTCACCGTAAGGTATCGTTGGTTCGAGTCCATCCACCCCCACTGAAAGTTTACAAGCGGGAGTAGCTCAGTTGGTAGAGCTTCAGCCTTCCAAGCTGAATGTCGCGAGTTCGAGTCTCGTCTCCCGCTCAATTTTTAAAAATAAAATTGAGCGCCGGTGTAGCTCAGGGGTAGAGCGCTTCCTTGGTAAGGAAGAGGCCACGAGTTCAAATCTCGTCATTGGCTCAAGATAAAAAAGAAATATATCCTAATATAGGGTTTATTATAAAAGTAAGTATATTATTAACTAAGTAACAAATAACAAAAATGGCTAAGGAAAATTTTGACCGTTCCAAACCGCACGTTAACATTGGTACTATCGGGCACGTTGACCACGGTAAAACTACGTTAACAGCAGCAATCTCAAGCGTATTAGCTTCTAAAGGATTAGCAAAAGTACGTGACTTCTCTTCAATTGATAATGCTCCTGAAGAAAAAGAACGTGGTATTACTATTAACACTTCTCACATTGAGTATGAAACAACTAACCGTCATTATGCTCACGTTGACTGTCCAGGTCACGCGGATTACGTAAAAAACATGGTTACTGGAGCTGCTCAAATGGACGGTGCAATTTTAGTTGTTGCTGCAACTGACGGGCCAATGCCACAAACACGTGAGCACATCCTTTTAGGAAAACAAGTTGGTGTTCCAAGATTAGTTGTATTCATGAACAAAGTGGATATGGTTGATGATGATGAGTTATTAGAGTTAGTTGAAATGGAAGTGCGTGAATTACTTTCTTTCTATCACTACGATGGTGACAATGCTCCAGTTATTCAAGGTTCTGCTTTAGGAGCATTGAATGGTGAAGAAAAATGGGTTAAAACAGTTGAAGAATTAATGGATGCTGTTGATACATATATAGAACTTCCTCCACGTGATGTTGATAAGCCTTTCTTAATGCCAGTTGAAGACGTATTTACGATTACAGGTCGTGGTACAGTTGCAACAGGACGTATCGAAACAGGTGTTATCAATTCTCAAGAAGGTGTTGAAATTTTAGGAATGGGTGAATTGAAATTAACGTCTACTGTAACAGGGGTTGAGATGTTCCGTAAAATCCTTGACCGTGGTGAAGCAGGAGATAATGTTGGTTTATTGTTAAGAGGTATTGAGAAAACTCAAATTAAACGTGGAATGGTTATTTGTAAACCAGGATCTGTTAAACCTCACCAAGAGTTTAAAGCTGAAATCTACGTTTTGAAAAAAGAAGAAGGTGGTCGTCACACACCATTCCATAACAAATATCGTCCTCAATTTTATTTCCGTACAACAGACGTTACAGGAGAAATCTTCCTAACGGATGGTCGTGAAATGGTTATGCCAGGTGATAACGTAACTATTAACGTTAAGTTAATAGTACCAGTAGCAATGGACAAAGGATTACGTTTTGCTATCCGTGAAGGTGGTAGAACTGTTGGTGCTGGTCAGGTTACTGAAATAGTAGCATAAGTAAATTAAAATATAGTTTTAAATAAGGGGAGTTCTAATCAAACTCCCCTTTTTAGACGGGTGTAGCTCAGTTGGTAGAGTGGTGGTTTCCAAAACCATTGGCCGTGGGTTCGAGTCCTACCGCCCGTGCATAATATAATACAAAGTACGTGTCAAAAATTAGAACATATTTCCAAGATACATACCATGAAATGGTTCACAATGTTACTTGGCCTACATGGAAAGAATTACAAAATAATACAATTCTAGTGGTTGTGTCATCTGTTTTGATTTCCCTTGTTATATTTTTAATGGATTATATCTTCGGTATTTCAGGTGAAGCAGATTCACTTTGGAAAGGACTAATTGGATTTATTTATGGAACTTTCTAAGAATTAAAAATGGGAGAAATAGTTAAAAAATGGTATGTCGTTCGCGCAGTGAGTGGGAAAGAGAAGAAAGTAAAAGAATACCTCGAGTTGGAAATTACCAGAATGAAGTTGAACGATTACGTGAATCAGGTTTTAATCCCTACGGAAAAGGTTTTTAAAATTCAAAACGGAAAGAAAGTTAATAAAGAAAAGGCTTTCTTGCCAGGATATGTTTTAATTGAGGCAGCCTTAATCGGTGAAGTTTCACATGTTATCAAAGGTATTCCAAATGTTATCGGTTTTTTAGGAACTGTTAAAGGAGGAGAACCTGTTCCGATGCGTTTGTCTGAAGTTAATAGAATCCTTGGAAAAGTAGATGAGTTAGCTGAAAATGAAGAAGAACAAAAAATTCCTTTCGTTGTTGGAGAATCTGTCAAAGTTATTGATGGACCTTTTAATAATTTTTCTGGTGTGGTTGATGAAATAAATGAAGATAAAAAGAAACTGAAAGTTATGGTTAAAATTTTCGGTAGAAAAAATCTTCTTGAATTAAGCTACATGCAAGTAGAAAAAGAAGGATAAAATTGTATTAACCCGTAGGAGTGAGAACGATGATTAAAGCTTCCCATTAATTACTCACGTTTGACTACACAAATTTATATATATGGCTAAAGAAGTAGCAGCATTGATCAAATTACAGGTCAAAGGTGGTGCAGCTAACCCATCACCACCAATTGGACCTGCGTTAGGGGCGAAAGGTGTGAACATTATGGAGTTTTGTAAGCAGTTTAATGCTAGAACACAAGACAAAATGGGTAAAGTTGTTCCAGTTGTTATCACTGTTTATGGTGATAAATCTTTTGATTTTGTTTTAAAAACACCCCCAGCAGCAGTTCAAATTATTGAGCATACTAAAATCAAGAAAGGTTCAGCTGAACCAAATAGAGTTAAAGTTGGTGCCATTTCTTGGGATCAGGTACGGCTAATTGCTGAAGATAAACTTCCTGATTTGAATTGTTTCACAGTTGACGCAGCGATGCGTATGGTTGCAGGAACTGCAAGAAGTATGGGAGTTACAGTTAAAGGTGGTGAAGCACCAAAATCCAAATAATTAAGTGGTATGAAAAGAGTTTCAAAGAAAAGAAAAGAGATTTTGGCAAAATTTGATTTGTCAAAAGCTTACACTCTAACAGAAGCATGTGATTTGGTTAAAGGTATTTCAACCACTAAATTTGATGCTTCCGTTGACATTTGTGTACGTTTAGGAGTAGATCCCAGAAAAGCAAATCAAATGGTAAGAGGCACTGTCGCCCTTCCTCATGGTACAGGTAAAGATGTTAAGGTTCTTGTTTTGTGTACGCCAGACAAAGAAGCCGAAGCAATCGAAGCAGGTGCTGATTTCGTTGGTTTAGATGACTATATTGCTAAAATTAAGGCAGGATGGACTTCAGTTGACGTAATTATTACTATGCCTTCAGTTATGGGTAAAGTTGGTGCATTAGGTCGTATTTTAGGACCTCGTGGATTGATGCCAAATCCAAAAACTGGAACCGTAACAATGGAAGTTGGTAAAGCAGTTCAAGAAGTGAAAGCCGGAAAAATTGACTTTAAAGTTGACAAATACGGTATTATTCACTCCTCGGTAGGTAAAACAAGTTTTGAAGGAGATAAAATTCGTGAAAACGCTCAAGAATTAATTCAAACCTTAATCAAGTTGAAACCATCTGCTGCAAAAGGTACTTACATCAAAAGTGTTTATCTAAGCGCAACCATGAGTCCTGGTATTCAAATTGACGCTAAGTCTGTTAATGCTTAATACTTAAGAAAATGACAAAAGAAGAAAAAGCAAAGTACATAGATGATTTGGCTGCTGATTTAACAGCAAACAGTATTGTTTATTTAACAGACACTGCAGAATTAACAGTTGACACAGTTAACACACTTCGCAGAAGATGTTTTCAATCTAACATCAAAATGCGTGTAGTAAAAAATGCATTGTTAGAGAAAGCAATGGATCGTGTTGAGGGCAGAGATTTCGGTGGATTGAGAGATACATTGAAAGGTTCTACCTCAGTAATGTTCAGTGAAGTTGCAAGTGCTCCAGCAAAATTAATTGCAGATTTCCGTAAGAAAAATGCAAAACCAATTTTGAAAGGTGCTTACATCGACGAAGCAGTATTTATCGGTGATAATCAGTTAGTTGTTCTTGAAAATTTAAAAAGTAAAGAAGAATTGGTTGGGGAAATCATCGGATTGTTACAAAGTCCTATTAAGAATGTTTTGTCTGGTCTTACAGGTGCTGGAAGTAAAATTGCAGGCATCCTTAAAACGCTCGAAGAAAGAGCATAAATTATTATTAAACCCTTTTTTAAATAAAATAAAATGGCTGAATTAAAGCAAATTGCAGAAACATTAGTAAACCTAACGGTTAAAGAAGTAAATGAGTTGGCAACAATTCTTAAAGACGAGTATGGAATCGAACCAGCTGCTGCTGCTGCCGTTATGGTTGCAGGTGGTGGTGGAGCTGCTGCAGAAGAAGTAGCAGAGCAAACAGAGTTCAATGTAATCCTTAAAGCTGGTGGCCCTAACAAACTTGCTGTTGTTAAACTTGTAAAAGAATTAACTGGTAATGGTTTGAAAGAGTCTAAAGATTTAGTTGATGCAGCACCTTCTGTATTGAAAGAAGGAGTTTCTAAAGACGAAGCTGAAGGGCTTAAAAAGTCGCTTGAAGAAGCTGGAGCAGAAGTAGAAGTTAAGTAATTTACCTCTTCATACACAGAACAGGCATCGCAATTATGCGGATGCCTTGTTCTGTTTTTAAGCATTTATCTTGTTACAAAGAATACAATAACCTAAAAAAATAAAGCCTTGGCAACATCAAATAATTCAACCCGAATTAATTTTGCTTCAAGCAAAAACCAATTTGAATACCCTGATTTTCTGGAGATTCAATTAAAATCATTTAGAGAGTTTTTTCAACTTGAAACAACTCCTGAGAACAGAGATAGTGAAGGACTTTTTAAAGTTTTTGCTGAAAACTTTCCTATCACAGATACTCGTAACCAATTCGTTTTAGAATTCTTGGATTATTTTATTGATCCACCTAGATATTCAATTGAGGAATGTATAGAAAGAGGGTTAACCTACAGCGTTCCTTTAAAGGCAAAACTCAAGTTGTATTGTACAGATCCTGAACACGAGGATTTCGAAACAATCGTTCAGGATGTATACTTAGGTACAATTCCATATATGACACCTAAGGGTTCATTTGTTGTTAATGGTGCAGAACGCGTAATCGTATCCCAATTACATAGGTCTCCTGGAGTTTTCTTCGGTCAAAGTCGCCATGCAAATGGTACGAAATTATATTCAGCAAGGATAATTCCATTCAAAGGTTCTTGGATTGAATTTGCGACAGATATAAATAATATCATGTATGCTTATATCGACAGAAAGAAAAAATTACCCGTAACTACATTGTTTCGTGCAATTGGTTACGAAACAGATAAAGATATTTTAGAAATTTTTGGTCTTGCTGATGAGGTTAAAGTTAGTAAAGCTAATCTTAAAAAATTGGTTGGACGTCGACTTGCAGCGAGGGTTCTTAAAACTTGGATTGAAGATTTCGTAGATGAAGACACAGGAGAAGTTGTTTCTATCGAACGAAATGAAGTAGTTTTAGATAGAGAACTTGTTATTTCAGATCTTCATTTAGATGCAATTTTAGAGTCTGGTGCGAAATCATTGATTTTACACAAGGAAGATGCAAATTCAACTGATTATACGATTATTTATAATACGCTTCAAAAAGATATTTCAAACTCTGAAAAAGAGGCGGTTGAACACATTTACCGTCAGTTAAGAAACGCAGATCCACCCGACTATGAAACGGCAAAAAGCGTTTTTGACAAATTATTCTTCTCTGATGCACGTTATGATTTAGGTGAGGTTGGACGTTTCCGTCTGAATAAAAAATTAAACTTAGATAGTTCTGAAGCTTCAAGAGTATTAACCAAAAATGATATTTTACAAATCATTAAATATTTGATTGAATTAATTAATTCAAAAGCAGATATCGATGATATTGATCACTTATCAAATCGTCGTGTAAGAACCGTTGGTGAGCAATTGTATTCACAGTTTGGTGTTGGTCTTGCTCGTATGGCAAGAACAATACGTGAGCGCATGAATGTCCGCGATAATGAAGTGTTTACACCAATTGACTTAATCAATGCAAAAACACTTTCTTCCGTAATCAACTCGTTCTTTGGAACTAATCAGCTTTCTCAGTTTATGGATCAAACGAATCCACTTTCTGAGGTTACTCACAAAAGAAGATTGTCAGCTCTAGGGCCAGGCGGTTTATCGCGAGAAAGAGCAGGGTTTGAGGTACGTGATGTTCATTATACACATTATGGTCGTCTTTGTACAATTGAAACACCTGAAGGTCCAAACATTGGATTAATTTCTTCTCTTTGTGTTTTCGCGAAGGTTAATAAATTAGGATTCATTGAAACTCCTTATCGTAAGGTTGAAAATGGAAAAGTTGCCTTAAACGAGGAACCGATTTATTTAGCTGCCGAGGAAGAAAATTCTAAAACAATCGCTCAAGCAAATGCAATTATAGATGAAAAAGGCAATTTCCTATCTGATTTAGTTAAAGCTAGATTTGAAGGTGATTTCCCTGTTTTACCTCCAAAAGATTTACATTTAATGGATGTTGGAGCAAATCAGATTGCATCAATTGCAGCATCTTCAATTCCATTCTTGGAGCATGATGATGCTAACCGTGCCTTAATGGGATCTAACATGCAACGTCAAGCAGTTCCATTACTTAGACCAAATTCTCCAATAGTTGGAACCGGAATTGAAAGATTGGTTGCAAGAGATTCTCGTGTACTAATCAATGCCGAAGGAAATGGAGTCGTAGAGTATGTTGATGCAAACGAAATTATTATTCGCTACGATTGGACTGCAGAAGATAAATTAGTTAGTTTCGATAGTGAAGTAAGTCACTACTCATTAACCAAATTCCAAAAAACAAATCAAAGTACTTGCATTAATCTAAAACCTATTGTTAAAAAAGGAGATAGAGTAGAAGTAGGTCAAGTTTTATGTGAAGGTTACGCAACTCAAGCAGGTGAATTAGCGCTTGGTCAAAACTTGAAAGTAGCATTTATGCCTTGGAAAGGTTACAATTTCGAGGATGCGATTGTTATCTCTGAAAAAGTTGTCCGAAATGATATATTTACGTCGATTCATATTGATGAATATTCATTAGAAGTGCGCGACACAAAACGAGGGATGGAAGAATTAACATCTGATATTCCAAATGTTAGTGAAGAAGCGACAAAAGATTTAGATGATAACGGTTTAATTCGTATCGGTGCTGAAATTAAGGAAGGTGATATTTTAATTGGAAAAATTACGCCAAAAGGAGAAACAGATCCTTCACCAGAGGAAAAATTGTTACGTGCTATCTTCGGTGATAAAGCTGGTGATGTTAAAGATGCTTCTTTGAAAGCAGGCCCATCACTTAGAGGCGTTGTTATTCAGAAAAAATTGTTCTCAAGAGCAATTAAAGATAGAAAATCAAAAAATCAAGATAAACCAGTTTTAGAAACAATTGACGCCGAATACCAAAAAGATTTTGCTGACTTGAAAGAAAAATTGGTTGATAAATTATTGTTGATTTTAGGAGAAAACAAATCTTCAGGAGTTTTCAATAACTTTAAAGAAGAGTTGATTAAAAAAGGAACAAAATTTACGCAGAAAGCCCTATTTGCTTTAGATTATTCAATCGTGAATCCTTTGAATTGGACTGCTGACGCAACGATTAATCAATTAATTAGTCGACTGATTCATAATTTCAATATTAAATCAAATGATATTTTAGGAAACTACAAACGTCGTAAATTTCATATTTCTGTTGGGGATGAACTTCCTGCTGGAATTGTGAAATTAGCGAAAGTTTATGTTGCTAAAAAGCGAAAATTGAAAGTAGGGGATAAGATGGCGGGTCGTCACGGAAATAAAGGTATTGTTGCTAATATTGTTCGTGCCGAAGATATGCCTTTCCTAGCTGACGGTACTCCCGTGGATATAGTATTGAATCCGTTAGGTGTACCATCTCGTATGAACTTAGGTCAGATTTATGAAACGGTTCTTGGTTGGGCAGGTGAAAAATTAGGTGTTAAATTTGCAACCCCAATTTTTGACGGTGCTAAACCAAGTGAAATCAACGACTGGACAGATAAAGCTGGAGTGCCAAGGTCAGGTAAAACTTATCTACACGACGGTGGAACAGGCGAGCGTTTTGATCAACCTGCAACGGTTGGTGTTATCTACATGTTGAAATTATCTCACATGGTTGATGACAAAATGCATGCACGTTCAATCGGCCCATACTCTTTAATTACGCAACAGCCTTTAGGTGGTAAAGCGCAATTTGGAGGTCAAAGATTTGGAGAGATGGAGGTTTGGGCATTAGAAGCATTTGGTGCAGCTAATATCCTTCAAGAAATCTTGACTGTTAAATCCGATGACGTAACTGGTCGTGCGAAAGCTTATGAAGCAATCGTGAAAGGAGACAATATTCCTGAACCAGGAATCCCTGAATCTTTCAATGTATTATTACATGAGTTGAGAGGACTTTGCTTGAATGTAAGTATGGATTAATTGAAATTGTAAACGAAATCGTTATAAAAAATGGCTTTCAAAAAAGAAACACCAAAAAAACAAAGTAGCTTCAATAAAATCACCATTTCATTGGCTTCTCCAGAAATTATCCTGGAGAATTCAAGTGGTGAAGTATTGAAACCTGAAACTATTAATTACAGAACTTATAAACCAGAAAGAGATGGTTTATTTTGTGAACGTATTTTTGGACCAGTTAAAGATTACGAATGTCACTGTGGTAAATACAAAAGAATCCGATATAAAGGAATTGTTTGTGACCGTTGTGGTGTCGAGGTTACTGAGAAAAAAGTACGAAGAGAACGAATGGGACATATTTCATTAGTTGTTCCAGTTGCGCACATTTGGTATTTCCGTTCGTTACCTAATAAAATTGGTTATTTATTAGGTCTACCGACTAAAAAATTAGATCAAATAATCTATTACGAACGTTATGCAGTTATTCAAGTTGGAGCAACTGCTGAGTTAGAAGGAGTTGATTTGAAAAAAATGGACTTCTTATCTGAAGAAGAATATCTAGACATAATTGATAATCCAGCAATGAAGGACAATCAATATTTAGATGATTCAGATCCGAACAAATTTATTGCAAAAATGGGTGCAGAAGCACTTTATGATTTACTTAAAGGATTAAATTTAGAAGATTTATCTTATGCATTGAGAGATCAAGCAGAGCATGAAACTTCAGTTCAAAGAAAACACGAAGCGTTAAAGAGATTGCAAGTTGTTGAGGCAATGAAAGATTCTCAAACACGAATTGACAATCGACCTGAATGGATGATTGTTAAAGTTGTTCCTGTTATTCCACCTGAATTGCGACCTTTAGTTCCACTTGATGGTGGTCGTTTTGCAACTTCAGATTTGAATGATTTATACAGACGTGTTATTATTCGTAATAATCGTTTGAAAAGATTAATCGAAATTAAAGCTCCTGAAGTAATCTTACGTAATGAAAAACGTATGTTACAAGAGTCAGTAGATTCTTTGTTCGATAACTCAAGAAAATCTAGTGCTGTAAAAACAGAATCGAACAGAGCATTAAAATCACTCTCGGATTCTTTAAAAGGTAAACAGGGTCGTTTCCGTCAAAACTTATTAGGTAAACGTGTAGATTATTCAGCACGTTCAGTTATTGTTGTTGGTCCTGATTTGAAATTACACGAATGTGGTTTACCAAAAGACATGGCCGCGGAACTTTACAAACCGTTCATTATTCGTAAAATGATCGAACGTGGTATCGTTAAAACTGTTAAATCTGCAAAGAAAATAGTAGATCGTAAAGAACCTGTTGTTTGGGATATTCTTGAAAACATCCTTAAAGGGCACCCCGTTTTATTAAATCGCGCTCCAACTTTACACAGACTGGGTATTCAAGCTTTTCAACCAAAATTAATTGAAGGAAAAGCGATTCGTTTACACCCACTTGTAACCACAGCATTTAACGCCGATTTTGATGGTGACCAAATGGCGGTGCATTTACCTTTAGGTAACGCTGCAATTTTGGAGGCTCAAATGTTAATGTTAGCTTCACACAATATTTTGAATCCTGCGAATGGTGCTCCAATTGCCGTTCCTTCTCAAGACATGGTGTTAGGTTTATACTACATTACAAAAGGTAAGAAATCTACCGAAACCGAAATAGTTAAAGGTGAAGGAAGTATTTTCTATTCTCCAACTGAGGTTATTATTGCCTACAACGAGAAAAAATTAGATTTACACGCTCATTTAAAAGTTAAATCATACGACCTTAACAAAGAAGGAATTCCTGAGTTAATGATTATTGAAACAACTTGTGGACGTGTTTTATTTAACGAAAAAGTACCAAGAGAAGTTGGTTATATTAATGATATATTGACTAAAAAAGCACTTAGAGATATTATTGGTGAAGTACTTAAAGTGTGTGGAACTTCCCGCACTGCGCAATTCTTAGACGATATAAAAGGATTAGGTTATGAAATGGCATTTAGAGGAGGATTATCTTTCAATTTAGATGACATTATCATACCTAAAGAAAAAGAACAATTAGTTCTCAAAGCTGAAGGTGATGTAAAAGAAGTAATGACGAATTATAGTGCAGGTCTAATAACTAATAATGAGCGTTACAACCAGATTATTGACATCTGGACACACACAAATTCAAGATTAACTGCAACATTGATGGATCAGTTGAAAACAGACCGTCAAGGATTCAACTCTATTTACATGATGTTTGATTCTGGAGCTCGTGGATCTAAAGAACAAATACGTCAATTATCTGGAATGCGTGGATTAATGGCTAAACCACAAAAATCTGGTGCATCTGTACAAGAGATTATCGAGAATCCGATTTTATCTAACTTTAAAGAAGGATTATCGATTTTAGAATATTTTATCTCAACTCACGGTGCTCGTAAAGGTTTGGCGGATACAGCCTTAAAAACTGCGGATGCTGGTTACTTAACACGTCGTTTGGTAGATGTTGCGCAAGATGTTGTTATAAACTCCAATGATTGTGGAACTTTAAGAGGAATCGTTGCTACTGCTTTGAAGAAAAATGACGAAGTAGTGGAACCATTGTATGACAGAATCCTAGGTAGAACATCTGTTCATGATGTATATCTTCCTGATTCAGAAACATTAGTAGTTTCTGCTGGTGAATTAATTACAGAAGATGTTGCTAAAATAATTGAAAAGTCAGGAATTGATGAAGTTGAAATTCGTTCAGTATTGACTTGTGAAATGAGACGAGGAGTTTGTTCTAAATGTTACGGACGAAATCTTTCAAATCACAGACTTGCTCAGCGAGGCGATGCTGTTGGTGTAGTTGCAGCTCAATCAATTGGTGAACCAGGAACTCAGTTGACACTTCGTACTTTCCACGTAGGTGGAACAGCGTCTAATATTGCTGATATTTCAGATTTAAAAGCTAAGGCAAATGGTAAAATTGAAATCGACGAATTAAGAACGATTGAGAAAACAAATGCTGATGGTACAACTAAAATAATCGTTGTTGGTCGTTCGGCAGAATTAAAAATTACAGACGAGAAGACAGGGATTACTGTTATGACTGCTAATGTTCCTTATGGTTCTGAACTAGTGGTTACTGAAAACTCTAAAATTAAAAAAGGTGACGTAATTTGTAAATGGGATCCATACAATGCCTTAATAATTGCTGAAGTTTCAGGAAAAGTGGTTTTTGATAGTATTATTGAAAATATTACTTTCCGTGAAGAAGTCGATGAGCAAACAGGATTTACTGAAAAAGTAATTATCGAAACAAGAGATAAAAAGAAAAGCCCAGCGATTCATATCATCGATTCTAAAACAAAAGAGAAGTTACGTGAATATTCAATTCCAGTGAATGCACATATTTCTGTAAAAGAAGGAGATACTTTAGAAGCTGGTGAAATATTAGTTAAAATACCAAGATTAGCTGGTAAAACTGGAGATATTACAGGTGGTCTGCCACGTGTAACTGAATTATTTGAAGCAAGAAATCCATCCAATCCCGCAGTTGTTTCTGAAATAGATGGTACTGCATCTTTTGGTGTTATAAAAAGAGGTAACCGAGAAATTATCATTACTTCTAAATTAGGTGAAGTAAGAAAATACTTGGTTTCACTTTCTAAACACATTCTGGTTCAACAAAATGACTTCGTTAGAGCAGGTCAACCATTATCTGATGGTTCAATAACTCCAAATGACATTCTAAATATTGAGGGACCTACAAAAGTTCAGGAATACATTGTAAATGAAATCCAAGAGGTTTACCGTTTACAAGGGGTTAAAATCAATGATAAACACTTTGAAGTAATCGTTCGTCAAATGATGTTGAAAGCAGAAATTATTGAGTCAGGAGACACGCGTTTCTTAGAAGGTCAATCTGTTCATAAAGCGGATATCATGGAAGCTAATGACGCTCTGTATGGAATGATGTTTGTAAAAGACATTGGAGATTCAACAGAATTGAAAAAAGGGCAATTGGTTTCTGTTAGACGTTTACGTGATGAAAATTCAAGATTGAAACGCGAGGATAAACAATTAGTGGAAGCTAGAGAGGCGATTCCAGCAACTTCAACTCCATTATTACAAGGTATCACTCGTGCATCACTTCAAACTCAATCATTTATTTCTGCTGCTTCCTTCCAGGAAACAACGAAAGTGTTGAATGAGGCTGCAATTTCAGGAAAAGAAGATCACTTACAAGGATTAAAAGAAAACGTTATCGTTGGACATTTAATTCCTGCTGGTACTGGTGTTCGTGAATTCCAGAAAATGATTGTTGGCTCACAAGAAGCTTATGATGAATTAGTGGAGGCATAATCCAACTTAAATTTTAATAAAAAAGCCTAATCGAAAGATTGGGCTTTTTTATTAAAAAAAAATTAAAGATCTAATTTTTAACTTTTTCTATATCATTAAAGAAATTTGGGTAGGACTTTTCAATACATTCAATTTCATTTAGATAAAGAGGAGTATCACTTAAACACGTTGCAATAGTTGATGCCATTGCAATTCTATGATCGTTATAGCTATCAATAGTTTTATTAGGTATTATCTTTCCTTTTCCAAGTATAGAAATTGAATTGTCTCCTATTTCAAAATTAACAGAAAACGATTTTAACATTGCTGAAATTGCTTCTAATCGATTAGACTCTTTGTTTAATAAACGATTTGTTCCAATCATTGTTGATTTTCCTTGTACTGCGCATGCTAAAACGGATATAATCGGAAATAAATCAGGTGCATCAGTTAAGTCAATTTTAAATGGTTTTTTTATATCACTTTCTTGTACTTGAATAAATTCTCTTCCTTCATCTGAATTGCCAACCTTAATAATTGCACCAAATTCTTTAAGAACGGAAAGAATAATTGCATCCGCTTGTTTTGATTTTGAATTAAGACCAATTAATTTAACACCTCCAGAAATAGCTGCTCCAACTAAATGGTTTGCTGCGCCACTCCAGTCTCCTTCAATTGTATATGAATTTGCTTGATAAAATTGACGTGCTTTAATTGAATTTATTTTATCAAAATCTGTTGAAATTGGTATTCCGAAGTCAGTCATAATTTCACAAGTCATTTCTAAATAAGGGCGACTTGTAATGTTGACTAGTTTTATGGTTGAAGGATTATTAAGTAAAGGCAAACTGATTAAAAGTCCACTGATGACTTGCGAACCTTCATTTGCATCAAGAACCAAATTTTGATTACTGATACGTCCTTTAATTTGAATCGGTAATTTATAATTTTGGTGTGCAACTGAAAAACCTAATTGCTCCAATATATCAATTAATTGTTTTTGAGAACGATTTAAAATTGAACCTTCACCGGTTAAATAAACAGTTGAAGAAAACAAGGGTGCAACAATTCCTAACATTCGTAAAGCTAAACCAGATTCTCCAACGTCTAAGCTAACTGATCCCAACTGTTTTCTAGATGGTGGAATTATCCTTAAACCTTCTTTTAATATAATGATTTCTGCCCCTAATTGACGAATACAATTCTGAATGGCAATAACATCCTTTGATTGATCTGAATTGTAAATAATCGTTTCATCCGTCGCTAAAAGACTAAGAATAAAAGCTCTTTGAGCGTAGCTTTTGGAACTATTAACTTTTAGTTGACCTTGATACTTGAAAGGAGAAATTGTTTTATTCATTTTTCTTTTCGGAAAGAATTTCAGCTTGTATTCGAATAGATTCTTGATGAATTAATCGAAATAAATCATTTGAAAATTGAGGAGAAAGGTCTGCATTTTTTGCTCTTTCTAAATTTTTTCGAAGCGATTCTTCCCATTGACTATTTTGAAGAATTGCAATATTATGTTGTTTTTTATAGCTTCCAATTAATCCTGAAACATCCATTCTTTCTTTTAAAATTCGGATGATTTCCTCATCTTTTGAAGTTAATTGTGACCTTAATTGTATTATTTCTTCTTCTTCAATTTCTTGTCTCCCTCTAACTTTTAAGGAATTCAAAAGTGTGGAAAGCTCAGCAGGAGTTATTTGTTGTTTGGCATCTGTCCAAGCATCTTTTGGAGAACAGTGGGTTTCAATCATTAGACCGTCGTATCTTAAGTCAAATGCTCTTTGTGCGATTTCTAACAATAAATAATCTCTTCCTCCAATATGTGATGGGTCGCAGATCAATGGAATTGTTGGTAATTCTTGTTTTAAATCAATTGGAATTTGCCAATTAGGATTATTTCTATAAAGTGTTTTCTCATAAACAGAAAATCCTCTGTGTATAGCAGAAATTTCCTTAATTCCAGCTTTTTCAACTCTTTCAATGGCTCCAATCCAAAGTTTTAAGTCAGGATTAGTTGGATTTTTAACCATCACTGGAATATTCACTCCTTGCAATGCATCTGCAATTTCTTGTACGGTAAATGGATTAGCTGTTGAACGAGCACCAATCCAAATCATATCAAATCCTGCTTTAAGAACGGATTCAACGTGTTCAGCTTTTGCAACCTCAGTAGAAATTTTTAAACCAAATTGATTCTTAACATCTTGCAACCAAGGAATAGCTTCGTTTCCAACTCCTTCAAATTCTCCAGGTCGTGTACGTGGTTTCCAAATCCCAGCTCGATAATAATCAAGGGGTAGTGCGCTCAAACCTTCAGCAGTTTTTAAAACTTGTTCTCTAGTTTCAGCGCTACACGGACCAGCAATAAGTGTTGAAGGTATCATTTAGTTTTTTAGAAAGAACAAGATTAAAAAACTTATGTTCGCAATTTACTTAGCGTAATTAACAGCGCGTTTTTCTCGTATAACAGTCACTTTAACTTGACCAGGGTACGTCATTTCCGTTTGGATGCGTTGCGAAATTGTAAACGATAACTCTTCTGAGCGTTGGTCACTTACTTTTTCTGCCTCCACTAAAACGCGTAATTCTCTACCAGCTTGAATTGCATAAGCACTTTGAACGCCATCATAAGATAAAGCTAAATTCTCTAATTCTTTGATTCGTTTAATGTAAGCTTCAACGATTTCACGACGAGCACCAGGGCGCGCTCCTGAAATAGCATCACAAACTTGAACGATTGGAGAAATTAAGGTTGTCATTTCTATCTCATCATGGTGCGCTCCGATTGCATTCAGAACGTCTCCTTTTTCACCAAATTTCTCAGCTATTTTCATACCTAAGATTGCATGTGGTAATTCTGGCTCTTCATCTGGAACTTTACCAATATCGTGTAATAAACCTGCTCTTTTAGCCAATTTAACATTCAATCCAAGCTCAGCTGCCATAATCGCGCAAAGATTTGCTACTTCACGGCTATGTTGTAATAAGTTTTGTCCATAAGAAGAACGATATTTCATTCGTCCAATCATTCTCATTAATTCTGGGTGTAAACCGTGAATTCCTAAGTCTATACACGTTCTTTTACCCGTCTCAGCGATTTCTTCGTCTAATTGTCTTTTTGTTTTGGCAACCACTTCTTCGATACGAGCTGGGTGAATACGACCATCAGAAACCAATTGATGTAAAGACAATCGAGCGATTTCTCGTCTAATTGGATCAAAACAAGAAAGTATAATCGCTTCAGGGGTGTCATCTACAATGATTTCAACTCCAGTTGCAGCTTCTAAAGCTCTGATATTTCTGCCTTCTCTACCAATTATTCTACCTTTTACCTCGTCTGATTCGATGTTGAATACTGACACAGCATTTTCAATAGCTTGTTCTGTTGCAACTCGCTGAATGGATTGAATTACAATTTTTCTTGCCTCTTTATTGGCATTTAATTTTGCTTCTTCAGTTATTTCTTTGATTGTAGCCATTGCGCCAGTTCTCGCTTCGTCTTTCAACGCTTCCATCAATTGACTTTTAGCATCTTCAGCAGATAAACCACTGATTTTAGATAATTCTGCAACTTGTTTTTGTTGCAATTTATCCAATTCTTGTGTGCGAATATCTAAAGCTGTGTGTTTCGTTTCAAATTCAGATTGAACCTTTTCGACATCTTTTTCTTTTCGACTTATTTCCTCTAATTTTTGAGTAAGTGTTTTCTCTTTTGCTTTCAAACGATCTTCATTCGACTGCATTCTGCGCTCACGTTCTTTGGATGTTGATTCGTGTTCTTCTTTTAATAGTAAGAATTTTTCTTTTGCCTGTAGAATGCGTTCTTTTTTAATGTTTTCGGCTTCCAATTCAGCATCTTTAACGATTTTTTGGCTTTTGTTTTTTAATGCCGTTTGTTGAATCAAGAAAGTAGCGACTCCACCCCCCACAATTCCAATTATTAAACCAATGATAATTTCCATAATAAACAACTGTTTAATTAATAATTATAATCAGTTGTTAAAGGATGATTGTAGGATTAATTGAGTAAATCTATTTCTCTAGAAAGTGTTTCTAAAGATGCTTCAATAGATGAGTAATCTGCAGGAATAGTAACAATTTCCGCTTTACTTTGAGCCACATTTCGTGTTATCAATTGTAAGGCAGACATCGCCAGCAAGTCCTGAGTATCTTTAACTGCATAACTTTTACTCAACAATTCAATTGCCTTGTTGATATCATTAGCGGCTTTCAATACTTTTTCTTGTTCTGATTCCAAAACATTTAAAGGATAAGTTCTTCCCGCAATGGTTATTTTTAATGAAACTTTACTCATTTCTATTGCTTAAGCTGTTCAATACAGTGTTCAATTTCTCTTACAAGTTCATCAATTTCCTCTTCTCGTTTACCTAAAACTTGAACAGGAACTTCAACAACTTTATTTTGAGCCAAATGTAACGCCGAACGCAATGTTTCAACTTCGGTTTCTAATGAAAAAACGTGATTTGTATTTTCAAGATTAGAAGCTCTAAGCTGTTGAATTTCATTTTCCAAATCAGAATTATTTTTTCGCTCTTTCAAAAGTGCTCCGTGTAAGGACTTTACTTTATCGAGGATTTTATCAAGACTATTTTGAATATTTTCGGTCATTTTTTTTTGACTTTTCACAAAGTTAACATTGTTACGTTTACAAGCAATAGTTTTCGGTATGTATTTTATAACTTTTTAAAGATAGCTTTGTCCATGCGGGAATTTCAATTATTCATTCTTTTTTTTATGTACACCTATTCAGTTAAAACTCAGATTGTTTTTTGTGAAAATGGTTTGCATCCACCATTGGCAATTCCCCTTGAATTAAGTGCTAATTTCGGAGATATACGGCCAAATCATTTTCACATGGGGATAGATTTTCGAACAAATGGGAAGGAAGGTGTTCAAATTCATGCAATTGATAATGGATTTATTTCACGCATTCGTATTTCGCCAAGTGGTTATGGAAAAGTAATCTATGTCGATCATCCAAATGGAACAACTTCAGTTTATGCGCATTGTTCTTCTTTTTCTAAAACTATCAATGACTTTATCTTGCCAATTCAGAAAAAAGAATTCCTAAATGAATTAGATTTAATTTTTGCACAAAACGATTTAAAAGTCAAAAAAGGCGATCTTTTAGCTTACTCAGGAAATAGTGGAAATTCAACTGGACCTCATTTACATTTTGAAATTCGAGATACAAAAACTGAAGTTGCTCTGAATCCTTTGAAATATGGTTTTGCAGTCAAGGATGCACTTGCACCAATAATTACAGCAGTCAAATTATATGCAATCGATGAAAATGGTTATGTAATTCCTGGAAAGTCAAAGTTGGTGAAAGTTGAGAAATCAAAAAAAGGAGTAATTAATCAAAATCAATTAATAGTCTTGCCAAATGATTTTTTACCTACAAATGCACGTTTAGCAGTTGCTGTAAGTGGTTTTGATCCAATTGGTAAAACAGGAAGTTCGTTTGGTTTGTATGAAAATTTACTTTTTAATAGGAGGGATACAGTGTTTCAATCGAGGGTGAATCGAATTTCTTTTGATGATTCTCGTTATGTCAATAATCATATCGACTACAATGAATACAAGTTGAATAGTAAGAAATTCCATAAACTCTTCAAAAACAAATACAATCCTTTGGAAATTTATGAATTGGAAGAATTGGGAGTAATTCAGCCAAAAATCAAAGACACGACTCGATTGAAGATTGTTTTGAAAGACGTTAATAAAAATACCTTTGAATATAGTTTTAAAGTTTTAATTAATGGAGAAAATCCAATTCAAACAAGCTCTTTTTTTAACAGAAAAGATTTCTTCGTTCCTGATTCTAGTTATGTTTTCTCTAATTCAAAGATTAAATTTGAAGTACCTCTTTACACCTTTTACGAACCAACGAAAAAGGTTGTTAGTCTTGAAAAAATGATTCTCGGTGAAGCAGCTGTGCCCATTCAAAAGCCGATAAAAGTGAGTTTGAAACCTAACTCTAATTTCCCATTAGAGAAGCAATATGTCAATGTTAATTCAAAAGGAAATCATGCTTTATCGACAAGTTTGAATGAGGGGGAGTTGTTTGCTGAATCTAAATATTTAGGCACTTTTTCGATAAAAATAGACACGATTTCGCCAAGTGTTTTAACTTCTAATTTCAAAGAAAGTGACACTTTAATTACGAAAGAAAAACTGACTTGGAAAATTTCTGATGCGCAAACTGGAATTAAAGAATATCATCTTTTTATCGATGGTGTTTGGCATCCAATAGAATTTGATCTAAAGAATAATTTATTAATTTTCAAACGAAATCCACTGATTCGATTGAAGCAAAACTTGGAATTAATGGTGACTGATTTTTGTGGAAATACTACTTTTTGGTGCGCGACTTTGATGCTCAAGTAAAATTTAGTTTTTTATTTTCCTCCGCCAGCTATAAATTCTTTCAAATATAAAGGTGTGAAATAGGCAACATCTTCAAAATCCTTTTGATTGAATTTTTCATAAGCCATAGCAACTTGACCTACTGCTGAAAGTTTAATCGATGCATCGAATGTAATCTTTCTATGTTCCCATTGGTTGCTCATTTTTTCAGCACCATCACCGAAATAAACAAATGGTTCAAAGCTTTGATAACTTGTTTCGTCTAAAATATCAGCTGAAAGCGATTTGACACTTTTTAATTCTGCATTAAAAATTTCACAATAAACTTCATTTCTTCTTGCATCTAACATTGGAACTAAAGTTGAATTTGGATATTTTTCTTTTCCTAGCGATGCTAAAATTTTTAGCGTTGAAACAGAAATTAATGGAATCGAAAGGGCAAAACAAAGACCTTTTGCTACTGACAAACCAATTCTCAAACCAGTATATGATCCTGGACCAGATGAAAAGGAAACTCCTGCTAATTGATTTGGCAATAATTTATTTTTCGCTAAAATATCTTCAATGAAAACGGTCAAATATTCGCCGTGGATATAATTGTCAGCATCGTTTTCAATACAATCTAACAGTTTTCCATTTTCTGAAAGCGCAACCGAACACATTTTCGTGCAAGTTTCTATATGTAATAAAAATTGACTCATTCTTTTATTTCAAATTTAAATCCAACACCGTGAATATTTGAGATTTTAATCGACGACTCAAGGCTTAAGTATTTTCTCAATTTCGTAATAAACACGTCAAAACTTCGTCCAACAAAATAATCATCTTGTCCCCAAACAGCGTTAAGAATAACTTCTCTTGGAACCACTTGATTTTTAAATTTATATAAAACTTTAAGAATGTGCGCTTCTTTTTTCGTTAACGTTTTGATTTCGTCTCCATTTTTAAGTGTATAGTTTTCAACGTCGAAAAGATAGATTCCTAATTGAATTAGTTTTTCCTCTTCAGTTTCCACTTTAATGTTTACTCTTTTCAGTAAAGCCTTAATTCTAAGTTGGAGTTCTTCTACGCTAAATGGTTTAGTTAAATAGTCATCACCACCTGAATTGAATCCTTGAACTTTATCCTCAGTCATTGATTTGGCAGTCAAGAATAAAATTGGAATTTCAGAATTCATCTTACGAATATCTTTTGCAAGTGTAAAGCCGTCTTTTTTAGGCATCATCACATCTAGGATACACAAATGATAATCTTCAGAATTGAATCTTTGTAGGGCTTCAACGCCATCGCAACATAAACTAACGGTATAACCATCAGATTTTAATTGATCGGAAATAACTAAACCTAAATTGATATCATCTTCCGCAAGTAGCACTTTAATTTTCATGGATTGAGCTGTTGTTTAAAGGTTAAAACTATAAACACTTTTCAAATATCTTTAATTATTCTTTAATGTCGGATAAATTTCATGAGCAGTTATACCGAAGTTGTTTTCAATTGTCGTAAAAAATACTCGTTGAAAACTAACTCGGCATTATACCAGACAGATTTTCAATTGCGTCATTTAACAAGTAAATTGGTATTAGTAGTGATTTCCTGATTTTTTATTTTTTCACTTATGTTTTCTTGTAAATGAAACGTATAAAAACACCGAGAGCCTTGAACAATGTCCAAAGCTCCCAGTATCAACCTAACCTACTACTGTTACAAAAGTAAAAATAAAACGTAAATCTTGTTGTTTTTCGGGCCGAGCTAATTTTAATTATTTAATTATTTTTGAGAACAAAACTAATCGATCTTCGATTTGTTGATAATCTAAATTAAAAATTATGAAATCTATTACACTTGCTTTTATGAGCATCTTTTTCGTTTTTATTGCAAATAGTCAAACGGTTCATAAATGGTATCAGGATGGTATTGTTGTTTTTCAATTAAAGAAAAATAGTTCCACAAAAATTCAATCGAAAAATAAAGTTGTTGATTTTCAAAATGTAGATTTTATTCAATCACTAACCGATAGGTATGGGGTTTTTCACGTGACCCAACTGCATCCGAACGATAGTGATGAGTTATTGCGCTTGACCTATCAAATCGAATTTGAGCAAATGGATAAGGTAGATGAGTTGACGGCTGAGTTGGGTAAGCTAGACCTTATTGAGTATGCCGAAAAAAAAGAATTACATATTTCATTTCTAACACCAAATGACCTTGGCGCTAATACTACAACTGGAACGGGTGTTTGGCATCTTTACAAAATGAACGCTCAACAAGCTTGGGATCTTTCTACAGGAAGTGCTGCAGTTCGTGTAGCAATTACAGACGATGCAATTCTTACAACTCATGTTGATTTAGCCAACAAAATTGTTGCTACATACGATGCGCCAACGGGAGGAACCAATGCTAATCCTTGTGGGACGAATAATGGCAATCATGGTACACATGTCTCTGGAACAGCTGGTGCTCAAACAAATAATGGTACGGGTGTTTCTTCAATTGGATACAATGTAAGTTTAATGGCAGTTAAAATTGGAAATTGTAACGGTTCTTTAACACATGGCTATGAAGGAATCAACTGGGCGGCAAACAATGGTGCAAACGTGATTAACATGTCTTGGGGAGGCGGTGGCTTTTCAAACTACGGTCAAAATGTGTGTAACGCCGCAGTTAACGCTGGAGCAATTCTTGTCGCAGCAGCAGGGAATGATGGAACGAACCAACAGTTTTACCCAGCGGCATACGCAAGTGTTGTTGCTGTGGCATCAACTACTACAAATGATGCAAAATCAAGTTTCTCGCAGTACGGAACATGGGTGAATATTGCCGCACCAGGCTCTGCAATTTATTCGACTTACGCGACAAGTTTATACAGCCGAATTCAAGGCACTTCAATGGCTTCACCTAATGTTGCTGGACTTTTGGGGTTAATGAAATCATACGCTCCAAATGTTAGTAACCAAAATTTAATCAATTGTTTGTATTCTAGTGCAACCAATATTGATGCGGTTAATTCGGGATTTATTGGGCAATTAGGTGCAGGACGTATCAATGCTTATCAAGCTCTTTTATGTCTCCAACAATATAATGTATCCGTTGATGCTGGAATTACTGCCATCACTTCACCCGGGGTAACTGTTTGTAGTGGTAGTTTTACGCCTACAGTTACTTTACGTAATTTTGGTCAGAATGCCTTAACATCTGTTGTGATTAATTATCAATGGAATGGAGCAGCAACAACATTCAATTGGACAGGTAATCTTACAACAGGTCAGACAGCTCAAGTTAATTTACCTGTGCAAACAGGGCCAGCGGGATCTTATACTTTTACAGCCTTCACAAGTAACCCAAATGGTGTCGCAGATCAAAACAATAGCAATAATCAATCGCAAATTTCTTTCGCAATGGATCCAAATGGTCAAACTGTTAACTTGAGCATTATTACGGATTGTTATGGTGACGAAATAACATGGAACATAAGAAATGCAACCAATCAGGTTGTTGCTAGTGGTGGACCATTTACAAATTTGCCTTCAGGTTCTACAACTAATTATCCTATCTGCCTCCCAGTGGGTTGTTACACCTTTAATATTGTGGACTCGTATGGTGATGGAATGTATGGTTCACAGTGGCCAAATTGTAGTATTAATGGAAATTATTTCATGACTGGACCTGGAGGGAACTCGCTGTTTCAGATGACTGCGGCAAATGCTAACTTTGGATTTACAGCAAGTCACAGCTTCTGTGTAACTTCGCCAAATATTCAGAATGACGCTGGAATCTCGCAGGTGATAAGTCCACAAGGTATTATTTGTGCTACGAGTATAAATCCAGTCGTTGAATTGAGAAATTACGGTTCAAGTCCATTGACAGCGGTTACTATTAATTACCAAGCAGGCGGTGCTCCACAAGTTTTTAATTGGACAGGTAGTTTGGCTAGTGGATTGGTTACCAACGTAACACTTCCTGCATTATCAGTTACCAACGGCTCTACAACACTCAGTTCTTTCACAACCTTACCAAATGGAGTAGCTGACCAGAATACAGCGAATGATCAATCTCAAAAAATAGTTATGATTCACGCCTCCTCGTTGTCATTACCTTTTGTGGAAAGTTTTGAAAATAATCCATTCACACAAGGATCTTGGGTAATTGACAATCCTGATAATGAAATTACGTGGGAAATTGCAACAATTATTGGAACTACTCCTGGAAATAAAGCCGCTAAAATGAATTTTTTCCAATACGCACAATCTGCAAGACGAGATGGTATGATTTCTCCAAGATTAAATTTCGCAGGATATTCCTCCATAACTATGACCTTGGAGCATGCTTACCGTCGTTTTGACCAAACCACAACTGACTCCTTGATAATATATGTTTCGACCAATTGTGGACAAACATATCAACGTGTTTTTGCGCGCGGAGAAAATGGAACAGGAACTTTTGCAACTGCCTCAACTACAAATCAAGCGTTTTCTCCTGCCTCAACAAATGAATGGTGTATGGGAACAGTTGGTTCAGATTGCTATTCAATTAATTTAGATGCATTTGTAGGTCAGCAAGTTACGATCAAGATTGAAGGTTATAACAGCGGAACAGTGGGAAATAATCTTTATATCGATAACATCAATATAACAGGAACAGGAACACCAGTTGCGCCCGTTGCAAGTTTTACTTCTACACCAACAGCTGCAACTTGTACAGGACAAACAGTTCAGTATACAAGTACTTCAACAGGAATTCCAACAACTTACGCTTGGACTTTCGCAGGAGGAACACCTGCAACAAGTTCAGCTCAAAATCCAACAGTAACGTATGCAACAGCTGGAACTTACGATGCATCTTTAACTGTAACAAACACTACAGGAACTAATACTTCGAACCAAACGAACTACATCACTGTAAATG
>JBILOX010000025.1:0-43065 GCA_044374225.1 Crocinitomicaceae bacterium | reverse complement strand
GGTCTATCTGTTTCCCAGTCGGGTGCTGCATGATTTCCGCCATTAGTTACTAATAAATCAGGTTTTCCATCATTATTAACATCTGGAATAAATTGAGGATTATAAAAATTATAAAGTCCACTATCTGCTGGGTTTACAGAATAGGGGAAATAATCCCAAATTAATTGCCCATTTGATCCATTAATTGCTAATAATTGTGCTTGTCTTCCTGAAATAAAAACATCTTTAATTCCATCATTTGTAATGTCTTGAAAAATTGGACTTCCAAAAACTTCATTTCTACTGGGGCGTTTCCAAAGTAATGTTCCATCAACACCATTAAAAGCCATTATTCCATTATTGCTTGCAACGCCATCTGTGCCACCTCCAATAATTATGTCTTTTACACCGTCATTGTTCAAATCACATGCTCTTGGTGACGAAAGTGTTGGGATAGAATCTGTGAACGATTGCCATGAATTTAATTGAGCAATTGATAAAAAAGAATTTAATAATGTCAAAAAAGAAAGTAAAACTATTTTCATGGAGTAAAATTTGGGTGTTTAAAGATACACCTTTAAACGAAAAGGACAAAACAAGTCAGGAGAATATCAAGATTTGGTATTGATTAGGAACATTGAAAATGCAAACTAAACGCATGAATGTTGAATCAGGTAGAAAATAGTCTCAATTAAAAAACAATCTTCCATTCACCCATTCTCCATCAAGGATTGCATCGTTTTTACTGTAAAATTTTAAGGCTGGTTCGTTCCATTCCAAAACTTGCCAATCCATTCGCTTAACTTTTCGTGTTTTTGCAATTGAAACAACTTCTTCAAAAAGCACTTGACCTATTCCCAATTTTCGCTTAGATTCTTTGACATAAAAATCTTCTAAATATAAACAGCGCCCTTTCCAAGTGGAATACGAAACATAAAACAGGGCAAAGCCAATAATTTCACCTTCAAGCGTTGCAACGATTGCATCACAGATTTTATCTTCAAATAAATCGATTGCTAGTTGCTCGGCAGTATTGGTCACTTGTTCCGGTGCTTTTTCATATAAAGCAAGTTCACAAATCAGCTCAAAAATGGCTTGTTCATCACCCGGTTTTGCAACTCTTATTTCAGGTTTCATTTATTGTTTTAGAGCGTTCAAGTCAAAGCGAATAGTGATACCTGTTTTCATAGAACCAGTTACATAACTTGTTTGTACCTCAGGAATATTCAACGATTGATCGTAGTAGAATATGGCCATTAAATGATCTGTCAGTTTTAAATTAGCATCTAATTTTACTGAAATTGATTTTTGACCAGCAGTCGCTTGATTGGTACTTTCAACTATTTTACGAATAACAGTTAAATTATCGCGATAGCTAAAGTTTAGGTTAATAATCAAATCGTTTTGTTTAATTCCTTCGAAAGGTAGTTTAACCTTTGGAATGTTCAATACTGTACCAAAAGTTATCTCTTCTCCTAAATTTTCAGTTATTTGATTATTGTTCAAGGATAAGGTTGCATCTCGACTTTTCTTGTATTCAAAATTCGTTGTCAACGTTTTACCGAAGATTTTCCAAGTTGCTAAAATTCCAATTAATGGCGCAAATTTTTCGGAAATACGCACATTCTGAACTTGCAGAGGCGAGATATAATTATTGTTGATATCTACTGAATTTGCAAATCCTAATGCATCTGTTGTTGAATTTAAGTTCGTTTGCATTCCGTCAACAGAAACGGAAGATGTGTACGCATGGTTCAATTTAAAAGACTTCAAGAAATTTTTAGTAAAGGCAAATTTTGTTAAACCGCTATAATTGATATTCCAGTTTGGTAAAGGAATATTTTTGATTGGATTAATATTTCTGTCATTAACTTTTGAGTTGGTATAAGCCGTTAAGAATGCACCCACAACTACATCTTGCTGCGAACCAGAATAGCCTGTGTTAAATCCACTAGGTAATAAGGAAGAATTTTGATTTTGACCTCCAATCAATTGTGAAACTGTTTGTCGATTTGTTAACATATTTGAGAATACAGAAGACTGATAATCTCTACCTTGTTTTACGAAAGCTGAATTCCATGTTATCGTTGAATAGGTTAAGCGTGCTGTTTCAAATTTACTTTGACTTTCATAAGCTTCACTGATAGAATTCCAGCGATAAAATTCACCTGAATTTCGACCGTAGTTGCGCGTTAAACTTAAATTGATATTCAAATCTTTGAAAGGTTCCAAAGTCGCTTTACCGGTTAGATTCGCTGAGTGTGTGGTTGTGAATTGTTTATTGAGGTTTTCGTTTTGCACCAACCAATTATTATCACGAGAGAGTGTTGCAACATTGTAACCATTTTCTCTTCCAAACAAATTATACGTTTGCTTTCCAAATGTAAAAGGCGATAAACCAAGGGTGTTTCCGTTCATTCCTAAAACATTTGTTTCCTCAGCGAATCCTGGCAACATTGTGCCGTCGTTGAGAGCGAAAGTACCGGAAACATTACGGACGCTTGTAAGCAATCGAACTCCTAGTTCTGCCGCTGGAGGAACTGGTTCATTTTCTTTTTCCTTGCGTTTTTCTTCTCGCTCTAATCGTTTTTCAAAGCGCTTTTTCAAGCGCTCATATTTCTTCAACTCTTTTGGAGTCATTTCTTCAACTGGCTTCCAAGGCTTGAATTCCTCTTTTGGTTTTGGTGGAGTTGGTTTAATGGGCTGATTTGGTTTACCGTCACCATTAATTTTAGCTGTCACTGTTCTTCCTTTTCCGTCTCCTAAGACCTTTTTTAAGTAGGGTATTTTGTTGTAAAGCGTAACGAAATTCGCTTGTCCAGTCATATTGATAGTTCTACTATTTTGAATTGTGTTACCAAAAGCAGTTTGCCCAAGTGGAGAGCGTTGCCAATTGTAAGTTCCAGAATATTTCGCATTTGCTGAAATCCAATTTGTCAATGGGAATTTATCGAAAGGGATATTATAACTTAAGCTGTAGCTTTGGGTGTATTCCATTGTTTTTCCAAAAGATTTGATTTGAGAATTAATAGTGTCCAAAAATTCTCGGTAACCTTCAGGATTATTGGTGCGGTCAACACCATGATTGCCTTCTTCAAAAATAGATTTATTGGTTGCTGTGAAAGTTGTTTTAATATTTTTAGTTAAGTCATAACCAACTTGATAGTTACGATTCCAATCAAAACGTTTTAAGAAAATAGCATCAAATTGATAATCTGGAACGATAATATTTCTTATTTGACGTTGGTTGTAAATACGTGAATAATCATTTGTGAAAGAGATATTTTTAGGCATCAAGAATAAATTAAATTCACGAACTAATTGTAGCCATTTTGATTTTTCAATTGCTTTGATTTTTTTGAATGGTTCAATTGCTTTTCCTGGGAATGTATAGTTGTAATTCAAAGCACCCGTCCAAGTTTTCGTTAAATCTTCAGTGATGTTAAAATCACGTCTCAGGTTTTCTGCATACGCATAAGTTGCTGACCAATTTGAAATTCGGTAAAAATGTGGTTTAGCTCCAGCTTTTGCTTCTTTTCGAACATTTGTAAAGTTGAATGATTTCCTTGACGTAAAATCTTGACCTAATTTTGCTCTTTCTCTACGAGTTGCGGGGTCATAATCAGCTAATTTGATGTCTGGGTTGAATGGATCATATTCAGGATTAATGATACCTAAAGAATAACCATAAAAGAAAGGTAACGAAACGCGTGCTTGTTTTCCGAAGAATTGTCCGAGTTGTACCGTTGAATTCATATCAATCCCAATTCGCTCGTTACGTTGACGATCCTGCACACGGCTTTCAACACTACCCCAGTTGATTCCTGAGTAATTTCCGGAGGCAGAAACGGTTGCAAAGTCTGCCAATTGTAACTGCATTTGACCAATAGCAGCCGAACCTCCTTCACTTACGAAATCTGTCAAGCGCATTTCATTGATCCAAACAATTGCACATTCCGCATCACCGTTGTCGGGTTGCCAGATATTATCGGGGTCATTTTTCAGTGGATTTCTAACACCCACCATAATTGTACGCATTCCTTGCAAGTTGGGACTTCCCTTTACTCTTAATTTACGCTGATTATTTTTAGGGTCAGTTTTTGAATACTCAACAACGTATGAAACGCCAGTAATTCCATCTTCAATCTTTTTATTTCTTTCTTTTTTCAAATCCAATAAATCATCAAAAACGATTTCAACGTTATTTCCTTCAGGCCAGATTCCTTCAGGTAAGGTTGTTCCCCAATCTGTAACATCCAAAGGCAACTCATATTCGTAATAATTCTCAACATAATCAGTCCCCAAACGAACGAATAATGATAATTCTTTATCTTTTAACTGATCTTGAAAGACAGATTCAGCATGCACAAACATTTTCATTTTTTTGTAAGTACGAACGTCGAATTGAACATTTCTGTAAGCTGCTCTTGCGTCACCGTCTTGTAAATTACAAACTTCTAGAGCCAATGCCTGCTCGTTCATTTGACGTTGATAAACCTGTGAAGGGTCTACCTCGCGAACGATTCCAGGCGGAACTGCATAGTTTACTGGTAAACGCTGAGCATTCTCCTCGATGTTTACTGCTGCAATATTGAATGAAGTTAAGTTCGGGTCGGTTTGAACACTCAACCCTGGTTGTGTTAAATCGTCATAATATCTTCTCCATTCTCCACGAATTAATTCCAATCTAGCAAAACGTAAAACTACCTCTTCATCGAAATTTTTCATGAACATACGCATGAAACGAATCGATCTAAAATCTTGAATTCCGTTTACACGTTTCTCAAAATCTTGAATTGGAATTTTAAATTGATACCAAGTTTCTGTTTTATTTCCATTTTCATAAACTTGTGTATTTGTAATATAATTCTGACCAACAGTTTGTAAATCGTTTGGTCTTAAACTTACTTTATACTGAAAGTAACTTTCACTTTCTGATAAATTGTTATCACCATTAATATCCTCTATATCAGGAAAATTTGATGCTTGGGTTGGGTATCCATTTGCGTTTAATGCGTTTGAAACATTTAAAGTTGGTGAATTGCCTTCCATTCCATTGAAACGCTTATAACGTTGCAAAATATCTAAAGTGGCATCATCATAACGGTCATCTAAGTAGTAAGTATAATCATCATTTGATGGGTCAGCAATCATCTTGTCTTTTGTTGCTTGATTTAATACCGAGTTTCCTTGAACCCAGTTTACAAAGTTTTGATAAGCTATTCGTTCATCTTCGCTCTTCCATCCATCCAAACCAACATCTTGGTTTAATCGCGCTGTTTCATCATTATCAAAAGCATTCACAACAATTTGCTGTGTCGAAATCCTCGACCAAAAAGTAGTATCGACGTTATCATTTAAAGTAGATTGTGGGTCTGGTGGTAAACCGTTTTCAAAACTTTTACGTGAATCTGGAAGAATATCTTCAGAAATATTTCCTAGGTTGAAATATAAATCTCCACCTGTATGCGGCGAGTTTGGATTTACGCCTTCAGCATCTGTATTAAAAGGGTCGAGTACCCAAAATTGGATAAACTCAATATTTGCCATTTCAAAATCATTGGTTGTTAAAGCACGCATAATTCCTCCCCACCGATTTTCAGGATTTATAAACAACCCAGCAGTATCAACAGTATTTGTGGTGTCGTAATTATACAAGCCTCTTTCTTTCGGATAGTATGCTAAATCTAAAACCGCAACGTTTGGAATGGAACCATATTGTTGTTGAAGATTCGGGAAAATGTCGATTTGATTTACCAAGCGCATTCTACTATCGTACAACATTTGAGGATTTTGTTTGATATGTTGAGGTGTCAATTGATTACTTTGATAAAATAAAGGATCAATCGTGTACCAAGCTAATTTTGAACGTTTGAAACCTGCGCTTAAATCTTTTTTGGTTGCTTCAGGAAACAAGTTTGGCTGACCTTGGGGTATAGAAGCCAATCTCCAAGCGGTAATACTTTTTAGATCTATCGCACTTTGACTTGCTTCAAAATCGTCAATATAGGAAGTTCCTTCTTTATTAATTGCTCTTGGCTGCCCAGGAATTAAATGTGCTACTTCACCATTAAACGACAATGTTGACATTTGATTCGTAGAAATAACAGGAAGCATGTCCACTAATTTCGTCAAGAAAGGAACATCTGTTCGAATGGCAAAATCTGCACCGATTACATTGTTTTTGAAGGGCTCACTACCAAAATCTACTTTTTGAGTAACAGGACGCTCCATCATTCTGACCCAAGTTGCACCAAGTTTAATGTTTTCATTGAAACGGTAAGCGTAGTGACCTCCAATCATTGATCGCGCTTGGAACCCAAAAACAGAATTACTTTCTATCGAAATTTTAATAGGTGTATTTGATTCTAGAATTCCTGTGTTTAAGATTCTCACAGAACTTGAAGCATAATCAATGGTATAATCTTGTCCTTCGATTAATTTTATCCCTCCAGCTGTAACACTTACTGCACCTTGCGGAACGTTCATTACATTTAAAGGAATATTTGAACTAATGGAAGATTGATATTCACCTTTAAACACAAATCTGTTCTTGCTTGGAATTTGTTGCGCTGCTGTTTTAGTTGAATCGTATAATTCGGTGAAAGCAACTTTGTTAATGATAACTGGAGATATTCCAGCATCTTGTAATTTATCTGCTAACGTTTTTCCAAAAGGTTCAACAGTTGAGAAATAGATTCGTCCATTTTTCTTGTTGATTGTTCCACCGTTATCGATTTTATTAGCAATTTGGTTGAAAGGAGCAAAGTCAAAAACACCATCTGCAAAAGGTTGATTGTTTTGATTGATTTTGTCCATATCTAATAAAGTAACAATCTGTTTTCCATCCACTCCAGCTAAAGGAACAAACGGTGCAGGAACAGAAGTTTCAGGATTATTGTAAAGGATATCGATTTTAAAACCAGTTTGATCCACTTGAAAAGCACCAATTGAATAAACGTTTTTCATCATTAAATCCCAAACTTTATTTTTAGGACTTGTAATCGTTGGTTTAAGTAGCTTCATTATTAAAGCTTCCTGACCACTTGCTCCATCGGTCGAGAATTCACCAACTTGATAAGTTTGACCTCGGTATGTATATTCGTAAGCAACAGATAAAACTTCATCATTATTAAGCGAAGTGTTCAAGGAAATATATCCAAGTAAAGCATTATATGAAAACTCACTTTCTGCCAATTTGCGTGCATTTTCTACTTTTTCATATTCAACAGCTTGGTTAAAAGGTCCTGGCGAATTTATCTGAGAAGATAAAAGTGTTACAGAGTTAGAAAACCCACGAACTAAAGGTTGATTAGCTGCCCATTCGTACAAGCCATTTGCATCGTTGTCGGGAATTTCATTCGCTGCGGCATTTCCAGGATTTCCTTCCCAGTTTGCTGGTTTCGCTTCTCCCAAATCGGCAAATGCCAAAATGTTTCTTGTGTTTTCTGTAACAGAAGTTCTATTGGTTACCCAAACTTCTATTCGTGTAATAAAAATCGTTGAGCTCACCACTGGCAAAGTTGACATTGCTGTATCGTAATTCTGTTGGTGATACATGTTTAGAAAATAATGACGATTTGCCTCATAATTATCGGCACTTAATTCAAATTTTTGAACTTGGGCCTTTCCAGTAATATTGATTTCAGTTCTTTTACCTTTTGAAGATGCGGCAATTAAATCAACTGTTGCACGACCAAATTTCAAAGTTGTTTTTGCTCCAAAAAGCGTCTGAGATCCCTGAATCAGAGAGGTTGGAAGAGCTAAGGAAACGTTCCCAAGTGCAATTTTTTGTAAAATTTGATCTTCATCTCCAGTATGTTCCAATTTTGAAATATTTTCAAAATCGAAGGTCGCACCGGTATTATATTTCATAGTCACCTTGAGCTTCGTCCCAATTTGTCCTGTTACGTCTAAGTTTATATTTTGATTGAAGTCAAATCGAGTGATTCTTCGTTGTCGCATTGGCAACATTGGATTATCATATCTTGAAGAAGTTGCGCCTAAAGAAAGTTCTAAATTTCCTCCAGGAATAATTTTGATTTCGTCTGAACCAAAGAAGTTCTTAAAGACTTTGCTTCCAATCTTAATAGGCAATTCAAAAGTTCGGTTTTCAGCTGTTTCCTCTTCAATAATCTCTTGCCAATCCAAGGTTTGAGATTTTTTTTCTTCGTATTTTAAATATTCTTCCAAAGTCATCATGGACGGTGGACGGTATAAAATGCCATTCCCTAACGTTTCGGTAAATATATAATTACCAGTAGTTGGGTCGTAGGTGATAGTTTGTTGCAAAGAAGTTGGATCACCTAAATCAAAACTTTGAGGTAAGTTTTGGTAGGGATTCATTGGGTTGATAATAGGGAAAGGAAGATCTGGACCTGTCTGACCGAAAGCATCTATTGTGAATAATAACATCAGTAAAAAGACTGAGGTTAGTGCACTTATATATCTAAAAATGTCAGTTCTTTTACTTTTCATTCACCTTTTACAACAGCTTTAATGCACCTTTAATAAGTTGCTCAACAGTTTCGTTACCTGAATCAATTCTATCCATTACTTTTTCAGCTGATTTTTTATCAAATCCAAGAGAAACTAATGCTGTTAACGCATCAAATCTATTTGTATTGTTTTTAGAATTGTTAATTTCAATATCTCCACTGAATTTTAACACTTTCCCTTTCAAGTCGATAATCACACGTTGTGCCGTTTTTGCTCCAATTCCTTTTACTTTTTGAATTGATATTACATCTTCCGTTTGGATTGCATTGGCAATTTCTTCGGGAGAAAGTGACGAAAGCATTATTAGAGCTGTGTTTGGTCCGATACCAGAAACGCTGATTAAAAAGTTAAACATTTCGCGTTCATCTTTCGTGTTGAAACCATACAATAAATGCGCATCTTCTCGAACGATTAATTTCGTGTAAATCTTTATCGATTCATTTTCAGAAAGTTGTGAAAAAGTGTGTAAAGAGATTTTAACTTCATACCCTACCCCACCGCATTCAATTAGAAGTTCTGTTGGATATTTTTCTAGTAATCTGCCATTCAAGGAACCAATCATAATTTTTATTTATTTTGAGCGTCAATAACTGCAATTTTCACCATGTTGGTGATTTCGCGAACCGTTGAACCTAATTGTAAAACGTGAATTGATTTTTTCAAACCTACGAGAATTGGGCCAATCGCATCACTGTCAGTCATTTGTTGTAATAATTTATAGGAGATATTTCCTGAAGATAAATTTGGAAAAATCAAGGTATTTACCTGTTTATTTGCTAAATGAGAGAAAGAAAATTTTTCATTCATCAAATCACCATCCAATGCAAAATTTGCTTGTACTTCCCCATCGACAATAAGTGTTGGGAATTTCTCATGTAAAATTTGAACTGCTTTTCCCATTTTTTCTGAGTCAGGCCCTGGAGATGAACCAAAGTTAGAGTAACTCAACAAAGCAATTTTCGGAATGATTTGCAATTTTCGGACAATCTTAGCAACGTTATTCGTGATTTCAGCAATTTGTTCCGCTGTTGGATTTAAATTTATCGTAGTATCTGCCAAAAACATTGGGCCTCTTTTAGTATTTAGAATGTAGAGCCCAGAAACAGTGTTAACGTCTTTCTCTAAACCAATAGTTTGAATAATAGGACGAACACAAGAACGATAATTGCGTGTTAAACCAGTAATCATTGCGTCTGCATCACCTAAATCTACCATCATCGCGCCAAAATAATTTCGCTCACGCATCAATTGAATGGCTTCAAATTCCGTGATTCCTTTGCGCTTACGTTTATCAAAAAATGCTTTACCATAAGAAATTCTTCTTCTTTCCTCTTCCTCCAACTTAGGGTCGATAATTGCAACTTCTTCAGGTAATTCGATAGCGTATTCTTCAATTAATTGTAAGATTTTTGTCTTTTTACCTAATAAAATAGGAATCGCAACACCTTCATCGTAAGCTAATTGGGCAGCTTTTAATATTTTCACATTATCAGCTTCTGCAAACACAACCGTTTTCGGATTACGTTGCGCTTTTGAAGTAATGTTTCTAACCAGTTTATTGTTTAATCCTAATCTACTTTTCAGTTGATTTTCATATTCTTCCCAATCTAAAATTGGATTTTTAGCTACTCCAGAATCCATTGCTGCTTTTGCTACTGCTGGCGCAACATAATAAATCAAGCGTGGGTCTAAAGGTTTTGGTATAAGTTGTTCGCGACCGAATGAAATGTTCTTTTCACCATAGGCGGCGATAACTTCTTCTGGAATCGTTTCTTTCGCTAATGAAGCAATTGCTTTTACAGCAGCTAACTTCATTTCTTCGTTTATAGATGTGGCACGAACGTCTAAAGCACCTCTAAAAATGTAAGGGAATCCCAATACATTATTTACTTGATTAGGATGATCAGAGCGTCCTGTTGCTAAGATGATATCTTTCCGAACTGATGTTGCATCTTTGTAAGAAATTTCTGGTTCAGGATTCGCTAAAGCAAAAACAATTGGGTTATTTGCCATTACTGCTATCATTTCTTTAGAAACTAATCCAGCTCTCGAAAGTCCAAGAAAAACATCCGCATTTTTGAAAGCATCTGCAAAAGAAAGATCACACGTATGATTGGCAAAAAGCTGCTTCATTGGGTCTAAATCCTTTCTGCTCTGACAAATCAAACCTTTGGAATCATACATAAATATATTTTCCAATTTGGCACCAATAGCATTGTATAATTTAGCACAAGCTAAAGCAGATGGTCCTGCACCGGAAACAACGATTTTTACATCCTCTATTTTTTTATCTGCAATTTCCAAAGCGTTCAAAAGAGCAGCAGAAGAAATAATTGCTGTTCCATGCTGATCGTCATGCATGATTGGAATGTCCAATTCTTCTTTTAAGCGACGTTCAATTTCAAATGCCTCGGGAGCTTTAATATCCTCTAAATTTATTCCTCCGAAAGTTGGAGCCATTGCTTTAACCGTTTGAATAAACAACTCAGGATCTTTAGCATCTAACTCAATATCAAAAACATCAATGTCAGCAAAGATTTTAAACAATAAGCCTTTTCCTTCCATTACAGGTTTTGAAGCTTCTGGGCCAATATCGCCTAATCCTAGAACTGCTGTCCCGTTGGAAATTACGGCTACTAAATTTGCTTTAGCCGTGTATTTGTAAACATCGTCTTTGTTTTCAGCAATTTTTAAGCAAGGTTCTGCAACACCAGGTGAATAGGCCAAAGACAAATCACGCTGAGAAGCATACGGTTTGGTAGGAACAACCTCAATCTTTCCTGGCTTTCCTGATGAGTGATAATCAAGTGCGTCTTGTTTTCTGATTTTGGCCATTTTCTAATTTTAAGGGTGCAAAAGTAAGAAAAAAAGCAGATAATTCATAGTATAAAATTCAATCTTAGCGTTAAAAGAGAGACAAAAAAACAAGTGGGTTTACTTCGATTTTTACCTGTAAAAAGAGTGAAATTGAGGTGTATTTTCAATGCTAAAGATAAAATTACCCTTACTTTGTGACAGGAAATTTAAAAAATTACCCTTACTTTGTGACAAGATATTAAAAAATTGCCCTTACTTTGTGACAAAATCAGCTGGATTTAGAGAAAGAACAAGCCATGAAACGACAACTTTTAAAGCGATTAGAGAAATGGAAAGCAAGCCCTACAAGGAAACCGCTAGTTCTTAGAGGCGCTCGTCAAGTTGGGAAAACAACATTGATAAATGATTTTGGGAAAAGTTATATGCAATACATTTACCTGAATCTTGAAAAAGAAGATCACAATGCTTACTTTGAAAAACATTCAACTGTTCAAACGATTGTTGATTCTTTGTTTTTAAAACTTGAGTTGGAAAAAGATTATACAAACACCTTACTTTTCATCGATGAAATTCAAGAAAACCCAAAAGTTATAGCATTGCTAAGGTATTTTTATGAAGAACTTCCGACTTTGCACGTAATCTCTGCCGGTTCTTTATTGGAATTTGCGCTCAGTCAAGTAAAAAGCTTTCCTGTTGGACGCATAAAATTTTTATACTTACATCCACTAAATTTCACTGAGTTTTTAAGTGCGATGAACAAAACGAATGCACTAAAGGCAATTGACCAAATTCCGTTAGTTCCAAGTGCTCATTCAACCTTGTTGGAATACTTTCATTTATATGCAATCATTGGCGGTATGCCCGAGGTCGTAAATCGTTATCTTACCGAAACAAGCTTTATAGAACTTCTTGAGATTTATGAAGGAATTTGGGGTGCTTATCGAAATGATGTGAAAAAGTATGCTAAAAATCGAACAGAAGAAAAAGTAATCTTTCATCTGATGACAACTGCTTCCAATTTTCTCAATGAACGCGTTACCTTTCAGAATTTTGGTAATTCTGGTTACAAATCCCGTGAAGTTGCAGAGGCGTTTAGAACACTTGATGAGGCGCGTATTATTCAATTAATTTACCCAACAACGGATGTAAATTTTCCTATAAAAACAGATTTGAACAAAAAGCCTCGCATGCAATTTTTAGATACGGGCTTAGTAAATTATTCATTAAAAATTCAACATGAATTAATCGGATTGAAAGATTTTAGTGAAGCTTTTAAAGGAAAACTAATTCCTCATTTAATCACTCAAGAACTGATTTCCTTGAACGAGACAAGTTTTCACAAGCCCCATTTTTGGGTTAGAGAAAAAAATCAATCCTCAGCGGAGGTCGATTTGGTGGTGAATTATAAAAGTATGGTAATTCCAATCGAAATTAAATCAGGAAAAGAGGGAAAATTGCGTTCCTTACATCAATTCATGGAACAATGTCCACACAATTTTGCGCTTAGAATTTATGGCGGTGAATTAAACATTGTTCAAACGAAAACTCCAAGCGGAAAGCCCTTTGAATTGCTTAATTTACCTTATTTTTTGGGGACAAAAATTATGGAGTATGTGGAATGGTTCGTTGAAGATTATCCCAAAGCAACAGGACAAGTGAGTGTGATTAGGAAGTAAGGTATTACCTTCGCTATGTTTTAGTACTAAATAAACAGAAAATCATCACACAATTTTTATTTAAAAAATCGATTTCATTAATTTTTTCTTTCGATTAGAAGTCCAATAAATCTTTATTGAATTACCCATTTACTTCCCTAATTGCTGAAAAAACTAAGAAATGGAAGTGAATTTTAAACAGAATCCAAAAGAAAAAAAATACGACTGAGACACAGAGAAAATAGATCTTAATCAATATTAAAGTCATTATACTCTAGGCGATTTGGACTGAGGGTATTAGTTGTATATGTACAAAACAAATATCGACCATCTTTGCTAAATTCAATTCCCTTGAATTAAGAATTTTCTTGAATATTATTTGCTGAGTTATATATATTGGAAATACTTTGGGTGTTGATATTGAATTACCAAGTGAATTTATATCAACAGAAAATAGTTTTTGACTCACCCAGCCTGTTGAGTTCTGTAAAAATCAGATGAAACAATCAAGATATATAGTGGTATTGTTTTTTCAAAATCACTTAAAAGAGATGTTTTAATCGCAATTGTTTACACAAATAAAAAGGATAAATGGGTACATAAAATTTACATGTCAACTGATTTGAATTTGACTTGTAATAATTTATTAAGCTACTACCAAACGCGTTTCCAAATTGAATTCCTCTACCGAGATGGAAAGCAACATACAGGTTTGAATGATTGGGAAGCAAGAAGCCAAAATAAACTCGATTTTCAATTTAATATGTAGCTCTCAACTATCAATATTGCAAAGATTACACATTGGTTGTCACAAAATAAAGACTTAAGAAAACTTTTTTTAATGGCTGATATTAAAACAATGTATCACAACGAGTTAAGGTTGAAAAGATTTTTTATCAAGTTTGGAATTAACCCAAACTTATCAAAAAATAAAACTAAAGCCCTAGAGTTATTGAATTACGGTAAAATTGCAGCTTGAAATCTACCGAAGTATTAAAATAACTATGGCATTCAAATAATTAAGTTCTAAATTATTCCATAATTCTCATTGATTTTGTAATGTATTTATTTTGTTTAAAATAAAGTCTTTAACCAAATAATATCTTAATTCCTCTAACTTTGCTTTATGCTTTTTGAAATTGATAATAAAATAGTTTCCACAGAGATTTTTACTAAGAAATTTATATGTGATTTGAATGCGTGCAAAGGCGCTTGTTGTGTGGAAGGTGACGGTGGTGCACCAATGACAGAGCAAGAAATTGAGAATATTTCCAATCATTTAGACAAGTTGAAGCCTTATATGCGTGAAGAAGGATTGGAGTCAATTGCTGAAAACGGAATTTTTTATACCGACAAAGATGGAGATCCTGTGACGACCTTGGTTAACAATAAAGAATGTGCGTTTGTGTTTTTTGACGAAGAAAACAAAGCAAAATGTTCGATTGAACATGCTTACAACAAAAGCGAGATTGATTTCAACAAACCTTTATCGTGTCATTTATATCCAATTCGCACCAAGAAAATCGGTGAATACACGGCAATCAATTACGAAGAATGGGACATTTGTAAAGCTGCTTGTGCGTGTGGTGAAAAACTGAATGTTCCTGTGTATAAATTCTTGAAAGGACCACTTACTAGAGCTTTTGGTGCAGATTTTTTCAATGAATTAGTTGCAATTGAGAAGGAGTTGAGGTAGATCCTTTAGTTGTTTTTTTCCAACAAATAAATCACAATCCTTCCTTTTTCCGAAGTGAAATATTTTTGAAAGCGACTTGTTGGTTTAGTAGGAATAGTTCTTTGACTTGGGCGGTTTCATCATTAATAAAGGCTTCTTGAATCGGAATTTCAACGATAAAATGAATTCGTTCTGGTTCATTTTATCAAATTTTGGCACAGAAGAACCATTTAACTTGATATGAAACGGGTAATCAAGCATCAAAAATCCAGCATTAAAAATCTCTTTTATTTCGATATTTCAATCTTCAACTTTTTTCCTTTCACTTTTTCGTGGCGAATGGTTGCAAGTAGCGCTTTCACATGGTCTCTTTTCACTGCGGCATAAGCGGCAAAATCAAGAACAGTTATCAAACCAATTTCTTCTTTCAATAAGTTTCCTTTTTGACCTAAAAATCCAACGATGTCGATTTTATTGATTTTGTCTTTTTTACCACCACTAAAATAAAGTGTCACCCAAGGACTTGCTTGTGGCTGTGGAATGTTTGTTGGAACCTTGAATTCAGTTCGTGGAACTTCCAAGTAATCAGGCGTGTTTTCGTCTTTGTTGAGCAATAGATACGACGAACCATTCGCTTTCATACGCGCCGTTCGGCCATTTCGATGAATAAATGCTTCTTCGCTGTGTGGAAATTGAAAATGAACAACGTGTTGAATTTCAGGAATGTCCAAACCGCGAGAACCTAAATCGGTACAAATAAGCGTATGATAACTGCCATTTCGAAACTGAATCAATGCACGTTCGCGCTCGTCTTGTTCCATTCCTCCATGGTAAATAATGGAGTCGTAACCGTTATCATACAAATGATTGCGAACGGATTCGGTGGCTTCTCTGAAATTGCAAAATACAATCGTTAATTCTCCTTTGAACGAACACAGTAAATCGAAAAGCTTGTCGAATTTATTGCTGTTGCGAACTGGATAATTCCAAAAAGTAATCGCTGGATCTTCCGAATTTGCTAGGTGATTGACAATTGCAGGATTTCTAAACGCTAAATAATCAGGAAATTCTTTGTGTTCTGTGGCAGAAACGAGAGTCGTAAACTCCAAGGCGCGTAATTCTTGATAAATGTATTTTATTTGATCTTCAAAACCGAATTCCAAACTTTTATCGTATTCATCCACAACGAATTGCGTAACGTGTGATAAGTCCAAGGTATTTCTTGAAATGTGGTCGCAAATTCTTCCAGGCGTTCCGATCAAAACTGCTGGCGCTTCTTTCAAACTTTTCTTTTCAACTGACATCGAGTGACCACCGTAGCAAGTCAACACTTTGAAATTGGTTTTCATCGCGCGAAAAACACCTTCAATTTGGATCGCTAATTCACGTGATGGTGCTAAAATAACAGCTTGAATTTCTTTTGAATTGGTATCTAACTTCAAAAATAAGGGCAACAAAAAGGCAAATGTTTTTCCTGAACCTGTTTGCGAAAGAATCATCAGATTACGCTCGGATTCACTTTTCGTTAGTGTTTCTTGTTGCAATTCATTTAGTTCTGAAAATCCAATATTGGAAAGAACGGTGTCGATTTGTTGATTTGAACTCATGTTGCAAAGATAGTTCGACTAGTACAATAAAACTATTTAGGGTCTACTGAAAAACACAAAACCTTTATTTCATCTAATTTTCAGATTAAAAGATTGATTCTAAATGCAAGGTTTTTGGGTTATTTTTATAAATTTACATGCATGAAAGGTAAATTTATTTTGTTAGCCAGACCAGGAAGTAGAGCTGAAAGCAAATAAACCATATAAACTACTTACTCTCAACTTTCACTTCAAATAACTACCTTTGTCGCTTATTCAAATTATGACAAAAGCGCAAACGAAATTAAAAATTGGAGAAGCAATTGCTGAGCTAAAAAGCGATTCGCAAGTTAAAGCCTTAGCCGCTCTAAAAGTGTTGGAAACCATTGGTGATAAAAGTGTTTTGCCCGCTTTGATTGAAGTACTTTATAAAAAAGATGCTTCACTTACAAAAGCAATTCTTGAGTTAATCGCTAATATTCAAGATCAAGAAATAGCAGAAGATTTAGTGGAAGCGATACGCAACGAAAACGACCCAAGTATTCGTCAGCAACTATTGACAACAATTTGGAACAGTAAACTTGATTTTAGCGAGTCATTGGCAGAATTTGTTTCCCTTGCAACAGAAGGTGATTTTCTACAAGCTTTGGAATGTCTAACGATTATCGAAAACTTAAGCGGTCCTTTTGAAGAACATCAGTTATTGGAAGCGCAACTTTACTTAAAAGACTACGCTGAGGATTTAAGTGAAAAGGAACCTAAAAAACATCAAATAATCAGTGAAATTGCCCTTTTCATCAAAGACCAAAACGAAGGCATCGACGCAGATTTACTGCTCGATTAATTTTTAATGGTTAATTTTTAATGTTTAATAAAACAAATTTCAATACTTCACTTTCAACTTTTCACTTTCAGTTCTCAACTCTCAACTAAAAATTATGCTTCTATCCATGACAGGCTTCGGCAAAAGCACCGGAGTTTACGAATCAAAAAAAGTTTCAATAGAAATCCGTTCTTTGAATAGCAAGGGATTAGATTTGAATGTAAAAATTCCATCTGCTTATCGCGAATTAGAAACAGAAATTCGCAAAATAGTTGTAGAATATTTAGACCGTGGGAAAGTAGATTTAGGAATCTATATTGAAAGCGCTGTAAACGGTTCAAACGATTTGATTAACCATGCATTAGCAACAAAATATTACCAAGAATTAAAGACCTTAAACGAGAAATGGGGGGAACAACCAGTTGATTATTTAGCTTTAGTTTTAAAAATGCCAGAGGTTCTAAATCAACAAGCACCTGAACTTTCAGAGGAAGAAAAAGAATTTTTATTGCATTTGTTAATCGAAGCATGTAAAAAATTGCAAGATTTCAGAAAAACAGAAGGGCAAGCTTTGGAATTGGAATTTACGACTAGAATTGAAGAAATCAGGAGTCTTTTGAATCGTGTGGTAGATTATGAACAAGATAGAATTGTAACTGTTAAAGAACGATTAAGTAAAGCTTTAAAAGATTTAGAAACGAAATCATTGGATGACAATCGCTTAGAGCAAGAAATGATTTTTTACATTGAAAAATTAGACGTTTCTGAAGAAAAAATGCGCTTAGCGAATCATTTAGATTATTTTCTAGAAACAATGGTTACACCACTTTCAGGAAAAAAATTAGGTTTTATTGCTCAAGAAATTGGTCGTGAAATCAACACATTGGGAAGTAAAAGTAATCATGCAGAAATGCAAAAAATTGTAGTAGAAATGAAAGACAAGCTCGAAAAAATAAAAGAGCAAGTTTTGAATACTTTGTAAAATGAGGGAGAATAGTACCGGAAAATGCATCATATTTTCAGCACCTTCTGGAGCAGGGAAAACAACGATAGTACACGCTTTATTAAATTCGATGACGCAACTTGCGTTTTCTGTTTCTGCTTGTAGTCGTGCGCCACGTGGTAAAGAAATCGATGGTGTTGATTACCATTTTTTGACTGCAGATGAATTCAGGACTAAAATTCAAAATGATGAGTTTGTAGAATGGGAAGAAGTTTATTCCGATATGTATTACGGTACACTCAAAAGCGAAATTGAACGAATTTGGTCATTAGGTAAAACAGTTGTGTTTGATGTCGATGTTGTTGGAGGTTTGAATTTAAAAAAGAACTTCAAGGAACAAGCGCTAGCTGTCTTTATTCAGCCGCCGAGTCTTACAATTTTAGAACAACGTTTGCGCAATCGAAAAACGGATAGTGAAGAAAAAATACAAATTCGCTTAGCAAAATCGATTCAAGAATTGGAAAGAGCAACCGAATTTGATGTAATAATCGAAAACAATGTGTTGGAAATAGCAATCGAAAAATCGAAAAAATTGGTCATTGAATTTATAGAAAGATGAAATAAGCCATGACAAGATTCGACGCTATCAGGTATGAATTTAATCGGCGATTACATATGACCATTAAAAAAACAATTAAACGCATATGAAAATAGGATTATACTTTGGGACATTCAACCCGATTCATGTGGGTCATTTGGTGATTGCAAACTTTATGGCTGAATATACCGATTTGGATCAAGTTTGGTTAGTTGTAACTCCTCAAAATCCCTTGAAAGACAAATCGACTTTATTGGCAGATTTTCACCGATTGGCTTTAGTAAAAGTGGCGATTGATGATAATCCAAAATTGAGAGCTTCCGATATTGAATTTAATCTTCCGAAACCAAGCTATACAATAACAACACTTACTTACTTAAGAGAGAATTATCCCAGCGATTCTTTTTCATTGATTATGGGAGAAGATAATTTACGTACTTTTCACAAATGGTTCAATCATGAAATAATTTTGAATAAGCATAAGATTTATGTCTATCCAAGGGTATTGACAGCGCAAGAAGAGCTCGAAGTAGTTGCAATGAGTGCTGATCTAATTAACGACTATAAATCGCATGAAAATGTTGAGTTTTGCGAAGAAGCACCCGTTATGAAAGTTTCTTCCAGTTTCATTCGACAGTCAATAAAAGATGGAAAAGATGTAAGATATTTACTTACAGAGCCTGTTAGGGAATATGTTGATGAAATGAATTTTTACAAGTAGTATTTTTTGAATATTAGTGTAACTAATTAGTAACCTCCAACTCAGTAATCACGAACTATGCATTAAGAGTATTTTGCACATTTTCGATAACTCTATCATTTATAGAACGTTAAACTCAAAAAGCTTGATTTGTCTTCGAAATAAACCCATTGTTAACCTTTAGATTTTGAGAAATTCAAAATTTTGAGAACTAAAAATGGAACTAGTTAGTTACTAATCCTATTATTTTTTGATAAAAATTGGTTTGATTGTATTCCAAACAATTATTGGAAAAAAATGCATTGGAATTGCAAATCCATAGATTAGATAAAAGTAACTTTCATCATCGTTGTCAGGTAAGGTTGCTTTAAAAACCCCTAGAATACTGACAAAACTTATGATAGCAAATAAGAATCCAAAGATAATATCACCGATTTTTGGTAATAATTTTACAAAAAGTGCATGACCTACTGATGCTAATATGCAACCAATAAAACACGAAATAAAAATAGCGCTTGATGGAATAAATCCGCTGTAATCAACAACAGTCAAATCTTGATAAACTGAAGCATATAAATAACAGCCAAATCCAGATAAAGCTCCAGAAATGATTGCTAGTAAAGTGTATTTCGTAATCATTGTATTTTATTAAGTGTAGCTGGAATTGTTGCAACTATTTTTAAAGTTTCAGCTACATCATTTCCTTTTTTACCAACTCCGAATTCTGTTCTATCAACGCTAAATTTTGCTACGAAAGTTCCTTTCGATCCTTTTTTACTGAATGTAAATGGAATTGAAAAATCTTTCTTCACACCATGAATTTCTAGTTTTCCAATTGCTTTATAACCAGCATCTGTTTTTTCTATTTTTGTAGAAATAAACTCAATGTTTGGATACTTGTCAGCGTCAAACCATTCATCACCTTTTGCGTGTTTGTTTTGTATACCGTTTCCAGTACTAATTGACTCAACTTTAATTTTTAAGTCGAATTTTGAACTCGAAAGTTTAGTCGCATCAAAAATTATACTTCCAGACATTTCTTTAAAAACACCACTTACATCTTTGTTTGAAAAGGCAACAGTGTAATTTTCAGAAATCTTCCAATTTTGTGCTTGCGTATTTCCTACTTTAAAAAGTAAGATGAGCATAGCAACGATTTTTAATACTTTCATCTTTCGAGTTTTTACTTATTAGTTTTTAGATACTTCTAAATCAGCATTTAAGTAAACTTCGTCGGCAACCACTGTGTTTGGCATTGTTGCACCAACTCCATAATCTGATCTTTTAACCATTCCAGTGATTTTTAATCCCGCTAAGTCTGCACCAGCTCTATTTTTTGTTGTTCCTGAATGTGTGCCAGCTAAAACAACTGTTTTTGTAACACCGTGCATTGTGAAGTCACCTGTAATAACGTATTCGTTTCCTTTTGCTTTTTTCACTGAGGTACTTTTGAAAGTAATTGATGGATATTTTTCAGTATCAAAGAAATCTGCAGAACGTAAATGATCATCACGCATTGAAAGATAAGTGTTGATTGTTTTAGCTTCAGCCGTTAATTCGATAGTTGCACCTGAAAAATCTGCATTAGGAGTAGTGATTTTCACATCAAACTTGTCAAATTGACCTACTGTTTCAGAAATACCCATGTGTTTTACAGAGAAACCCAAACGAGAGTGACCAGCATCTAAAGACCAACTTCCAGCCTCTAATATTACAAATGAAAACAAAGCAAATGCTACTGATAAAGAGATAAATAATTTTTTCATGATTTTTATTTTTAGTTAAACAATAATTAAGGCACAAAGTTGACAATTTCAATCCTTCTGTTTAGTTAACATACGTTAAGACATCAAAAAATCTTTTTTCAATTCAAACTTCCAATAAATGTTAAATGATTCTGAAAAATTGTAATGATAGTTTTAAGACTACGTTAAATGTATGAAGTCGTCCAGTTTTGGATTCTTTGTTCATAAATAAGTAGTTTAGGTTGGTTGAAAGAGGAGTGCAAGCTCCTCTTTTTTTGTAAAAAATCTATTTTTTACTGATTAATCAAGCTTGTTTTATTTTTATCTAACTCCTTTAAGCTCAAAAAATTATGCTCTACTCAGCCACTTTGCAACGTATTTCCCAATAATATCGAACTCGATGTTTACGATATCACCCACTTTTAATTGATGGAAATTAGTGTGTTCATAGGTAAATGGAATAATGCAAACTGCAAATGAATTTTCCTTTGAATCAACAACTGTTAAGCTTGTACCATTTACAGTTACGGAGCCTTTTTCAACGGTTAATTGATTATCGTTATATTTAAATGTATATTTCCAGCTTCCATTCTGATCTTCGATAGTTGTGCAAGTGGCGATAGTATCTACATGACCTTGAACAATGTGCCCGTCCAAACGTCCATTAAAAGCTAAGCATCTTTCTAAATTCACTTTCGTTCCTTTTTCCCAATAATTCAAATTTGTTTTATCTAATGTCTCTTGTATAGCTGTCACAGAATAATTTTGTTCCTCAATTTCAACAACTGTTAGGCAACAACCGTTGTGAGCCACACTTTGATCTATTTTCAATTCAGGAGTCATTTGAGCTTGAATAGTAAAATGAATATTTCCTGCTTCACGTATAATGTTCGTTACTGTACCAATTTCCTCAATAATTCCTGTAAACATAAACTTCTAATTTTTAATGGCTACGAAAGTAAGGTAGATTTTTTGTTTTGGGTGAAAAATATTGACTTCGTCGGTATTTTCATCACTAATCAGTTGCCTTTAACTCAGCAATAACGAACAATACATTAAGTATATTTCGTTCGGTTTTGATAGCTACTAAACAAAAACAGTAAAAGAAAATCCAAACTTGAAGTTAGATTGCATGGAAGCAAAACCTCCATTGAAAGAAGTGGCAATAAATGTTGTAACTCATTTTGTCATGTATAGACCCAAGAATTTAAACCGTTTATTTTACACCTTTTTTACTCATGAGATCTTATTCTCAATGAAATTTGTGAGAGCGCTATGCTATGCTTGTCTGTTCCAACGAACTTACTAGACGTTATTTTTCTTTAATTGTCGTTAATCAATAGCCGAAAATCTAAATTGAAGCATCAAAATTATTAATAACCCTAGAAAATAGAGAATACTGATTACATACTAAATTCAAATCAAAGACTATCTCCAAAGGGCAGTCTTTTTTTATTTCACAAAAAACCTTTAATTTTAGTAAAAATCACAACGTTTTCAAATTTTATCCGTTAACCATTAAATTAGCGTGAGAAACTTATTATCTAAAATATTTATTTTTTTCGGTTTGGCTTTTGCTTTACCTGCTTTGTCACAGCTAACAACTAATACAGGGCAAAGTCCACAAGCTTTAGTGGAAAATATTTTATTAGGTCCGGGTGTAATTGTTTCGAACATCATGTACAATGGGAGTCCCTCAGCAATTGGATCTTTTTCGGGGACAAATACCAATCTCGGAATTGAACAAGGAATTGTGCTAACAACCGGAACGGTTATCAATAACGGAAGTGGCCCGCAAGGTCCAAATAACCAAGCTGGTTGCGGAATGGATAACAATATGGGTGGCTCAACCGTTTTATCCAATTTGATTGGAGGAACACTTACTTATAATGCTGCAATCTTAGAATTTGATTTTATTCCTTTTTCAGACACCGTTCGCTTTAAGTATGTATTTGGCTCTGACGAATATCCAGAATTTGCACCGCCGAATAATTCTGGTTACAACGACGTTTTTGGTTTCTTTATTTCTGGCCCTGGAATCACAGGTCTTCAAAATATTGCACGTCTTCCAACAAATAGTAGTATTGTTTCCATTAACAACGTAAATAGTATTACCAATTCTCAGTTTTTCAACTTTAACGGTGATGGAAACAATGCACCTTACAACAACAATCCTTTTTATATACAATATGATGGTTTTACAGATGTACTTGAAGCCGTTTCTAAGGTGCAATGTGGAGAAACTTATCACTTAGTAATTGCTGTTGCAGATGTTGGTGATGGACAATGGGATTCAGGAATTTTCTTGGAAGCAAACAGTTTATCTTCTGAAACACCAATTACTGTTACTCATACAATTAATCAACAATTTTATACCAACCCAGATTGGATGGCAGAAGGATGCGTTTCAGCTACCATTACTTTAACTAGAGAAACTAATTTACAAACTTCACTGACAATTCCTGTCATTATAGCCGGAACTGCAACCAACGGAGTAGATTACACCACAATTCCCAATTCAGTAACCTTCAATCCCGGACAAGCCTTCATAACTTTTTCGCTAGATGCAATTGTTGATAATATTACTGAAGGATTAGAAACTATTAATCTTACTTTTCAAATTTCCGACCCTTGTGGAAATATTACGCCGATTGGTGTGAATTTATTCATTCAAGATGTTGCAGCCCTTCAAGTAAACATTTCCAATCCATCTGTTTCTTGTCCTGGGGAAAATATTCAATTAAATGCAACGGTTTCTGGTGGAATTAATCCCTATACGTATTTGTGGAGTACAGGAGAAACTGCCAATGGAATTAGTATCGCACCAAACGCTTCAGGAAATTACTCCATAATTGTAAATGATGCTTGCTTTGGGACCGATGTTTATGACACAGTTTTTGTTCAAGTTCCGAATTATACACCTTTAGTGTTGGCTCCCTTACCGGATATTACTGAAATTTGTCCATTTATCCAGCACGTGTTAACAGCTGTTGTTTCAGGAGGAACGGGAGTTTACACTTACACTTGGAGAAATGCAATTGGCGCACTTTTGAGCTCGACAAATACTTTGACAATTACTCCAGCTGCAACAAGTTCCTATTTCTTAACTGTAAATGATAATTGTGGGGCTACTATTACAGACACCATTCTTTATACAATAACTGCTCCTCCGCTTCTTGTAACTGTAAATCCACCTATCGAAATTTGTCCGGGTGATAGTGTAATGGTTTACGCTACGGCTTCTGGTGGAGTTGGTAATTACACGTATTTATGGTCGCACAATGGCGCAACAACAACCGCTACATGGGTCCGACCGAATTTCACTGGTTATTATGAAGTTAAAGTTTCCGATGGTTGTAACACGTTTACAGTTTCTGGTTTTGCACCCATTACAGTAGTTCGACCAATAGCAGATTTTAATATATTAAGTCAAACTTTAAATGAAGATTTACCAATATCATTTCAAAATACATCCGTAAATGCTGTTGATTATCAGTGGCTTTTTAGCGATGGAGGTTCATCGGCTGATATGCATGCAAGCCATACTTTTGACACAGCTGGAGTCTATTACATTACCTTAATTGCTGAAGATGCAAAAGGTTGTAAAGACACAATTACAAAGCAAATCATCATTAAAGAGGAATTGTACATTTATATTCCCAATACGTTTATTCCCGATGATGACCGATTTAATAATTTCTTCTTAGGAAGTTTTGTCGGTGTAGCTTGGATAAAATTGGAAGTTTATAACCGATGGGGACAATCCGTTTATTACACAGAGGACATGAATTTCAGATGGGACGGAAGATATAATGGTAAAAAAGTACAAGACGGAACTTACATTTGGAAATTAATCTATAAACCTAATCGGGAAATAGAGCAGTTGATGACGGGGCATGTAAATGTGTTGCGTTAATCACTTCAAACTTTCCAAATAAGCAGGATTAACTTCCATTCCTAATTCTTTAGCTTTCATTGCATATTCAAGTGCTAACTTTAAATCACCAATTGCTTTGTAGGAAACGGAAGCGTTGAACCAATTATACATATAATTCGAATTTAGTTTGATAGATTGATTCAAATCTTCTAATGCACTTGTATGATTTCCTAAATTGACATTGGCTGTTCCACGGTAGAAATAGCCATCGTAACTTGTTGGATATGATTTTATTAACGAATTAGAATAAATGAGTGCTTCGTTAAAATTACTGCTATTCACCAATTCTGAACAGAGATTCGATAAAGCCATTTGATTTTTCGGTTGAATCGTTAAAGCTTTCTTAAAATCTTTAATTGCATTTTCGCGATTTGCCATTTTTGTAAAGGTAATTCCACGATTTAGATATACATCAAAGGTGGTAGAATCACGCTCCAAAGCCATTTTGTACATTTCAATCGACTCTTTAAATTTCCCTTCTAAGGCATACATATTCGCCATGTTGCTGTATACTAAAGGATCCTTCACTCGCGCTTTAACCAAAATTTCGTAATCGTTGAAAGCTAAATCCATTCTTCCGTGCTCTCGGTAATAGTTCCCACGATTTTTGTGCGCAACATCAACACCATTTTTTCTAACGAAAACTTTGTTTCCTTCTTGCTCAATCACAAATGGATATTGCTCAATCACATTCGACCACAAGGTTTCTGAGTTGGTCCAAACTGCTACTTGTTTATAATTCTGAACGAAAAGGAACAAACAATAAATCGAAAGAATCACAGGAATTACAAGTTTGTTTTTAAGTTTTTCTTGATAATTGAAGGCAAACATCAAGAGCATAAAACTTCCACCGATGTATGGAATGTAAGCATATCGATCCGCCATAATTGCCGAACCAACAGAAATAAATTGTAGCACTAAGGCAATCATTAAAACGAAAAAGCCCATTCCGAAGAGGTAAATTCTAAAATTCGGCTTTTGTTTTTTGTAAAAATAGATGAGCGGAGTCAAGACTAACGAAAGCACAATAAATGGCGCAAGAACATAAATTAGTGGTAATGCTTTGTCTTCTCCAAAAGTTGGATAAGGATAAAAGGCAGAAAGATTTGTCGGTACGAAAAACTTAAGCCAATACATCAAAAAGCCATAAGAGGCAAACATAATGCGTTCAAATAACGTGAAGACTTCAAATTCTGCAATAGCACCCGCCGACTGAATTTTAACAGCATTTAAACCAAACCAAACAGAAAGCGCCAAAAACGGTATTTTTTCTAAAATTACAGCTAGCGTGAACTTTCTTTTGTATAAGAAATCGATTAAAAGAAACACAAGCGGAAGCGGCACTGCCATTGCTTTGCTTAAACAAGAAGCAATAAATAACACAAAAGCAATGAGTAACCAAGCAATTTTTTGACGGTCGATGTACCTCAGATAACTAAGTAAGGAAAGCAAAAAGAAAAAGGTATACAGCACATCTTTTCGTTCAGAAATCCACGCCACACTTTCAACGTGCATTGGATGAATTCCAAAAATCAAGGCGCCGAAACCTGCAATATAAAGCGAACTTTTACTCCATTTAAAGAGTACTAAAAAAACTAAAAAAGTGTTTAAAAGGTGAAGAAATAAATTCGTTTTGAAATAAGGTTGAATGTCTAATTCTGCATTTGAATAATTGTAAGCCAATGTCAACATCGTCAGGGGATGATAATTCAACATCACTTGAGTTGATGGCTCAAAAAGTAACTTTAAACTATCTGGATTGCTTGTTTTCACTAAAGGTTGATCGACAACATAGCCTAAATCGTCCCAATTCGTGAATTCTTTCTCAGGTGAAAAACCGGGTAAATAAGAAATAAAAGTTAAGGCAATAATCCCTAAAATGATCAACCATTTCGAGCGAGAAGAAGTATCTTTTGTAGCTACTTCTATTTTCGCTTGCTCGTTATTTTTTTGTTTCTCTTTTAACTTTATTGACTTAGTTGCCATTGTTCGTTATCAGAATTAGTCGTTAGAAATGATTTCAAATAATTCGTTTAGGTTTGGCGAAATAATCACTTCGATACGGCGGTTTTTTGCTTTATCTGTTGTGCTTACAGGGAAAAACTCTCCACGACCTGCCGCCATAATTTGACTTGGAATCATATTAGAATTTGCCAAAAGAATTTCAACAACGGATGTCGAACGTAAAACAGAAAGTTCCCAGTTGTTTTTTGGTGAAGTTGGACTGCTTAGTTTATCAGCGTCTGTGTGACCTTCCACCACAATTTCTAAATCTTTCTCTGTTTCAAGTGCTTTTCCGAGTTCAATTAAGGCATCTTTGCCTTCTGGTTCAACAGCTGTGCTTCCTGATTTAAACAATAATTTTGCCTCTAAACTCACGTAAATTTTTCCGTTTTTCTGAACAACGGTTAAACCTTTATTTTCAAAACCAACTAAAGCATTTGCCACTTTCGCTTTTAATAACTGAACAGTTGCATCTTTTTTACGAATTGCTTCCTCTAATTCATTAACACGTTTTTCGCGTTCCTTCAATAAAACTTCTTTTGCTTTTAATTCTTGGTCTAACTTCAAAAGTGTATTCTCTTTCGACTGCAATTCTTTATTTTTCGCTTCCAATTCTGATTGCAAAGTTGCAGTTTCTTTAGCGCTCAAATTTTTAAGTTTTTCAAAAGATTTCTCAAGCGATTCATGTTGTTGTAACAATTGGCTGTAATCGCGTTTTAAAAATCGCAATGAATTTCCTAAAGTGGTTGTATCTTGTTTCAGTTTAGAAACATCTTTGCTAGCGATTTCATATTTTGAGCCCAAATCCTTGGAGGCAGCTTCAAAAGCATCACTACTTTTTTTGAATTTCTCAAGCTCTTCAGCGCATGTTTTCTCTCTTGCTACTAATTCTTTATATTTCTTAGAAGGAACGCAGGCACTCACTATTGCTATCAGAACAAATGCTTGAATAGTTACTTTAAAATTTTTCATAGTTTTTGTATTTACTACAAATTTGAAAAAGATTAGTTGATTAAAAGCACGCGCTCTTTTTACTTTTAAACATTGAAAATTTCATAAAAAAGAGGGTGTTGAAACAAGATTTCGCTATTTGCGATTAACCTCCAACTTTAAAGTCTGCTTTTTCTTCTTCTTGCTGTTTTTTCCAGCTATCCAGTGTTTTCTTTAGTTTAGAATCTTTTTTCTGTTTTTTCTCTTCAATAAATTCTTTCTTTGTCGCAGGGCCAAATTGAATTTTTAAATCTTCTTTCGGCACATCTTTCGGCACATACACCTTCACGGAAGTATCTTTCTGAAACAAGCCAAATTCAGACTTTAAGATTGATTTGGCATCTTGCTTGGCTTGTTCGCGATTTTCTTTAGCTTGTTCCTTGCGCGATGTATTGTCCCATTCAATAATTGGATTATCTAAAGTTCCGTGCATACGCATATACATTTTGATTCCAGTTCCATCATCAATAACTTGACCAAATTCGCTATCTCTATCATTAGCCATCAAATCTCTAAAACGGAAAATAAATCGGTAATCAATTTCATTTTCAAAGCTATGAGTTCCAGCAACATCCATATCTAATGCCGTTGATCCAATGTGCATTTTAGGAATTCGCAAGATTCCGTCTTTTATTATAATACTGTTTTCAAGCGTCTTAAATGAAATACTTCCTAGTTTTTGTTCCAACAAATCAATATTCTTCTTGCCGAGCACTAATTTCCCTGAGCTTGTTTTAAGACTTTGTGTAATGTCATTGAAAGAACTTACATTTTTTAATTGACCATCATAAACACGTAAGTCGAGTTTTGCATCAATTGATTTCATAATGATTCCAGAACGCAAGTCAAAAGGCGCGAAGAAATACAATTCAGCTTCAGCTCTACCTGAAATATTTTGATCCGTTAGTACACTTTGTTCAAAATTCTCCCATTCTTTAAAAAGTGGTTTGAATTTCAAGTTTTTGGTTGCAACTTGTGCAGTAATTGTAAAAATTTCTGGTAGTTTTTCCTCAATAACTAAAGCACCACTAATCAAAGCTTCGGCATTCACCAAACTCAATTGTGGAAAATGGAGTCGCCGTTTTTGAATCTGCATTTTACCAAGAATATTGGAGAAAATATGTTGTTCGTAACGCAAAGTTCCAACAGTCAATTTCACCGAACCGCTGATATCATCTGGAATTACAAAAATTCTACTCTCTTCAATTTTTTCCTCTTTAGTTGTAGTTCCTAAATCTTCAATTTTCAAGTTATTGCTTTCAATATCAATATCTGTTAATAGTGGACTTTTTCCTTTTAAATAATCGTAAATGTTTGAAAATAAACCATCTACTTTCAAATCACTCGAACCAACTTTTAAAGATGCATTTTGAATTCCTGCCTCACTTCCACGTAGAAAAACACTTCCGTTTATACTTTCGAATGTGCGTTTATCGTCGAGTAATTTCAACCAAACATTTCGCATTAAAACGTTTCCATCACATTTTCTAACATCTACCGTCCCCGATTCAGTTACGCTTTGAACTACAAAATCAGTATTCACTGAAACAGCGCCATTCACAGTTTCGATTACTGGAAATTTAAAAATAGCGTGAGCAACATTCAAATCAATATTGCCACTTGCTTTACCTTTGATTAATGGATTTTCAAATTCCGTCATTCGAATCGAACCATTAAAAGGACCGCCTGCCGTTTTAAAATGTAATTTTCGTAATTCCAAAAACTCATCTTTCGCGCTTCCTTCATTGGAATATTTTCCTTCTACATTAATTTCACGAATCTTTAGGCCTTGATACGGTTCTGTAAGTGAGCCATTTTGAACTCCAAAACCGCAAGTTATGGTCGTTGGTTCCGTGGATTCAACTGGGCCATTTATCGCTAAATCAAAGTCAACAAGTCCATCGCCTTGGAATTTTTTGATGTTGTCAGTTGCTGAAAGTGAAAATTTATTGACCACATCTGCCAATTGAATATCTTTTGATTGTATCCTAAAATTTAAGCTGTCTGGATCCACTTTTCCATTGATTTCGAAAGGTAAACCTGCCACATTTATAATTGCTTTTGGAAGAGAGAATAGACCCTTTTCTGTGTCCACATCTACTTTTAAATCGTATTTTAATGACTTATTTCTAAGTAAAGTCACCTCGCCACTTTTCGCTCGAAGCACTTTTGCATTTCCAACAGCAACTACTGAAAATTTACTTGCTGAAAAATCGCCAGCGAGAGTTGATTCAATGAATTTGGTGTTATAGAATTGCTTGGTGAGTCTGTTTTCATAAGCAAAACGTACATTTTGAAGTTCGATTTTTTCCAGTTTTAAATCAAAAGTTGTAGTTGATTTGCTATCACTTGGCTTGAAAATATCGTAATTAACCTTACCTTCCTTGTCAATTCTTAAATTCAAAGTTCCAGGAGAAATTTCAATAGCCTTGACGTTATAATTTTTATTCCATAAATCTATCGGATTGAATTTTAGTCGAATGCGCTCGGTGTATAGTAAAGTATCCCTGAAAGCATTATTTTCAAAAGCATCTTGGATATAAACATTTTTGAAATCGACAGATAAATTTGGAAAACTCCCCCAGAAAGCGAGGTCTACTTCAGAAACTGAAACGGGAACTTTGAGATTGGTATTAACTTCTGTGATTACAACGCCAATAATACGGTCTTTAAACAAATACAAAGAGCCAGAAATGAGCAAAACGATACTCAAAGTTATTCCAACAATCCACTTACTTATTTTTAAAATGGTTTTCCACATCTGCAACGAATTTAGTAGCTATCACTTTAACTTTTAAGCGAGCTTTATGGAATTATTAACGGAAGTTTGTTTGTTGGTTGCAGATTTTATTCCCGTAAATCGTGTAATTACTATATCTTATTAAAACCTGCGTAAGGTCTGAGCACTTCTGGAATGATAATCCCATCCTCCATTTGATAGTTTTCCAACAAAGCAGCAACGATTCTTGGCAAGGCCAAAGCCGAACCGTTCAAGGTATGACACAATTGTGTTTTCTTATCTTCACCTTTAAATCGTAGTTTCAAACGATTTGCTTGGAACGTATCAAAACGAGAAACAGAACTCACTTCCAACCACTTTTCTTGTGCTGCAGAATATACTTCAAAGTCGTAAGTCATTGCAGAAGCAAAACCCATATCGCCACCACACAAGCGTAAAATACGGAATTGTAAACCCAATTTTTCTAACAAACCTTTCACGTGCTCCATCATTTCGTCTAATGCTGCGGCAGTGTTTGATGGATGTTCGATGCGCACGATTTCAACTTTATCAAATTGATGTAAACGGTTCAACCCACGAACATCTTTTCCATAAGAACCAGCTTCACGACGGAAACAAGGTGTGTAACCAGTCATTTTGATAGAAAAATCAGCAGAAGGTAAAATCACATCGCGGTAAATGTTTGTCAAAGGAACTTCAGCCGTTGGAATCATATAGAAATCATCTTCCTTCATATAGTACATTTGACCTTCTTTATCAGGTAATTGTCCCGTTCCAATTCCACTAGCTTCATTCACCATTAGAGGCGCTTGAATTTCTTCGTATCCAGCTTTCGATGCTTCATCCAAGAAAAATGCGATTAATGCACGTTGTAACTTTGCGCCTTTTCCACGGTAAAATGGAAAACCAGCACCTGTTACTTTTACCCCTAATTCAAAATCAATTAAATCGTATTTTTTAGCTAAGTCCCAATGTGGAACAGCCGTAAATTGAAAATTTGGTGTTTCTCCAAATTCATAGACTGTTTGGTTGTCGTTTGCATCACGACCCGCTGGAACCAATTCATTCGGTACGTTTGGAATCGTGTAAAGTAATTGCTGAATTTCAGTTTCAAGCGCATCAACTTTTGTTTTTAATACCGCTTCTTTTTCCTTTAATTCAGTTGTTTTTGTTTTTAATTCGTTCGCTTCAGTTTGTTGTCCTGATTTGAATAAATCACCAATTTGTCGAGCTAATTGATTTAATTCTGCAGAAATAAGATCAGACTCTGTTTTTGTAGAACGCCAAACTGAATCTTTTGATAAAATTGCATCAATGGTTTCTTGAGCGTTGATATTTCTTTTTTGAAGACCAGCTAAAATGGCTTCTTTTTCTGCGCGAATACGTTGAATTTCTAACATAAATTGGGTAATTTTTAAGATGCCAAAATTAGTCAAAGGAAATGAGATTTTATTAATTGCGCATTATTTATTGTGAGGGGCTAAGCCACGCATTTTTTACATCCTTGAATAACAAAAATTACTAATTAGTCGTTGCTACTACCATTTGTGAGAAGCAAAAATCGAAATAATAAGTCCTGCGTGTAAGGAAAAGCTGACCCAACTCCAGTGGGAAAGATGAAAATAAGCAAGTCTGTTATTTAAGAAAAGTTTATTCCATAAGATTTTAATAGCGGCTTTTCAAAAGTTTCATGTAGGAGTTAATCTGTGTTAATGACACTACAAAAGAATTGATTTTCCGATTACATAGAGTGTTTTAATTTAATGAAAAACTCAAAAAGTAATTTTCTCTGTGTTTTTTTGGGATTGAGAATAAAATATCGCCGTTTTTCGATAGGAAAATTGAAGATTTAATACTTTTTAAAAAAAAATAAAATAAAAAAGCAACTTCAAGAAATCAATGTTCGTCTTTAAATTGTCGAACAAAAACGTTTGTTCATTTTGGTTTTATTTAACTTGCAGATACCTGAAAAGATTTTAAGCAACGGAAACGTTTCTCATATTCTCTTCAGGTTTTTTTTTTGCTCCGAATTTTATGGTTCGTGTTTAACTATTTGAGTGTTTTGTAGCGCTAAAAAAAAAGAATTATTACTAAACATCATTATCGTATGTTTTGGCGAAAATATAATGTTTTTACATCAAAAAAGATACTAAATAAACATAATAGTAGTTATTTAACACACTAAACTTAGGCAAATAGGTTATTTAATGTAGAAATATACCCGATAATGTTTATTTTGTGGGTTAATAAAAGGTGTCAATACATTCATTTCCCATTAAATAGCTCAAAACACTTTTTTAACTGGACTCAGTTGCTTTTTGATTTTTCTAGTAAGTAATTTAAAATTCACGCAAAGTTTCAACCTCTCTTATATAAAACCACACAAAGTTTTCAAATCTAATAAGGAAACTTTTATTAGTGAATCAGCAGAGTGAAATAGTGTAAAATTCAGCTATTGTTTGCAACTTTTATTTGATGTGGATAACTAATTAACAGGGTTTTATCTCTTTAAGTTAATTTTGCACCTTATGAAAAAATATATATTCTTTATTTTATTTTTGAGTTTTCAATTCGTATCGAAAGCGCAATTAAAATCTATTCGTAATCAAGCAGAATATCCTTTTTGGTTGCATCTACCTTCAGATAGTATCTTAAAAAGCAAACCACCAATTTTAATTTTTTTGCATGGAAGAAGTCTTTCTGGCAGCAATTTAGATCTTGTTAAAAAATATGGAGTTATACATGAAATTGAAAAAGGTCGCTCCATTCCTGCGATTGTTATTGCGCCACAAGTTCTCTCTGGAAAATCTTGGGAACCAAAAAAGATTCTTTCTGTGTTACAGTTTGTTCAAAGAAATTTTGATACCGACACCAATCGAGTTTATGTTACTGGAATGAGTTTAGGAGCATATGGGACACTTGGTTTTGCCGGTGCTTACCCTGAAATTGTAACTGCTGCTGTTGCACTTTGTGGAGGTGGAAATCCAAAAGATGGTGCTGCTTTATCAACGATTCCAATTTGGATTCAACATGGAAACAGAGATGCTGCTGTTCCTTTAAGCGAATCGCAAAAAATGGTGAACGCTATCAAAGCTTGTACGGACAAAAACTTAAAATTCACAATTGTGCCCGGTGCAAGTCATGGCGATTTAGAGCGTGTTTTTAGATCAGATGAATTGTATGAGTGGTTATTCCAGTTTGAAAAATAAAGCCATAGTTTTTCTTGACAAAAAAGTAACACCACGAAGTAGGAGCGAAGCTAATAAAGTCAAGACTTTGAATTTCAACATTAAAGTATTTTTACTGGTATGACTGCGAAAACTCAAAAAAAAGATACCTTTTAGACAAACCAAATGTCGTTGATGATTTCAAATCCTGCGTAATCGTTCACGCGATCAATAATCAATTGTTTTCCTAAAAGTAATTCTTCGCGCATCACAGAAGAATCGATAACCAAGCGCATTCTTTTATTGGAAATTGTAATTTCTTTTGTTCTAAAAGCAACAGCTTTTCCCATCAAAACTGGCCAATTTTCAATTACATCGTATTCCTTCATCTTATGCTCTAATGAAAAAGCTTTTAAGAATTTATCAATGATTTCATTTAAGGGTTGTTCGTTTGAGGAACGTTTATCTTCATCACGCATGAGGTAAAGTTAAGGTAAATTTGTTTCTAATTTTTAATGCGTTCTTGTCATTGTTTCAGGTATACAAATAATGAAATCCGCTTTTCCAAGGTTTTCTTTTTCTAGTTTGTAAATGTTGTCTTGAGTAACCGTTGAAATAGTCATAATTTTAGTTTCGGGTTTTTCTTTCCAGATATACCACAAAATACCTTGCTTAAAATCCGAATGAAAAGCGCCGTTGAAATGAAGAATTCTAGTGTCCTTTTGCATCGCAGCTAGAATAAACTTGGCCATTGTCGCGTCTTTGATCGCTTGTGCTTCCACCATATTCGCTCCCATGTGTGCTTCCATTTCTTTCACTGCTTGATATTGCGAAAGGGTAGTGTCAATTGGAAAACTAACTGCAGCCATTTGCGATTTAATGAGTGGCGACAAAGTTTCTAAAGCTGCTCTTCCTTTCTTGAAAAGTAACGAAGCATATTTCCGTTGGATGTTTGCTGCGATTGCCTTAAGTTGTTTTTCTTTTGCAAAATCTAAAAGTGGTTTATAATCAGTTTCATAATTTGGCCAAAGGCGACACGAATCTTTGAATTGTTTATCATTCAGTTTTCCGCTCAAATAATCATTTAAAATAGCTTGTTGATCCTGCTCAAACATTTCAAAAGACAAAACTAAACTCGATTGATGTTCAGCGTGTAAGTCAAGCATTAATTCATATTCTAACCAATGTGAAATTGGATTATCGTGAAATTCTCCAAAAAACACCAACTGATTTTCAAGTGCCAAAGCTTTCATTTGCTTGTAACTCGCTTTTTTACCATTTGCTTTGTAAATAACAAAAGCTTGATCTTTTTGGGAAAATGTAATTGATGAAATAAAGAATAGGTAACATAGAATTAACAATCGCATCATTTGATTTTCGTTAAATTTTTATTTTGAGTTAACATTTATTAATGAATATTCTTACATTTGAAATACTTCATCATGTATTCAATGAAACAAATTTACAGTTTTTACCTATTCTTAGGTTTATTTTTAATACCCAACGTTTCCTATTCACAAGGTTTTCAGGTGAATTTCCAAGGACAAAAACAACAAGGAATGGGTTGTGCGGGAACAGCTTTACAAACAGATGGCGCAAGTTTATTTTTCAATCCAGGAGCGAGTGCTTTTGCGAAAGAAAATTCTGTAAACGTAGCCACAACGCCTATTTTTGCTAACGTTATGTACATTGATTCCGCTACCAATGACGTGTATCGAACAGAAAATCCTGTTGGTACTCCATTCTCGGCGTATGGTCTTTTTCAACTGAAGGAAGATGGAAAGCTAAAATTAGGAATCGCAGCTTACACGCCTTTCGGAAGCACTGTTCAATGGGAAAAAAATTGGATTGGTCGCTTTGCAATTACACGCTTAGAATTGAAAGCAATTTTTATTCAACCAACTATTTCTTGCCGAATTTCTGATAAAATTGGTGTTGGAGCTGGTTTTGTTTACAGTACAGGAAATGTGAATTTACAAAAAGATATTCCTGTTCAATTTGAAGATGGATCGTTCGCAAAAGCTGAATTAGCAGGAAAAGCACAAGGTTTTGGTTACAATTTAGGTGTTCAAATTAACGCTACCGATAAATTAGGAATTGGCTTAAATTTCCGTTCAAAAGTTCAAATGAATCTTAATGATGGAGAAGCAACATTCACAGTCCCAAGTGGATTAGACCCTAATTTCCCTGATGGAAAATTTGTTGGTGGGTTGCCTTTACCACAAGTTACCACCCTTGGACTTTCCTATAAACTGAATGATAAATGGGCTTTTGTTTTAGACATCAATCACGTTGCTTGGAAAGCGTATGACACTTTAGCGTTTGATTATGAATTAAATACAGCTTCGTTATTGGATACAAAATCACCAAGAAATTACAAAAACATTGTAGCTTTTAGAACAGGTGCTTCTTACAAAGTGATGAAAAATTTAGAAGTTCGTTTTGGTGGCGGATATGGTTTGACTCCTGTTCAAGATGGTTACGTAACCCCCGAAACACCTGATGGAAATAGAGCTTATGGAACTTTTGGTTTGGGTTATGAACTCGGAAAACATTTTGCAATTGATGCTTCTTGTTATTACACCCAAATTACAAGAGCTGATATTAACCAAGAAACAAATTTGAGTGGAACTTTTACTACTAAAGCTATTGCAGCCGGAATAGGATTTATTTATAAATGGTAGTCATGACAAAAAATATTCTTTCAATTTTTACGCTTAGTTTATTGGTTGTTTTAACGGCCTGTAAACCAAAATATGAAGCAACAACTCCAGTGCAAGGAGAAATGAATCCAACCCGATTTGTAATGATTGGTAGCGGACACGCAGGAGGATATATGGATGATGCCTTAACTTATGAGGGTCAAACGAATTCAGTGGCAAACATCATTGCGGAACAATTAAAAACGATTGGCAGTGGTGCTTTTAATCAACCTTATGTGAGCCAAAGTTCGATGGGTGTGAGTTTGTTTGGCCTGGCACCATTTAAATTGGGATATAAAACAGACTGTAAAAACGTCACTTCTTTATCTCCAGTTCGAATTGCAGCAAGCGGAGATTTAGCTGTTTTTAATAGTAATATTTACACAGCAAGTAACAAATTTGGAAACTTTGGAATTCCTGGGATGAAGTTATTGGATGTTTCAAATACCGCCTTTGCCAATGTAAATCCATTTTTTAACAGAATGACTTCGAGCACGGCTGCAAGTGTCTTGGACAACGTAATGGGTGTGAACCCTACTTTTTTTAGTATCTTTTTAGGAATTGAAGACGTCATGGATTACGCAAAAAGTGGTGGAAAAAATAACAATCTTCCGTCAACAGCAACTTTTGAAATTGCCTACAATAATTTAGTGCAAGTTTTAACAGCAAATGGAGCAAAAGGTGTAGTGGCAACGATTCCAGATGTTACACAAATGCCTTATTTCACCACAATTCCTTGGAATGGATTGAATTTAGATTCAGCAAGCAACGAGACTTTAAACAACATTTATAACCCATTAAATTTCTTTTTTGAAATTGGTAGTAATCCATTTATGATTGAAGACCCTGCTGCTAATGATTTTGGTGTTCGTCAAATTTTAGAGGGAGAATTACTATTATTAAGTGTTCCTCTTGATTCTGTTAAATGCAACCAAATGGGTGTTTTATTTCCTTTAAGAACAGAATTCATTTTAACATTAGCTGAAATATCGACATTAAGAAATCAAATAGCAGCTTATAATACAATCATTAAAACAATTGCAACTCAAAATAACTTGGCACTAGTTGAAACAGATAAATTCGCTGAAAATTTAAAAGATGGATTCATTTATAATGGTATTACTATGAGTGCAAAATTTGTTTCTGGTGGCGCCTATTCGTTAGACGGAATTCACTACAATTCTAAAGGAAACGCACTTTTAGCAAATGAATTTATCAAAGCAATCAATAAAAAATATAAATCTACCATACATCAAGTGAATGCAGGTAATTATGGTGCAACCCTTTTTCCTTAATAATTAATAACTTAAAACATGAGAAATTTTACTTTACTTCTTGCAATCTTTTCCTTTGCAAATTTTTTCGCGCAAACACCTTGCGAAACAGGCCGTTATGCGGAGGATGTCTTTACAAACTTCACTTTAACTAGCGATATTACTTACGGTCAAAATAATTCTTGGAACAACGCAGCTACTATTTTAAAGATGGATTTTTATGAACCAACTGGAGATACTGAAACTGCTCGTCCGTTAATTATTTGGGTACATGGAGGAAGTTTTATCGGTGGATCTAAAACTGATATTGATGTAAAAACGTGGTCTGAGCGTTTCGCTAAAAAAGGATATGCTTGTGCATCGATTGATTACCGTTTAGGTTTCTTTCCTTTCGATTCTGCAAATGCAGTGAAAGCAGTTGTTAGAGCAACACAAGATTTAAGAGCAGCTATTCGTTTCTTCTACAAAGACAGACAAACAACCGATACTTATAAAATCGATACAACAAAAATATACATTGGTGGAAGTTCTGCAGGTGCAATTACAGCTTTACATGTTGGTTATTTAGATAGAGAATGTGAGATTGCAGATTATTTGAATGCGAACACAATCGCTTCACTTGGTGGCTTAGAGGGAGCAAGTGGAAATCCAGGCTATTCAATGGATGTTAAAGGTGTAATCAATGGTTGTGGAGCACTAGCACGTTACAGCTGGCTAGAAGCGGGTGATATTCCTTTATGTTCCATTCATGGAACGAATGACGGAACTGTTAAATACAATAGAGGAATTGTAAATCCAGGAACACCCTTGATGTATTTGGACGGAAGTAGAATGATTCACAAAAGAGCTTGTGCGGTTGATTTAGATCACCAATTTTACACATTCTCAGGTGCGCCTCACGTGCCTTATGCTGGAACATCAGCAGCAGCTTTAGCTTACATGGATACAACTATAAACTTCGTTAGAGATTTCTTAGTACGTCAATTAGGATGTACACAAGCAATTAGTCAACCCGAGAACAATCCTTTACAAGCTGCAACTTTATATCCTATCAACTATTGTGATGGAAGTCCAGTTGATGAGGCATGTGAAATCGTAGGTTTTGATGAAATTAAGTCAGTTGATTTTTCAATTTATCCTAACCCAACAAAAGATAAATTGACGGTTGAATTTAACGCAGAAGGAAATTATTCAATTCAGATTATTGATTTGATGGGAAGAACGATAGTTGCGAATAAATCAGTAACATCAGGTACAATTTTAAGTCTTGATAAACTGACAAGTGGTAACTATTTCGTCGTAATTTCTGATGAAAAATCGAACTTAAAAGGAACACAAAAACTAGTTATTAAATAAACTAGTTTAATAATTTATTGGCCAAGTTTAGGATTAATCGCTGAAAAGGGTTTAATTTTAAGCCTGGCTTTTTTATTTTCACAAATCAACACAATCAATCATGAAAAAACACCTTTTTTTAGGCTTTTTCTTACTTCTGGGAAGTAGCTTACTTGGTCAAACGTTAAGTACGACTCCAAGCAAAGAAAAACAGACTAAAATCTCGGAATCGGGCGCTAAATCTTTAAGTGAGGCTTCTAAAACCCAAACGTTAAATACTTCAAGGAATCAACCGAAGAAAATCAAATCTGCAGTAGTTAAAGAAGTTAAAATCGAAAAAAAGAAAGAAGATGAAAAATAGGATCCTTACTTTACTCAGTGTTGTATGCCTTTCAACTTCACTTTGGTCTCAATCGTATGCTGAAGGATTTGATGATTTGACTACATTGACAGATTGGTCTGTAAGAAACAATAGTGTTTCACCAAATCTAAACGCTGGTTGGGGAGGTGGAAACGTTAATGCCTTTACAGCTCAAGCTGGAGCTCCTGGATCTTATCTCTCCTGCAACTTCCAAAGTACAACGAGTACAAACCCAACAGGAGTAACAATAAGCAACTGGCTTTTTACACCTACGCAAACTTACAATAACGGTGATGTAATTACTTTTTACACACGTGTAAGTGGTGCAACTCCTGTTTATCCTGATCGCTTAGAGTTACGTTTCAGTGCTGCTGGAAACGGAACAGATGTGGGCGCTACTCCAACATCTGTTGGCACTTATACATCTTTGTTATTATCTGTAAATCCAAACCTAACTACTACAGGCTATCCAAGCACTTGGACGCTTTATTCAGCAACTATTTCTGGTTTATCAGGCCCAACAAATGGAAGAGTTGCATTTAGATATTTTGTTACGGATGCTGGTCCGGGTGGTACAAATTCAGATTATATTGGAATTGACAGTTACACCTATACTTCTGTGGCAACGGCTCCAATTAATGACGACTGTATCGGAGCATTAAATTTAATCCAAGGTGCAAGTTGCGTAAATACAACAGGAACTGTAGCTTATGCAACCGAATCACAAGTTGCTTGTACGGGTGTTGCTAACAATGATGTGTGGTACAAATTTACAGCAACTGCCACAGGAGCTTCAATTAGTGTGGATGGTTCCCCACAATTTGATGGCGTATTTCAAGTCTTTTCAGGAAATTCTTGTGCAAGTTTAACCTCTTTAAATTGTACCGATGCTTCTGTTGAAGGCGAATTAGAATCTTCAGTCGTAAATAATTTAACAATAGGGCAGACCTATTATATTCGCGTTCACGACTATTTGGACGATATTCCAAATACATTGACCTTTGATATTTGTGTACAGGAATTTACCCAATGTACCTTAACCCAGCCCGCGAATTCATTGTTGGAAAACGAAACGTGTGGTTTAGACAACAATGGCGGCTGTAATTCAGTAAATCAAGTTTACTACAACATTAGTTGTGGACAAACAGTTTTTGGTAATGCTTGGGCAGATAATAGCAACAGAGATACAGATTGGTACCGTTTTCAGTTAGGAGTGCCAGGAACTGTTTCATGGTCAGCTTCTGCAGAGTTTCCGTATGTCCTCTTACTTGTTGATATAACCAATTGTGCAAGCCCAAACATTCTTGCTTCAGCATCTTTCAATGCTTGTCAAAATGGTTCAATAAATTATAATTTCACAGCCACAGGAAATTATGCAGCGGTGATTTTACCGTCTGTTTTCTCGGGGTATGCTTGTAATACAAACAACGATTATATTGTTACCCTAAACTTACCAATTACTTCAACGTCTATAGCAGCTCAAGGACAAACAAGCTTTTGTGTTAATAGTAGTTCAACAATTGCAGCAGCTACTCCAACCGGCGGATTTCAGTGGTTTTTAGATGGAAATTTAATACCAAATCAAAGCACCTCTACTTTAACTGCAACTCAAGGTGGAACTTATACTTTACTATACACCAATACAAATGGTTGTGTTGCACCGCTTACATCAGGACTAACTTTAAGTACAATACCATTGGATAATGCTGTGTTTAGTTTTCCATCGGGAACGGTTTGTGTTGGTGGTCTAAATACAACGCCAACTGCGAGTTCAACAGGTACATTCAGTGCAAATAGCGGTGATTTAGTTTTTGCAAATACTTCTACTGGAGAAGTAAACGTTCCAAATTCATTAGCAGGAACTTACACCATTACCTTCTTAACAAATGGAACTTGTCCAAATACATCAACGCAACAATTATCTATTTCTAATTCTTTAGTTGCGGACTTTAGCTATGCTAGTTCATCTTTTTGTTTGAATGATGCCAATCAGCAAGTTACTTTATTAAATGGTGGTGGAATTGGTGTTTTTAGTGCTGCCAATGGATTAAGTTTAAATCCTCAAACAGGCGAAATTAATCCAAGTTTATCAACTGTAGGTTCTTATCAAGTTACCAATACAATAGTAGCTTCGGGCGCTTGTCCGGAGGCGAGTGCGACTTTTGGTGTCACGATTAATGGAACAATTGTAGATTTCCCAGCTATTGCTACCGTTTGTGAAAGTGCAAATACATTTACGTTGAACGCAACCCCAGTAGGAGGAACTTTCGCGGGTATAGGAGTTGAAAATGCAAGCGATTTTAATCCTTCAATCGCAGTAGGAGCAAATACAATTACCTACCAATACATAGATGGAAACAATTGTGTAAATACCGCTTTACAAACAATTAATGTAGAAGCAAATCCGGTTGTGACTTTTGGAACTTACAGCCCGTTGTGTTCAAATAGTTCAATAATTACCTTAAACAGCGGTTTACCAGCAGGTGGAACTTATATTGGCGCAGGTATATCCAATAATGAATTTACCCCTTCAGTAAGTTTAATTGGAGTAAATAATACCGTTTATAACTACGTTTCACCCAATGGATGTACAGGAAATGCACAAGGAACAATTACCGTTAATGCAGTTCCAACTGTAACCTTTGAGGCTATTGATCCAATTTGTGAAAACGCAACACCTATTTCACTTACACAAGTTACACCAGCTGGAGGAACATTTACAGGTACTGGAATTACAGGAACAAATAGTTTCAACCCTACTGTTTCAGGCGATGGATCACACCTTATAACATACACTTTTACTGAAAATGGATGTTCTGGAAGTGCGCAAATTACAATTGTTGTAAACGCAGCACCAGTAGTTATAATTAATACTATTGATCCAATATGTGACACGACAGCTCAATTTGCGATTACAGAGGTAACGCCAGCAGGAGGAACTTTCTCTGGAAATGGAATCAGTGCACCGAACTTGTTTACAGCATCAGTTGCTGGAATTGGAACGCATCCAATTGTTTATGCTGTCACACAAAATGGTTGTACAGGTTCAGCCACTCAATCCATCATTGTTGAAAATTGTAACAGTTTAGAGGAACAAACACTTAGTTATTCTATCTATCCGAATCCTTCGACAAGTGTATTTACTGTAAAAACATCATCACAAGTTGAGGTTTCAGTTTTTTCTATTGAAGGAAAAGTAGTAATTGATAGGAGAATAATTCCAATTGGTACAACTAGTTTTGATTGTAGTGATTTTGCAAAAGGACAGTATGTGGTTTTGTTGACGACAGAAAAATCTTCTAGTATCGAAAAGATAATATTAGAATAATTCACTATCTTCGCACTCACTAAGGTCTCGTGGCCGAGCGGTTAGGCACCGGTCTGCAAAACCGTCTACTCCGGTTCGAATCCGGACGAGACCTCTTTAAACCCTTGAATCCCTTGTTGATTCAAGGGTTTTGTTTTTTACTGACCATTTTTTGACCGTTTTTCAACGACATATGTAATTTAAAACCTTATTTTGCTTAATTATTCT
>JBILOX010000076.1:0-4046 GCA_044374225.1 Crocinitomicaceae bacterium | reverse complement strand
AGGTGCAATTCCATCTTGTAAACATGGAGCATCAGGATTTTTCTGATCGAAATTACTACCATATTGCCAAATTTCTTTCCATTCAGTTGGTGAAACTCGACCTCCTTTTGGATTTTCCGGCGCTATTATATAATAACCACCAAAATTTATTTTACCTCTCACAACTTCCACAATTCCTTGAGAATAAGCAAATCCCATACTGTGTGCTACAATGTATAAAGTGTCATTTTTTGAAAACTCTGGATTTTCATTTAATATTTGAAGTAAATTTTTCCCCGCAATTCTTCCCTTGTATTTTCGATGATTAAACCCTTTTCTATTAGGTCTTAATTTTAACTGATTAATTGTTTTTGAATTGCTAAAAATGAATTGCTTAATAGTTGCATCTTGAATTTTAAAACAATTATGTTTCTTCAAATTTTCACATCTCTTCGGATAAGTAGATGAAATACTTGAAAAATTTATAAGTGACCTATAATTTGAAGTCTCTACAGAAAAATGACCATCTGCATAATACGTTTCATTCGGATTAATTCGTTTTTGAAAAAGTAAATTGATATCATTCCAAGGTCGCCAATAATCAAAACGATCAAAATCGTAAATAAAGTTTTTTGAATCTGGAAATTCTATTCCATTATTTTGAACATCAATAAAGTTTTCTTCAAAAGTTTGACCAATAGAAGTTGGTCGATACCCATTTACAAAAACCAAAATTCTTTTCGGAGGATCTACATCTTTAAATTTTGAACTAACCTCATTCCCGGAATAATTATATACTTTTTGATATTCTAAACTTCCATCAGCTCTTTTATAATTCAACACAATGTAATGCGCAAAAGCAGGTTTATAATAATTTAAAGATGGTAAACGCAAACTATCATTACTTGAAACAAAAGTTGCAAAATCAATCTTTCCATTTTGATCTTTTTGAACATCTACATATAAAACTTTAGCTCTCTTTTTCAAAAACCATTGCTTCTTTTTCTGAATCAAAATTTCTGAATTTACCATCGAAACTTCTTCGTGTAATAATTTATCGTTAAAAATAATCTCTCTCTTAGCCGATTTATAATCTAATAGTGACAATTCTTTGATTGGTCCTGAAATTTGCTTGAAATAATTTAAAATCTTATTTGTAATTAAATAATGTTGAGAAACTTGATAAACAACAAGCCCTAAAATCACTAAAAATAATAATCGCCTTCCGAGTTTAAATCGATATTTTTTCTTCTCCCAAAATGACTTTAATTTTCTTCGAATAAACCATAAAACAAGAATTAATAATACTAAAAAAAGTATTGTTACAATCGATATGTAATATTCTCCAATTTTATAAAATGGGCGAAGAATTGCATATTTTACTTTAAATCGATACGATAAATAATTGTGTTTATAAGGTCGCTTAATGGATTCTAAAATTTTATTGTTTTTCAGAATAATATTTCCTTTCCTATCTTCTTCCCAAAAATAATAAGCTACTGTTCCATTGTTGGTCCTAACATTTTCTTCGTTATCATAAATAGCATAATAATTTGGCGTTCTTCTCAATTTATTCCATTGAAAATAAGTTAAATGAGTTTGAAAAGTAGTATCCATTAAATTGAAAGTACTTCCTTTTTCTGGCCCTGATTTTTCCCATGTGAAATCTAAACCACCAACTCCAAAAGCCATAGTTTGAGCTAATGAATAGCTAAAACTATCTAAATCATTCGAATGTTTTTGAAAAGCGATTGATTTGTTTTTAACCATAAATCCATTTTTCAATGAATCTTCAAATCCTTGAATAAGAAACACATAATATGCATTTTTATCTACCTTTGGATTTTCTTCGAAATAGATATCTCGCAATAAACGCATTTGACCTGTAAACTGATCATGATTTTCATTTGGAGTACTGAAAATAGTCGAAGGCTCAAAAACTTTTGATTTAAAAGGAGATACAATTTTAACATCAAATTGAATATTAGCTTGACGATAAATTGAATTTAAATTCTGTCTAAGTTCATATTCTTTAAAATTACAATCCACCAAGGGAACAATAACTATTTTTTCATCAATTTCTTTTTGAATTTGAACAAATAATTTCGCTTTTAATTCATCGTCAATGTATGCTTTTAAGACATAATCAATCCGTTTGAGGGGTAATTTTACAACAATTGTAGAGTCATCAAATTTTGAAAAAGGCACTTGTTGATTTCCTATTACTAGTTTTAAACTCGCAAATTTTTTCTTTTTAAAACCTTTGTTAACCAGTAAAACCTGGTCTGTTTGGTGATATTTTATCGACTTATAAGCTGTATAAACTTCAACTCCTACTTTTGGTTTATTAATTTTATATTGATCTTTCCATTCCAAATTTACAAAAGAATCGAAACCATATTTTTGACTCGGGTGTGCCTTAAAAACAATCGATTGACTTGAATTAACAATAGATGTTTGTACCGTTTGACTGATTGTCAAAAATGATGAGAATATTCCCAAAACAAATAGTATGGTAATTCGTATCAATTTCAAAATCTTATTCGTTTTTCGTGAAATCTTCTCTAATTTCTGTAATCCATTCGTCAACGCTTTTGGCATCTTCGATAGTTAATTCGCCTGATCTTGTTCTCCTTAAAACGGTCAAACATCCTCCAGATTGTAATGCTTTTCCAAAATCATAAGCTATTGATCGAATGTATGTCCCTTTTGAACAAGAAATCTCAAAATCTACTTCTGGAAAGCGATCTAAATTCACTTTAAAATCAGAAATAGTAATTGTATTTGATTTAAGTACAACTTCCTTCCCAGCTCGCGCTAAATCATAAGCCCGTTTACCATCTACTTGTTTTGCTGAAAAAATTGGTGGAACTTGTTGTTGCTCACCAATGAATGACTTTCTTACTTCTTCAACTAATTCAGGTGTAATATGGTCTGTCGGAAATTCTTCATTAAACTCTGTTTCTAAATCATAAGAAGGAGTAGTTTTCCCAACTAAAATTGTACCTGTATAGGTTTTTTCACCTACCATCAATTGATCAATTAATTTTGTATGCTTTCCTATGCATAAAATCAACAACCCAGTTGCTAGTGGATCTAATGTTCCTGCATGACCAACTTTAATGTTTTTTACTCCTAAAACCTGTTTTAAATTCCAACGAATTTTATTGACTACATCAAAGGATGTCCATGTATAAGGTTTATCTACTATTATTGTAGAACCTTCAGAAAACAGTTTAACATCCTTCATACTAAATTTTAAACAACTTTTAAATCGAATCCACTGTAAAGTAAAATCAACAATATCAAACCTAAAGCTATTCGATAGTATCCAAATAATTTGAAACCGTGTTTATTTAGAAAACCAATGAAACTTTTAATCGCTATCAATGCAACAATAAAAGCTATCATATTTCCAACTACTAAAATCTTTACTTGATCAGGAGAAATTGTGTGGCCATCTTTAAAAAAATCGTATAATTTTTTAGCAGTAGCAGCGAACATTGTAGGTACAGCTAAAAAGAAAGAAAATTCAGCTGCAACTTTTCGACTCAATTTTTGACTCATCCCACCAACAATTGAAGCTCCAGAACGAGAAACTCCAGGAATCATTGCAATACATTGAAATAAACCAATTTTTAAAGCAGTTAAATAATTAATGTTTTCCTCGTCATGAATTGAAGGTCGATTGAACCATTTATCAACAAATAATAAAATTATACCCCCAACCAAAAGAGAAATTGCAACACCTGTAACATTTTCTAATAAGCTATCAATATAATCGCTCAACAATAATCCAAAAATTGCGGCAGGAATAAAAGCAACAACTAATTTCACATAAAAGTCAACCGATTTAAAAAAGCGTTTCAAATAAAGTACAACTACAGATAAAATTGCTCCTAATTGAATAACAATCATGAATAATTTAGAAAAATCATCCGCTTTCATTCCCATTAAAGAAGATCCAATGATCATGTGACCAGTTGAAGAAATAGGTAAAAATTCTGTTAAGCCTTCAATTACAGCTAATACAATTGCTTCAATAAAATTCATATCTTATTTCTCCT
>JBILOX010000024.1:0-48274 GCA_044374225.1 Crocinitomicaceae bacterium | reverse complement strand
AAATTTTACAAGTATAGATTTGATTTATTTTGACAAAAAAAGAGGAACATTGCTGCTCCTCTAATTGTCATTTAATTAAAAATTCAAAATTAATATCTGTAGTGTTCCGCTTTAAATGGTCCTTCCACAGCCACACCGATATAATCAGCTTGGTCTTTAGATAAAGTTTCCAATTCAACACCGATTTTCGCTAAATGCAAACGTGCTACTTTTTCATCTAAATGTTTTGGCAACATATAAACGTCATTTCCATAAGCAGCTGAATTTTGCCATAACTCCAATTGAGCCAATGTTTGGTTCGTGAATGAATTTGACATTACGAAAGATGGGTGACCCGTTGCACAACCAAGATTAACTAAACGTCCTTCAGCTAAAATGATTACATCGTGACCATTTACGTGGTAAATATCAACTTGTGGTTTAACTTCGTTTTTAGTGTGACCGAAGTTTGTATTTAACCATCCCATATCGATTTCATTATCGAAGTGACCGATGTTACAAACGATAACTTTGTCTTTCATTTTTTCGAAATGACGACCAACAACGATATTTTTGTTTCCTGTTGTTGTAACGATGATGTCACCTAAATGAACAACATTATCAAATCTTTTTACTTCAAATCCGTCCATTGCAGCTTGTAACGCACAAATCGGATCTATTTCAGTAACGATAACTCTAGCTCCAGCACCTTTCAAAGAAGCAGCAGAACCTTTTCCAACGTCACCGTAACCACAAACAACAGCTACTTTACCAGCCATCATCACGTCAGTTGCACGACGAATTGAATCTACTAAAGACTCTTTACATCCGTATTTGTTATCAAATTTTGATTTTGTAACTGAATCATTAACGTTGATTGCAGGCATAACCAATGTTCCGTTTTTAACGCGCTCATATAATCGGTGAACACCAGTTGTAGTTTCTTCAGAAAGACCTTTGATGTCTTTTGTCAATTCTGGGTAGCGATCAAAAACCATGTTTGTTAAATCACCTCCGTCGTCCAAAATCATGTTTAATGGTTGACCGTCAGAAAATGCGAAAATTGTTTGTTCGATACACCAATCGAATTCTTCTTCGTTCATTCCTTTCCAAGCATAAACTGGAACTCCAGTAGCAGCGATTGCAGCAGCAGCTTGATCTTGTGTTGAGAAAATGTTACAAGAAGACCAAGAAACTTCAGCTCCTAAATCAACCAATGTTTCAATTAAAACTGCAGTTTGGATTGTCATGTGTAAACATCCTGCAATTCTTGCTCCAGCTAATGGTTTAGATGTGCCAAACTCTTCGCGAAGTGCCATTAATCCTGGCATTTCAGCTTCAGCTAAAACGATTTCTTTACGTCCCCAAGCAGCAAGACTGATGTCTTTAACTTTGTAAGATAATTTTTCTGTTGTATTACTCATTTTATTTATTTTTCTATTTTAAGCGTACAAAGTTACGAAACTAAAATCCAACCACAAAAAGAATGTTTTCAATGAATAAAAATCTACTTATCATTATACATTTTCTACTATTCTCCACCCTCCATTTAGATATTCATTTAAGATAGATAGCTATTGGGATTTCAACTTTCAACTCTTCTCTTTCAACTCTCAACTCTCAACTTTTTACAATCTCTCCCTAATCATTCCTTCCAGCCCTTTTATAAACAAAGGATGATCGTTTGAACTCGTAACTAATTGCACTTTTTCGCCACCGTGTTCTTCAAATATTTCTTGATATTCAGAACCAATTTCAATAATCGTTTCCAAACAATCAGCAACGAAAGCAGGACTAAAAACCAATAATTTTTTAGCACCTTTTTTAGCTTGTTCCTCCACAATCTTATCAGAGAAAGGAGTTAACCATTTTTTGTCTAAACGCGATTGAAAACAAACGGTGTACTGTTCTTCTTTTAGACCTAATTTTGAAGCTATTAAGCGTGTTGTTGCAAAAGACGTTGCTTTGTAGCAAAATTTATTTTCTTCATTTATTTCTGATTCACAAGGTTGGTCGCTACACAAATCAGTTCCGTCATACACTTTATCAACTTGACGTTCAGGCAAGCCGTGATAGGAAAACAAAATGTGATCGAAATCGCTTAAGTTAAATGCTTTAGTTCGTTCGATAATTGAATCAATGTAACCTTCGTTGTTCCAAAACTGATTGATGATTTTTATTTCAGGAATCACCCACCATTTGCGAATGAGATTCATTGCTTTTTCAATTGCTGAGCCAGAGGAGGCACTTGCATATTGGGGAAACAGAGGCAAGATAATGATTTGGTCGTAATTTGCTTTATGCATTCTATCCAAAACCGAATCCATTGACGGATTTTGGTAACGCATTGCCAATTCAATCGTAACATTTTCGTCTTTAAACGAGTCTTTTAACTTATTTTGAACGTTAACAGAATGTGTGATTAATGGCGAAACTCCTTTTCCAACTTCCCACAATTCTTTATAAATCTTGGCAGATTTTGGTGCTCTAAAAGGAACGATGATGCCATTCACTAAAATTTTTCTTGCCAACCAAGGAATGTCAATCACACGAGGATCGTTCAAAAATTCGGATAAATACCTACGAACATCGCTTGTACTTGGACTGTCTGGAGTTCCTAATTGAAGTAATAATACGCCTGTTTTTTTCATTCTCTAATTTCTTTTTCCTGATTGGCTTAATTGCTAAACAATCAATAGCCGCATAAGTTCCAAAAATAAGGACAATTTCTTGGGTTAAGTATTTTTGGGTATTGAAAGATTTGAAACTGATTATTATTCCAAAATTTAGTAGAAAAAATGAAAAATGTTTACAGCAAAAAAAAGTGTTATTCCTTAACTAGAATATAGTGCACCCTTAAATCCCTCAATTTTAGAATTATTTTCCTATTTTAGTGCATTAAAACTCAAAAAATGAAATTTCATTTAAGCTCATTGTTTATCTTTTTGTGTTGTTATCTCCAAATAAATGCTCAATCTCTCGCGGGTGTTAAACAAATACATGCAAAAAGTCACACTGGTAAAACGCTCATTGAGAACAAAGGTCAATGGCCAGAAGGAGTTGTTTTTCGTGCGAATATGGACGGAGGAAAATTGTGGGTCCTTGAAAATAAAATGATTTTTCACTTGCAGGATTATTCTTCGATGCATAAAGCACATGCAATGAGTACACCAGGTTTTACAGGAGAAACAATTAAAGAAACCTTGGTGCATTTGAATTTTGTTGGTTCTAAAAAAGCGACTAAAATTGAAAAAAGCAATCCAACTGATTTTTACTATAATTACTTTATCGGTTCAGACCAAAGTAAATGGGCTTCGGATGTACATGGATTTGAATCTGCTATAATGAAGGAATTTTACTCAGGTATAGATTTTAAAATTACTGGTCGAGGCGATGAGGTTAAATATGAATTCATCGTTGGTTCTAAAGTAGATCCTTCAGTAATTAAATTGAATTATGCAGGTCAAAAGTCATTAAAAATCGATCGAAAGGGAAATTTAGTAATAGATACTGAGCTCGGAAAAATAGTTGAAAATAAACCTTATGCATATCAAATTATTGAAGGTCAAAAAAAGGAAGTAGCTTGTAAATTTAACCTCGAAGGAGAAAATGTCACTTTTGATTTAGGGAAGTACAATTCAAATTTTCCTTTGGTAATTGATCCAGTACTAATTTTTTCAACTTACGTTGGCGCAACCTCAGATAATTTTGGAATGACAGCAACCTATGGTCATGATGGAACAGCTTATTCTGGAGGAATTGTTTATGGTAATAATTTTCCAACACCCGACAGTCAAACTTATGACATCAACTCCAATTTTACCGTTCTCGCTGGTTCTTATGGAGTTACGGATGTCTTTATTACAAAATATAATCCAACGGGAACTCAAATGTTATGGAGTACTTTCATTGGTGGTGGTAATAATACAACAGGTACAGAAACAGTTCACAGTATGATTTGTGATTTGGAAGATAATATCTATTTCTTTGGAGCAACTTCAAGTGCAGATTTTCCAACAACAGCTAATGCTTTTGACCAGACTCACAATGGGGGCGGAGTTGCTGAGTTTTATTTTAATGGTGTCTATTATTCCAATCAAGGGGCAGATATTTTTGTTTCGAAATTGAGTACAAATGGTCACAATTTATTAGGTTCAACCTTAGTTGGGGGTTCGGGAAATGATGGTGTAAATTATACGGATGCTTCACTTCCCTATAATTCTGTTAATGCTTACAGTGGATTGATTTCGAATTATGGAGATCAATTTAGAGGAGAAATTATGTTGGATCAAAATAATAATGTGTTGGTTGCCTCTTGCACGAAATCAAATAATTTCCCAGTGGCTAGCGCTGTGCAAGGTACGAATGGTGGTGGACAAGATGGTGTAGTTTTTAAGTTAGCAGCAGATTTTCAAAGTTTACTTTTTTCTAGTTATTATGGAGGGTCTAATGATGACGCTTGCTATTCTGTAAAAGTCGATGATTTGGATAATATTATTTTCGCAGGTGGTACAAAATCAACAAATTTAATCGCAACGACGGGTGGTTGGCAACCTGCAAATGCCGGCGGAACAACTGATGGCTTCGTTGTAAAGTTGCCACCCACCGGAAATAACATTACACAGGCAAGTTACGTTGGTAGAAATCAATACGACCAAGTTTTCTTTGTTGAAGTGGACAGGGACAATAATATTTTCTTGCTAGGCCAATCCGTTGGTGGAACTTTTCCGGTTGTAAACGCGCCTTATTCTAATGGAAATAGTAGCAATTTCATAATAAAATTAAATCCTGCCTTGAATACCAATATGGCTTCAACACGATTTGGAAATGGTAGCACAGCAATCAATGTTTCACCTGCCGCTTTTTTAGTCGACGTTTGTGGAAATATCTACGTTTCCGCTTGGGGTGCAAATATTTTACAAGGTACACCACTCAATGGAATGCCGGTCACACCCGACGCTTTTCTTTTGACACCTCCTAATGGTTTTGATTTTTATTTATTAGTTCTTGAACGCGAATTTGGCGGGATTTTATACGGGACTTATTTTGGTGGGGATGAATCGCAAGAACACGTTGATGGTGGAACTTCTCGCTTTGATAAAAATGGTATTGTTTACCAATCTGTTTGCGCTGGTTGTAGTAATAACGATGATTTCCCCACTACCCCAGGTGCTTGGTCAGCAACGAATAACAGCAGTAACTGCAACAATGCAATCTATAAATTTGACACAGGAGTTATTCCTAATGCTGAATTTATAACCGATCAAGCAGAAGGTTGCCTAGATTTTACGGTTACTTTTGATAATAGTTCCTCAGAAGATGACACTTTCCTTTGGGATTTTGGAAATGGGAATTTAGATTCGGTAACCATCAATCCTGTAATTATTTATAATACACCAGGAACTTATCAAGTGAATTTGTATGTAACAGATAGTTTTTGCGCAATAACTGATACAGCCGTTTTAACAATTACTGTTTTTGATTCAATTCAACTTAATTTACCTGATACTTTAAAAATATGTAATTCATTACCAACACAATTGATTGCAAATAGCTTTGGAACGGCAAATTATTTTATTTGGTCAACTTCACCGAATTTTACAAATCCATTAAATATTCCTTCAGATTCTGTGATTACTGTTTCACCTCCTGGAACTAAATATTACATCAAAGCTGGAAATCAATATTGTGATAAAATAGATAGTGTAGTCGTAATTTTTGATATTCCACCAACTGCCGAAATAACATTAAATAATCAACAAGGTTGTGCTCCTTTGACCGTCACGCTTACGAATTCTTCCGTACAAACAAGTTATTTTCTATGGAATTTTGGAAATGGAACGCTTGATTCAGTAAACACGACAGCATCAGTTACCTATTCAAATCCTGGAATTTACCAAATAAGTCTAACAATTATTGATGGTGTTTGTCTAGCTAATGACACAGAAACGGTGACAATTGTTGTTTCACCAGGAATTACAATTACTTTGGAGGATACCATTTCTTTGTGTACTTCAGTTCCAATTACTTTTAATCCGATTGTAGGTGTTGAAGCAATTGATTTTATTTGGTCGTCAACTAATCAGTTTAGCGATACTTTAAACTTGGATTTAACTCTGTCTTCATTAACAATTAATGACCCAGCAAACGGATATTATTATTTACTAGCTAGTAGTAATGAATGTGAAAACAGAGATAGTGTATATGTTGAATTTACGAGTGCTGGTTTGACATTGACTGGTGATAATTTAATTTGTTTAGGAGAAACAACAACTATCACTGCTGCAAGTACCAATCCAAACATATCATTTACGCATTCGTGGTCACCATCAAGTATTATTGTTACGCCATCCACAAATAACCTAGTTCAATTAAATCCAACGACTTCGCAATATTTATATTTGGATGCAAATTCATCAAATGGTTGTTTTATTCAAGATTCGATTTTTATTTCAGTTTCAACAGTAGATCCAACGACTGTAGTTGCAAGTTCTTCACAAACAATTGTTTCTCCGGGTACTACTGTTGTTTTAAGCGGAACACCTTCAGGAATGAGTACTTATTCTTGGACACCAACAGCAGGTTTGGCAACTCCAACTTCACAATCAACAAATGCGTTAGTTAACGAAACAACGATTTTCACCTTGACTGTTTCCGATGGGATTTGTGAAGTTTCAGATACAGTTGAGGTAAGAGTTTATACCATTATTTGCGAAGATCCGTATGTTTTTATTCCAAATGCATTCACACCAAATGGCGATAATTACAATGATGTACTTTACGTGAGAGGAATTTGGATTGAGAAAATGATTTTCAGAGTTTTTGACCGCTGGGGAGAAATGGTGTTTGAATCCACTGATCCGAACCTTGGTTGGGACGGTGTTTTTAGAGGAAAGAAATTAGATCCAGATGTTTACGATTATTATTTAGATGTTACGTGTATTGGCGGTTTACAGTCCATCACGAAAGGAAATGTTACATTAATGAAATAACTTTTAAAATTAAAAATGAAGAAAATTATCACCCCGAAATCAGAAAAATTTTTAGAAAACTACTTGAATAATGCAAGTCCAACAGGTTTTGAATCAGAAGGTCAGAAAATGTGGTTGGATTATGTAAAACCGTATATCGATGACTATTTTGTTGATAATTATGGTTCTGTTGCAGGAATCATCAATCCAGGAATGGATTATAAAGTAGTGATTGAGGCACATGCAGACGAAATTTCTTGGTTCGTTCATTACATAACAAAAGATGGTTTTATTTATTTAAAAAGAAATGGTGGTTCTGATCACATGATTGCTCCTTCAAAACGAGTGAATATTCACACAGATAAAGGAATTGTTAGAGCAGTTTTTGGTTGGCCGGCAATTCACATGCGCCATGCGAAAGAAGAAACTCCAAGTATGAAAAATATTTTTCTTGATTGTGGATGTGCTTCAAAAGACGAAGTGGAAGCTTTAGGTGTTCACGTTGGTTGTGTGGCGACTTTCGAAGATGAGTTTATGATTTTGAATAAAAACAAGTATGTTGGTCGAGCTTTAGATAATAGAGTAGGAGGTTTTATGATTGCTGAGGTAGCCCGTTTATTGAAAGAATCGAAAACGAAATTACCGTTCAGTTTATACGTTGTGAATGCAGTTCAAGAAGAAATTGGCTTACGTGGAGCGGAAATGATTGCTCATAAAATTAAACCAGATGTTGCTTTAATCACAGATGTTTGTCACGATACAGCGACACCGATGGTTGATAAAATTGAAAATGGCGACCAACAATCAGGAAAAGGTCCAGTATTAACTTATGGTCCAGCGGTTCAAACGAATTTCTTGAAACTGATAATTAAAGCTGCCGATAAAAATAAGATACCATTCCAACGTGCGGCAGTTTCGCGCTCAACAGGAACAGATACAGATGCTTTTGCTTATTCAAATGAAGGGGTAACAAGCGCATTGATTTCATTGCCATTGCGTTATATGCATACTACTGTGGAAATGGTTCAAAAAGAAGACGTTGAAAATTGTATCCGATTGATTTTTGAAACTTTAAAAACCATAAAAGCAGGTCAAGATTTTAGGTATTTGAAATAAACCAAGGCGCTAATCTATTCTACATGAAAGTAGTTTCATTTTTAATTTATTTTTTGTTGCTACTTTCATTTAGTGTTTGTAGCCAACCAAAACTAAAAGATGGCGATATTTTGTTTCAATCTTCAACTTCCTCGCAAAGCAAAGCCGTTGAAATTGCTACCAATTCTCCCTATTCACATTGTGGAATTTTGTTTTATGAAAACGGACAAGCTTATGTTTATGAGGCTGTTCAACCAGTTGGAAAACGAAAATTAGAAGATTGGATTGCATCAGGAGTTGGTGGCAAATACGAAGTCAAAAGGTTGAAAGACGCATCGAAGCTAACACCTGAAAATATCAAAGCTATGAAACAATTTGCCGCAAGTCAGTTTGGAAAAAATTACGATGGTTATTTTAATTGGAGTGACAAAGAAATGTATTGCTCAGAATTAGTTTGGAAAGTTTACTTTGAAAAATTAGGAATCAAACTAGCGAAACCTTTGCCTCTGCGAGATTTTAATATCGATGCGATTGAAGTTCGACGCATTATGGAAAAAAGATATGGCAATCAAATTCCTTACGATGAACCAATGGTCGCGCCAAGTCAGTTGTTCGAGTCGGAGCTAGTAGTTTCGCCAGAGTAATTTTTTTCTATTCTAACTTTAAATTGTACCCGATTTCTACAAATTTCGTTTAACTAAATTGTAATTACATAATTATGAACTTCTATTCTTTTGGTATCGTTATCACCTTGTCCTTGCTTGCAGTTGCTTGTGAAGAAACAAATCCGAATGAGTCGAAAAAAGAATTGTTGGAAGTTGAAAAAGATATAATTGAAGACAGAGAAGTTACTAATTCTGAAGAAGAACAAGCAGAACAAATCATTGAAGAGCAAACTATAAACTCAGTAAATCCAAAAATAAAAACAGCTTCAAAGGTTTCAAATTCAACAACTAAAAAACAAGCAAGTACTAATAAGCAAGCGGTTGCAGATAAAAGAGAGGTGATTCCAACGAAATGGAAAAACACCTATTCGCAAGATAAAAAATGGATGGAATTGTATGAATCCTCACGAACTTATTTCCTGAATGGTTGGAATACCGAGTTTGAAAGCCATCCCGATGCTTCAATTTCTCAAGATGAATTATTGATTGCCTATCGCAAACGAATGGAAAATATCTTTTACGAAACTCCCTCATTCATTGAGTTTTGTGTGCAAGAAATGAAAGTTTCAGCCGAATTTGAGTTGTTTTGTCAAAAATGGAAAGAGAATATGAATTGAGTTCCTTCATTTGACAAGTTTTGGAGGAGTGGGGTTTTATTTTTGGGGTGTTTAAAAACAATGTTTTAAACAGTTTTTGAGCAAACTAAAAAGAAAAGGAAAATGAAGAATTCATACTCATAGTTTAAGGTTATTTATACATAACAAATTCAACTATTTTTTACTTTAACATCCAAGAACCTCCAACAGAAATAATGTTCTTTTCTGCCAAATAGCTTTCGTAAGTGTTTTCAGTGATGCCACCTGTAGGGCAAAATTTAACAGTTGGAAACAATTGTCCGAATGCTTTTAAAGCATCAATTCCTCCTGATAGATTGGCTGGAAAAAACTTGAAAAATGCACAATTTTCTTCCATTCCTAACATAATTTCACTTACTGTAGAAACTCCTGGAATATAGGGAATACCCGAAACAGCTAATGCTTCAGATAGTTTTTCTGTTAAACCTGGGGAAACGATGAAATCAACCTCTAAAGCTTTCACTTGCTCCACTTGTTCTGGCCGAATGACCGTTCCAACTCCCACAAAAAATCCAGGAATAGCTTTCGTTTTTAACTGTTTGATTGCCTCTAGTGCATATTCTGTACGCAAAGTGATTTCAATACAATTTATACCTACTGCTTGAATTTTTGCGACAATTGACTCCAATTCAGCCGCGTTATGAATCGTTGCAACTGGAATTACTGGATTATTTTTTAATACTGTTTCAATGCCATTTTGTACCATAACTATAAAATAAAAGATGCACCTTCTTCACTTGAAGTAACTTGATGGCGCAAGTTGTTAAATAATTCTCTTCCATAACCTTGTGTACGTACATTTTTCGTACGAGCTATTCTAGTTTCCATTTCTGGAGTCAAGCAGGTCAAAGTTCCAGTTGTTGCATCCAAACGAATTAGATCTCCCGTTTGAATTTTAGCAATTGCACCTCCGTCTTTCGCTTCAGGAACAACGTGAATTGCAGCAGGAACTTTTCCAGATGCTCCTGACATTCTTCCATCTGTTACAAGCGCTACGTTAAATCCTCTTTTTTGTAAAATAGAAAGGGTAGGAGTGAGCTGATGTAATTCTGGCATTCCGTTTTGTTTTGGACCTTGGAATGGAAGAACAGCTATAAAATCTTTTTCTAGTTCACCGCGTTTGAAAGCGTTGATTAAGTCAATTTGCTCATCAAAAACAATTGCTGGAGCTTCAACTATTCTATTTTCAAGCGCAACAGCAGCCGTTTTAATAACTGAACGACCAATATTTCCAATAAGTATTTTGATGCCTCCATCAGCTGAAAATGGTTCATTAACTGGACGAATGATACTTGTGTTTAAACTTTCAGTTGCACCGTCTTCCCAAACCAATTCGTGATTTTTAATTTTTGGTTCTTTTGTATAAGCTTTTAATCCGTGACCTAAAATTGTACGTACATCTTCGTGTAAAATCCCATTTTCCAATAAAGTGCGCATCACGAATGACATTCCTCCAGAAGCGTGAAAATGATTCACATCCGCTGCTCCATTCGGATACATTCGTGTCAACAACGGAACAACATCTGATAAATCCGACATATCTTCCCAGTTGATTATAATTCCAGCAGCCCGAGCAATCGCAATTAAATGGATGGTATGATTAGTAGAACCTCCTGTTGCTAACAATCCAATGATTCCGTTTACAACCGTTTTTTCATCAAATTGATTCGCTAAAGAATATTCAAAACCTTTTAATGAATTATTTCGAGCAACTTTTACAGCTTCTTCGGTTAAAAGTTCGCGTAATTCTGTCTCAGGATTTACGAAACTTGAACCAGGCAATTGCAAGCCCATAATTTCCATCAACATTTGATTACTGTTTGCAGTACCATAAAAGGTACAAGTACCAGGAGAGTGGTATGAATCCGATTCGCCTTTTAATAATTCTGCGCGTCCGATTTTTCCTTCGGCATATTCTTGACGAATTCGAGCTTTTTCATCATTGCTAATTCCTGAAGGCATTGGACCACCAGGAACAAAAACAGCAGGTAAATGTCCAAATCGCAAAGCGCCCATCATCATTCCGGGTACAATTTTATCGCAAATCCCAAGGTATAATCCTGCATCAAACATATTGTGTGTTAAACCAACAACTGCAGAAAGAGCTATCACATCGCGGCTAAATAACGAAAGTTCCATACCAACTTGACCTTGAGTTACTCCATCACACATGGCAGGAACACCACCTGCAACTTGTGCAACCGCTCCATGTTTTAATGCGTACGTGCGTATTTTTTCCGGATAATGTTCGAAAGGTTTGTGTGCAGAAAGCATATCGTTATAAGCAGTAATGATTCCAAGATTTGGAGTTTCATTTTCAGCCAATTCACTTTTTTCGTGTGAAGAACAACCTGCAAAAGCATGCGCTAAATTTCCACAATGTAGATTTTTACGTGTTACACCTTCTTCATTTGCGGCTTTCATATCAGCTAAATATTCAGCACGGGAAACTTTACTGCGTTCAATTATACGATTTGTTATTTCTATAATTCGTTGATTCATAACTTTTTATTTTGTAAAATATACTGTTTCAATTGTGTCTAAAAATTCACTAATCGGATATTTTTTATCTTTTGCTTCTTCTAAAATTACTTTTTTGTTGTCACCGGTAAACAACAAATAAGTATGTTTCGCATTTTTAAGTAAGAAAGTTGAGCACGTTATTCGTCTTTTCGGATGATTAGGTGCATTTGTAATTGCTATTAACTCAGAGGTTGAATTGGCAAGACTGGAGGCCTCATCATTAGGAAAAATGGAAGCTGTATGTCCATCATCGCCCATTCCTAATAAAACAACCGTCGGATTTTCAAAAACTTCATAAGCTTTATTTACCATTTCAAGGTTTAAATTTTCGTCTTCCGAGTTAAAAACCATTGGTATAAATGTTGCTTTTTTAGCTTTGTTCGTCATTAAGTTGTTAGTTACCAAATTTTCATTAGAAAATTCGCTGGTGCTGTTCACATAACGCTCGTCAACTAAGCCAACTGTCACTTTTTCCCAATCTAATTCACATTGATTCAATAGCTGAAAAAGCGGTTTTGGTGTAGATCCTCCCGAAACTAAAAGTGTGGAAGTTCCATTTGTTTTAATAGCTTCCTTTAAATCCTCAATTACTTTAGAGCAAAGGGATTCAAACATTTTTTCTTTCGACTCAAATTCTACTATCATTCTCTCCACGATTTTGTAATCCAAGTAGTTCCTTCGTCCATAATTAAATCTCCAGGTCCCCAAGTCCCAGCCTCGTATAAAATATTTGCTTGATTGTTTGCTTTCCAACTGTTAGTAACACTTTCTATCCAAGTCCAAGCCGTAATCAATTCATCTTGACTCATAAATAGTGTTTGATTTCCGCGAATAACATCAATTATTAAACGCTCGTAGGCTTCTGGAAAACGTTCTTTAAATGAATCTAAATAATCTAATTTCAAAGCGATTGGCTTGTAACGATAACCTCCTGGACCAGGTATTTTTGTCATTTGAACCAATTCAATTCGCTCCTCAGGTTGTAAACGAATAATTAATTTATTGCTGTTCAGTTTTTCTTTAGAAGGAAAAATATTGTGACGTACTTCTTTGAAATTAATTACGATTTCAGAATAGCGTTTACTCATTCTTTTACCAGTTCTTAAATAGAAAGGAACGTCTTTCCAACGCCAGTTATCAACATAGGTTTTTAATGCCACAAACGTTTCTGTTTTTGAATTGAATTTTTCGATGTCTTCCAAATACGATTGAACTTCTTGCCCTTTGACAACTCCACGTGTATATTGCCCTTTCACAGAGTCTGTTTGAACTGATTTTCGATTCATTGGGCGCAATGCACGCAGTACTTTTAATTTTTCGTTTCGTACTTCGTCAGCTTCCAAGGTATGAGGAGGTTCCATTGCTACCAAACATAAAAGTTGCAATAAATGATTTTGGACCATATCCAATAATGCACCACTGTTGTCGTAATATGCAGCACGTTTTTCAACCCCAAGACTTTCAGAAACAGTAATTTGAATATTATCAATGTGTTCCGAATCCCAAGCACGTTCGAATAAATTATTTGCAAAACGCAATACCATCAAGTTTTGAACCGTCTCTTTTCCTAAATAATGGTCGATGCGATAAATTTGATGTTCATTGAAAGCTTTCGTGATATCGTTGTTTATTTTTTTGGAAGATTCTAAACTATTTCCCAAAGGTTTTTCAAGAACAACTTTACTAGATTGATTTACCAAACCTGCTTCTTTCAAGGTTTGAGCAATTGGTCCGAAAGCAGCAGAAGGAGTAGAGAAGTAATAGATGTTTTGATAATCTGGAAATTGATTTAAGTAATTTGCTAAATCTTGATATAATGCTACGGACGCATCTGCAGCTTGAATAAGTTTAACTTTTTTGGCAAATGCTAAAATTGAATCTTCTGTAGTATGTTCTTCTGCAGTTAGTTTTAAAAATCTGATTAGCTCTTCAGAAAATTTAGTTTCCTCAGGTTTGTTTCGTGTGATAGCTACAACGTTGTAAGGGCAAAGTAATTGACCATCTTGTTCGCGGTGAAAAATGGCTGGAAAAATTTTTCGTAAAGCTAAATCGCCATCGCCTCCAAAAACGATGATATTAAATGGTTGAAATATTTCGGTGTGTTTTTTTTGCTTGTTTTTTGACTGACTCATACGTGTTAGTTTGTGTCAAATATACACTAAGTATGTTGTAAATCCAAAATTTTGGATTATTTTAGCAAATAGTTTAAGGTTAAATCATTGATAATTAATCCATCAATTATGAGACAGTACCTTTTAATCCTTTTGTTGTTTTGCTTTCTTTTTGAAGGAATTAAAGCGCAGACCAATGTTTTTGCTCAACTTCCGGGCGGAACACCAACTATTAGTACAACAGGTTGGAACTTAACTGGAAATGCAATAGTAACCGATACCCAAGGGGACACCGATACTTTTCAGGACGAAATTCGACTTACAAACAATTCAAATACACAAAGCGGTGGAATTTTTTTTGCAACTCCTATCAATCCTTTAATTTGTTCAAAATGGACCGTTGAATTTGACTATCGCATTTGGGGTGGTAGTTCTGCTGATGGTTTAGCTTTTTGTTTTTTAGATGTTCCTCCAACTGGATTTGTAAGTGGAGGTGGTCTTGGAATTCCAGGTTCTGCAAACGGACTTAAAGTTGCTTTGGATACGTATGATAATGGTTGTGGCGCGAATCCTGAATTGCAAATTTATTACGGAGTTGGATACGGTGAATGCAATGCCGGTATCGTAAAATTGAACAATACGGGTGGAAATTTGAACTTTATTCGTGGCAATACTTATAAGCGAGTTAGAATTACTTATAACAATGGTGTGATTACTTTATTTATCAATAACACACAGTATTTAACGGCAAATTTCACAATCAATTTCACTGGTTATATGGGGTTTACCGCATCGACAGGTGGAGCAAATGATCAACATTCAATTAAAAATATCATTATTTACACAGAACAAGCAGTTGCAAATGCTGGATCAGATGTTGCCATTTGTAATGGTGCAAGTGCTTCAATCGGAACTACAACAAACGCCTTGTACCAATATGCTTGGTCGCCTGCAATAGGTTTGAGTTCTACGACAATTGCAAATCCAACTTCTACCATACAAAATAATGGAACAACGCCCATCACTCAGACTTACACCGTAACTACAACCCTTCTTGCAAGTCCAGGAGTTTGTCCTTCAACGGATCAAGTGGTGGTAACAATTAATCCAACTTTTACAACTAATTTAACCCAAACGATTTGTAATGGTGGAAGTTATCAATTTGGAAATCAAACGTTGACAGCTTCAGGGACCTACACGAACAACTTACAATCTGTCGCTGGTTGTGACTCAATTGTGAATTTAGATTTGATAATTTCTTCTCCACCTGTAATTCCAAATTTGGATACATCTTTTTGTAATGGAGGAATAGCTATTTTAAATCCAGGAACTGGTGCGACTTATAGTTGGGTTTCGCAGCAATATCCAAATTTACCAAACGGAGCGATTACAATTTCACCAAACCAAACTACAACTTTAACCCTAAATGCTGTAAATCAGTTTGGTTGTACTAATTCAGGTACGGTTACAGTTACTGTTTTTGCAAATCCAATAGTTACTTTGCTTGCAAATTCATTGGTGCTTTGTGAAGGGGAGAATTTAACGTTAACAGCAAGTGGAGCCGATACGTATTCGTGGCAAGGAGTTGGACTTCACAATAGTTCTACAGCAATTCAAAGTATTACACCAATATCAACGCAGAATTATGAGGTTTTTGGTTCAACAGTAAATGGATGTATTGATTCTGCTGAAGTACAAGTCGTAGTTAATCTCAAGCCGATTTTAATCATCACAGAAGATCAAGAAATTTGTGCGGGTGAAAGTGTTGTGATTTCAGTTTCAGGAGCTGATTCTTATAATTGGACTCCAATTGGATCAGGAACAACTTTTGTTTTTACGCCTTCTCAAACTTCAACTTATCAAGTTGTAGGGACAAGTTTAAATGGGTGTAAAGATTCAGTTCAAACAAATGTGATTGTCCACCCAAATCCAATTGCGAATGTGAGTGCAACGCCACTTTTTCTGACTTCCGATTCACCTTTTGTTACATTTCAAAACAGTAGTTTAGGACAATCTAGCTCTATTTGGAATTTAGGTGATGGGACTATTTTGGAAGATAATAGTGGGAGCATCGAACACACTTATCCATTTTCTCAAGGAAATTATTTGGTGAATTTGACAGTTTCCAATGAATTTGGTTGTTCCGATTTCACGACTATTTCAATTCAAATCAAAGGTGATGTGATTTTTTACATTCCAAATTCATTTACTCCTGATGGCGATGAATACAATAATATGTTTACACCGATTTTTACATCTGGATTTGATCCTGCCAATTTCAAAATGGACATTTATAATCGTTGGGGAGAATTGATTTTTGAAACATTTGATGCGCGAAAAGGTTGGGATGGCTATTTGGATTTTAAGCAATGTCCAATCGGAACTTATTCATATTCAATACAATATAAATTACCTGAAACTGATGAATACAGAATTGTAAATGGCCATGTTAATTTGATTCGATAACCATCTCTAACTTTATTTTTTATAAATAAACACGAAAATTGAAGTTTTACAGTAATTAAAACACCAAAACTTCCTCTAACATCGAGCGGTATTTTTCATTAAAAAAATCATGCCCGCATTCAATTTCAATTACTTTATTTTCTTGATGAATACGTTTTGCAAAAGCATATGCTTGAGGTGGTCGTATAACTTGATCGAATTTTCCCATAATGATTTTAAAAGGAATTTTGTAGTCCTTTAGTGCTTTTGAGATTTCTTTTTCATTGGGTTGAACTAAACGAAATCCTCTCCAAGTCTTAGATGCACGTTGAAATGTTTCAGGGTCTGAAGTTAGATTTTCCATGAACTGATATACTTTAGGTCGTACCAATTTCAACTTTTTACCTAAGTATGCAAATTTCATGATTGATTTCGGATTACTTTCCCAACTACTGAATAACTTTCTTGCCCATTTTTTTCTGGAAGTTTTATTGTAAAAACTATTATTGTCCATTCCATCAGGTGAAATCAATTGAACGCTTTTGATTCGTGATGCATAAAGAGGTAAAATAGAAAGTACAAAACGGCCACCTTGCGAAAATGCAAGCATGTGAAATTTATCTACTTTTTCTTTTTCTAAAAGCACGTCAATTAAAGCTTTAAACTCGCAGATTCTTAAAGGATTTTTTTCAATTCGACTTTCTGGAAAATGAGAATTTCCATGATAAAATAAATGAAGTGAAATTATGGTTTGATTTTCATTGGCCAAAAACTCAAAATCAAAAGGCGATTTACTGTGCCCATGCATACAGAAAATTACCTCTGGCCCCGTTCCTTTGACAAAGTATTCTAATTGTAAATCTTTGTAGTTAATAATTTTTTGTATCAAGGTAAACGTTTCAAGTTATTCTTAGCCCAGCTATTTTCAATATCAATTTTTAATATTTCTTCATAGAAATAACGCGCCTTTAAATAATCACCTCGATTATGTGCAGTAAATGCCTTTGCCGAAAGTTCATCTATCTTAATGATTTTTAAATTATCATTTCCACAAAGAGATGTTTCATCAAAATATATTGCATTGAGATAATAAGATTTTGCTCTTTCAGTATCACTTTTTTCGTGCCAATAAATTCCCTTCGCACAATTCCATTGCGCTGACCAAGGCGTATACACTAGTGATATTCCTGAAAAAAATAAGAGTAAAAAAAGGATTAATTTAATAATTTTAGAATATTGACTGTATAGAAAAGCAACTAAACCTCCGACCATAAATCCAGAAATTAAGGAAATGGTTGCGACGTTCCAACCACCGAAACGATTCATGTATTCACAAAATGGAATGAACAACAGCATAACGACTAAAGCAATGTTTTTCGTAACAATGCGAAAGCGAATGTCTATAAATGTCTTTGTGAAAATGTATCCAAATAAAGCATAATTGACTCCCGAAAGTCCAATTCCTGCATCATCTGAAAATGCCAATTGAAAGGCAGAGCTTATTGTAGAGGCAATTAAACCAAAAAGAAAGAAATTTTTAATACCAATTCTTCGTTCTACATAGCTTCCTAAAAGCAGAAGACCAATTGCATTTAGAATAAAGTTTCCGTATTCATAATGAACAAAACTATTTGAAATAATTCCCCAATATTGGAAATTATAGATATCAAACGCAACTGGAGCGCCGAAATGGGTTAAAGTTTCATTTGAAAATAGTTCAGTATTCTTTAAAAATTGAATGGCTACAAAAACACTTAAACAATAGAAAAGTAATACAAATGTAAACCTAGCTTGTATAAGGTTTTTCAAAATTGTATTCAGGATTTCTTTCATGCTTCAAATTTAATTCAAATATTACTTGACAATCAAATTTTTGGTTTTAACTTTTTGACATAACTAATTAATTCCCTTTTATATTCTATAATTCACACTTTATTTTCTAATTTTCTATAATCAATGCTCAAAAGTTGTTTAAAACATTGCTTTTTTTTCATAGCAATTTAAGCTTTAAAGGTTAAATTTGCACTCAATTTACGGTAAACAATTACCTTAAAGAAATGTAAATTGAAACTCCTATGCCAAAAGATTTATCCCTTAAATCAATATTAATTATCGGAAGCGGTCCAATTGTTATTGGTCAAGCTTGTGAATTTGATTATGCAGGATCACAAGCTGCTCGTTCTTTGAGAGAAGAAGGAATTGAAGTAACTTTAATTAATTCCAATCCAGCAACAATTATGACTGATAAAGTCGTTGCGGATAATGTTTACTTGCAGCCTTTAGAGCCAGAAAGTATCATTGAAATTTTGAAAAATCACAAAATTGATGCGGTGCTTCCAACAATGGGAGGACAAACTGCTTTGAATTTGTGTATTCAATGTGATGAAATGGGCATTTGGGAAGAATATGGTGTTCGTTTAATAGGTGTTGATATTGCTGCAATTGAAATCACTGAAAATCGTGAAGCATTCCGAGAACTGATGTTAAAAATTGGGGTAGGAATGGCGCCTCAAAAAACTGCGAAATCGTTCCTTGAGGGTAAAGAAATTGCACAAGAATTCGGTTTCCCACTTTGTATTCGTCCATCTTACACACTTGGTGGTTCTGGAGCATCTATTCTCCATGAGCCTAAAGAATTTGATAATTTACTAGAAAGAGGTTTGCAATTATCACCAATTCACGAAGTAATGATTGACAAAGCACTTTTGGGTTGGAAAGAATACGAATTGGAATTGTTGCGCGATGCAAATGATAACGTTGTTATTATCTGTTCAATAGAGAATTTTGATCCAATGGGAATTCATACTGGAGATTCAATAACTGTTGCTCCTGCGATGACACTTTCCGACACAACGTTTCAAAAAATGCGCGATATGGCGATTTTGATGATGCGTTCGATTGGGAATTTTGCTGGTGGTTGTAACGTTCAATTTGCTGTATCTCCAGACGAAAAAGAGGACATCATTGCCATTGAAATCAATCCACGTGTTTCTCGTTCTTCGGCTTTAGCATCTAAAGCAACCGGATATCCAATTGCGAAAATTGCTTCTAAATTGGCGATCGGTTATCACTTAGATGAATTAAATAATCAAATTACAAAAACAACATCCGCATTATTTGAACCAACTTTGGATTATGTTATTGTAAAAATCCCTCGTTGGAACTTTAATAAATTCCCTGGAACAAATCGTCAGTTAGGTTTGCAAATGAAATCTGTTGGTGAAGTTATGGGAATTGGTCGCTCGTTTCAAGAAGCATTACAAAAAGCTTGTCAATCATTGGAGGTGGACAGAAATGGTTTAGGTGCTGATGGACGTGAATTAACCAACCAAAATGAAATTCTTTATTCGTTGGAACATCCAAGTTGGAACCGTTTGTTTCACATTTATGATGCCATTAAATTGGGTATTCCTTTCAAAACAATTGTGGAGAAAACGAAAATTGATATTTGGTTTTTGAAACAAATAGAAGACTTAATTAAACTAGAGCGTAAAATAGACAAATTCCATATCGGTAACTTACCTAAAGATTTACTGTTTGAGGCTAAACAAAAAGGATATGCCGATCGTCAAATTGCACATTTAGTACGTTGTTTAGAATCAGAAGTTTATAAAAAAAGAACTGAACTTGGAATCAACCGTGTTTTCAAATTAGTTGACACGTGTGCTGCTGAGTTTGAAGCCAAAACACCTTATTATTATTCTACTTTTGAATACGAAAACGAAAGCATTGTCACTGACAAGAAAAAAGTTGTTGTTTTAGGTTCAGGTCCAAATAGAATAGGGCAGGGGATTGAGTTTGACTATTCGTGTGTTCACGGCGTTTTGGCAGCGAAAGAGTGTGGTTATGAGACGATTATGATTAACTGTAATCCTGAAACTGTTTCTACAGATTTTGATACAGCTGACAAATTGTACTTTGAACCTGTGTTCTGGGAGCATATTTACGACATCATTCAACACGAAAAACCTGAGGGTGTAATCGTTCAGTTAGGTGGTCAGACAGCGTTGAAATTAGCTGAGAAACTAACTCGAATGGGAATTAAAATCTTGGGAACAAGTTTTGACGCTTTAGATTTAGCTGAGGATAGAGGAAGATTCTCAAAATTATTGGAGAAAAACAATATTCCTTTCCCTCAATATGGAGTTGTTGAAAGCGCAGAACAAGCTTTGGAATTGGCAGATGGTTTAGGTTTTCCGTTACTTGTGCGCCCTTCGTATGTTTTAGGAGGACAAAAAATGAAAATTGTCATCAATAAAAATGAATTGGAACATCACGTGGTTGACATTTTAAATGAAATGGGTAACAACCAAATTTTATTGGATCACTTTTTAGGTGGAGCGATTGAAGCTGAAGCTGATGCAATTTGTGATGGTGAAAATGTCTATATCATTGGAATTATGCAACATATCGAGCCAGCTGGAATTCACTCAGGTGATTCGTATGCGGTGTTGCCTCCTTACAATTTGGGAGATTTTGTAATGACTCAAATTGAGGATATTACACGTAAAATCGCTGTAGAATTAAGAACTGTTGGATTGTTAAATATTCAGTTTGCTATCAAAGATGATAAAGTGTATGTAATTGAAGCCAATCCACGTGCTTCGCGAACAGTTCCATTTATTGCGAAAGCTTACGATGAACCTTATGTAAATTACGCTACAAAAGTAATGTTGGGCGAAAACAAAGTAACGGATTTCAATTTTAACCCACGAAAAGAAGGTTACGCGATTAAAATCCCTGTATTCTCTTATGAGAAATTTCCAGATGTTAAAAAAGAATTAGGTCCAGAAATGAAATCAACAGGTGAAGCAATTCGATTTATCAAAAACTTGAAAGATCCATTCTTTACAAAGATTTATTCGGAGCGAAATATGCACTTATCGAAGTAAAATTATTGAAACTCTTACTTAGCTAATAATCTTTGGTATCAATTCTTGTTAGCTACAGCGTTCTATTTTTCTAAGAAAGTTTATCTGTCAAAATTCTGATTTCCATAATCGGAGAAATTCGCTCGTACAAAATGTGGTAAACTGCTGTTAAAATTGGCATTTCAACTTGATGCTTTTTATTCATTTCCATTAAACACTTGGTCGCAAAATAACCTTCAGCAATCATATTCATTTCCAATTGAGCAGATTTAACAGAGTATCCTTTTCCTATCATAAAACCAAAAGTGCGGTTCCGCGAAAAATTGGAATAAGCAGTCACTAATAAATCACCTAAATAAGCGCTTGATTTTGTGTCTCTATGAATTGGACTTACAACATCAATAAATCGTTCTATTTCTTGTATGGCATTCGAAATCAAAACAGCTTGAAAATTATCGCCATAGCCCAACCCAGAACAAATTCCAGCTGCAAGTGCATATACATTTTTCAAAACAGCGGAAATTTCTGTTCCAATTAAATCATCAGAAATAGTTGTTTTTATATAGCGACAAGCCAAAGCAGCGGACATTTCTGTTGCCAACTCAGAAGTGCTACAACCGATAGTAAGGTAAGATAATCTTTCCAATGCAACTTCCTCTGCGTGGCAAGGACCACAAATGATTCCAATTTGACTAAAAGGAACCTGAAATGATTGATGAATAAATTCTGCGGGAATTAAATTGGTTTCTGGAATGATACCTTTTACAGCTGAAAATACCGTTTTGTTCTTCCATAATTCTGTTGGTAAATTTTCAAACGTTTTAGTCAAAAAAGCTGCTGGTGTTGCAATAATAACAATCTCAGTATTGGAAATAATTGATTCTAAATTACTGCTAATGCTCAATTTCGTCAAGTCAAACTCAACAGATTGTAAGTATTTTGGGTTATGTTTGTATTGCATAATGTGTAGAACCGATTCTTCGTTTCTCATCCACCAACCTACGTTGCTTTGACTATTGCATAAAAGTTTAACAATTGCTGTAGCCCAGCTTCCTCCACCAATAACAGCGAATTTTGTTTTTTGTAAATTTGACATAAACAAAGGTAAAATCTTTTGGAATTAGTAAGGCTTAATTGTGAATGCTTAATTGCGAATAATGTAAAGAACTTTTTAATTCGCAATTATTAATTCGCAATTCGCAATTATAATTAGTTATAGTTCATCACATCTCCAGATTCTAAAGCCTTCACAAATACCTCTCTCATTTTTTCAAGCTTTAATTTTGAATTAGGGTCGCCATTTTTAGCTTCTAATTTTAAGGAATAATAAACATGAAGGGACTGACCGAATAAATCTTGTTCAAGTTTGCCTTTGATTTCCATTATTTTAGCATTCACACCAATGAGATAATGTTCGATGTCGCCAAGTTCTTTTAATTCAAGATTACTGAGGTCAGTTCTTTTTAAAAGCAGATGGTATTGCGGCAAGATTTTATTCAACAACTTTATAAATTGTTCTAACTCTTTATCGAGCTCTTTTTTAGTGTTTTTAAATTCTTCCACACTTTAAATTGAGCCATAAAAATAGCATTAAAATAAATCAAGCCAAATAGTGGGGCATTTTTTAACATTTTTGATTTAATTTTTTCTAAAAATAAGTTACCATCTCTTTAATTCAAATAAATTTGACCAAAAAAACTAAATATGAGAACAAATCACGAAATCGACTACTTCATCCATGGTGAAGAAATGCAAATGGTAGAAATAGAATTAGATCCAAATGAAACAGCAATTGCTGAAGCTGGTGCGTTTATGTACATGGACGAAGGTATCCAGATGGAGACAATTTTTGGAGATGGTTCACAGCAGCAACAAGGATTTATGAGTAAAATATGGAGTGCTGGAAAACGCTTGTTGACAGGAGAAAGTTTATTTATGACTGCTTTTACACATACAGGAATTGGAAAAGCGAGAGTTGCATTTGCATCTCCTTATCCAGGGAAAATCATAGCAATCGACTTACTTCAATACGGCGGAAAATTGATTTGTCAAAAAGATTCATTCCTTTGCGCCGCAAAAGGTGTGGCTGTTGGTATTGAATTTCAACGAAAACTAGGTACAGGACTTTTTGGTGGAGAAGGTTTTATCATGCAAAAATTAGAAGGTGATGGAATGGCTTTTTGTCATGCTGGTGGACATATTATGAAAAGAATTTTGAAACCCGGAGAAGTTTTAAGAGTTGACACGGGTTGTATAGTTGCTTACACGCAAGATGTTGATTATGATATCCAATTTGTGGGAGGAATAAAAAACACACTTTTTGGTGGTGAAGGAGTTTTCTTCGCAACTTTAAAAGGATCAGGAGAAGTTTGGCTACAAACTTTACCAATATCTCGTTTGGCTTCTAGAATATTACAATATGGAACAGGACCTCGTAAAGAAGAAGGAAGTATCCTAGGTGGACTTGGAAATTTATTGGACGGAGACGGAAGGTAACTTTTTAATTATTAATATTTGATTTTTAATTTTGAATTAAAATCGTGATTCGAAGATATGAATTGTAAAATCTCTTTCGAAGGGAGATATGAATTATTTAATCCAGATTACTAATAGTTTAAGTAGTAAAACAACTCTTTACTCTTCACTATTAACTTTCAACTTTCAATTTTCAACTTTTAATTCGTATTCCCTTCTCCTCAATCGTGATTTTATGTTGCTTGTATAATTTCCCAACAGCTTGTTTGAAGAGTTTCTTACTCATTCCTAATTGTTCGCGAATGTCGTCTGGGCCTGAGTGATCATTTAATGGTAAATAACCATCGTTGGCTTGCAATTCTTCTAATAAAAAAAAACTTGCTTGGTCAAATTTCTCGAACGTTAAGGGTTCAAATTGAATATCAAGTTTGCCATCTTCTCGAACCAAACGCACATAGGCTTTCGCAAAGGAACCCCTAGGCAAAACTTTAGAAATATTGTTTCTAAAAATTAAGCCATCATAACGATTGTTCACGATTACACTTAATCCAAGTGCATTTTCTTCACAAATCATAACGTCAACCTCTTGTCCAGTTAAATCCTCTGAACATTGTTCCAAGAGTTTCTTAACACGCATTGTTCCGTACAAACGATCCGTTGCATTGTCATATTGAAGTGAAAAAAGATATTTTTCTTCTTGCTCTAATCTGTGTAATTGTTCGCTAAATGGCACTAGCAAATCTTTGTCTAACCCCCAATCAACAAAAGCGCCGTAAGGGTTTACATGAATAACAGTTAAATACCTGAAATCACCTAAATACAAAAGAGGAATTTCTGTTGTTGATACAATTCTATTTTCAGAATCTTTGAACACAAAAACATCCACTTCATCTTCTAATTCAAAATGCTCTTCCACATATTTATTTGGTAACAATACCTCATTACCATCTGTATCTTCCAAAAATGCTCCAGGAGGAGTAAATCGATTGATTTTTAATTTATTTACTACACCTAATTGCATTAATCTATTTTTTTTGTTCTTTTTGATTTGTATTTACCTGTTGTAACTGACATATTTTCAGGTTTTCTTCTGTCTCTTCGATTGCGTTTTACTTTCTCAATAACTGGGTCTTCCATCATTGATGCGGCCAATGTTGCTTCACTTTCTGGCGTTCTTGCTACATGTTTGATATCTTCAGCTTTGTTAATGTCTGTGGGGTCAATCCACTCTTTTTTCAAGGGAACTTTTTCGGGTTTTCCTGTTTTATCGTTTAAAGCATAAAAGTACTTTTTACCTTTTTCTTCTTCAGGATTTACAGCAATTACATCTTCGTTAAGTACCCAATTTCCATCTGAATAATTGTAAGAATCGTAAGACATATCCGGAACATAATAGGAATAAACTCCAGCTAAACTTGGCGATTCAGGCGACAAATGATCAAAAACAATGCGACCATATTTTTCCTCAAATTTAACTGTCATATTTGATTTATCCGAGTATTCAAAAATCACACGTTTCAAAGTTGATTTTTTTACTTTAAAAACAGGGCTTCCAAGCTTTAGATTATTGCCTGTAAAAGAAAGAACGTCGATTAATTTGAAATTACTTCCAGGTGTTCCACCATCCCAACCTAATAGAACGTACTCCATTTTATTATTGCGTTCAAAAGGAATCATTTTGTAATAAAGCGCACCATACCAGTTTTTGGAATCGATAACACCTTCAGGTTTAGGTTCGTAGGCATCTAAATTATCCACTAATTCTGTTGTGATGATTTTATCTTTGTTTTCGTCTTTTCGCATCACAAAAGCACAATAGCGATAGGTCAAATCTGTATATTCCAGGTTCCAATTAACAATTCTAATTTTCCCATCAGGACTGTCAATAATTGCAACTGTTTTAAGCTGTGTGAATTTATGATTGAAGGCATCTTCATTCTTCAAGAAAGCTTCCATTGCTTTTCTGAAATTTGCATTCAAATCGTCTATTTCTTCATCAGTTTTTGCACTTCGAAGTGCTAATAATTTGACATTTAATTCCGCTTCTTTTTCATTTAAATCTTTTTGAGAAAAGAAAGAGAAACAATTTAAAAATACCAAAAAAGTGATGCCTAAGATTTTCATAGTCTTACTAACGCAAACGAATGTATTTTGTTACTGATTACAATTTTTTTAAGGCTGAAATCGTTGCTAGTGGGTCGGTAGAATTAAAAACGAAACTTCCAGCAACTAATGCTTGAGCTCCTGCTACAGCCAATAATTTTCCTGTTTCTAAATTCACTCCTCCATCAATCTCAATAATTGCGTGAGCGTTTTTTTCTTTTATCAATTTTGCTAATTTCTCAACTTTCGCAATTGATGCTTGAATAAATTTTTGTCCACCAAAACCAGGGTTAACAGACATAATTAACACTAAATCTAAGTCTGCGATTACTTCTTCCAACAAATGAACAGGTGTATGCGGATTCAAAGCAACGCCAGCTTTCATTCCTGCTTCTTTGATAGCGCCAATTGTTCGGTGCAAGTGTGGACAAGCTTCATAATGAACGGTTAAGATATCAGCACCTGATTTTTTAAAGTCTAAAATGTATTTATCAGGATTTTGGATCATCAAATGAACGTCCATTACTTTGTCGGAATGCTTGCGAATTGCTTCTAAAACCGGAAATCCAAACGAAATATTTGGAACGAAAACGCCGTCCATTACATCGATGTGTAACCAATCCGCTTCCGATTGATGCAACATTTCCGTATCGCGTTGAATATTACCAAAATCACACGAAAGAACTGAAGGAGAAATAATCATTTTTTATATTTTACGCAAAGTTACTCTTCAATTTGCAATTAGACTCAAGAAGTCAAATCATTTTCAATTCTACATTTTACATTTTCAATTCTTCTTCCCTTTTTTCAAAACCGCTACCAACTCCTTCTCTCGGTTATACAAATCGATGTAAAAAACCATTCGATCGCGATAAGCAACAACACTTTGATATTCAATAAAGATTGGGACTGATTTTTTAAGTGGAATTGGGTGGTTGATTTCTAACTTAATAATACTATCAAAAATTTCACTTGTGATTGGCTCTTTTCTACCGATGCTGTCGTATTTTAAAATAGTTTTCGCTAGTTCTTGTGGGTATTGACAACGCATACAACCGTGGGAGTAACTTCTAAATGAATTATTGAACAAGCCTCGTGATGGTGTGTCGTGAACGTAAACACTGTATGAATTATTAAACTCAAATTTCACCAAGCCTAAGCTGTTCCATTGTCCAGGATCTTGTACCACTTGAAATGGAAAAGAGCTATGTTTCTGCCAATTAATAGTCGTTGGATCAACTTCTTTTTCCTTTGTATACAATTTATAATGATGTTTCGCTAAGTAGTTTTTATTGCGTTTTAGGTTAGGTAAAATTTCCTTGGATGCAATCGAGTAGGGGACTTTCCAAAACGGAAAACAAGTAATTTGATTGATATTTGAAACCAATTCTGGCGTTTGATTCGTAACTTTTCCAATAATAATGCGGTGTTCACTTCTTAAGGTATCATCTGTGAAGAAGTACAACTTAAATTCAGGTAAATTGATGCGAACATGTTTTGAAGGTTTTTTTGCTTGACTTCTTAATTTATCGAGTGCAAGTGAAGCCCTCAAAACTTTATCATACGTACTTTCATTTAAAGCTTTCACTGTGTTGAATCCCAATTTTGCATCGGCACCAATTCCATTCTCTAATTGAAAGGCTTTTAAAGTTTCTATAATCAAAGCACTATCAGCTTCTTCAGAAATATATTTTTTAGAAACAAGCACCTTTTTAACTCTTCCAAGGACATCGATAGAATCTTCCTTTTCCGTTTTTAAGGTAAAAGATGTTGTGTCAACTGTGTATTTTTTACAATAGTTGTATAAATGTTTAGCTAGAAAACGATAATTGGTATCAGCTGAACCTTGTTTTAGTAGCAATTTAGTAACTGAAATAGTATCTAATTCTTTGATTTTTAAACGCATTTCTTGATGGGAAATAGCTGAAATTTCTTTTACTTTTTTTGTAGTGAAATCAAAAAAACCAACGTTTAAGTCGTTCATCAAAACAGATAAATTTGCTAATATTAAAACTTCTTTCTCTAAAGGATGTAAGTTATTTTTTATTAGTTTAACTCGTTGATTTGGAATACCATAATAAAGTGGCTGATTTAATTCATTTTGCAATTTTATGCCTATTTTAGAAATTGTTGAATCTGTGGTAAAAACTGGTTTGAAACCTCTTTCCGAATAAAACTGCTGAAGATTTTCACTTACTTTTTCAGGAATTCCAAAAGAGGAAAGATAGGTGTCGGTTGCTATGCGCTTGATTTTTTCTGAGACACTAATTTTCTTATCTTGGAGAAAGTTTATTTTGACCTCTACTTGGTTTTCTGAGCAAGCTAAAAGTAAAAAGATGATTAAAAAAAAGGGAATAATTTTCATCGTTAGTAATTTAAACGCTAAGTTCTATTAATTTTACTCAAGATACAACTAAATTTAAGGAATGAGTCTTGTTTTTATTATTATTGGGATAACAGTATTGATTTCATTCTCAGTGGAAAACAAGCATGAACAAAAGGAAAAGATGCTTTTCATACCAAATCGCATTAAGCAAAATGGCGAGTATCACCGAATGATTAGTTCTATTTTCATTCATGCAGACCTCAATCACTTGGTTTTTAATATGATTTCTTTGTATTTTCTAGGAAATCTCTTTGAGCAACAAATGATTCAAATTTACGGCGTACAATTAGGAAGTTTTAATTTTCTTTTATTGTACCTGTTAGGAGGAGTTGTTGCTGAAATTTATCCATTTATTCGGCATCAAGACGACCCTTATTATCGAAGTTTAGGTGCATCAGGAGCTGTTTCAGCTGTTATTTTCGCTGCGATTTTTTGGAATCCAACTATGAATTTATATTTGTTTTTTATCCCATTTCCAATTCCTGCTTATATCTTTGGACCAATTTATTTGGTATTCGAATATTTTTCAATGAAAAGAGGAACAACAAATATTGCTCATGATGCTCACATTGGCGGTGCTTTATTTGGAATTTTATTTGTTTTATTTTTGAATCCAAATAAGGGTTTGGAATTTTTTCAAGCAATTTTTTAGACTATGGCAACACTTTACGTCAACAACAACGGTACAATATTATCGGCAGATGCGCCGACGATTCATCCTGGAAACAGAGGTCACTTATATGGAGATGGAGTTTTTGAAAGCATTCGAGTAATGAGCGGTAAACCATTAAACGTTGCTAACCATATACGTCGAATGCTTGAAGGCGCGAAAGTTATTAAGATGAGAACTCCAGCTTTTTATACAACTTCCTTTTTCGAAGAAAAAATCGCTGAATTGCTACGTATGTCTAATATTACAGATGGTGGCCGTTGTCGCATGTCTTTAGATCGGGCAACGGGTGGAGCTTATCTTCCAGATTCAAATGAATGTACTTTTTACATAGAAGTTTATAACTATGAAGTCAGCCACTTTGAATTGAATGCTAAAGGTCTTGAGGTTGATATTTACCAGGATATTAAAATTCAAAAAAACTTTTTGTCAAACTATAAAACCAAGGCAGGATTGACGTATGTAATGGCCGCAATTGCTGCTAAGGATAAAAATTTAGATGATTTGTTTTTAGCCAATGACAAAGGCAATATCCTTGAAACTTCTTGTTGTAATATTTTTATTGTAAGTAATGGTGTTCTTTACACACCAAGTTTAGACGAAGGATGTTTGGCAGGAACGATGCGTATGCAAATCATCAATTTGGCAATTGCAAATGGAATTAAAGTGTATGAATGTACCATTTTACCACAAAATTTACTCGCTGCAGATGAAATTTTTGTAACGAATGCTATTCGCGGAATCAATTGGATTGGTGGTTATAGAACAAAACGGTTCTTTAACAATATGTCAAGAAAGTTAGTTGTTTTATTGAATGATCATTGGGAAAGAGAGCTTGGAATCTAAGTGAGAATTTAGAATGTAAAATTTAGAATTTAGAATCGAATCCACCGCGGAGAACTGAGATTTGAGAATTTAAAATGGAAAATTGAGGCTAAATCAAAAATCCATTTATACCGAAGTTGTTTTCAATTGTCGTATAAAACACTCGTTGAAAACTAAATCGGCATTATACCAGACGGATTTTCAATTGCGTCATTTAATGTGAAAATTGGTTTTACTCAGCTTTGGTTTCAAATTATCATCCTCCTTCCGTCCTCCTTCAAAGGAGGAAACCAAATTTTACTTCGAAAAACGATTTCCCTATGATTTTCTTCTTCGCCGCGGCGAACCAAGATTTTCTATTAAACATTAATCATTAAAAATTCAAAATTATTTTAAGTTATTTCACCTTGAACTCAAACATCTTTTCCCCATTCAACGTTGCAGTCAACACATCTCCAATCGCAACTGGACCAACACCTGAAGGAGTTCCTGTGTAGATTAAATCGCCAGTTTTTAAGGTTACAAATTTGGATACATAAGCAATCAATTGATCAATGGAGAAAATCATATCTGATGTTTTACCAATTTGCCGAAATTCTCCATTTTGTGAAAAGATAAACTCGGTGTTTTCAAAATCTAGATCAGCAATTTTAATCCATTTAGAAGAAATGGGAGCGCTGTTGTCGAATGCTTTTGCTTTCTCCCAAGGAAGACCTTTTTCTTTGCATTGACTTTGTAAATCTCTTGCTGTAAAATCAATTCCTAAAGTAATTTCTGAGTAATATTTGGAAGCAAATTTCTCTTCGATATTTTTTCCAACTTTGTCTATTTTCACAACAATTTCACACTCAAAATGCAAGTCGTTCGTGAAATTTGGGTAATAAAAATCACTTTCTTTTAACAAGGCAACATCAGGTTTCATGAAAAAAATGGGTTCTGTTGGAACAGCGCTATTCATTTCTTTAGCGTGTTCAGCATAATTTCTTCCGATGCAAATTATCTTCATTTGGAATTGAATTTATTTTTTAAACTTTCTAAACTATTTTCAGTGATGGCTGCGTCTTTTTTCTCTGCTTCTTTGATTTTTTCCATCTCTCGACGCAAACATTCTTTGGTGTAGCGTGGAAAATCCGTTTGATCGGAGGTCATCCAACCAAAATAACCGGGTTCGATTTTGCTAACTTCTTTGATGGTTTTGCCTTTGTGTTTTCCGAAATTATAAACAGCTTCTCCTTTTTCATTTTTCGCCAAACGACCCGCTAAGTCAATCAATTCAAAGGTTCCAGCACGAGAAAATTCAGCTAAACTCGTTACATCTGTTTTACTTTTTAACTCAGTTGTTTCTTTGTAACGTTCCAATTGCGCAAGAAAAACATCCAACGTCGCTTGCGTATCATACAAGGCATCGTGTGCATTTTTCATTTCTTCTCCACAATAAAATTTGTAAGCCGCAACAAGTGTTCTTTGCTCCATTTTGTGAAAAATGTTCTGAATATCAATGAATTTACGAAAGGAAAAATCGAAATTGATTCCAACTCTCAAAAACTCTTCTGCTAAAACAGGAATGTCGAACTTATTGGAATTATAACCTGCCAAATCCGCATCTCCAATAAATTCAATCAACTCAGGAGCAAACTGGCTAAAAGTAGGTTTATCTTTGATTAATTCATTTGAAACTCCATGAATATCAATCACTTCTTGAGGGATAATCATTTCTGGATTTATCAGCTGATTTAGTTCCGTTCGCTTTCCAGAAGGATCTAATTTAATTATCGCGATTTGAACGATTCTGTCGGTGTTAATTTGAAGTCCTGTAGTTTCTAAATCAAAAACACACAGCGATTTTTTAAGTTGTAAATTCATAGTTTAAAAGTAATAAATACTTTGATTTTGGTGGTTTTATGAAGTCATTTAATATCATATTTTTTTTCTTGAGTTTATTTTTATTTTCAAACTTTTTTATTAGCTCATTAAATTTTACAATGTGACAAATCACTTTCAGGTTATTAAATGCAATTGAGATTTGAGTATTAGTTTGATTAACTGATTAAAGAGTAAAAATTAAAAAGTTAAGCTTGTTTTTATACTTTTATCCTATGAAACAGCTAATTCTGTTCTTTTTATTATTTGGTTTTTTGAATTTAAAATCATACTCTCAAAAAAAATGCCCTGTAATTCCAACACCTGTAACGTATGTAATTCCAAATCTTGATACCGAGATCGCTCTTTCAGGAATTCCTTTATCATTGGGAGTTGATACTACTAATTTACCTGAAAACCTGTATAATCAGTTAAGTTATTTATTGGATATTAATCATCAAATGCGCGTGTTTGTGACGAAAGAAAATCCAATGATTCAATTCAAAAAACTGAAAAACGCCATTGAAGATTCTTATACTTTGAGTGTTACAAAAACCATTTTGATTTCTTACACAAGTGAACGTTCTTGCTTTTACGCTTTACAATCTTTAATGCAACTCATTGAAAATAAGAATAATGAACCAATAATTACCAAATGTTACATCAGTGATTATCCCAATTTTAAATGGCGAGGTTTGCATTTAGATGTTGCACGTCATTTTTTCACAGTAGAAGAGGTTAAACGATACATCGACTTAATGGCAATTTACAAGTTCAATACTTTTCATTGGCATTTAACCGACGATCAGGGCTGGAGAATTGAAATTAAAAAATATCCGAAACTGACAGAAATTGGTGCTTGGCGTGATAGTACAGTAGAAAATCATTACACGACCTCACCAAGAACTTATGAGAAAAAACGCTACGGTGGATTTTATACACAAGAAGAAATAAAGGAAGTTGTAAAATACGCAGCAGAAAGATACATCACTATCGTACCTGAAATTGAAATGCCCGGGCATGCAAGAGCAGCATTAGCAGCATATCCTGAACTTTCATGCACGGGAAAACAACAAGGAGTAGAAGGATTATGGGGTGTTTTTGACGATATCTTTTGTGCAAAAGAGGAATCAATTCTATTCTTACAAAATGTTTTAGCTGAAGTAATTACACTATTTCCGGGTCAGTTTGTACATATAGGAGGAGATGAAGCTCCAAAAAATCGCTGGAAAAAATGTGAAAAATGCCAACGTATTATTCAAGAAAACAAACTCAAAGACGAACATGAATTACAAAGTTATTACATTCAGCGAATGGATAAATTTCTTGTAGCCAATGGTAAAAAACTAATCGGTTGGGATGAGATTTTAGAAGGTGGACTTTCACCAAATGCTGCTGTTATGTCTTGGCGCGGATTTGAAGGTGGAGTCGAAGCTGCAAAACAAGGACATGAAGTAGTGATGTCGCCCGGTTCGCATTGCTATTTTGATCATTATCAAGGACGAGGAAAAGCGGAACCTCTTGCTTTTGGCGGTTATACATCACTCGAAAAAGTGTACGAGTTCAACCCCATTCCCAAAGACATGAAGCCCGAACAAGCTGCGTATATCTTAGGTGGACAAGCCAATCTTTGGACGGAATATATTGCTGATTTTCAAAAAGTTGAATATATGGTTTATCCACGGGCGATTGCATTGAGTCAGGTTTTGTGGTGTCAAAATAAACCTAAGTTCGAAATATTTGAAAACAATTTAATAAACTACCATTTACCTTTATTGGAGAAGCGAAAAGTTAATTACTCCAAAACATTTTTAGCTGCAAGTACACAAATTACAAGAACGAAAGAAGGAATTGTTGTTCAAATAAATTCCAAGCGAAATGAAGAATTTAAGGTGAAAAAAACACCAGGAAATCTTGAAAGCAACTTAAAATCAAACACTTCCATTGCTATTAGCAGAAGTCAAAAGCCACAAGAAGATGTAATAGAATTCACTTCAAGTGAAACACAAATTACTGAAAAAATAATAATTAAAAACTCACCGACTTTAGGTTTGCCTGTGAAACTAATAACCTTACCGAATCAACGTTACAACAACGGCGATTTGACCTTAGTGGATGGAAACTATGGTGCGCTACCTTGGAAAGGAAATGAATGGTTGGGTTATGATACTTCTGAAATAATTATTGAAATTGATTTATTAAAACAACAAAAAATCAAAGGACTTGAATTGTCATTTTTAAAAGATGAAGGTTCTTGGATTCATTTGCCAACTTCTATAACTGTCAGTAAATTAGAAGGTAAAAAATCAAAAACTATTTTAGGTGACAAAACTAATTCGCAAGTTTCTTTTACCGAATCTAAGCTGTTTGTTCCATTTTCTGGAAAGGTTTCAAAACTTCGAATCACCATTCATTCAAAAACTAAAATTGAACCCGGCTTGGCTGGCGAAGGTCACCAACCTTGGACTTTTATTGATGAAATTCGGGTGGTGAAATAAAGTTTAAGATATAAAGTTTATACTTAGTGTGACAAACTTATTTAAGTAGTAATTGATTTTAGTGAATTCGCCCAAACGATCGAATCGACTTTAAAAAGATAAACCTAACAAAAACTTTTTTTTCGTGCGTCTAAATTGTTGGTTTCGATAATCTGGTCAATAATTTCCTTCTATTCAAAAATATATCCTGATTTTTCCGCTTCAATAATCGTAAACGTTCCTGAAGATTTCGCAACCATTTGTTGCTTTTGGTTAAAGACTTCAGCTTCCATAAAAATCAATGAGCGACCTTTCACAACAACCTTTGATTCAGCAATAAGTTGTTCGTTTACATGAATTGATTTTAAAAAGCTCACTTTCATTTCCAAAGTTGCAACAACTTTCTTCTTTTCACAAACTAAAGATAAAGCACCAACACCCATTGTGGCGTCGAGCAAGGCAGCCGTGCAACCTCCGTGAATTGAAAGTGGCGTTGCTAGGTGAATAGTAGCTGTATTCAATTTATAAATCACTTTTCCAGGTTCGGTAATTTCGAAGTGCATACCTAATAAACGACCGAAATTGTTTTGAGCTATATAGCTAATTATTAATGGGTTTAATTGCATTTAACTCTTTTTAAGTTCTATTTCATTTTCTTTTAAAACGTTATAAACACTTTGATTTACATCAAATGTAACACCAAGAAAATCGTTAGTTTTTACCCAAACTTTCATCGTGTAATGAATTCCATTTTCTGCCAATTGTGCAATCCCATAGAAAGGTTTAGGTTCTTTTAAAATTCGTTTATCAGCAGCAGCAATACTTTCCAAAAGTTGGTTGATTTTTTGCACATCAACATCATGTTCAAATATAAATGTCCATTCAACTCTTCGTTTATCTGCTTTTGTAAAATTAGTAATCAAACCATTTGCCACAGGACCATTTGGTAAAATCACTACTTTATTATCCCCTGTTAGGAGGTAGGTGTTAAAAATTTGCACCTCTGTTACCGTTCCTTGTGCCGTTTGTGCGATAATTTGATCCCCAACTTTAAATGGTTTAAGCACCAAGATCATTACTCCACCAGCGAAATTAGAAAGTGTTCCAGAAAATGCCATACCGATTGCAAAACCTGCAGCGCCAAGAATTGTAATGAACGATGTCATTTGAATTCCAAGTTGTGTGAAAGCAGTTATTATCACTAAAATTTTTGAAGCTAGTGAAATGAAACTCGTTAAAAATGAAGTTAATCCAGGATCGGTATCACTTTTCACCATCAAACGTTTAACCCCTTTGGTTACCATACTAGTAAACCAAAAACCAACAACAAGAATTACAACTGCAATTAGAATTTGAGTTCCAATTTTCAACAAAAACTGATTGAAATCAGGGTAATTTATTTCAAAAACAGAATCCAACATCTTCATATACTTTTTAAATTTAAATGATTCGATACAAAAATAAGCAACTCAATTTCAATAGAATCAATATATTTGAATATGTTTTTTATATTATCTAAACTACTCGCATTTCTATTTTCACCATTTTTATGGTTTTTCATTTCTTTTTTCCTGTTTATTTCGCTCAAAAATGAAAAATGGAAATTATTTTTTAAGCGCATAGCTATTTTTATATTGATTTTCTTTACACTTGGATTTCCAATCAATTTTCTCGTTGCACGATGGGAAGTTGCGGGAACTCGAATGGAGAATGTTGGTAATTATGAAATTGGTGTGGTACTTTCGGGAATGGTGGTTTACAACAAAGATTTAAAAGCATTGAGCGCACGTCGGGGAATAGATCGTATTTGGCAGACAATAACGCTTTATAAAAAAGGTAAAATCAAGAAGATTTTAATCAGCGGTGATTCTGGTTATGTTATTCGTAAAGGTTTACACGAAGCTGACCAATTAAAAGAAGTATTGGTTGAATGGGGAATTCCTTCTGAGGATATTATCGTTGAAAATAAGTCTAAAAACACCTTTGAAAACGCTAAATTTACTGGTAATTTAATGAAAAAAAAGAATTACAAAAAGAAATTTTTATTGATTACGAGTGCTTTACACATGCCAAGAGCTGCTGCTTGTTTTAGAAAACAAAATTTGAAATTCGATATTTTTACTACTGACCATTATTATTTAAAAAATACTGAATTTACGCTAGATCAGTTATTGCCGTCAGTAAATTCTTTTGTAATGTGGGAAGTTTACTTGAAAGAGATTGTTGGTTATTTTGTTTATTCATTACGAGGTTATTTATGATAACTCGCGAGGTTCAAAACGGCACTTTAATTTATTATGAATCATTTCTTAGTCAGGTAGAAGCTGATTTACTTTTTAAATATTTTAAAGAAACACTTCCTTTTCATCAAGGAACAATTACGTTGTTTGGAAAAATACATGCAATTCCCCGGCTTGAAGCATTTTTTGCAACTGAAAATAGAACTTATACCTATTCTGGAAAAACCTTACAAACACATCCATTTACAACAGAATTATTGGCCTTAAAATCGAAAATTGAAGCAATAAGTCTAGAGAAATTCAATTGTGTATTAGTCAATTTATACCGCAACGGACAAGATTCCAACGGTTGGCACGCAGATAATGAACCTGAATTGGGCAAAAATCCTGTTATCGCCTCCGTGAGCCTAGGTGCCACTCGACGTTTTGATTTACGCCACAATCTAACTAACGAAAAAATCAGTTTCGATCTCACGAACGGAAGTCTATTACTGATGAAAGGTGAAATGCAACATTTCTGGAAGCATCAAATTGCGAAAACTAAAAAAGTGAATGAATTGCGAATCAATTTGACTTTTCGAATGCTTATTTAATTCTCATAATTCTAATAACTACCTTTACCCAATGAATCATTCGCTTTACATGCAACGTTGTTTGGAACTCGCGCAACTTGGCGCAGGTTGGACAGCTCCAAATCCAATGGTTGGTTGTGTTATTGTTGCAGACAATTTAATTATTGGTGAAGGCTACCACAAGACTTTTGGTGGACCACATGCAGAAGTAAATGCCATCCATTCAGTGGAAGATAAAAGCAAACTCGATGGTGCAACGGTTTATGTATCGCTTGAACCTTGTTCTCATTTCGGAAAAACGCCACCTTGTGCTGATTTGTTGGTTCAATCGAATGTTAAAACAGTGGTAATCGCATGTCGAGATTCCAATCCTGATGTTGCTGGTAAAGGAATAGATCGCTTGAAAAAGGCTGGAATCGAAGTGATTGAAGGTGTTTTTGAAAAAGAAAGTCGCGAGTTAAACAAACGTTTCTTTACCTTTCACGAAAAGCAACGCCCTTATGTGATTTTGAAATGGGCGCAAACTTTAGATGGATTTTTAGATAAATCACGCGGAATGAATGACAAAGGTGTAAACTGGATTTCTCAACCGGAAACGAAAGCACTTGTTCATAAATGGCGCGGCGAAGAACAAAGTATTTTGGTGGGTCGCAATACAATTATCAATGACAATCCTTCTTTGACTGTTCGCGACTACAAAGGAAAAAACCCAGTTAGAATCGTTATTGATAGCCAATTACAAATTAGTGGTGATGTAAACATTTACTCACACGAAGCACCAACTATTGTTTTTAATCGTATTCGCAACGAGAAAAAAGAAAATGTGGAATGGGTCAAAATCAAGGAAACAAGCACTAAAAATATTCTAGATGAATTGTACAAACGTGGAATTATTTCCGTTTTTGTAGAAGGAGGAAGTCGCACCTTGCAATATTTCATCATTGATAATGTGTGGGACGAAGCTCGAGTGATTGTTGGTAATAAACGATTTGAAGAAGGAATGAAAGCTCCAATAATCAACCGTGTCCCAATTGCTTCCCATCCTTTTGGTGATGATATGGTTTATTACTATTCCCGACGATGATTTCACTTGTTCTTACCATCCTTTTTTCAAGTTTCATTTTTATAATTTTCAAATTATTTGATCGTTATAAAATTGATGTATTTCAAGCCATCGTCTTCAATTATTTCACTGCTTTTTTATGTGGGTTTATATTGTACGGAAATGAATGGAATCCTGCTGCGTTAAATGATATAACCTGGTTTTACTATGCAATAGTTGCCGCAATTCTATTTATTTCATTATTTATTTTGATGGGCTTAAGTTCGCAGAAAAATGGGGTGGCAATCACCTCTGTAGCTGTAAAAATGAGTATGGCAGCAAGTGTTTTTGGAATGATTTTTCTATACAATGAATCCGTTTCAGTTCTCAAAATACTCGGAATTCTATTCGCTTTTGCTGGTGTTGTTTTAGTTTCTTGGCAAAGTAAAGGAGCCAGTGAAAATCAGAAAAAATCCTTGTGGATGCTTTTTGTTTTATTTATTGGCAGTGGAATCCTCGATTTAGTTTTGAATTACGTCCAAAATAATGAATTAAAAGTACTCACTCCTTCACTGTTTTCTGCTTTTGGCTTTGGAATGGCCGGAATTATTGGTTTGGTGGTGTTTTTATTTCAACTGCAACAAAAGAAAGCTCGTTTTGCTTTAAAAAATGTACTTGGAGGTATCGTTCTAGGAATACCGAATTATTTCTCAATTTACTTACTTATTAAATCCTACGAAGATACTGGCTGGACAGATTCTACGGTTCTTGCAATAATTAATGTTTCGATTGTTTGCATTGCAGCACTCACCGGTTTTTTAATCTTCAAAGAGAAATTAAATCTCAGAAAAGTACTCGGGATTGTTGCCTCGTTGCTTGCGATTTTGATGTTGTATACTGCTAGTTAATGGTAAGGATAATTTGAAGGTTAAATGAATGATGAATGAAAGTTCACCGACACAAAGCCATTTTTTTGATAGATTAATCGCAAAAAAAATATCTCTTTATCATTCTTAAGGTAAATTCAAATTTATAATTCAACTAAGTTTAGGGTTGTTTTTAGTTTTACCTTCAAAATGAGGTCGCAATTTTTTATTTAGATTAAATCTAAATACCGTTTTTATGGTATTGTCAGTACAAACTTGATGAAGTTACTTTGTACGCTCAATAGATACAAATAAAATGAAACAAATCTGTCATATTATACTGCTAATTCTACTACTTAATCTGCAGCAAGTATTTTCACAGGACACATTGAAAGTTAAGTTGTTAGACGACGTAATCGTTGTTGAAAAAATCAAAAAGAATGGGGATATTTCACGCCTTCCGACAATTCAAGGAACAGAAATTTTTTCTGGAAAGAAAAATGAAGTAATTTCAATCAGTTCAAGTACTGCGGATTTGTCTACCAACAATTCCCGACAATTATTTGGAAAGGTTCCCGGTTTAAGCATTTGGGAAAATGATGGTTCTGGAATTCAAACAGGTATTGCTACTCGTGGTTTAAGTCCTAATCGTTCCTGGGAATTTAATGTGCGCCAAAATGGTTATGACATTAGCTCCGAGGTTTTTGGATATCCAGAAGCCTATTACGCTCCACCAACAGAAGCTTTAGACCGAATAGAAATTGTGCGCGGTGCTGGTGCTTTGCAATATGGCCCTCAATTTGGTGGTCTATTGAATTATATAACAAAAAAACATTTAGGAAATAAACCTTTAAGTATAGAGTCATTCCAAACAATAGGTTCCTATGGACTAATCAATTCTTTCAACGCATTTGGTGGAAAAGTTAAGAAGTTTAGCTATTATGCATATTTGCACCATCGAAGTGCTGAAGGATGGCGTAAAAATAGCAATTATCGTACCCAAACAGGCAGTATTTCCCTTACTTATGACATTTCAAAAAAATGGCAAATTACGGGAGAGTATACTAGAATGAATAACAAAAGCCAGCAATCAGGTGGTTTATCAGATGCCGAATTCCAAATAGATGCTCGTCAGTCACATAGAGAACGTAACTGGTTTAGTACTCCATGGAATTCAGGTGCCCTTCAAGTAAATTTCACGCCAAACGAAAATACACGTTTTAACTTGCGTTTGTTTGGAGTTGTTGCTGAACGTAATAGCGTCGGCTTCACACGACCTGTAACTATCGCAGACACAATCAACACAACAATCGGTTCGTATAATCCACGTCAAATAGATAGAGACACTTACCGTAATTTTGGTGCTGAATTACGTGGAATTCGTGAATATAAATTTTTAAAACACAAGTCAGCATTATCAGGAGGAGTTCGTGCATACACTGGACAAACAATACGTGAGCAACAAGGAATTGGAACAACAGGTTTGGATTACTCAATGAATGTCGCAGCACAGCAAAATGGTTTTGATTATGGCAGAAGTTTGACGTTTGAAACTCAAAATATGGCAGCATTTATTGAAAATATGTTCCAGATTACAAACAAATTAGCAATAACGCCTGGAGTTCGCTATGAGTTTATTCGTGCTCTCGCTTCGGGATACATAAACACATCATCTTCAGGAAGTATCAACGATCAGCAAAGGGATAGGAATGTGTTATTATTTGGTATTGGGACAGAGTTCACCACTTCAACAACGTCTAACATTTATTTCAATTTCAGTCAAGGCTTCCGACCTGTATTGTTTTCTGAATTGACTCCATCAGCTACGATCGATGTTATTGATCCAAGTATTCAAGATGCGAGTGGCTCTAATGCAGACCTGGGATTCCGCGGTAGTTTGTTTCAAAATATTTTGAAATTTGATGTTGGTGTATTTCGACTATTTTACGACAATCGTATTGGAACAATTTCAGTTGACAATGCTCCATTCAGGACCAATATTGGTGCTTCATTAAGTCAAGGGGTAGAAAGCTATGTTGAATTAGATTTGATGCGTCTTTTGTTTCCAAGTTTAAAAATGAATTTGTCAATTTTTGGAAATTACGCTTTTGTTGATGCACGATATACACGTTGGGATAATCCAGCTCTTGTCAATGATCCACTTTTAACAATAAAAGGAAAACGCGTTGAAAATGCTCCGAAACATATTTTACGTTCAGGAGTGACATTCAAATATAAAGGATTTGCTTCAACGTTGCAATATAATTATGTTGGAAATGTATTCACAGATGCTACAAATACAGTTGAACCGAATGTAACTTCAACAACTGGCCAACTTCCAGCATATAGTCTGTTAGATTTGAATATTGCATATCAACTGAAGGAGTTGTATCAATTTCGCGCAGGCGTAAATAATCTAACGAATACTACTTATACAACTCGTCGAGCAGGTGGTTATCCTGGTCCCGGAATTATACCTGGAACAGGAAGAACATTCTATATCAGTATTGGATTTAGTCTATAATTTTTTTTTGATTAATTCAGGTATTATATTTTTGAATTCTTGTTGTGAACCCTCGATTAATTACTTTAGAAAAGGTCTTCTTAAACCAAATAAATAACTAAAACCTTGTTAGTTTGAAAAATCAATAGATTACTTTAAAATTTAACAAAACAAAGGAATTAATCATTGAGACGGACACCAAGAAAAGCTAAAATATGATGATGAAATGTTGTATTTTATCACGGAAAAACAATTAATTTAAGGGTAGGATTAACATTCCAAAAAGCTCGCATAATCCTATTATCTTTGCGCCGTTATGAAAATTAAAGAAGCTGTATTTGTTGTTTCCAATTCGGATATTAGTAAATGTCCGACGGATGAAAAATTTGAGTTTGCATTTATTGGTCGATCAAATGTTGGTAAATCTTCGTTAATCAATATGTTGACGGGAAATAAAAAACTTGCAAAGACTTCTGGAACACCCGGGAAAACTCAATTGATTAACCACTTTTTGATTGATGAGAAATGGTATTTAGTGGATCTACCTGGTTATGGTTACGCCAAAGCTTCAAAAACAGCACGTTTCAAATGGGAAAAGTTTATTTCGGAGTATTTAACGAAACGAAAAAACTTAATGAATACGTTTGTTTTATTAGACGCGCGCCTAGAACCTCAACAAATTGATCTTGAATTCATGAATTGGTGTGGTGAAAAAGGACTTGCATTTTCAATGGTTTTCACTAAAATTGATAAACTTTCAAGCACCGCTCTCCAGAAAAATTTAGCGAAATACCGTAAAGAAATGTTGAAATACTGGGATGAGATACCACCAGTTTTCACAAGCTCGAGTGAGTCTGGATTTGGAAAAGAGCCAATTTTAAATTACATTGGTGCAATTTTAGAATAATTTTTAGGTATTTAATACTTATAAATCCAATTGATATGTCCTTCGTATCAAACTTTCTAGTTTGTATCTTTTGGTAACGGAGCTTGTAAAATTTATAGAGACAATTTAACCATTGTCATTTAGTCTTAAATTATCCTCAACTTTAACTTATACCAATTTACTTGTTAAATTCCGTAATTGAAAATCTATCTGGTATAATGCCGAGTTAGTTTTCAACGAGTATTCTACACGACAATTGAAAACAACTTCGGTATTACTAATTAATCAACATAGGCTACAACTAATCGCAAAATTCGGTTAGTTGTAGGTTTCCATTCTTTTCACCCCCAAATTACGTTATCTAAAATTAAAAAAGCCTTTCAAGAAATTTCCTGAAAGGCTTTTTGGTACTAGTGTGACCCCGTTTGGATTCGAACCAAAGACCTACTGCTTAGAAGGCAGTTGCTCTATCCAGCTGAGCTACGGGGCCAGTTATTATTCTGCTTGGCGGCAGTTGCTTCCGTCTGCTGACGGACTGAGCTACGGGGCCAGTTTTGATATTGCTTGGTTTCATTTACTTCCATCACCAGGCGGATTAAGCTTCTTAGCCAAAATTTATACTGTTTGAAGCAGTTGTTCTCTTGACTTCATAAATCAAAAAAGGGGGATGATTGCTCATCCCCCTTTGTCGGGGCGGCAGGATTCGAACCTGCGACCTCCTGGTCCCAAACCAGGCGCGATGACCGGACTACGCTACGCCCCGAGCTTTAATCAAATTATTTCAATTCTTTTTGAACGTTTTTCAAAAAGCGAGTGCAAAAGTAATGATTTTATTCTAATTTACAAGTATAAAACTTAACTTTCATTTTTTTGCGGAGAGAGCGGGATTCGAACCCGCGGTACAGTTACCCGTACGTCAGTTTAGCAAACTGGTGGTTTAAGCCACTCACCCATCCCTCCTTTATATAGCGGTTGGCAAAAGTATAAATTAAATTTATTTAAAATCAGTTTTTTTTCAAAATTAAACTCAATATTCAAAATTTCCCTTTACGCTTTTAATGGTTAACTTTTTATTTACTGCCGATTCAACGCGACCAATGATTTTTGCAGCAATACCAAAGCTTTCAGAAATTTCAATTAAACTTTTCGCAATGTCCTCATTCACATATAATTCCATTCGATGACCCATGTTGAAAACTTTATACATTTCTTCCCAACTTGTGCCTGATTCGTGCTGAATCATTTCAAACAACGGTGGAATTGGAAATAAATTATCTTTTATAACATGTATTTCATCAATGAAATGAAGCACTTTCGTTTGTGCACCTCCCGAACAATGTACCATTCCGTGGATGTCATTTCGGTGATTTTCGAGCATTTTTTTAATCACAGGAGCATATGTTCGTGTAGGCGATAAAACCAACTTCCCTGCATCTATGGGTGAACCTTCAACTGAATCCAACAAATCTTTTGTGCCGCTGTAAATTAAATCACTTGGAACATTGGGGTCAAAACTTTCTGGAAATTCACTCGCTAAGCTTTTTGAGAAAACATCGTGGCGCGCACTTGTCAAACCATTACTTCCCATTCCGCCATTATATTCTTTCTCGTATGTAGCTTGTCCGTAAGATGCCAAACCAACAATCACATCGCCTGGTTGAATGCGATCATTTGAAATCACATCTGCTTTTTTCATACGACAAATGACAGTTGAATCCACGATAATGGTGCGCACTAAATCACCAACATCCGCTGTTTCTCCACCTGTTGAATGAATGTCGATTCCGTAAGAACGCAATTCAGCTAATAAATCTTCAGTACCATTGATAATTGCCGATAAAACTTCACCTGGAATTAGGTTTTTATTGCGCCCAATGGTTGAAGAGAGTAGGATTGGTCCCGTTGCACCCACACACAATAAATCATCAATGTTCATAATCAATGCATCTTGTGCAATTCCGCGCCAAACCGACAAATCACCCGTTTTTTTCCAGTACATATAAGCCAAAGAAGATTTTGTTCCAGCTCCATCTGCGTGCATAACGATGCAATAATCAGCATCGCCAGTTAAATAATCAGGGACGATTTTACAAAATGCTTTTGGGAATAATCCTTTGTCAATGTTTTTGATGGCGTTGTGCACATCTTCTTTTCCAGCTGAAACTCCGCGAGATTGATAACGTATATCGGACATAAAATAATTTGAGGGGCAAAGTTAGAAATTTGAATTGTCTTCGGTGTTTTGCGCTTCCAATTCTTTTAAAATTTTCTGAACATCGCCTTCTGTTGCTGTTAATTTTCCTTTACAAATTCGGATTAACTCGGTTGCGCGTTTTACTTTTTGTGCCAATTCATCCACCGTAATCTGTCCATCTTCCATGTCAGATACAATTTCTTGTAGTTCATCAAACGCCTCTTGGTAGTTTATTTCTGTCATCGCTTAAAAAAGAAACGAAGGTAAGAAGATTTATTTCAATGTTCTATTTTGAGTTACAAAAAATGCTTTTCACCGAAAGAAAAAGAATGAAGCTAAGAAGATGAAAACTTTTTCAACTTACCTAAAATCAAAGAAATGTTTTGTTTTTTTAAATGTCATTTGCATAGCTTATTAGAAAAACATACTTTTGCCAGCTAATATTTTTAAATAAATTAACAAATCAGTATGGAATCAATGATGATTTATGTGCCAATAGTAATGGCAATTATCGGATTGCTATTTATGGCAATGAAGAGAGCTTGGGTATTGAAACAAGACCCTGGAGATGGAAAGATGAAAGAAATTTCAGATTACATCTATGAAGGAGCGCTTGCTTTCCTTAAAGCAGAATATAGACTTTTGGCAATTTTCGTGCTAATTGCTAGTGTTGTTTTAGCAGGAATTACTTTTATGCCTGGTGTTAAAACACATTTATTAATCATCGTTGCTTTTGTTTTCGGAGCTATTTTCTCTGCATTGGCAGGAAATATGGGGATGAAAATCGCCACAAAAACAAACGTTCGTACAACGCAAGCTGCACGTACTAGTTTACCACAAGCATTGAAAGTTTCTTTTGGTGGTGGAACTGTTATGGGATTAGGAGTTGCTGGTTTAGCAGTATTAGGTTTAACTGCATTTTTCATCTTCTTCTTCCACTTCTTTATGGGTGGTAAATGGACTAACACAGAAGATATGACAATCGTTTTGGAAACTTTAGCTGGTTTCTCATTAGGTGCTGAATCAATCGCTTTATTTGCACGTGTTGGTGGTGGTATCTACACGAAAGCTGCTGACGTTGGTGCTGACCTTGTTGGAAAAGTAGAAGCTGGAATTCCAGAAGATGACCCACGTAACCCTGCAACTATCGCTGATAACGTTGGTGATAACGTTGGTGACGTTGCTGGTATGGGTGCTGATTTATTTGGTTCGTATGTAGCAACTGTATTGGCTGCAATGGTTCTTGGAAACTATGTAATTCAAGATATGGGTGGAAGCATCGACGATAAATTCGGTGGAATCGGTCCAATTTTATTACCTATGGCAATTGCTGGTTTTGGTATTTTGTTCTCAATTATCGGAACAATGTTAGTTCGTATTTCAAGCAATGATGCAAAAGAAAAACAAGTTCAAGGTGCATTAAATTTAGGAAATTGGGTATCTATTGCTTTGACTGCTATAGCTTGTTTTGGTTTAGTTACTTGGATGTTACCTGCAAAAATGGAAATGACTTTCTTCGGTGAAGGAATCAAAGAAATTTCTTCTATGCGTGTTTTCTATGCTTCTTTAATCGGATTATTTGTTGGTGGAGCTATTTCATCAGTAACAGAATATTACACAGGTTTAGGAACACCACCTGTATTGAAAATCGTTCAAAAATCATCTACTGGTGCTGGAACTAACGTAATCGCTGGTTTAGCTACTGGTATGATTTCAACTTTCCCTACAGTATTATTGTTTGCTGCAGCGATTTGGTCAACTTATGCTTTAGCTGGTTTCTACGGTGTTGCTTTGGCTGCTTCTGCAATGATGGCTACAACAGCTATGCAATTAGCAATCGATGCTTTCGGACCAATTTCTGATAACGCTGGTGGTATTGCTGAGATGAGTGAATTACCAAAAGAAGTGCGTCAACGTACAGACATTTTGGATTCAGTTGGTAACACAACTGCTGCAACAGGAAAAGGTTTCGCAATCGCTTCTGCTGCATTGACTTCATTGGCTTTATTTGCTGCTTACGTAACTTTCACTGGAATTGACGGAATCAACATCTTTAAAGCACCAGTTTTAGCAATGTTATTTGTTGGTGGTATGATTCCAGTTGTATTCTCTGCATTAGCAATGAATTCAGTAGGAAAAGCAGCAATGGACATGGTTTATGAAGTACGTCGTCAGTTCAAAGAAATTCCGGGAATCATGGAAGGTACAGGAAAACCTGAATATGGTAAATGTGTTGAAATTTCTACAAAAGCTGCTTTACGTGAAATGATGTTGCCAGGAGTTATGACTATCGGTTTCCCAATCGCTATCGTACTTTTAGGTAAATTAGTTTACGGAGATAATAATCAATTAATCGCTGAAATGTTAGGTGGATATATGGCTGGTGTTACAGTATCTGGTGTTCTTTGGGCAGTTTTCCAAAACAACGCAGGTGGAGCTTGGGACAACGCTAAAAAATCTTTCGAAGCGGGTGTTGAAATCAACGGTGAGATGACTTACAAAGGTTCTGATGCGCACAAAGCAGCAGTAACTGGAGATACAGTTGGAGATCCATTCAAAGATACTTCAGGTCCTTCAATGAACATCTTGATTAAATTGACTTGTTTAATTGGTTTGGTTATCGCTCCAATCTTAGGTAGCGGGCACGAAGGTGGAAACAAAGAAGCTGGATGTGGAACTAAATGCGAAATGAACGAAGGTAAATGCGACCCAGCTGCTTGTAAAGACAAAAAAGCTTGTAAACGTGAAGCATCTTGCCAAGGAAAAGAAATGAAATGCGATATGTCAAAATGTTCAAAAATGACTAAAGACGAATGTGCTAAAATGTGTGACGAAAATGGTTGTTCAGCTGAAGAGAAAGAAATGTGTATGGCACATTACGACCAAAACGGAAAGTGGAAAGGTGCTGAAGGCAAATAAAATTGTCATAAATAATTCTTTTTCATTTTTTAAATAATTGAAAAGCCACTTGAGATTCAGGTGGCTTTTTGAGATTTATTGAAATTGGAAAATTTTTAGGATTTCTGTTCCATCGGTTGACAAATGCTAAAATCAAATTTTAGAAAGGGTTAAAATTATACGTTAAGAGCTATAGATAGTTAAGCAAAAATGATTTGCGAAAAAAAATAAATTCCGAGTCTTGATTTTTTATTTGATGGATTAATCAAAAAAATCGGTGTATTTCAGCAATTTGAGTTGAAATTATAAATCTATTTACCAATTAATCTATAAAATGGTCAATTCTCATTAAGTAAACCAGTATTTAATCTCCTGTATATCAACGTTAACACAAACCCAATCGAAACGCCTGTTGTGTTTGCCAACGCGTCTATCCAAGATGGCGCTCTTCCAGGAACAAAACCTTGGCAATACTCCATTAGTAAACCATAAAGCACAAGTAAAGGTAAAATTAATAAGTGTTTTCTGAAATTATCTAGAAGCATCCCAGCATTCAAACTAAAAACCGCATAAGCAATAAAATGATTGATTTTATCGTGTTCTCCTAACTCAATTCCCGATTTTGGAGGCATTAAACTCAAAACTGTAATTCCGATAATTACACAAACCAACGAGGTTTTTAATAGGTTTTTACTCCAGATTTTCATTGAGCAAAAATAAGAATTTGTTTTGATGAGAAAATTAGAATTGCAAACGGACGTACAGAATGCTTAGAAATTGCGAACGGATGAATTGCGAATTGCAAACGGACGTAAAGAATGCTTAGAAATTGCGAACGGATGAATTACGAATTGCAAACGGACGTAAATAATGCTTAGAAATTGCGAACGGATGAATTGCGAATTGCAAACGGACGTAAAGAATGCTTAGAAATTGCGAACGGATGAATTACGAATTGCAAACGGACGTAAATAATGCTTAG
>JBILOX010000023.1:0-49877 GCA_044374225.1 Crocinitomicaceae bacterium | reverse complement strand
CATGGTTGACAACGATAAAATGGCTGCAATCACAGAATACGACCAAAATTATTTGCACATTATGTCGGATGATGTTTTGAGCAAAATCAAAGCTGGAGCGGCAATCTGGGAAGATGATGTTCCACAAGAAGTTGTAAAAGCTATTAAGTTTTATGGATTATTTGGATTTCAAAATAAAGTGTTGAGTTAATGTCTTACATTAAGAATGCCATCATTCGGTACCGAATAATCGACCGAATGATTCGAAACAAATACAAACCATTTCCATCTAAAAAAAACATGCGAGTTGCGTGTGAAGAAGCACTATATGGTTCATCTTATGGTGAAAACATTAGTGACTCAACAATTGAAAAAGATCTTTTCGCTATGCGTATGGAGCACGACGCACCGTTGAAATACAACAAAAAAGAAGATGGTTATTATTATTTAGATCCCAATTTTAGCATTAATGATATTCCATTGACCGAAGATGAATTAAGTTCAATTCGCTTTGCTGTCAACACTTTACAGCAATTTAGAGAAGTTCCAATGTTTCAGCAATTTGGGAATGCGATTGACAAAATTGTAGACCGCGTTTCAATTGGTGGAAACCCACAAGATGAGGATATTAATCGCTTTGTTCAGTTTGAATCTGTCGTTTCGATAGGTGGAAATGAATTTTTGCCTCTCATTTTAGAAGCAATCCGTGGGAAGAAAAAACTGTGGTTCATTTATGGAAGTTTTATCAAAGGAGTCGAAAAGCCACGCAAAGTTTCTCCATTATTTATGAAAGAATACCGCAATCGTTGGTATTTGATTTCGTTTGATACTTCAAAAAATGACATCATCACCTACGCTCTAGATCGCATGAAAGACCCAATGGTTTTGGAAGACGAAGCCGAATTACCTGTCGATTTCAATCCAGAAGCTTATTTTCAAGACACGATTGGTATTACAACATACAAAGGAAAAACGGAGAAAATCGTTTTAAAAACAAATCCTGTGGCAGCAAAATATATTGCTTCACAACCATTGCATCAGAGCCAAAAACTGCTGTCTGAAGATAAAGAAAGTTCTTTTTTTGAACTAAATATTCTTATTTCAGAAGAATTAATTCGTACTATTTTGAGTTATGCAGGTGAAATTGAAGTTTTAGAACCTGCCAATCTGAAAGAAATTCTGTCGGAAAGGATCCAAAAAATGGCTGAAATTTACTTGAAATAGAAGATTTTACCTTTCTGCATGCGCAATTGCGCCAGTTAGTTAAGTAATGCCGAAGTTGTTTTCAATTGTCGTAAAAAATACTCATTGAAAACTAACTCGGCATTATACCAGAGAGATTTTCAATTGCGTCATTTAATATGTAAATTGGTATAAACTACTTTTTACAAAGTCATTAAAGATGAAATTTATTACAAAAAGATTGATTGCAAATTCATATTTTTATCTAAAAATGCTTCCAGCCTTGTGCTTTTAATGTAATTGCTGAACCAGATCTATCAATAAAATAAATACCATCCTTTTCATCAGTAATATGTCCAATGATTGTCATATTTGGATTGCTATTTACTCTCTCAAAATCCTCTTGTTTAACAGTGAAAAGCAATTCGTAATCCTCTCCCCCATTCAAAGCACAAGTACTAGGGTCTAAATTGAAATCAATCGCTGTCATTGAAGTTTTGGCATCGATTGGAATTTTTTCGTCATATAAATAACATCCAACTTTACTCGCTTTACATATATGTAAAATCTCTGAAGCTAAACCATCTGAAATATCAATCATCGAGGTTGGAACTACATCTAATTCCTTTAAATAGTCAATAATATCAACGCGTGCTTCTGGCTTCAATTGACGTTCGATAATATAATCGTTTCCATCTAAATCAGGCTGAATATTAGGATTTGCTTGAAAAACTTCTTTTTCTCGTTCTAATAATTGTAAACCCACATAAGCAGCGCCTAAATCTCCTGATACAACTAGTAAATCGTATTCTTTCGCTCCACTTCTGTAAGTAATTTTATCTTTTTGTGCGCGACCAACAACTGCAATATTTATCATTAATCCCGCTTGTGAAGAAGTAGTATCGCCACCAATCAAATCAATTTTATAATGTTCACAAGCAAGTTTTATTCCTTCATATAATTCTTCCAATGCTTCTAAAGAAAATTTACTAGAAACAGCTATAGAAACTGTTATTTGCTCAGGAATTCCGTTCATTGCACAAATATCTGAAACGTTTACTGCTACAGCCTTATAGCCTAAATGCTTCAATGGCATATACATCAAATTAAAATGTACACCTTCCACTAAAGAATCGGTCGAAAGCAGTAAGGATTCAGTTTCAGAAAGCGCAATTACTGCTGCATCATCGCCTATTCCGAATATTGTATTTGGATTTCTATTTTCAAATTGATTGGTTAACTGGTCAATTAAAGCAAATTCACCTAATTCCTCAATATTTCTCAACTTTTTTTCTTCACTCATGCGATTAGACTAATTTAAAGTAGGGTGCAAAATTAAGAACAAAATCAACCAATTAAGGATTAAGGTTGAATGACACCTAAATAATTGAGAATTGGATCGGAATTTTGTATTAAATCACGAAGACTTTTTTGAATAAATACGTCTGGCTGTATGGGTTCTAACTGAATTTTATCATACTTGGTTGGAGTAAATTTCAAGGTTGAAATCAGTATCGGAAATTGAGAATTGTTCAAATGAATAGTGGCGCTATTTCCAAAAGTTCCAGTCATTGGTCCCATACACGGTGAACCAACGATTTTTCCTCTTTCATTATCTCTAAACCAAGAAGCAAATAAGACGGAGGCAGACATTGAAAAACCATTAATTATAAGCGTACATTCTCCTTCGTAGAATTTATTTAGTTGGTTTTTAGGTAAATAATCATACAAAATCATACTTACTGTTCCCAAGGGACTTTGATAAAAATCATATTCCTTGCTAATAATTCCTCTTGGATAAACCAAACGTGCCCTTTTCTGGAATTGCCACCTTTGATAAAAAGGTAACAGAGAAAAACGATCAAACTTACTTCTTTTATACAAGTAATTCATTTGTTGATTGATTTTCGCTTTATTCAAGTAAGAAATTAAATACTCCTGAGCTGAAATTAAACCACCTCGATTATCACGTAAATCAATTACGATGCTTCTGCACTTTCTTTGCTCCACCTCATTGAAGAAAAAATCAACTTGCTTTTTAAACTTTGATAAATTTCTTGCCTCAAAGGATTTAATCGTTAGAACAGCCAAATTACTTTTATCGAAAAAATAGGTCAACTCTTCTGAATCATTCCAACTTTTTAAACGCATTATTTTCTTAAGGGCTATCGTTGGGCAAATTTTTGAAAGTGTATCACCGTTTATAGAAACATATTTAAAATTAATTGTTGATTTTGAATTGAATAAACCAAAAATAATTCCTGCCATTTTGGACGTAACCTCTGTCTGAGGAGTTAAGGCATCACCTTCTCGGAAACAAAAATACTTGCTAAGCTTATAAAGTGAGTCGGATTTGAAATCATTGATTTGTAAAATCTCACTCCCAATTGGTAAAGAATTCTGATAAATTTTATCCAAGTAATATTTTTCGTCGATTTGCCGCAAATAAAACGGAACAACTGCTTTTTTTCTGCTTGATTGAAACAGTAAGTCTCGCGGATTGAAATTGGTATGAGAATCTTTTATTGAATGAACAAAATCGGCAACAATTTGAGCAAACTCTAAGACTGTTTTTTCAGATGAAGCGGCATAAAGTGCTTTTTTATACGACTGATAATAAACGGAATCCGTGATATATAAAAAAGGATTTGGATGAATTTCTTGAATCGATTCGTGAAGTTGAACCAAATCATTTACCATTGCCTCGGGACAAATCTTGGTGTTTTCTTTAATCGCTTTTGCAATATTGGGATAGTCAGAGCAAGTTTGTGATTTGACAGAAAAAATGAAAAATAAAATAAAGAAATATGAAAAATTGTACCTCATCAATGAAAAAATTCCGTCGAAGATAAGATGTTTTTGAATAATACGGAAGTTGTTTTCATTCGTCGCGGCTAAGTCGTCTAAATTACTCGTTAAAAACTAACGCTGCATTGTACTAAACCTTTTTTTAATGTGGCATTTTTAGGTGTAAAAAGATGTAAAACTGTTGAACATCGTTAAATTGAATACTGAATTTATACTACTAGATAAACCTTCATTTAGTAAGTTATATCATCAAACAACGATGAAGAAGATAATGCTCAAACAGGAGGAAAATTCGGAAATTATATGAAGTAATTAATGACGAATCCTGAACTAAACAAATTGAGCACTTTTATGGATTAAGTAATTGGTTCCAATGAAAAATTCAATAATGAAAAAAAAATATGATGAATAATTAACTACATTTGTTTGAACTTAAATTTATTTAACATGAAAAGATTATTATCAATTGCTGCAGTAACTGTAGCTTTAGTTTCTCTTTCTTCTTGCAAGAAAGATTACACTTGTGAGTGTACTTCAACCTCAACTGGGACTGTTCTTTCTACTTTACAAATTCCTGACTCAAAAAAGAGTGATGCTCAATCTTCTTGTGATGCATGGGAAGCGCAATATGCTATTCTGGGACTTACTTGTGAATTAAAGTAATCTTTAATTTTTGAACTATAAAGTGGGTATAACAGCCTACTTTTTTATTTTTACACTTTATGGCCATCTTTCTTTTAAATCTTGGTATTTCATGCACTTTAAGTAAGTTAATCTCTTAATTTTTTATTTATCATAACTAGGTAGTTTATTAGCATTTATATTTTTTAAGATTAAGTAATTGCTTCCAATTACAAATTCAGAAATGCTAAAAATAATTTTAAATTAATTAGCTAAATCTGAACCATTCCAAAATATTTTACTACTTTTGAGAAATTTTAAAATCATTTAACATGAAAAGATTATTATCAATTGCTGCAGTAACTGTAGCTTTAGTTTCTCTTTCTTCTTGTAAGAAAGATTACACATGTACTTGTACAGTTGACTTTATGGGTGAACCTATTTCAACATCAACAACAATCAACGCAACTAAAGGAGATGCTAAAGAGGCTTGTGAAGCTGGAAGTTCAACTGGAGTTGTTTGCGAAATCAAATAATTCTAATTTGATTTATCTTTAAAGTGGGTATAACAGCCCACTTTTTTTATTTTTATAAATTATGGAAATCTTTCTTTTAAATCTTGGTATTTCATTCACTTTTAGTAAGTTAATCTCTTATTTTTTATTTATCATAATAGGTAGTTTATTAGCATTTATATTTTTTAAAAAATCTAAAAACGGAAGTATTAGCAAAATCCCAAAATTGATTATTAGTTTAATTTTGTTTATTACGCCTTTTCTTGTTTACTTCGCTATTCATCCCATTTATCAAGGAGATTTTTCCAATAATTCCTATTCAGTAAAGTCAAAAGTCGATTTCCCTAAGAATAAACAACTCACAATTATCGCATTGGTAAATTGTCCTTATTGTGTTCAATCCATCGAAACAATTAAACGATTGAAGAAAAAAAGTCCAGCAATAAGTATTGAATACTGGGTTTTGAGTGCTGATTTAAAAGATAAAACGATGTATCAAAAGCTATTGGGGAAAGCAGCAAAAGTTAAACTTAAGGGTAGAAAGGCAGATGAATTAGCCATCATTGCTCATGGAAGCTATCCTACATTTGTGATTTCTGATAAGTACAAAGCAATCAAAGCATGGAACAATGACTCGTTTGGAGTTATGGCTATGGATGAGGCTTGTGGTGGATTTTAAATTGTAGAAAAGTAAACCTGCGTTCAGTCTTTATTTCAATTGTTAAAGATTACTGAACATACATATTGAAACGTCAAAAACATACTTTATTTTTATAAACGAATTAAAGATTCAGCAATCTAATTTTGTTCTCCTATCATACCGAAGTTGTTTTCAATTGTCGTAAAAAATACTCGTTGAAAACTAACTCGGCATTATACCAGAGAGATTTTCAATTGCGTCGTTTAATATGTAAATTGGTATCATATATAGTTTAAGGTTATAGCTGATGCGTGAGTTTTCAGGAAAACCAAAAAAATTGAGTAGCAAAAGCCATTTACTGAAAAAGTGAGTGGCTTTTTTCATTAAAAACAAACTGCCTTTCATTTATTATTCCTTGAATTGTATTAACTTAGTTAAATGGAAAATCAAGAAGCAATAAAAGCCTTTTTGGAAAAGAATAAAGATTTGTTTTGGCATATACCCAAAAGTAAAATACAAGATGTCTCGCTCGATGTTCTAGTTGAGTATGTTATTAACTATGGTGACTACTCATGTGTCAAAGAAATGCTACAAATTTTAGGTGTTAAAAAAGTGGCGGAAATATTTTATAAAAATAATAATGCTTCGTTTGAAAACCCCAATAAAGTGGTGAGGAATAACTACAATGATTTAAACAGAAATTTATTTAAACTTTACTTTGATAAACATGCACCTAGAAATACTTAGCCTTGAACAAAAGGAGTTGTTGTCATTGATTAGTCATTTTAAGAGAAAGTATTACCTAGTCGGTGGAACAGCAATAGCATTACATATTGGTCATCGAATGTCTATTGATTTTGATTTGTTTTGTGAAAAGTCATTTAATCCAGTCGATGTTTTAAGAAAATTGGATTCAACAACTAAGCATAAATATAGATTGATTTATAGAGATTCCAATCAACTTCATTTGTTTATGAATACTGTGAAGCTCACTTTTTTTCATTTTAATTTTCCAATACAACCTTCAAACAAGTTTATTCCTGAGATAAAGATGCCCGATTTATTAACACTTGGAGCGATGAAAGCCTTTGCTTTAGGTGGTAGAAATAAATGGAAAGATTACGTCGATTTATATTTTATTTTAAAAGATCATTTTTCGTTTGATCAAATTGCAACTAAAGCAGAGGAATTATTTTTTGAAAGCTATTTCAACAGAAAACTATTTAAAGGTCAATTAGCTTATTTTGCTGATATTGATTATAGTGAAGAAGTGGAATTTCTCCCCGGTTTTGAAGTTAGTGAAGAAGAAGTAAAATCTTTTTTAATAGATATTGCAACACAACCTTTTTAGCTTACAAACTTTTATTAACGTGTCAAAACACCTAACAATTTCAACTGAAAGCCAAGGTTTCTACAAAGAAAAAGGATCCAAATTCTATGCTTTTGCTGTACCTTGTAAAACAGAAGAAGAAGCGAAAACCTATTTGAATGCGTACAGAAAAGAACACCACCAGGCAGTTCATGTTTGCTATGCCTTTCGTTTCGGAAGTGACAAAAAAATCTATCGTGCCAGTGATGATGGAGAGCCTTCAAATTCTGCTGGTCCACCAATTTTGGGACAAATTCAATCTTTTGATTTAACTAATGTTTTAATTGCTGTGGTTAGATACTATGGAGGCACAAACTTAGGCGTAGGAGGATTAATAACTGCTTATCGGACTGCTGCAAAAGAAGCCTTGGAACATGCACAACTGATTGAACAAGAGGATGAGCAAATTTTAGAAATCGATTTTAGTTATGAGCAAATGCCTCAAATAATGAAAATAATTAAAAATCATTCGTGCACGATTTTATCACAAGAATTTGACAATCAATGTTTTTTAAAAATTTCTTTTCCTGTTTCAAATACAATTTTACCTACTCAAATTGAAAATTCTTTAGGTTCTTAAAATCTAATTTAACGGCTCGAATTTTGGTAATGACTCGAAAATAGTTCCTATGAAAGTTCAAATTAATGAGCCTTGTCCTGCAAATTGGGATAAAATGCAAATAAAATTACATGCGCGTCACTGCGAACAATGTGATAAATCAGTCATAGATTTTACTCAAAAAAGTCGAGCTGAAATCCTTACTTATTTACTTGAAAATCCAAATGGTTCTGTTTGTGGAAGAATGAATAGTCAGCAATTTGACATCTTGGAAGAAGACCTTCCTGAGTTGATTAGTATAATTAGTCAACCACGATTTCGAGCAAATGCATTTTTAATTTTGGCCATTGTTTGCTCAAGTTTATTTCAATCGTGCGAAACTACGCCAACACAAAAAAAACCTAAAGATAAACCAAACATTGAATTAAAAAACGCCAATCCTTTAGGGAAAATTGATGTAAAAGATACTGTTCAAACACCTTCTAGTAATACCGAAAAACATAAAACAAATTCACTTCCAATAGACATAACAGGAGAGGTAGGTATTTCTCCTCTTCCAGAACCAGAACCAAAAATTGCTGGTGGTATAAGTTATGAGCCCATCCCACCTTATTACGAAGATGAGATCTTATCTTATGCGGAAGTAATGCCAGAATTCCCTGGTGGTATGAAAGAAATGCTGAAGTTTATCAATCAAAATCTTGTCTATCCTCAAGAATTTATTGAAACTGATTTTTTAGGTCGTATTTTTGTTCAATTCGTCGTTACTAAAACGGGTGAAATTGAAAAAGTAAGCATTGCAAAAGGAATTGATACTATAAGTGGCTTAAACCAAGCAGCCATTCGACTTGTAAAACAAATGCCAAAGTGGACCCCTGGAATAAATAATGGAAAAGAAGTAAATGTTAAAATGGTAATTCCAATAAGAATCTGCTTAAATTAAAACAAAAAATAGATGGAAAATTCATTCTACACTTTACATTCTCAATTTTACATTCTCAATTTTACATTTTCAATTTTCAATTTTACATTCTCAATTCTCACTCATCCTTTAATTTCTTCACCATCGTCAAAATCGTAGCCAACGCAACCGTTTCTCCTGTTTCATCATACACATCAACCAAGAATTTCACAATTCCTTTCGCTATATCTTCAGGGGAACGTTTTTCTTGATCTACTTTTTCTTTTACTGTAAAACGAACACCAATGGTTGCTCCTGGATAAACAGGTTTTACAAAGCGTGCTTCTTCTAAACCGTAATTCAATAAAACTGGACCTTTTTTCGGGTCAACAAATAAACCGGCAGCTTTCGAAAGAATGAAATAACCGTGCGCTACACGACGTTCAAAAATAGTTCCTTCCAAAGAAGTCGCGTCCATGTGTGCATAGAAATTATCTCCAGAAACATTGGCGAAATTTACAATGTCAGCATCCGTAACGGTGTGTTTGTGTGTAAAAACTGTTTCTCCAATCACTAATTCTTCAAAATGTTGACGGAACACATGTGGATTGGCTTCAGGCATTTCAGCTCCAACTTGGAACTGTTGTGTAATTGCTGTGATAGTAGTTGGATGTCCTTGAATTGCAGTTCGTTGTAAATAATGCAAAACCCCACGTTTACCACCCATTTCCTCACCACCTCCAGCTCTTCCTGGACCTCCATGCGTTAACAATGGCATTGGAGAACCATGACCTGTACTTTCTTTCGCACAATCTTTATTCAAAACCAATATACGTCCGTGCATACATGCTGCACCTACAACATACTCTGTTGCTTCTTTATTATCAGGTGTCACAATCGAAGAAACCAATGAGCCTTTCCCCATTTTTGCTAATTCAATTGCGTCATCGATTGTTTTATAAGGCATAATGGTAGAAACAGGACCAAAAGCCTCGATGTCGTGAACGTCCGTTTTATTGAAAGGATCGCTGTTTAAGAACAAAATTGGCGACATAAATGCACCGATATTTTTATCAGCACCCGTCACCTCAAATTCATCCAAACTTCCAAAAACGATGTCTTGTGAAAGTGCCAATTGCTTCACACTTGCATGCACACGTTCTACTTGTAAGCGCGTTGCCAAAGCTCCCATTCTTACGCCTTCCACACTTGGGTCACCAATTTTAGTTGATGCCAAACGTGCTGAAATTCCTTTTTGAACTTCATCAATTAAATCTTCAGGAACGATAATTCTTCGAACTGCCGTACATTTTTGTCCCGCTTTAATCGTGATTTCCTTAACTGTTTCTTTGATAAATAAATCAAATTCTTCTGTTCCTGGAGTGGCATGTTTTCCTAAAATTGTAGCGTTCAATGAATCTGCTTCTAAATTAAAAGCAACACTTTCAGCAGCAATTTGAGGACTCGCTTTCAACATTTTCCCAGTGGCAGCACTACCAGTAAACGTTACAACATCGCGGCTGTCAACAGAATCAATCAATCCACGACCAAGACCACACACTAATTGCAAAGCACCTTCCGGTAAAATCTTAGAGTCGATGATATCACGCACCATCACTTCTGTTAAGAAACTCGTATATTCTGATGGTTTCACAACAGCAGGAACGCCCGCCATTAAATTCACCGCAATTTTTTCTAACATTCCCCATATTGGGAAGTTGAACGCATTGATATGAACCGCCACTCCTTCACGCGGAACCATAATGTGATGACCGATAAATGTTCCGTTTTTTGAAAGTGGTGCTGCAACGCCGTCCACATAATAAGGTAAATCTGGAAACTGTTTGCGCAAAGAAGCATTTGCAAATAAATTACCAATTCCTCCTTCAATATCAATCCAAGAATCCACTTTAGTAGCACCTGTCCAAGCACTTACCTCATAGTATTTTGCTTTGCGTTCCATCAAGAACAAGGCTAATGCTTTCAACATTCTACCACGTTCTTGAAAAGTCATTTTACGCAATGCACGACCATTTTTTCTTCCGTATTCTAGCACTTCTGAAAAGTCAATTCCAGCGCTAGAAACCGTTCCGATTTGGTTGCCATTAATAGCATTGTATAAATTGGTTTCTGTTCCTTGTCCGTCCACCCATTGACCTAAAACGTAATTTTGAAAGCGTTGCATAGTTCTATTTTTTACTTCGTAAAGATAAGATAGAATTAGAAATGAGGTAAGTTAGCGTGAAAAAAATAGAATGAAATTTGAACTAATTACTTAAGCAAAATCTAACTTTAACCAATTTCTATTCTTAATTTTCAGTACCTTAAAACAATTTACAATTTTGTTTGTCAAATCTTTTTACTTAATTTGTACTTCTAAATTCAAACTATGAAACGCATTATTCTCCTTTTATCCCTTTTGGTTTCAACTATTTCCATTGCACAAGACTACTCTCGTGTTAAGGTTTTTGGCAATGCTGAAGATCTTTTTCAATTAAGTCAATTAGGGGTAACCATTGATCACGGAATAAAAAAAGAGGGTGTGTTTTTTATCTCTGACTTCTCCAAAGAAGAAATTCAAATTATGCAAGATTATGAATTTGAATATGAAATTCTTATTCCAGATGTTCAGGCATTTTATATCAACCGATTGAGTAATCCAGAGGCTGCAAGCACCACAAAAAATGCAACTTGTTCTGGTGGAGGTGGAGGTTCTACAGGTTTTAATCCTGCTACTCCTTCAAATTTCAATTTAGGAACAATGGGGGGTTATTTAAAATACAACGAAATGTTGGCGGAATTAGATGATATGCTTGCTCAATATCCCAATTTAATCACTCAAAAAGCAGCAATTTCTACTTTCTTAACCGCAGGAAATCGTCCTATTTATCACGTAAAAATTTCTGATAATCCCAATACAAACGAAAACGAACCTAAAATTTTATATACTGCTATTCATCATGCACGCGAACCAATGGCATTGATGGAAACAATTTTCTTCATGTGGTATGTTCTTGAAAATTATGGTACAAACGAAGAGGTAACTTATTTGGTAAATAATACACAACTTTTCTTCGTTCCATGTATCAATCCTGACGGTTATTTGCACAATGAATCAACCAATCCTAATGGCGGTGGAATGTGGCGTAAAAACAGAAGATTGAATAGCGGAGGGTCTTATGGAGTTGACTTAAACAGAAACTATTCGTATCAATGGGGAACAACAGGTACAAGTGCTACACAAAGCAATGATACCTACAGAGGAACTGCTCCTTTCTCAGAGCCAGAAACTCAAGCAATGCGTTGGCTTGTTCAAAATCACAATTTCACTTCTGCTTTTAATGCGCATACGTATGCAGAATCGATTTTGTTTCCAATAGGCACAACAACTGCTGAATTTGCAGAACATCATGACTATTTTCAAGATTATACCAATCACATGGTTCAATTTAATGGGTATTCGGCAATAAAAAGCTCAGGTTTATATCCAGCATCTGGGGATTCAGACGATTACATGTACAAAGTCGATATTGGTGTTGGTCAAAAAGATACAATTTTCGCTCACACACCTGAGGTTGGAACTGATTTTTGGCAACCACAAGCTGAAATTATTCCTACTTGTGCTGAAATGGTTTTCCCAAATTTAGTGTTGGCGCATATTGCAAGAAATTATAATGTTGTAAGTGATACAGACCCTAGTAACATTGCAACTTTGAGTGGAAACTTCAATCATTCGATCAAACGATTAGGAAGAGAAGCAGGTTCAGTAACCGTTTCTATAGAACCTTTATTAAACATCACAACAGTTGGAAATGCTGTTGTTTACAATTTGAATTTGCAACAAACTGCTAATGGTACGATTTCATACTCTTTAAACCCATCCATTCAATTTGGTGATCAAATCAAATACATTCTTAAAACAGACAATGGTTTATGGGTTAAAAAAGATACTATTACTAAAACCTATGGTGCTGTTACCCTTCAAATTTTAGAAGATGCGACAACAACTACGAATTGGACAGGAAATTGGGGGTCAACTACCTCAACTTATGTTTCTGCCACAAAATCATTTACCGATACACCAACTGGAAATTATGCCAGCAATGCAAATAGAACTTTTACCTATGTGCCCGTAATAGATTTAACAAATGCTAACGCGGCGATGGTTTCTTTTTACGCTAAATGGAACCTTGAAGCAGACTACGATTTCACACAATTCCAAGTTTCAACTGATAATGGAACAACATGGATTGGGCAATGTGGGAATTATACGGTTCCAGGAACAAGTGCAAACGGAAGTGTGCAACCCAATAATCAACCGGTTTACGAAGGTGTTCAGTCAACTTGGGTTTTAGAAGAAATTAACTTAAGTGATTATTTAGGTCAGCAAATTAAAGTTCGTTTCCAACTAAGAGCAGATGGAGGAACAAACGCTGATGGTTTTTACTTCGATGATTTCAAAATATTCTTCAACGAAGCGGGTGCTCCTGTTGAGCCAGTTGCTTCTTTCCAACCAACAACTTCAAACACTTGTATTGGAAACTCAATAACTTTCACAGATTTTTCTTCTAATTTTCCTACAACTTGGGCTTGGACTTTTGGTGATGGAACAACTTCAAGTCAACAAAATCCACTTCACACCTATACAACAACTGGAACTTTTACCGTTCAGTTAACAGTTACGAATAGTGCAGGGACAAATTCAACTTCTCAAACGATAACTGTAAATGCAAATCCTACTGTTACTTTAGAGTCTATTGATTCAGACAATACTGTTTGTGATAATCAGGGTCTTGTCAATTTAACAGTTAGTCCTGCAAATTCTATTGTTTCAGGAACTGGAGTTAGCAATGTTACTTTTGATCCTTCGATAGCAACAATTGGCTTAAATGTATTAACTGCAAGTTTCACAGATGGAAATGGTTGTAGCGCCGCAGCGAACCTTAATATTATTGTTGAACAATGTTCGGATTTGAATGAAAATGCAGCCCAAAATCTTCAAGTTTTTCCTAATCCTTCAGAAGGACTTATTACACTGAAAAATGCAGGTATTGGAAGTGAATTTTTTATTCATGATTTCAAAGGACAGTTGGTTAAAACGGGAATTGTAAATTCTGAAAATCAAATTATCTCATTAGAATTAGTTGCTTCAGGAGTTTACACGATTCAAGTCGATGAAAAACGTGTGAAATTAGTAGTGAAGAAATAAGGAGTTCATTTTTATTTCTTCTCTTGATTCGATTCTATTTAAATTATCAAAAGTTTAATAGTTTCTGCAATTGCTTTCTTGCTAATTTTACAACATGATATTAGTCACAGGTGCAACAGGACTTTTAGGTAGTCATCTACTTTATGAGTTAATTTCAAATGGAGAAAGTTGTGTGGCGCTTTGTCATTCTAAAAGTAAAATTTCGCAAGTTACTGACCTTTTCAACTATTATAATCCATCGAAAGCAGATGAATTTTTGAATCGAATCATTTGGAAGGAGGGTGACTTATTAGATATTTTTTTTCTTAAAGAATTATTTATTGATATCACTCACGTTTATCATTGCGCTGCAAAAGTTTCTTTTTTCAAATCTGATTTTTCGGAATGCATGCGCCAGAATCGGGAAGCAACAGCGAACATCGTTAACTTTTGTTTGAAATATAAAGTTGAAAAATTATGTTATGTAAGTTCAACAGCTGCGATTGGAAACAATCCTAAAGGATTTACTACAGAAAACGATAAGTGGGAAATTGAAGGAAACAATAGTGGTTATTCGATTTCCAAGTTTTCAGCAGAGAAAGAAGTTTGGCGTGGAATTGAAGAAGGATTAAATGCGGTTATGATTAACCCTTGCGTGATTCTAGGTCCTGGAAATTGGGAAAGCGGTTCGTTGTCTATTTTCAAAACAGCAAATAAAGGTTTACTCTTCTATCCAAGTGGAAGTAATGCAACAGTTGATGCACGTGATGTCGCCTTTTGTATGCGTTTTTTAATGAAAAGTACGATTCAATCTGAACGCTTTTTATGTGTTGGAACAAATCAATCATTCAAAGAATTATTTACTGTCGTTTGTTCTAAAATGAAAAGTAGTTTACCAAAGTATGAAGCCCCAAAATCTATTGCTCTTTTATCTGCATATATTATTGAATTCTTTAGTCGTTTTAGTGGTAAAAAAAGTGGACTATCAATAGAAACAGTTCATTCAGCTTACAAAAACATTACTTACGATGTTTCAAAAATTGAAGCTGTTGTTCCAATCAAATTCCGAACGTTAAGTGAAACAGTAGAAAATGTTTTGAATTCACGAACAAATCAATAGTTATCTACGTTAAAAATTCAATGTCACAAAAAAATAAAATTCTTATTTCTATCTTGGTTATTCTCTACACTGTCGGTGTTTTCGGAATATTGACACCACAATATAGAAATATGTTCTTGGCATTGTCAGACGTAAATCTGTACATTTCCTTTTTGATTCTTCTTATTGCTAGAAAAAGTAAAATTGGATTATGGTACATTTTTATTGGGTTTACATTTTTAATTGGAATGACTGTTGAATGGATTGGAGTTCATACAGGATACTTATTTGGTAATTATGAATACGGTCAAAATTTAGGAAGTAAATTAGATGGAATTCCGTATGTAATTGGCTGTAATTGGGCTGTAATTGTAGTAAGTTCAGCATCCTTAGCCAAGTATTTGTTTCGTCACAGTTACTTAACTCCAATCTTGGCATCTATATTAATGGTTGGTTTTGATATTTTAATGGAACCAGTCGCAATTTCAAGTGATTTTTGGAGTTGGACAAATGGTTATATACCAATTTATAATTATGTTTGTTGGTTATTAGTCGGTTTAATTTTACAATTAATTTATCATTTTTTTAAGCTAAACGAAACAAACAAAGTGAACGATGCCTTGTTTATTGCTATGGCATTGTTTTTTATCATTTTAAATATCTTTTAATATGTATTGGTGGGGTCCTATCCTTTTGATTTTAACTTTTTTCGGAATGGAATTTATGGCTTGGGCTACTCACAAATTTGTGATGCATGGCACAATGTGGTATTTTCACAGCGATCACCATCAAGAAGAACCTGGCTTTTTTGAACGAAATGATGTATTTTTTCTAATTTATGCAATTCCGTCTTGGCTGTGTATTATGCTTGGAATGATGAATAACAATTATGTAGCAGTTTGGATTGGGTATGGAATCGCTGTTTATGGATTTGCTTATTTTCTAATCCACGATGTTTACATTCACAGAAGATTTAAATGGTTAAGAGATATTGATCATCCTTATTTCTATGCCATTCGTAAAGCACACAAAATTCATCATAAACACCAAGGAAAAGAACACGGAGAATGTTTCGGAATGTTGATTGTTCCTCCGAAATTTTATAAAGAAGCAAAGCGAACTTATCAGCGCAAAACCACTACAAAATGAGTTTGTATTTATGGGTTATTTTGTCGGCATTTGTTGGACCTTTAGCTCTAAGTTTTGATAAAAAAGTCCATTTCTACACATACTGGAAATCTGTTTTTTTAGGAATTATTATTGTTGCAAGTGTTTTTATTTCTGGCGATGAGCTATTTACCCAATGGAAAGTTTGGGGCTTTAATCCAGATTATGTTTTAGGAATTTATCTTGGTAATTTACCCATTGAAGAAGTGTTGTTTTTCATCATTGTTCCCTACAACTGCTTGTTCATTCACGAAGTTCAAAAAGCTTATTTTCCTAACCTTCAATTAGAAAAATTATCTAACTACTTTCTTTCCTTGTTTGGATTGATTAGTTTTCTTCTAATTATTCTCAATTGGGGTAATTATTACACAGTCACTTATTGTACAACTTCTCTACTTTTAAGTATTGTTTTCTATTTCAAGAAAGTAACTTGGTTTCCACGATTTGTGTTAACTTATTTGATTTCAATTCTTCCTTTTTTAATTGTAAATGGAATTCTAACCGGAATGTTTACTCCATCGCCAATTGTTTGGTACAATGAATCACATATCATTGGCTGGAGAATTGTGACGATTCCAATTGAAGATCTATTTTACTGTTTTAGCATGTTATTACCTGTGATTTGGATTCATGAAAGTTTAGTTAAAAAACAATTAGTTAGAAAATAATTATCCTACAAATCATTAAAACTTGCAAAATTTACAAGTTTTAATGATTTAACTGGAAAAGCTTATCTAATCTCACCAACTATCATACTCACCATCGCCTTGTATGTAGGCATGTGAATTTTCCTCCACCTTTGTATCTAATTCATCCTCAAGGAATGGATAAACAATTTTACCATTCACTTTTACTTTCCCGTTTTGTGGAACTTCAACAATTAACTTTACTTTTTGATCTCTCAATTTGTCTTGGACAGGAAAGGTGTAAAATGTATTCGCTTGAACTGTATTGCTAATTAAATCCACTTTAAAATCAATGTTTTTTGCTTTCAAAATTGCCATTTGGTGATCACGTCCGTTTGCTGTAAAGTATTGTTTAATATGAAAAATAGAATCTGTTGATTTTCTGTATTCAATTTCAATTCCGTGTAAATAAATGCGCTTATTGGCAACTTTAATCACACCTCTATCTCCTCTACTAATGGTTTTATATCCTTGTTTATCAACGCCCGTAGCATGGTCGAAATTTAAGTTCAAGACAGTTGTGTCGACAGTAAATAAATCTTTTTCTATTTCCCCGTTTATGGCGAAAGCTCTACCCGTTTTTGCACCAGTTAATGAAAGTAGAATAATTCCAAACACCATCATAAAAATTAAACTAAACGAAGAGTAGCGAATGATAGAAGATTTAAAAGCGAATATTGCTCGAATTCCTGTCAGCCAAAGCAATCCAATAACAGAGGAAGCTGTAAAAACAATTCCCCAGATTAAATAGTCTGAATCTGTTGGTGATTCTAGAATTAAAGTCCCAAAGTCGCCTAAAGACATAAATTCACCATTTATTTGTGCAGGAATAAAATCAGGATCCCCAAATAGAAAAACGATTGCTGTGATAAAAAAAGCTGTTCCTAGCAACAAGGAGAGCAAACCAAAAAATACTGAAATCACACGGACTAATTTTTTAAGACTATTTTGTAATCCATTTTCCTCTTTTATTTTATTTGTCCAAGCTTTCGATTTCTTTTGAATACGATCTGCTGCGTTTTCGATTTCAGATTTCATTGATTCCAAATTCACAGGTTTCCCTTTCATTTGTAATTTCTCAAAACTCGTTTTTGCTTTTGGAGTAATGATCCAAAGAACGATGTATAACGGAAAACCGAAACCTCCAAAAATGATAAGTAAAACATAAACAGCACGAATTACAGTAACGTCCCAATTCAAATAGTTAGCAAACCCAGCTAAAACACCACCTAAAATTGCATTTTCCTCATCTCGAAATAAGCGTTTCTCAACTGATCTTTCTTTTTGAGTAAATGACTCTTGTTCTGCGTTCAAATCTTCGTCACCAAAAACCTCTGGATTTCCTAAAATTGCAAGAACCTCTTCAACCATTGGTTGCTCAATCACTTTTTTAGAAGGTAGTAATTGCTTAGTGAAAAGCTCTGCCATTCTTAGCTCAACATCTTGAAGGATTTCTTCTGATCCTTTTTGATTGTGAAGTACTTTTTTTAGTCTGTCTAAGTAATTTCTTAAAATTTCGTAAGCAGCTTCTTCGATTTGAAATGGCGTTCCTTGTAAATGAATGGATATTGTTTTATACATGATTTCTTATTTTTTGGTTAATGATTCGACAGCTTCTTTTAATTCTGTCCAGGTTTTATCTAATTCGCTTAAGAAGGTATTTCCAGAATCTGTTATGTGATAGTATTTTCTGGGCGGACCCGAAGTCGATTCTTCCCATCGGTAGGAAAGCAGTTCATCATTTTTCAGTCTCGTCAGCAGTGGATATAAAGTTCCTTCTACGACCAATAGTTTCTCATTTTTCAATGCTTCGAGAATCTCGGACGGGTAGGCTTCCCCTCTTGCTAAAATACTTAAAATACAATATTCTAAGATTCCTTTTCGCATTTGTGCCTGTGTGTTCTCTAAACTCATAGTACTAATTTTAGACAAAGATATATGTTTTAAATTGTATTATGCAATACATAGTACTAAAATATTTTAAAAATAACATCAAGAACGAGCTTAATCCTTGATTAGATAAAAGAAAATTAATTGAAAAATAGGTGTAAAATTTCTTTTAATAATGATCGATTGAATTATATCCTATTCATTTTGGACATAAAATCCATTACAAATTCCTAAATTTGAGTTCTATGTATAAAAGATTAGAATTACTAATTCAAGAATTTCAACTTCTTTCTCAAGGAAATGTAAATTTTGACAAGCTTGCAATGTATATTTCTACTTTTCATTCAACAAGTATAGAAGGAAGTACTTTAACTGAAAATGAAGTAATCAATTTATTATCTTATAATAAAACAGCTAAAAAACCTATGGACCATCATTTGATGGTTCTAGATCACTTTGAAGCAATGAGATTTTGTGTTGATAAAGCAAAAAGTAAAAAACTAATATCCATAAGTTTCATAACTGAATTAGCTTCGCTGATTACTAAAAACACTGGAACAAAAGTAAATACAGCTTTAGGAACTTATGATATTTCTAAAGGTGAATTACGTTTAGGTGGAGTTTTTGCAGGTAAGAGACAATTTCCTGATGCTAAAAAAATTCCTTTACTACTTAATAAGTTTATTGATGAGATAAATTCTGGATTACAGTTAGCAAAATCCTATGAAGATAAATTCCTTCTTGCGTTTAATGCTCATTTTGAATTGGCAAGTATTCATCCTTTTGGAGATGGCAATGGTCGGATTTCAAGATTAATAATGAATTATATTTTAGCTTATTTTGAATTACCAATGTCAATTGTTTTCAAACAAGATAGAATTAAATACATTGATGCATTGGAGGCTGCACGAAATAAAGAAGACCGTTCGATTTTCTTCAAGTTTATGTTTACCCAATATGAAAAATTCATCAAAAAGGAGATTAAACTATTACAGAATCTGTAATTTGAATTAACCAAACTATTTCAAGCACTTAAAATAATCGTAAGGTTCTTGACAGTCATTACATTGATACAATGCTTTGCAAGCGGTACTTCCAAATTGACTGACCATTCTTGTGTTTCTTGAACTACATTTTGGGCACGGGACAATTGTTGGTTCTGCAAAAAGCACACTTTTATCGACTTCATGTTCTGGTGGTGCTATACCATACTCGTGTAATTTGATTCTTCCATTTTCTGAAAGCCAATCTGTACTCCAAGCTGGAGCTAAAACTAAATCCACACGAGCAGAATCAATTCCTTTTTCTTTTAATTTTGAAAGAATGTCTTCTTCCATTGTTTTCATAGCAGGACAACCACTATAAGTTGGAGTAATTGTAATTAACCATTCTCCATCTATAACTTGGGCGTCGCGAACAACTCCCAAATCAATCACCGATAGCACCGGAATCTCCGGATCACTAACTTCTTCAAGCCAATTATAAATTTGCTCTTTGTTTACCATTCCATATTTGGGTAAGCACGTTGCATATACTGCAACTCTGACAGCAAATGACCAAAGTGTTCAGAATGATTGCCTTTCCTACCTCCTCCAAATTTCCAATTATTTACTGGAATTTCTAACGTAGCCTCAGAGAAAACGTGTTTAACTGTTGATTCCCACTCTGAACGAATTCCAGATAAATCTGGTAAAATACCACTTGCTGTCAATTCAATTTCAACCTCATCTGTGTAGAATAATTCGTCAGCATAGCGCCATAAAGTGTTTAGTGAATTTTGAATGCGATCATGTGACTCGTCTGTTCCATCTCCTAAACGAATTACCCATTCCGAAGAATGTTTTAAGTGGTATCGTGTTTCCTTTAAAGATTTTTCTGCAATTGCTGCTAATTGTTTATCGGAAGAATTAACTAGTCTTTCGTATAAAGGTTTACGGAACGCATCGAATAAAAATTGACGCATTAGTGTATCACCAAAATCACCATTCGGTTGCTCCACTAAAAGTACATTTACATACTCTTTTTCAAAACGAACTAAACCGAGTTTATCACAATCTCTTCCTTTGTCTTCAATCAGTCCTGCATAATCCAAAATACTCATCGCTTGACCAATTAAATCCAACGATATATTCGTCATGGCGATATCTTCTTCTAAAATAGGTCCATGACCACACCATTCTGCCAAACGTTGACCAAGAATCAAACTATCATCCCCCAACCGAAGTAAATAGCGAAATAAAGCTTCGTTTTTCATAGTTTACATGTGTTTGATTCCTTCATGCACTTCGTAAAAAGTTGGATGACGGAAAATTTTTGTGTCAGAAGGTTCAAAATATGCATCTGCATCTGCTGGGTCATTAGCATGAACATAGTTTGATTCAACTACCCAAATACTAATTCCTTCTGATCTACGTGTATAAACGTCTCTTGCATTATCTAAAGCCATTGTTGAATCTGCTGCTCGTAAGCTGCCAACATGTTTGTGATTTAAACCTTGTTTACTTCTGATAAATACCTCCCAAAGAGGCCATTCCTTTGTTGACATTATTGCTGATTTAATGTAATTATGCTGATTGTTTTTTCTTTCTTTTTTCTGCAAAAGCCAAAGCCGCTTCTCTTACCCACATTCCTTCTTCTTTTGCTTTTCTTCGTGCGTCAACACGTTGTTTGTTACATGGGCCATTTCCATTTACTACTTGCCAAAATTCATCCCAATTAATGGGTGTAAAATCATAATGACCAGTTTCCTCATTCCATTTCAAATTTTCATCTGGAACTTTTAAACCAATCAACTCTGCTTGTGGAACTGTTGCATCAATAAAGTTTTGACGCAATTCGTCGTTAGATAAACGTTTAATTTTCCATTTCATTGACTGAGCAGAATTTGGAGACTCATCGTCGTTAGGTCCAAACATCATTAACGATGGCCACCAAAAACGATTCAAGGCATCTTGCGCCAATTCTTTTTGTTCTGGAGTTCCCTGTGCTAATTTTGTCAAAGATTCATAACCTTGACGTTGGTGAAAAGATTCTTCTTTACAAATTTTAACCATCGCTCGTGCGTATGGGCCATAAGAACAACGACACAATGCAACCTGATTCATAATTGCAGCGCCATCAACTAGCCAACCAATTGCGCCAATATCAGCCCAAGATGTCGCAGGATAATTGAAAATAGACGAATACTTCGCTTTTCCTGAATGTAAATCATCAATAGTATCTTCACGATCCGCACCTAAAGTTTCAGTTGCACTATATAGATACAAACCATGACCCGCTTCGTCTTGAACTTTTGCCAACAACACAGCTTTTCGTCTTAGATTCGGAGCACGTGTAATCCAGTTGGCTTCCGGCAACATCCCTACAATTTCAGAATGTGCATGTTGCGACATCTGTCTAATTAATGTTTTTCTGTAAGCTTCCGGCATCCAATCGTTTGGTTCGATTTTGATTTCTCGATCTATTTTATCTTGAAATTTTTGTTCAAGATCAGCTGTTTCTACTACTTTCATAAGCGATGATTATTCTACAAATATAATTAATTATTAGAGGCAAGAAATATGACGAAAATCATAAAAGTTAACCCATCATCGAAAACATATAATTCATTCAATTGTTTATCTTTGGTGAATTAAAAAACACTAAATGACTCCTAAATTTCATTCACTTATAATCAAAGATATAAAAAGAGAAACAAAAGATGCTGTATCTATTTCTTTTGATATTCCTGATGAATTAGTAACAGACTATCACTACGAGTCGGGTCAATATTTAACCTTAAAAACAACCATAAGTAACGAAGAAATTCGTAGGTCCTATTCTTTGTGCTCTTCACCTTTTGAAAACGAGTGGAGAGTTGCTGTGAAACAAATAGAAAATGGTGTTTTTTCAACTTACGCTAACAAATCACTTAAAGTTGGAAATACTTTAGAGGTTATGACCCCAACTGGTAATTTCAAGCTTACTACCATAAAAAACGCAAAAAAATCTTATGTTTTATACGCAGCAGGAAGTGGAATCACTCCGATTTTCTCCATTGCTAAAACTATTTTAGAAGAAGAAGAGGGCGATGTTACTTTGTTTTACGGTAATAAAGGATTTTATGGCGTTATTTTTAGAGAAGAATTAGAGGCTTTAAAAAACAAATATTTAAATCGCATTCGCATCATTCATATTTTCTCACGTGAAAGTCCAGGAAATAAAATCCAAAAAGGACGTATCGACAAAGAAAAATGTGGAGAATTATTCAATGCTTTTTTAAAAAATCAATCAATTGACGAAGTGTTTATTTGTGGTCCGGAACAAATGATTTTAAATGTTCGCGAATCATTAATTGAAAATGGTGTTGATTCGAAAAATATTCATTTTGAATTATTCGCTACCAACATTAAAAAAGAAAAAACAGCAGATGAAATAGCTAATCAAGCGCCTTCATTTGATTCCAGAGTTCAGATTATTCTGGATGGCGATGTGATTGACTTCGAATTGGATTCAAATGGAAAAACGATTTTAGATGCTGCTCAAGATGCAGGTGCAGACTTACCTTTTGCTTGCAAAGGTGGTGTTTGTTGCACGTGCAAAGCAAAAGTATTAGAAGGTACTGCAATTATGGATGTTAATTATGCTTTAATGCCTGACGAGGTTGAAAACGGTTATATTTTGACTTGTCAAGCACATCCAACGAGCGAAAAATTATTAGTTTCATTTGACGATTAAGAAAACATGGGGATATTCGATATTTTTAAAAAGAAAGAACAGAATTTAAAGGTAAGTAAAGGCTTTTACGAGGTTAAACTTCAAATAGAAAGACTAACAAAAGCTTCGGTAAAAGTTAGTTTTGATATTCCAACTGAATTAAATTCAACGTTTGATTTCATTGCTGGTCAATATGTAAATATTGAAGTTTCGCTGAATGGAATAAGTCAACGACGCTCCTACTCTATTTGTAGCGGGAAAAACGAACCCCTTTCAATCGCTGTTAAAGCTATTGACAAAGGAATCGTTTCAAATTGGTTAAATACTGAAGCTAAAAATGGAGATAGCATCCATATTTCTAAACCAGAAGGTGGTTTTCATTTAAGTGAGGGACAAAAAAATGTAGTAGCCATAGCTGCAGGAAGTGGAATAACTCCTATTCTTTCAATTGCAAAAAGTTTAGAGGGAAATGGGAATCTCAACTTATTTTATGGAAATCAAAGCGTCGACAGCGCAATTTTTATTCAAGAATTAAACGCTTTAAAATGTGTCGTGCCAACTTATTATTTGAGCCAAGAAACGAAAGAGGGTTACAAAAAAGGTCGCATTGACAAAGAAAATTTTACTTCTGAAATAAAACAAAATCTTGAATTATTAAAAGCAGATTGTTTCTTCATTTGTGGGCCAGAAGAAATGATTCATTCTACTAAAGAAGTCTTGAAATTTTTCGGAGTGCAAGATTCAAAAATTAAGTTTGAATTATTTACAACACCAACAGCCGTTCCTGTTGCTAAAAAAGAAATGAACTTTAAAGGAAAAAGTCATATTAAAGTAATGCTTGACCATGAAGTAACTTCTTTTGATATGCAAGTGCCCGGTGGAACTATATTAGAACAGGTTGAAAAATCGGGTTTAGATGTACCTTATTCTTGTCGTGGTGGTGTTTGTTCTTCTTGTAAAGCAAAAGTTTTAGAAGGAGATGTTGCAATGAAACTTAATTATTCTTTAACTGACGAAGAAGTTGCTAAAGGTTATGTTTTAACTTGCCAATCGATTCCACAAAGTTCAACTGTTTCTTTGAGTTATGACGACTAAGAAAGTAGTTATAGTTGGTGCAAGTCGAGGAATAGGCAAAGCATTGGTAGAAAATTTTGCACAAAGAGAGGGATTTGAAGTTATTGCATTATCTAGAAATTTAGAAAAAATGCAAACGGATTTTGGAGTATTATCTTCCGTGAAATACTTTGAATTTGATTTGGAAAACGATGTTAGAGTCCAAGCTGAAAAACTGTTTTCATCCATTGGAAAAATTGATTACTTGATTAACAACGCTGGATTTTTGGTAAACAAACCTTTTGAAGAAATTACAAGTCAAGAACTTCAGAAATCTTATCAAATCAATTTGTTTGGCGTGTTTGAAACTGTACAGGCAATTATCCCATTTTTGAATCCAGAAAATTCGCACATTGTTAACATCAGCTCAATGGGTGGATTTCAAGGCTCAATGAAATTTGCTGGACTTAGCGCTTATTCAACTTCGAAAGCTGCTTTATGTAGTTTCACAGAATTATTCTCCGAAGAATACAAAGCTTCAACGATTGCGATGAATTGTTTATGTCTTGGCTCAGTTCAAACAGAAATGTTAGAAGAAGCATTTCCGGGTTATCAGGCGCCATTAAATCCAAAACAGATTAGTGAATATATTTCCGATTTTACCATAAATGCCCATAAATTTATGAAAGGAAAAATAATTCCCTTATCCTTAACAAATCCATAACAATTGCTTTTTTCATTATTTATTGTAACTTAGTTCACTTATCATAGAAATGGCAAAACGAATATCGCTCTCCATTCTCGTTTTATTCTTCTTCCAAATAAGCTTTGGTCAAGATATACATTGGTCGCAATTCAACGACAACCAATTATTTCAAAACCCAGGTCAAGCTGGACATTTTGATGGTGACTATCGTTTTATAGCTAATTATCGCGACCAATGGAGAAGTGTTACCGTTCCATTCAGTACGCTTTCCATGTCTGCTGATGCAAAATTTAAAAATTATGGCGTTGGTTTATTGCTTTTTCACGATCAAGCTGGTGACGGGACATTCAGAACAGTCGAGTTTCAAGGAAATGTTTCAAGATTGTTTAAACTCACAAAAGACTCCACGCATACAATTCGTACTGGCGTAAACTTCGGAATGAATCACCGACAAATTAATTGGGATGCTTTATATTTCGATAGTCAGTATAATGGATATATCTTTAATCCCGCTGCTGCGACCAATGAAACGTATCAAAACGATCGTAAGACAAACATTTCAATTGGTGTCGGCTCATTATATGAATGGCGAAAAAATGAACGATTCAAAGTACTTTCTGGTTTTGGAATTTATAACTTAAATCGTCCTAATCAAGGATTTTATACTGAAAAAATTCAACGAGATATTCGTTTTACCATTTTTGCGAAGGGGACTTTTAAAATCAATCGCAAATGGGATGCTATTCCAAGTTTACAGTTTAATAATCAGGGTGTTTATCGTGAACTTTTAGTGGGTGGTTCTGCTAAATATTACTTGACTTCATCAACAAAAATTTATCAAGCTTTATACGGCGGTATATGGTATCGAAATAGAGATGCAGCTTATCTAACATTTGGTTATGATTACAAAGATTTCTTTACTGGAGTTAGTTATGACATTAACTATTCCAAGTTAGTCCCTGCCAGTAGAGCTCGAGGTGGACTTGAAATTGCAGTTAGGTACATCATCCGTACATTTAAACCAAAACGAATCATTCACCGTGTATGTCCAGATTACATTTAGTTTTTCTATTTGTCCTTTCCACTTTTCAAACTTTTTCACAAGCGAAACTCAAACAAATCGTTTCATTTGCCGACGAACAATATAAAAAAGGGGATTACTACTACGCATTAGAATATTACAAACAAGCCTTGGCACAAGATTCTAATTCCGTAGAGTTATTATGGAAATTTGCAGAAACTCAAAAAGCATACAAAGATTATGTTCAAGCTGAAAAATACTACGCACTTGTGTATGCAAAAGATGTAGATGAAAAATATGCTAAAAGTATCTTAAATTTAGGTTTAATGCAAAAACAAAATGGCAATTATAGTCGAGCATTTGAAACAATGAAACTTGCCAAAAAACGCTTTGCTAACGGAGACGATGATTACTCCTATAAAAAAGCAATTCAAGAAATTGAGTCATGTGCTTGGGCGCTAAAAAATATTTCCGATACCATACAGCCGATGAAAAAATTGCCTTTGACTGTAAATTCTTATGACGCAGAATTTGGTCACTCTGTTCGTGATAATAAGCTTATATTCTCTTCACTTCGAGCCGACTCAACAAAAGATGCTACACAAGAAGTTTATTCCAAAAATTATAAAACTAAGTTATACTCTTCAGAAATAAAAGATGGAGAATTTGAAAAAAACAATCAGATTCAAGATTTGATTATTCAAAAATTAAACACTGGGAATGGCTCCTTTTCATTAGACGGAAATAAATTCTATTTCAGCGCATGTGAAGACGAGGGTTTCAATTATCGTTGTAAAATAATGGTTGCAAATTACACCAATGGAAAATGGTCGAAAATTGATTCTTTGAAACAAGAAATAAATCCACTTGGAACAAATAATACGATGCCTTTAATTTCCAAATTAAACGGTAAAGAAGTACTGTTTTTTGCCTCAGATAGAGAAGGAACAAAAGGCGGTTTGGATATTTGGTATGCTTTACCTGAAGGAGAAAATCGTTTTAAAGAAATAACAAATGTAAATGTCATAAATTCTCCTGACAATGAATTAAGTCCTTGGATGGATACGGTAGAGAATAGACTTTACTTTTCCTCATCGTGGCATAATGGCTTTGGAGGACAAGATGTTTTTTACTCTAAAATTGATGAAAATAAATTCGCAGCTCCCACGAATACCGGTTTACCGATAAATAGTCCTGCGAATGACCAATATTATTTCAAACACAATGACACTGTTTATGTTTCGTCAAATCGAATAGGAAGTTATTACTCAAAGAATCCTACTTGCTGTAGTGACATTTTTGCCATTTATCCACCTAAAATAGCACCCGAAATTGTTGAAGTTAAGACGGAAACAAAAATAGAAACAAAAACAGAAACGAAAATAGAAACTGAATTTCAAAAACGAATTAAAGAGAAACTACCTGTAACACTATATTTTAGAAACGATGAACCAGATGCTTCAACATTAGCTGCAACAACAAAACAAAATTACATTAATACCTACAAATTATATCAAGACCGATATGATCTTTACAAAAAAGAGGTTGCTAAAGGTTTAACAGATGTTGAAGCGTTAAAAAAACAACAAGCTCTCGATAATTTCTTTGAAAAAAATGTTGACAAAGGAGCCAATGATTTAATTTCATTTACGGATATGATTTTGCAAGAATTGAAAAGTGGTTCAGTAGTTACATTAACAATTAAAGGATTTGCAAGTCCATTGGCTAAAACGGCATACAACGTAAACTTAACAAAAAGAAGAATTTCATCTTTAATTAATTATTTCAATGAGACTAAAAATGGTGAATTCAAACAATATACTCAAGGAAAATCAAAAAATGGAGGTAAATTAATTTTTGCGATGATTCCTTTTGGAGAATACACTGCCAATCAAACGACCAGCGATGATGTTAAGAATCAAAGTAGTTCAGTTTATTCAAAACAAGCTGGTATTGAGAGAAAGATTCAAATTGAGAACGTGAGTTTCGACAAAGGTGAAGTTCCATTTCCAATTGAAAGTTTGAATCCTATTTTTACAGCAGGTGAAGTTAAAAAAGGAGATAAAATAACAGGCTCGTTCAAAATCAATAACATAAGTTCAGAATCTATCGAGCTAGAATTAGATAAACAAGACCCTACAATTCAAGTAAGTTTCAATTCCATTAAAGTAGCTCCAAAATCAAGTGCAATTGTTACTTTTGTGGTCGATACTCAAACAATGTCAGGTCTTTCTAAAAATATGTTTAAAGTAAAAGTGAAAGGATTTCAAAATAGTATCGAATTTTTCGTTACTTCAGAGGTTAAATAAAACAATACTATTCGTGTCAGAAACATTACTTGAAAAACAGAATACTGAAAAAGTAAAAAAGCCCAGATTGCAATTTATTGATATGGCAAGAAGTTTTGCTATTCTTCTTATGCTTGAGGGACATTTTACTGGTGCAGGTTTAGCCAATCAATATAGAAATGAAGATTACATCTTGTATAACATTTGGCATAACCTTCACGGTTTAACTTCTCCCCTTTTTTTTACCGTAACAGGAATAGTTTTTGTTTATCTACTATCAGGAATTAAATCTACGGAGCCATTTTTTGATAATTCGCGTGTAAAAAAAGGGTTTAATCGTGTATTAATGTTACTTTTTTGGGGGTATATTATTCAATTAAACCTGTGGAGTATCATCAAATCAATTTATTACGGAACCTCTTTCCACTTAGATTGGTTTGCGGCCTTTCACGTTTTACAATCAATTTCTTTTGGTATTGCATTTTTATTGTTAATTTATGGAATTCATCTTTTAATAAAGAAAGGTGATATTCATTGGTATTATTTAATTGCCGCATTAATAGTATTCATTGGCTATTCACAAATGAAGGCGCATATTCAAGCTGATGAATTGAGAATAGCTGGAACGTCACTTAAAGCATCATACTGGCCAAATGGATTTCCGTCTTTCATTCAAAATATGTTTTACGGTAAATACTCTGACTTTAGCTTTATGCGCTATTCTGGCTATGTTTTACTTGGTGGGATGACTGGCAGTATCATTCGGAAATATGAACATCTAACGAAAAAAAAATGGTTTGGAATTCTATTTATTATCATAGCTATATTTTTAAATGTGTTTATTCAACCCATTTTTGTTCAACTTGATTCATTTACCGAGTTGATTGGACTATGTAATCTCGGAGTCTACGAATTAAATAGTACAGCCTTCATGCGATTCGGGCAGGTGATTGGATTAATTGGAATCCTAATGTTAATTGATGGAAACTTTAAAGTTAAAGCTCCTTTATTCTTGAAACTTGGTCAGAACACACTTCCGATATATGTAATTCATGTTATTATTTTGTATGGAGGAATCTTTGGCGTTGGATTAAAACCAGATGTAATTAACTTAAATTTAAATCCTTATGCAGCAATTGGGGTTTCTATTATTGCTATGCTTTCATTTACTATAATGGTAAAATACATTGAACCTTTGGAAGAATTCTATAATTCAGTTTTGTGTAAAATCTTCTTTTGGCGAAAAAAAGGTTAATTTTTACGCTTAACGTCAACCGATTTTGATGGTTTTGATTTTTTCTTAATTATTGGTTTTGATGGAGCTTGGTATTTAACCGTTCGTGTATATACTAATTGTCCGCAAATATCATTAACGGTTAATTTAATTTTATACTTCCCAGGAGATTTGTAATAATAGACAACATTTTTATCAGTTTTAATTACACCATTTCCTAATTCCCACCTATAGGTTGCCAAATGAGAATAATTTGCGTTCAACATCAATTTATATTTTCCAGTTTTCGTTCGTTCTGATTGAACGCTAAAATAATTTCTATTTAGACCTAGACTTTCTAAGTTTGATAAGACATAATTACCCGCTTCTCTTTGAATTATAGTCGCAGTTTTACCTTCAATTGTGGAAGTTACTGCTCCTTCTGGAGAATCTTTAAAAATAGAAGCGTAAAAAGTACAAGCAGATAGATAAGATCCGTTTTTATTGGGATGTTGATTGTCTGCATCATAAAGGTTTAGCTCAGGATACTTCGTTCTAATATTTTTCCATACTACACCAACAGGTACAATAGGAAAATCGTAACAAGTACTTATGTAATTGTAACCATTTATAATATTGGACGCCATTTTATCATAAGAATCTATTTCTTGCATTTCATCAAATCCATTTTTATAACCCCAAGTTAAATAAAACAATACGTTTGCACATGGATTATTGAATTTTACTGAATCAACAATTGTATTCAAATAAGGTAACGTTTCCTTATCTATTTTATCGTAATTATGAGCAAATTCACGAGAATACCCCTGTAGAATTACATAATCCCATTTTCTGCTTCGTATTGCTTCAAACATATCTTCTCGTGTTACATGAACAGAAAAAGAAGCACCAGCTCTTGTGTTCATCTGAACATAAACGGACTTTCCTTTCTCCTTACATAATTTCTCGAAAATCTTTGGCATCACATTCATATGAGTGTAAGAATTTCCAATAAATAATATGCTTAATGAATCAGTTGATGCTGCTTTTACTGAAGATGTGCAATATAGTATAAAAGAAAAAAAAAGAATTAGTTTTACCATCGCTGAATAATTTTATGAAACAAAACAAGAATTAGACCACGAATTATTTTGAAAGAAGAACTTGTAAATCCAATAAACGATTAGAATCAATCTTTATTTTAGGACGACTGAAATTCATATCTTCAATAGAGTTTATAGGTATCAAATGTATGTGTGCGTGAGGTACTTCTAAACCCACAACGGTCATTCCTACTTTTGTGCAAAAAATATTGGCTTTTATCTGCTTAGAAACTTTTTTGGCAAATAAAATTAAATCTGATAAATTCTTGTCATCCATATCGAAGATGTAATCAATTTCATTTTTGGGAATAACTAATGTATGACCTTCCTTTAGTGGGTTAATATCTAAAAAAGCTAAATGATTTTCATCCTCCGCAATAATATAACTTGGAATTTCTCTGTCAATTATTCTTTTGAAAATGCTTTTCATTATCTAGTAATGTCTAATATCTCAAAATAAATTATTCCCGCAGGAGTATGGATTTCAGCTACATCGCTTACTTTCTTTCCAAGTAAACCTTTACCAATTGGGGAATCTACAGAAATCTTTTTAAGTTTAATATCTGCCTCATTTTCAGCCACCAAGGTATATTCTACTACCATTCCATTTGACTGATTTTTTATCTTAACTTTAGAAAGGATATATACTTTAGAATTATCCATGTGCGTCTCATCAATCAATCGTGCATTAGCTACAATTGCCTCCATTTTTGAAATTTTCATTTCCAAAATACCTTGCGCTTCTTTTGCTGCATCATATTCAGCATTCTCGGATAAATCACCTTTATCCCTTGCCTCTGCAATTTGTTCTGAAATTGAAGGACGTTGAACAGTTTTCAAATGATAGAGTTCTTCTTTCAATTTTTGTAGTCCTTCTGCTGTGTAATAATTTAATTGTGACATACCCAATGATTATATAAAACAAAAACAAGAGAGCCCAATTTGAACTCTCTTGATAGGTACAAATGTAATAAAATTATTTTAAACTGATAGTTGCTCCAACTGTGTGAATTGTTCCAAATACACCTGCGAAACGAGCACAATATTCTAAACCAATAGCGCTTTTATTTTTTCCAGCAAGCGCGTCTATCGAAAAACCAGCTGTTGGACCTAATAATGCATTTGAACGATTTTCAACGTTTAGGATGTTTTTCTCATAAACATAACCTGCTCTGACATTAAATGCCAATTTTGGTGTTACCATTCCATAGTCTAAACCAATTCTGTACTGGTCATTCATAAATGAATTTGCAGTAAATCCTAAAGCAAGATTCAATTTGCTAACTTCATTAAAAATGAAATCGTAAGAACCACCTATAGAAAGTAGAGAAGGCATTTCAAAAGATGCTGAACGTTGTTCCAAACTTGCAATATATCCTGTTGAAACGTAAGATACTTGTTGTGCAAGACCATCTCCCTTATATTTCATAACTGGACCAACATTCTTTAAAGCTATTCCAAATTTAATTTGGTCGTTCTCGCCAGTTACGTAGCGGATACCGGCATCGATTGCTACTCCCGACGCTTTCATGTTAGATATATTCTCAGAGATTACTTTAAAGTTAATTCCACCATAAATACTTGATGAAAATTCTCGTGCATATCCAAGATTGAAAACATTTGCTCTTGGAGAGAAAAAACCTATATTACCCTCGGGGTTTTCTACCGTGGTAATTGGAATATCTCCAAAATTCATTGATTGAATACTGATGGCAATTACATCTGATTCTGAAATCCGTTGTGCAATACCAGCACCATTTAATTGAATTCCAGCATTACCCATCCAATTCGAATAGTTGAATTTTATTTGAGTTTTATCTGTAAATGCAAGGCCAGCTATGTTTGTGAAAGTAGCTTCCAGACCATTTGAATTAGCAATGGTCGCATCAGCTAAAGCACTACTTCTCGCCCATGGGTTTACCAATAAATGAGATGCACCAGCAGAACCAACTCTGTCTTCATTTCCTGCTGCAACATATAATGTTGATGCTAAAGAAAAACCTAAAGTTATTTTTTGAACTAAACTTTTCATAATGTCTAATCAATTATATTAAATACCTTGTAAATCAACTTGTCTCATGCCACCGAAGAACTTAAGAACCTTCTCGCCAACCTCGGGCACGTCCACATGAATTAAATAAATACCACTAGCAATAGGGATTGCTTTTGCGTTAGTTAAATCCCAATCCAATGAAGTTACTGGACTATCTTTAAAAAATGTTCTAACTAATTTTCCATTTGTAGTATATATTTTGACAGTACATTTTTCAGGTAAATTGGTTATTTTAACTTTTGTTTCGATTCTGGTTCTTTCATACTCTGAAAAAGCGTAGTAAGGATTTGGAACTACATTGATCATCTCTAAAGCCTCTTTTAATTGGTCGTTAGATCCAAGAACAGTTGCTATTTCATCCATACTCCAGGAGTACATTGGGTTTCCACCATTTTCTCCAGAACCTATAAATTTTTTATATTCTTTATTGATTCTGAGCTTGATAGTTACGTTTGTTGGCAAACCATTAATTGGATCTATATCGTAACCATTACTTGCAATTGGATAAGAAATCCAAGATAAACTTCCGTATAATTCTCTTTTTGCTTGAGCATTGTTAGTCTCAACTTGTGTCCATTTTTGGAACAAGAAATTTGTAGAATTTACTTCTGCTTCGTTTGGTATATAAGCTGGAAAATCAAATCCAGAAATATAACCGTTTATTGTAGATTGTTTGTAACTGAATACATAAACCGGATGCATACCACCCATTAAAGGAGTACCAACATTACTAACTAATCTATCCGTCGGATTCCAAATCATATCAGCTCCGTTTTCTCCACCTAAGAATGAATTTTCTCCAAAAGCCATATATAATCGGGCACCTGATTCTAAATCAACCGCATAGCCTGGAAACCAACCCATACCTGTTCCTGTTCCATCAGCGTCTCCGTTTTTGTCTACACTTGGACTTTTTCGCATTCCACCAGGCTCACCATTTGCAATATTCAAGTTTGTATTTCTACCCAATTCAATTACTGGACATCTTGTCCATAAACTCTTATCACTGGTTAAAACAATATTTACACTTGGCAGAAAGCTTATTGATGCATTAGTTTTTGAAGCGCCGGGACTAGAAGCTCCTTTGTAATATGCCAAAGGCATATAGTCACCTTGATAACCTACTAACCTATGTGGCGCTATTGTTCCATTTAATATAGATTCATAGCGTTGACTTGGGTCAGCACCTGCCTCATCTGCGTAATTACATGGATTCAAATAACCTGGACCGTCAGGTAAACATTCATAAGCAGGATCTGTTTCTGACGTTTCTGGAGAATAATCACCAGAACGGATCCAATTCGTCGGATAAAAAGCATCATTATCAGACACTCCTGCTAACCATCTTTTTGATGAATCACCAAACTCAATTGATGATTCTATCATGTCGGTTGATCGCGCAGCAACGTTTCCTGAACCCGACGGGAAAAAATATTTTTGTTGATAGATCTGCACAGAAACTCCCCATTCAGGAATAATTTGCTCATTATCATTTGCAATAGTACGCTCCGAACGTACTGAATCAAGTAGGTTTCCTCCCTTACTGTCGTAACGATAAATTGTCCAACTTGCGGTATCGGCAGCGTTACCAGAATTACCAACCGTAAAATCTCTAAATTTACATTCAAAATATCCTTTTGCCAAATTAAGAGGATCCACAACTTTTATATTGATTGGACCTTTACCATAATCATAAGTTGGATTCTCAACAAAACCATTAGTTAAAACTGAATTCAAAGTTGAAGCTGTAAATTCTAGAGATCTATTACCGTTACCATATCCATCTAGTCTAGTAATTAAAGGTGATGAACCATATTCAATTAATTGATTTGTTCCACCAGCTTCTGGCATTGGATTGTGTGGTATCGCAGCCACTGCACTAATTGCAGTTCCGTCAAAATTCAAACGAGATGATATGTAAGGTATTTTTTGACCATCTAAAAACAATGCGTCGTTTGGATCATATTTTTTAAAGTTATTGTAAGCATAAGCGACAGCAACATAATAATATGTTTTATGATTTACTAATGTTCTTGTTCCCAATGCGAATGCATCTTCAGTAATTTTGTAAGAATGCTTAATCCCTTCATTTGAACCATCAACTTTCTCAACAGGAATAGAAAAACCCAATGCCTCATCAAACTCAAAATTAATTACTCTACTAATTCCATTTTTAATATCTGATTGAGCGACCAATCTAGCTTTCGTTACATCAGAAATATCAGCTACTGAAACGTCTGCGCTTTTTAATTGATAGATTTGATATCCTTCAAATCTATAGAAACGATCTACAGTAGGGTCAACAATATTAATTTCATCTAGTTCTTGGTATTTCTCCTGATAATTATTAGAGGAAGATGGATTTTCAAGTAACAAAATCAATTCATTCTCTAACTCCTGTATAGTTAATTTTGGAGCATCTGGAGGAGAAAGTATTTTAAAACATGCATCAAACAATGCTTGCGCTTTTGTATCTGCTCGTTTCATTGAATTTACCGAGGCAAACAAATCACCATCCGTACTTCTACCATAAACGATACCAACTGTAATGTTGTTAATTGCACCTGGACGCAAAGTAAAAGGACCTGCTGATTGAACAAAACGTCTATCACCTACTGGATTATTGTTTGTTGACTCATCCCATCCATTTGGAAAATCAGCTGACATATCTTCACCACCTGTTGACCAATGTAAGGGGTCAGAAACTCCAGGGAACATATAATCGGAAAGAACATCAGTAACACCAGTTGAACCTTGATAACCTAATCCACCGTAAAACATTTCTGAACCGTTTGCCCATTGACCTTCCATAAAATTATAGTATTCAGCTGCAGGTCCTGGGTCATTGTAAGGGTAAGCTGAAGTTGATGTAAAGTAAGTGAAACGACGCATACCAAAACGTTCATTGTCAATTATTCCATCAGAATAACCAATACCAATTCCTTTATAAATAATACCATTGTTTGCAATTGCATCGATTACAGTTGGCACTATATCAGTTTGAGTAGCTTCATCATAATATGGACCCGGATTATCGATTCCGTCTGCATCTTGATAAGGACCTTCGAAAAAGTCAACACCAATAGCTGGAGGATTTTCACCATATCCTAAACGACCACCGTCACTTTCATCATTTAAATCACCATTGAACATGTAACCCAAACCTCTTGATACATCACATCCAGTGTAATCATCTGCGTAGTTTCCGACGTCAGCATCTAAAAATTGAGAGAAATAAGTATTAAAAAGCGTTTGAGTTCCTCTATTTATTAACTCATAATTATAGAAAGTCATTCTATTTACTTCATCATTCGTTGCGAAAGTAAAAGCTTGAGCTCTGATTTCCATTCCAATAGGATCACCACTTGTTTCAGTGTGAATATTTCCTTTATCATTAAATACCCACCAATGTGTTTCATCACCATACAAAGAAACTCTCCTATCAACGCCACATTCGATATCATCTCTTCCTAATATATCATCATACCATGGGTGGTCACCATTGTCAGGATTATAGTTTCCATCACCATCTCTATCATAAAAAGGTGCAAGGAAGTAATCTTGACCACGTGAAACGTCACCGTGTGCTGGCCATCCATAAATTCTATTTAATTCATCATTCGACGGTTGAATTACATCATCACACCCTTCTGTTGTAACTCCAGCATTACATTCCCACCAGATATTAAAACGAATTACTTCTGCTTTTCTAATTGTATAAAACTTATCATAAGCTATACATTGATCTGGGTCAATATTAGCTTCACCAAAATCTCTAGTTGCTCCGTCACCTACAGGGCTTCCAGGATTAAACGTTCCCGTTCCCGGAGTAACAGTTAATGGTCCAGGCCAAAAATCATTTCCTTGACGAAACCTTAAAGCAGCTAATTTTAACTGGCCATTAATATCAGTTCCTCCCATCCATAATGAACCTGCAAATATTGCATAACGATTACTACCTTTTGGCACCTCATAAGCAGCTACTCCAGCAGCTCTATTTTGAAACATACTACCACCTTGTTCAATCAATGCTTTCACGTCATTGAACTCCATAATTAATTTTGCTGTAGCAGGACTACAATTAGCACCCTTTGGTTTTGGTTTTGTTTTTCCACCTTTGTCATTGGGGCCGTAATACGCGAACGCATTAGTACAGAAGAAACCAACTCCGAAAACTAACGCTATTATTTGATTTTTCATATTGCTATGTTTTTTCTTTTATTAGAAATCTAATTTTATACCTAATCTAACAGTTCTAGGAGCACTGATATTGAAAGGATTTTGAATCTTCATCATATAGTAATCTCTAAAAGATTGCTCATCTATCTGGTTTTGAATAGAGGATTGAGTGGATGCAGCTTGCAAATATCCATCATCATCCCAGTTACCAGTGGCTCTATAAACATTCAATATGTTAAACTGATTAAACAAGTTTGTTGCTCTAATATAAATATTTAAGAATGCCATTTTCTTTTTGTCATCTTTTTTCTTGAATTCTAAATTGATTGTTTTATCTAATTGTAAATCCAATCTATAAGACCATGGCAATCTTGAACCATTTAAGGTACCATTTAAACCTGCATTTAAGTTTCCAATTCCTTCATCAGTAATAAATGTTTGTGATGAATAAGGAGAACCTGAGTAAACGTTTGAGAATAAATTTAACCCAACATTCTCTAATAATTTAGTTTTTCCAATCATTGGACCATTATAGTCTTCACCTTCACCATATCTGTAATCAAATGTAAATGCAAAGGCGTGTCTTTGATCATAAGAATAAGGGAAAATATTTCTTAAGTTAGGTAAACCTGCATTTACCAATGATTGTGCTGAAGTCGCATCGGAACCTGTTCCGTCTGCGAATTGAAGTGTGTAATTTGCTGTCATTCTAATGTTTCCAGTTTGTCTTAAATCGTAAGCAATTGTCATTCCTTTTACAGTACCAAAGTCACGATTACCGTACGTTCTGTATGTTGCTGGATAAGCTTCAAATACATTAATTAACTGTACGTTGTTTCTTTGTTCTCTATAGAACGCAGAAATCTTTACTGAGGAGGTGCGAGACAAAACTTGTTGGAAACCTAATTCATAATCAACAGTTGTTTCTGGTTTCAAATTTGAGTTGTCAATAATTGCACTTCTTGATTGAATATATTGATAATCAAATGGATCAAATCTAAATCCTGAAGTAGGACGTTTAGTTAAGATGTCATAATGAGCAAAGAATGATGCTTCGTCAGAAATCGGGAAAGAGAAAGCAACACGAGGCATAACATTTATTTGTGCTTTGTAGTCTTCAAAAGCAGATGCATTTGGTGTTTCTAGTGAAGGATCTAACAACCATGGCGCAATACCTGCTGCTCCTCTGATTACTTTTGGATCTTCAATAGGCGTACCTACTGAGTTATACCAACTTTGACCTGTTCTAAATCCGTTAATCGCGGATGGATTATTTACATCGTTAACATAAACAATATAATCATCGGCTACACTTTCTGGAATTTCAACCCAAGCGTACTGATTTGGATCTGATTCTTTCAAAGCTCTAGCTTCTTTTGCTGTTCTTGCATTAAAAAATAAATAAGGATCTTTCAATACAGGTTGATTTGCGTCAAACACGTCGACACGAACACCAACATTGAATACTATGTCATTGAATGCAAACTTGTCCATTATATAACCCGCCATATAAATTGGTTGGAACGCGCCCACAAATCTTTTGTAGTTTCCGTTTTCATCGAATTCGTTGAAATACTTATTAATATCCGTTACACCTTTCACTTTTTTACCGGTGTGGTCAAATCCCCAGTAAGAAACGAAAGAGTTACCTCCATTCAATAACTCATCTGGTGAGAACATATCAAATTGGAATAATGATGGATCGTAATTGTCAATATCTACAAAATCACTTCCAGCAGCATTTAAACCTAATTTATTTCTTAAATTAAAATCAAAAAATGATTGATTGTCATTATTTAATTGGCCACCATATTCTCCTGTTCCTGACGTATTAGCATAACCCGTGTTTAAACGGTCATATGTAATTGTTTTAAAAGAACCAGAATCAGAAATTACTCCACTATTTAAATCAAGCTCAGTAATGTGGAAATTTGCTAATTGTCTTGCAATTGTCCAAATTCCAATAGGACCATTTGTTCCTCCTCCTGTTGTAGTACCAGAAGTCCAACCTCTATCAACTCGCTGTTCATATTCAAAACCAAGCGATATACTATGGTCACCTAAAACAACTGAACCAGCACCAGTAACTCGAAATTGATCGTTTTCAGTTTTCCCAAAGAAATTATAAGGTGTTCCTATATTACTCCATATACCATAAACAGAGGATGGAGAATCGCCATTTCTTAAAGCATTACCTTGTTGAATCTGAAATAGATTTTCATAACGTCCAACTGGAGAATCTTGATAAATGTCAAAATATTGAGTTGTGATTGCTGCTAATGCTGAATTCGTTTCAGAAGGAGTGAATGCAACCTCTAAATCTCTAAACCCATTGTGAACGTATGTTTGTGTTGCTGGATCAAACTCATAAGAAGGACGACGTGAAGTTTCAAATTTACCTACATGGCCGTAGTTGAAAATATCATATTGATGTTTAGGGTCATAAACATCATTTGTTGATTTTGAATAATCCACCATGATGTTATAAAGTGCAGATTTAATTTTTGAACTACTTCCTTCTTTTTCGTTATTAAATCGTTGGGTTAAACGACCAAAAACACGGTAATCTAATCCTTTTGAAATTCCAAAGTTTTGGAAATTCAATAATGAACCAGCAAAACTGTAGTTATTACCAGAACGATAATTCATTGAACCACCAAACTGCAAGTTAACCGATGGACCTGTATTAACATCAATTTTCACTTGAGCTGAAAAATCTGTACTTCTAGAATTCATTCTCCATGCAACTTTCTCAAAATCTGACTCTCTTAAAAATAATGCATTGTGGAATGTACCAAAACCTGTGGAAGTTGGTCTTAATGGATTTGCAATTAATTCATCTCGCACTTCTTTTTTAATTCTATAACCTCCATCTGCTAATGGACGATCATCTAATTGGTCTGTGAAGTTAGCTGAAATTAAAAATCCTAATTTCGGTTTTGTTTTTTTACCTGTTGAATCTTTTTGCATTAATAATGGCCCTGACAACATTCCTTCAAATAGATTGTAACCATATTTATCTAATCCAAAAACTTTTCCATCGTAACCATCTGGATCAGCACCTTTAAAATAAATTCCAGATGATACTGCTTCAATACTTCCAAAGTAAGTTGCAGATGGGCCTCTTGTTGTAATGGAAATAATACCTCCAGTTACATCACCATAATTTGCAGGTACACCACCAGTAATTACAGAAACTTCTTCCAGCGCTGATTTAGGTAAACTTGCAGAACCACGGACTTTGATACCATCTATGTAATAGTAAGTACCATCAGAACGCGACCCACGAACAGATATATCTCCAGACCCTTCGTTTGTGTTTACTCCACCAACCGTCGAAGCCACACCAGCAGCAGAACGAACAGGTAAGCGAGAAATATCCTCTCTTGTTACAGTTGCTCCCGAAGCTCCTCCGTCTTTATCAATTAATGGTATTCGGTAAGCAACAACTTTAACCTCGTCCAATTCTTTTACATCCTTCGGTTTTGACAAAGTTAAATTATCAAGAAATGTGATTTTGTCAGGAGAAATATTTACACCTGTTATAACAGAAGGTTGATATCCATCTGCATTTCGAACTTCTACATCGTAGGTGCCAGGTTGAACTCCATTGATTTGAAATTTTCCATCAAAATCTGTGTTTGCTCCCCCTTTAATGTTACCATTTTGGATTAATAAAACCTTGCTTAAAGGCAATGTTTGCCCGTTAGCTTCGTCTTTAACCAATCCTTTTACTGTTCCCAAACCTGATTGAGAAAAGAGATAAGTGCTTGACATCAATACACTTATTAACAATATTTTAATCTTACCCACCATAATTATGCGTATAAAATGTTATAGTTTTTGCAATTTTAAGCTTGTAAATATAGAAAAAATCAAGTTGCAATACTTATTGTTAAAAAAAATTAAATTGAATTTATTTTAACATCTTTGCCTGTAACATTTAATTTTAAAAATAATTAGCTGATTATTAGATGCAAAAAACGAAAGAATACATAAATCTGGAGATAAATAATTTATTGTCTCTTTTTGTTGCGCCAAAAATCAATATCAATTCAACTTATCTTACCTATAAAGAGCAATTAGTGTTAAATTCAATAGCAAATGAAATTAGAAAGCAAGAATTTCTACAAGTTAGGGAGTTACGAAATAAAACAATTGGAAAATTAGAAATACACTATAAAGATGATGGTAAACCATTTCTTGCTGATTCAAATGATTTTATATCTATTAGTCATTCTCAAAACTTTATTGGAATTTTAAAAGCTCCTTTTGATGTTGGATTAGATATTGAAGAAATCAATGAACGCATTACTAAAATCAAAAATCGTTTTCTTAATGAAGATGAATTAGTAATATTTGGAACGGCGATTGAAGATTTAACAAAGGCTTGGACGATAAAAGAGGCATTATTTAAATTAAATAATAGAAAGGGAATTGATTTCCGAAAAGAACTAATAATTGAAGAAAAGACAGGTATTGGTTTTAATTGTCGGATGTTAGATAAAGATGGTTGGCGAACGGTTAAAATAAAAACATTACAAAAAGGAAACTTAATTATAAGTTATAACTTTGAGCCATCTACTTTATTATGAGTCAAATTTTATCTTTACTACAAAATTCTTCCAAAGCAATTGCTGTTTTAGTCGACCCCGAAAAATTTGTTAAAGGCGATAATATTACATTTCTGCAAAAACTAAAAATTGCACAGCCTGAATTTCTATTTGTAGGAGGAAGTACTGTTACAAGAAAAGATTTTGATGCTTGTATTGATATTTTAAAATCTAATTGTTCTATTCCCTTAGTTATTTTTCCCGGAGCTTCTCACCAGATTCATGAAAAAGCAGATGCTTTACTTTTTCTGTCGCTTATTTCTGGCAGAAATCCAGATTATTTGATTGGTCACCACATTCAAGCTGCTGATGAATTAGAGAATATGGACATTGAAATTATTCCAACATCTTATTTACTTATTGATGGGGGTAAAAAAACTTCTGTTGAATATGTTTCACAAACAACTCCTATTCCAAATGATCAAGCAGATATCGCTAGAAAAATTGCTTTGGCTGGAAAATTACAAGGAAAGAAAATCACCTATCTAGATTGCGGAAGTGGAGCAATTCAAACCGTTTCTACAAAAATGGTTCAAAAAGTAAAATCTATAGGATTACCTTTAATAATAGGTGGTGGAATTAAATCAATTGAAAAAATCCAAGAGTTACACACAGCAGGAGCAAATGTTGTTGTTGTTGGAAATAAAATAGAAGAAGATATTGATTTTTTACTCGATATTGCCAATCTTCAAAAGGAGAAGAATGGAAGTAATTAAGAAAATTGCTGGTTTATGTTTTGCTTTTTCGTTTATTTGCATGGCACTTTTATTTGTGAAATCAACAACTATTAGTGAATACAGATACCATCTTAAAACCGCATTTCTAATTTTTGGAGCGCTAGGTATGGTTTTCAATTTAATCAGCTACAACAATTCGAAAAATGGAAATACGTTATTCAACTTTCTTTTTTGGGTTGGTGCGATTTTAATTTTCTTTGGAATAATCTTTAAAATGTTCCACTACCCTTTCCATACGCTTTTAATTTTTGCTGGATTATTTATAAGTGCCTCTTCATTTATTATTTCCAAATTTTATAAGGAAGAAAAAAAGGACGATTCTGATTTAGTCGATCAGCTTTAAAAAGATGCTTTCAAACTTAAGTCTAAGCTTTTTACAGAATGTGTCAATGCACCAACTGAAATGAATTGTACTCCAGTTTCTGCGTAAGAACGAATTGTGTCAATTGTAATTCCTCCGGAAGCTTCCGTTTCGTACTGAGCAGGGATTAATTTCAAAGCTTCTTTCAAAAGTTGAGGAGAAAAATTATCCAACATAATTCTATCTACTCCTCCAATTTCTATAACTTCTTTTAATTCTTGCATATTTCGTACTTCAATTTCTATGCGCAAACATTTATTATTCGCTACTAAATATTCCTTCGTTTTTTGAATGGCTGGTTTAATTCCCCCTGCGTAATCAACGTGATTATCTTTTAACATAATCATATCGTACAAAGCGAAACGATGATTTTCTCCACCGCCAATTTTCACAGCCATTTTCTCCAAATAACGAATTCCCGGAGTAGTTTTTCGCGTATCTAAAAGTTTCGTTGAACAACCTTCTATAACTTTTAAAATATTCGCCGTCTGAGTTGCGATTCCACTCATCCGTTGCATTATATTCAAAACAAGTCTTTCCGTCGATAAAATTGATTGTGATAATCCATGCACCGTAAATGCAATTTCACCTTTTCGAATTGTGTCTCCATCTTTTTTGAAAAATTGAATTTCCAAACTTGGATCATACATTTCATAGATACGTTTTGCAACTTCAATACCAGCAAGAATTCCGCCTTCTTTAACTAATAATTTTGCCGTCCCTTTTGCGTCTTTTGGGACACAAGCTAATGTGGAATGATCGCCCTCGCCGATATCTTCAAGAAGCGCGTTTTTAATTATTTCATCTAACATAAAGCAAAGTTAAAATTATAAGACTAATTGCTAAATTTTTGTTTTTAATTTTATGCCATGTCAACAACTGAACACGATTTAAAAGTTCAAATTTCACTTTTACCAGATGCGCCCGGTGTTTACCAATATTTTGATAAAACTGGAAAAATTATTTACGTTGGAAAAGCGAAGAGTCTAAAAAAAAGAGTGAGTTCTTATTTCAATAAAAATCAAGACAATAACAAAACAAGAATTCTTGTAAGTCATATTCATCAGCTTAAATTTATTGTGGTTGAATCAGAGTTAGATGCTTTGCTCTTAGAAAATAATCTAATTAAAACCTATCAGCCAAAATATAATATTGCTTTAAAAGATGATAAAACTTACCCTTGGATTGTAATCAAAAAAGAGCCATTTCCAAGAATATTTCAAACAAGACAAAAACGGAACGATGGCTCAAAATATTTCGGACCTTACCCGAACGTAAAAGTGATGCAATCTTTACTTGGCTTGATAAAAGAGATGTATCCTTTACGAACCTGTCCTTTGGATTTACAGCAATATAAAATCGACGAAGGGAAATTTAAAACCTGCTTAGAGTTTCATATTGGTAGATGTTTGGGGCCCTGTGTTGGAAATCAAACCAAAGCTAGTTATGATAAAATGGTGGATGAAATTGAATTATTATTGAAAGGAAAAACCTATTATTTAATTCAATTATTGAAATCAAAAATGATGGAGTTTTCAGAGAAGTATCAGTTTGAAAAAGCGCAACAAATGAAAGTTTTAATTGAACAAATTGAAAAATACCGTTCAAAAAGTTCAGTTGTTTCCTCAACAATTTCAGATGTAGATGTTTTCACAATCGAAGAAACTGAAAATCGATTTTTCTTTAATTTCTTAATGATTCAAGAAGGTGCAATTATTCATGCCTATACTTCTGAAGTCACCAAAAAACTAGATGAAGATTTAGAAACAATAATTTCTTATGTATTACCAGAAATACGACAGCGTTTTGAAAGCACTTCGAAAGAGGTAATTGTTCAAAGTCCATTGGAATTTAGTTTACCAAACATCAATTTTTCTATTCCTCAAATTGGAGAAAAGAAAAAGCTCATTGAACTTTCATTGCGAAATGTTAATTACTACCGTTTAGACAAACTTAAGAAAGAACATTTAAACCTTACAGAACGCGATCCAAATCGGGTTTTAAAACAAGTTCAAACCGACTTTAAATTGAATGAATTACCTATTCACATGGAGTGTTTCGATAATTCAAACTTTCAAGGAACAAATGCAGTTTCAGCTTGTGTTGTTTTCAAAAATGGTAAACCTGCCAAAAACGACTATCGTCACTTTAATGTAAAAACAGTTGTAGGTCCAGATGACTTTGCAACAATGCGGGAAGTTGTTTTTAGAAGATATAAACGTATGTTGGACGAAAACCAAAGTTTGCCTCAACTAATAATCATTGATGGTGGTAAAGGACAATTAGGTGCAGCAATGGAAGCTATAACTGAACTTTCGCTTCGAGGTAAAGTTGTCGTGGTTGGTATTGCAAAACGATTAGAAGAAATTTTTTTTCCTGGCGACCAATACCCTATTTATATTGACAAACGTTCGGAAAGCTTGAAATTAATTCAATTTATGCGAAACGAGGCACATCGATTTGGTATAACGCATCACCGCAATAAAAGAAGTAAAAATTCGATACAATCCGAGCTGCTAAATATCAAAGGTATTGGTGAAAAAACGATGCAAGAATTATTCAATGAGTTCAAAACAATTAAAGCAATGAAAGAATTGACATTGGAACAACTAGAAAAAAAAATAGGACGATCAAAAGCGACCATCCTATTTAATTTCTTTGCTGAAAATTAATTTTTTATTTCATAACAAATTGCATTGTTTTTGACGAAGAGGCAGTACCAATTGTCAAGAAGTACATCCCAGCTGATAAAGCATTTGTGTTAAACATTACCAAGTTAGAACCTTCATTTGCTTTAAAAGAATGTTGTTGTGTAATTTTTCCACTTAAGTCAGAAATAATAAATCTCAAATCTTCTTTTTTATCTAAATTAAATCGTAGGTTCAGTTCATCTTCGGTTGGATTGGGGAATAACTCTAAAGAATTAAAAGTATTCAATTCATCAACTCCAATAACTAAATTATCAGAAGGGGAACCTTCGTATAAATTAATATCATCTAGATAGAAATTATTTCCACCCTCACCTTCAAAACGGAATTTCATTCTAAAATTTTCTGTGAAATAATTATTAGTAACGTTAATCATGTGAACTGTTGTCCAATCACTTTGTTGCGTTGGTTTCCATGAAGTTGAAGAGGTTAAATTAGAAAGTTGATTTCCTCCAATTGTTTTTCTTTGCGCCCAGCTAGTTCCACAGTCCGAAGAAATAAACACTTTTAGATATTCATAATCAGCGGTTACTTTCTTTCTGTAAGCATATCTAAAACTTAATGTTACCGCACCAGTTGATGGAACCACTGATAAATCTATTGGTGCAGAAATTAATTCATCAATATTTGAACCTGTCTGTCCAAAGTTTACAATTTTAGCACATTGATTACCTGAGTGAGCTGTTGTATTTTCTAATGTATAAGGATTGTTGTTGTTTGGATTATAAACTTCCCAATTTGTCAAATTTCCTAAAGAAGAATACCCCTCAAACCCTTCCCAATAAGGAATTGTGCTTGATTCAGGTAATATTCTTAAATAATTAGTTTTAATTTCTTCATCTGTCGTTGTTCCATCAGTAGCAGTTAATTTTACTGTATAGAGACCTGATTGCGTAAAGTTTAATAGCGGGTTTTGTGAGTTCGCTGATGATCCAGAAGCAAATGACCATCCTGTTGAAGGTGTTATTTCCCAAGTCCAACCTGTTACAGCATTATATGAATCGTCTGACAATTGAACTTGCTCACCTGCACAGACCGTTTTTTTATCTGCCACGAATTCGGATTTGCATAAAACTAAATTTCCCGTTGCACCTGTTGCTGCTAAATTGTTTGCTGTCCAAAGATTAGCTCTACCTGTTGAGCCCACTTGCAAGGCAGCACGCATTCTTGCTACTTGACCAGCTGTATACATTTTTGAACAATAAGAATAATCCATATAATTTTCTACATTATCACGAATATTGAAACCCCAATAAGCATCATCATCATCACATGTGTTTGCGTTTAGATTACAAGATGTAACACCTATACAAGTTGGTGTATCTTGAACACCGTCGTCAGAAGAACAAGAAGTTGCGTTTCCAGGATTGTTATTTGGTCCCCAAGTGTGTGATAAATTTAACCAATGTCCGACTTCGTGTGTCATTGCGCGACTACCATTAATTGAACCTGTGCCAATTGAACCAACATAATTGTGTAAAATCCATATCCCATTTGTCATTGATGATGCTGACCAAGTAGCTGGATTAGTTGTATAACCTGCAGCTCCTCCAATTTCACCACAGATAAAAACGTTCATATACTTGTTTCCAGCCCAAGTCCCGTTAAAAACATCATTCCCGTTTCTTATAGCAGTAACTTGCGCATTTCCGTCGTCCCCTTGATAAGACAACGGAGACATTGTTTTTGTTATACCTTTAAAACACGCACCATTAGGGGCTTTAGTTGCTAAAACGAACTCAATTTCTGAATCGGTAGGCATTCCTTGAAAATTTAGATGAACAGTTGCAGTATCAGCATTTAATTTTCTAAAATCACGATTCATAATTGCTATTGCATCGAAAATTTGTTCGTCTGAGATATTTTCAACTCCATTATTATGTAAAAGGTGAAATACAACTGGAATCTTATAAATAACTCCTTTTGGAACTGGTTTCTTCAATGCTTTTTGAAACTCAACATCATCTTGTTGTTTCATCTTAAGATACTCTTGATTTTGCATTAGAAGGGCTTGCTTTTTATGTTGATGACAGTATTCAATAGTTTCTCCGTCTCTTGCATTTGAAGCATCAAAAGTCTGTTTTTTTTGAGCGTTAAACTGCTGAAATAGAGATAAAACAAAAACTGTGCTTAGAAGTAAAAAATTATTTTTCATAATTTGAATCTTGAATTAAATGATTAATAATGGTTTAATAGTTTGCCTAAATTAAGTAAATATTTAATTAATGCTAATTCTTTTACACAAAGTTTATATAAAAGGGATAAGTGGTAAGCGAATAATTATCTTTGCAAAATGAAATCAAAAAGAGCCATTGAAACGTTAGCGATAACAACAAAAATCGTACTTCCAAACGATACAAATACACTTGGGAACTTATTTGGAGGTCAGCTTTTGGCTTGGATGGATGTGATTGCAAGCGTTTCTGCACACAGACATAGTAAGCGAGTTGTTGTTACAGCTTCTGTAAATAATGTTTCTTTTCAAAAACCAATCAAACACGCTTCAATCATAACGTTAGAAGCAAAAGTTTCTCGTGCCTTTAATTCCTCAATGGAGATTTTTGTGGATGTATTTGTGGAAGATCAAGTTACAGGTGTCCTTGAAAAAAGCAATGAAGCAATTTATACATTTGTTGCTGTAGATCAAAACGGTGGCCCTATACAAGTTCCTGAATTAATTCCAGAAACTGAGCAAGAAAAAGAGCGTTATGAAGGTGCTTTGAGAAGAAAACAATTAAGTTTAATTCTTGCAGGTAAAATGAAAGCATCCGAAGCTACAGAATTGAAAAAATTGTTTTTAGAGGAATAGTTTTAATACCAATAAATTTATTGAAATAAGGAGATTAAGCAAGTACAAATAACTTCTTTTGTAAACACTTATGGTTTTAATCAAAAAGGGATTATTTTAAAAATGGATAATCCATCTCATCTACGTTAACTTCAAAGATGTCGTAGTTATAAACACCTTCATTTTCTTCAATTCCAGCAAGAACCGCCTTTTTAATACTGAAATAAATTTGGAAGTGACTATCATCATTTACAGTATTAAATCTTGCACCCAAGTTAACTGGTTTACCCCAGGTTTCGCCTAAATTTTCAGCGTAATAAATATCGTAACCACCCATTCCTGGAAGCGCATCAGAGCTAAAAAAAAGGTACTTCCCGTCAGGTGAAATGAATGGCGTTGTTTCTCTACCTTTTGTATTAATTTCTTTCGGGAGCACTTTTGGAGTTTGCCAAACACCATTCTTTTTTTCGACAGAATAGATGTCAGTTAATGTTTTATCTCCAGTACGGTCTGAAACGAAATACATTGTTTGGGAATAGGATTCATCTTCGTTGTATAAGGTATCTGTTATTGAAGCAGAACCGTCGAAAAAAGAATTATTTATTCCTGAATTTTTAATGATTTCAATCCCCCCCCATGTTCCAGGAATATCTGTATTGATTTCAAAAATGTCCGAACTTGTGGTTGTTTTTTCTTTTGAAGCACTTGTATTCAATGTTCCCAAACCGTATAATCCATCGCGTGAAACAAATGATAAAGCATCGAAACCTTCTGTATTAATTCCGTCAAAAGTTTCTTCGTTCAGAATCCAATCACCTGTTTCAGCATTCCAAACAGCGTGATACATATCTTCAAAGAAACGTTGATCCTCAGGATTTAAATTTCCTCCTGTTGTAGTAGAATTTCGTGCAGTAAAAAACAAATGTTTACCTTCATTAATTAAAATCGGTGCGTACTCGTCATATTTAGTATTAAGCTTTCTAGAAATTGGAATTCGTTTATTTTGAACTCCATTTTTTTGTTCATTTAGTGCAAACTCACATTGAGCTATGTAAATTGGGATGTCGTAATCAATAGCCAATTTATCGCCAAAATCCATTTTTGCATTCTTAAAATGAGTGATTGCGCTCTCAATCATATTTAGTTTGTGATTAGCTCTACCAAGAAGTAATTGTAATTCACCATCAGATTTTTCCTTTGTTAATTCTAGGGCCTTATTAGCATTCATTAATGCTTGATCGTAACTATTAAGTTCAAATTCAGTGGTAGCCAACCAAAAATAAGCTTTCCAATTAGTTGGATTTTTAACTTTCGCTTGTCTGAAAAACATTAATGCGTCTGAAGTTCTTCCTACATTATACATTTCAGAACCATCACTAATATATTTAGAACTAGCAAGTTTGTCAAAAAATTTAACCTTCGTATTTTGAGCAAAACCAGAGAATGAAATGCTAACAAGAACTACTAAAAGAAAACGAATCATGTTATTATTTTAAAGTTTAACAAAGAAACACAAACAAAAGTTACAATCAAACACTCAATTGGTTTATTTATGAAAAATAGATAGTTGAGAAGCTATTTTTTCTGAAAAGGACTTTGGGACGTTAGGGATTTAGGAGGGAATGACAAATGAGAGAAAGACTAGAATTTTACTTCGCAATTCTTAAGCAGTCTGAGAATCCGTTTGCAATTAGCAATTCTATCGTTTGCAATTCTTAAGCAGTCTGAAAATCCGTTTGCAATTCGCAATTCTAT
>JBILOX010000058.1:0-15307 GCA_044374225.1 Crocinitomicaceae bacterium | reverse complement strand
ATATTGAACCATAATCTTTACGACATGAAATATTCAAAAGTACTATTCTCCTTTTTATTATTTAGTATTGCCTCTTTGAGTTTAGCACAAAAGGAAAAAACGAATTCCGATACAAGACAGTTTATTGATAACGCCGATTTTACGCAAGTAAATAGAAATTGGAATATTGTAGCTAAATTTACTTCTGGTGTTGGGGAAACTGTAGAATTCTATCCCGTCGAAGCGATAGATTTAAAAGCAAATAAAAGTGTCAAATCTTTACAAATGGATATGACTGTAAACTCTCAAAATGGTGTAAATTATTTCAAGTCTTCTTGGATTGATTTAAGCGAAATAGAAGAATTCATATATTTCTTAGAACAATATATAATTCCAAATCTTAAAGACAAGGCTGAAAACAAACAATCAAAAACATATATTTTCAATTCTAAGGAAATCACTTTCAGTTTCCGAATTGGAGAACTTTCTAGAAGAACATCAATTTACTTAAAGGATAATGGAATCACTGACACAGAACATTATTTTTGGACAGAAACGCAAGTAAGTAAAATACCCGATTTATTAGAGGTATTAAAAAAGTTGCGATAACTGCTGCTAACACTTGCTAAAACTTATGGCTAGTTTTTCGGTAAATTGTTCGTTTACTTTTCATAACTTCGCTTGGGCGGTTATGGAAAAAAAGCTTTCCATAAGCCGCCACAAGCTCTAGCAAGGAAACGTTAGCAGCAAGACAAGCGCACCGGAATGGAAAATTGTAAACCGAAATAAAAAATTATTATCTTTGAGTAAAATTAAGAAAAGATGAATCTAGAAGCCCGCAAAATATCATTCGTTCAGGAATTTCTCAGACTTCAAAATGAGGAAATTGTCATTGGTCTTGAAAAATTACTTCATAAGCGTAAAGCTGAATTAATAGAAAATGATATGAAGCCAATGAGTCTAACGGACGTTTGATTTCAGCAAGTGATTTAAAAGCTAAAATCAAAAAATGGAGTTAACAGTTTATTGGACTCAAATTGCGAAAGATAAGCTAAATGATATTTTTGAATACTATAAGTTCAATGCTGGAATAAGAGTTGCGCAAAAGTTGATAAATGGAATTATTGATACTTCGCTAGAACTAAATAAAAATGCTTACGGCGGACAAAAAGAAGATTTGTTGGAAGATAGAATTCAAGGATTCCGTTATACAATTTTTAAAAGTTACAAAATTTTATATTGGATTGATGAAACAAATAAAATCATTTTTGTTTCCAATGTTTTTGATACTCGGCAAAATCCAGAAAAAATTCTTAAATTATAGAATGTCCTGCTGCTAACACTTGCTAAAACTTATGGCTAGTTTTTCGGTAAATTGTTAGTTTACCTTTCATAACTTCGCTTGGTCGGTTATGGAAAAAAAGCTTTCCATAAGCCGCCACAAGCTCTAGCAAGGAAACGTTATGAGATAGTTTTAACGCGCGCAGTGAAAGACATTACAAATATATTTGTACTTTTGAATTGCTAAATCTTTGAGTTATGAATATTGAATTAAACATATTAAACAAAAAATTGGAATTAATCCAATGGCTTTCTACTATTGAAGACTCAACCATAATTGAGAAAATAATGGATTTGAGAAAAAAGGAAAGTAAAGACTGGTGGAATTCAATATCTGAAAGTGAAAAAGAAGCCATTGAAAAAGGTCTATTAGACGCAGATGCTGGGAAACTAAATCCTCACTCAAACGCCAGAAAGCTTTATGAAAAATGGCTATAAAATTCTTTGGACAGATTTTGCTCTTAAAGAATTAGAAAACACAATTGAATATTTAGAAGAAAATTGGACAGAGAAAGAACTCCAAAATTTAGCCTTAAATATTGAGGCAACTTTAAAATTGATTTCTCAAAATCCAGAATTATTTCAAGTTTCTAAAATTAAAAAAGATATTCGTCGAGCTATAATTTTATCTCATAATACTTTGTATTTTAGAGTTAAGAATAATCAAATTGAAATTATTTCATTTTCCTCAAATAGACAAAATCCGAAAAAAAGAAAATTGAAATAAACTAAACCATCTCATAACACTTGCTAAAACTTATGGCTAGTTTTTCGGTAAATTGTTCGTTTACTTTTCATAACTTCGCTTGGGCGGTTATGGAAAAAAAGCTTTCCATAAGCCGCCACAAGCTCTAGCAAGGAAACGTTATGAGCTATAGCATTGGAAATCCGGAAACAATTCATATCTTTGATAGCATCAAATGATAGCATCAATGAAACCACCATATGAAATTACACAGACGATATTAAAACTTATAAGTTCAATTTCTGAGAAGATTGGAGAAGTGAATGCTAACTATTTAAACAAGCAATCTCCTACTCTACGCAAGCAAAACAAAATCAAGACAATTCATTCATCACTTCAAATCGAAGGGAATACACTTTCTCAAGAACAGATCACAGCGCTGATTGAAAACAAAAGAGTAATTGGTCCTGAGAAAGATGTAACCGAAGTTCTCAATGCAATTAAAGTATATGAAAGTTTAGAGAGCTTTAGAGCCACTGATGAAAAATCATTTCTAAATGCTCATCAAATAATGATGAAAGGTTTAATTGCTAATCCTGGAAAATATAGAAACAAAAGTGTCGGAATTGTAAAAGGTATAGAAGTTGCGCATGTTGCACCGCCATTTGAAAATGTTCCTTTTTTGATGAAAGATTTATTTACTTTTCTAAAAAAATCAGATGAAATTGCTTTGATTAAAAGTTGTGTCTTTCATTACGAAATGGAATTCATTCACCCATTTCTTGATGGAAACGGAAGAATTGGAAGATTGTGGCAAACAATTATTCTAATGGAAAAATATCCGGTTTTTGAGTTTTTACCTTTTGAAACCTTAATCAACAAAACACAAAAAGAATATTATGAATATTTAGCACTTAGCGATAAAGCTGGAAACTCAACTATATTTATTGAATATATGTTGCACGTAATTGATCAATCGCTTCTTGAACTTCTAAATTTTAAAAATCGCACGCTTCGAGAAATGGACAGGATTGAGTATTTTTTAAAAATTTCATCAAGCCAATTTACAAGAAAAGATTACATGAACACCTTTAAAGATATATCGACAGCTACTGCTTCGAGAGATTTGAAAAAAGCAACAGAATTAAATCTTATAACAAAGCAAGGAAAAGATAATCAGACTGTCTATAGTAAAAATATCTACAGCTCATAACACTTGCTAAATCTTATGGCTAGTTTTGCGGTAAATTGTTCGTTTACTTTTCATAACTTCGCTTGGTCGCTTATGAAAAAAAGATTTCCATAAGCCGCCACAAGCTCTAGCAAGGAAACGTTATGGGCAAGTTAAACATAAAAAACAAGAAGGTATGTTAGAACCAACGGGGTGACAACCCAATGTGACAATAAATAATATTATCAAATCTTAAAAGTGGAGACCAGAACCCACTCTAAAAAACGGGGCGAAATCTGAAAAGCCTTATGAGTAGGAACAAAATTTAAATCAAATAAAAATGAAAAAAGTAGTGACAATTTTCGCAGCAATCTTATTTGCTTCAACAATTTTAATTAGTTCTTGTGGCAAAGAAAACTCATCAAAAACAAGTGAATTAAAACAAATTTCAAAAAAAGATAGTAAATCAAAAGTGAATGTCAATGAAATAAATACAAATGAAATTCCCATGAACAATTCTGAAGTTTACAAAAATACTATTAACAAAATAACTACCAGTGATGTTAAAAATGAAATTATGACTTTAATTAGTGGAGCAAGCTCAGATTGTACTACAATCATTTTTAAGAACTCAAAAGGAAAAGAAATCCATGCTGGACAAATTCCAGATTTCATTAAATGGCATGGTGAAGAACATACAGAAATTGACGAAACATTTTGCAATAAAAAATATTTGATTACCTATACAATGAAAAAATATTATTGCGAAAGTAGCGGAGATAATAGTGGTTCTTTAGAAATGAATGTGTCTAAAATGGAGATTGTTAAATAATAACCAGCCAATAACAGCAGCTACAAGAAATTGGCGGTTCAGTTGTTAAATGAAGCTTTTTGCTTCGTATCAAGTGTAGTGGTTGCAGACAGTCTTCGTCACCGAAATCGACACCTTCTTGTAGCTGCAAAACATTATAAGCCATTATCGAATCGTGAACGTACTAAATCGAACCATATCGAATAAAAATAATTATTTTCGAATATTTATCGAATAAAAACGAATCATATCGTATCGTTTTGAAAATATTTATACATTTGCTTAATGGAAAATGATGTATATAACTTTAAGTTTGATTTAGATTGGAAATTGATTGGAATAATAAGCCAAATCGATCGATTTGATGCTTCATGGACTTCCATAGAAAGAAAAGAAGGTCAAAGTTTAAAACAACTAAAATCTATTGCAACTGTTAGAAGCGTTGGAGCTTCAACGAGAATTGAAGGATCGAAAATGAGCGATGAAGAAGTAAATATATTACTTAAAGAAATAGATATTTCTAAACTCGAAGATCGAGATTCTCAAGAAGTAGTTGGTTATTTCGAGGCTTTCGACATTATATCGGAATCTTTTGCATCAATTGAAATAACAGAAAATAGTTTGAAAAATTTGCATAACATCTTAATGAAATATAGTAAAAAAGATGAATGGCATAAAGGCAACTACAAGCAACACAGTAATGCAGTTGAAGCGAAATATCCTAATGGAACAAAACAAATAATTTTCCAAACAACTGAAGCTGGATTTGCTACTGAAGATGCAATGAGAAATCTTATTGAGTGGTATTCAAATGATGAAATAACTCATCCTATAGTAAAATGTGGATTGTTCACTTATGAGTTCTTAAGCATTCATCCTTTTCAAGATGGAAATGGGAGGTTGAGTAGACTTATATCAACTTTATTATTATTGAAGCATGGGTATAATTGGATTCAATATGTAAGTTTTGAACATGAAATAGAAAATAGAAAGCCTGAATACTATAGAGTTTTAAGAAGTTGTCAATCTAAACGTCCAAATGAAAATGCAAGTGAATGGGGAAATTTCTTTTTTGATGCATTAAAAAACATACAAGAACAACTAATGCAAAAACTTAATCAAAGTGGTGTAGAATTGCAATTATCGCCTCGTGAAAAATCAATCATTACTTTCATTGGTAATAATCCAGGTTGTAAATCTGGAGATATTGCCAATAGACTAGGAATTCCAAGTCCAACAATTAAAAGAATATTACCAGAATTAATTGAGAAAAAACTAATTGAAAAACATGGAATTGGACCAGGAACAAATTATTCCATAAAATAACGGCTTATAACACTTGCTAAATCTTATGGCTAGTTTTCTGTAAATTGTTCGTTTACTTTTCATAACTTCGCTTGGGCGGTTATGGAAAAAAGCTTTCCATAAGCCGCCACAAGCTCTAGCAAGGAAACGTTATGCGTAATATTAAAAGACAAAATAACGATAAACAGGGAAGCCGAAAACTGAATAGAGTAGGCACAAAATAATTAAACAAAACAAAATGGCAGAACAAAAATCAGTACAATCAAAAACAACAATGATTTTGATTAGTTTCTTTTTAGGCGGATTGGGTATCCACCGCTTAATGATGGGTTATTCTAATTGGTGGTTAATGCTTATTACAGCCGGTGGCTGTGGTATATGGTCATTAATTGACTTCATTAAAATAATCACGGGCAGTATGAAAATGGCTGACGGAAGAGACTTAGTTTAAAATCTAAGGGGAGATTTATCTCCCCTTTTTAATTCTTTTTTTATGAAACAAGAAAACGAAAAATATTGTACCGAATGCGGTGCACTGATAAATATCAAAGCTGAAATTTGTCCCAAATGCGGAGTTAGACAGACGATGCAATCAACACCTATTAGTGCTGAAATTACCGAACAAAGAAATAAGTGGATTACTTGCCTCCTACTATGTTGGTTTTTAGGAGTATTCGGTGTCCATAGGTTTTACACAGGTCATACGGCATTGGGAGTAGTTCAACTTTTGACGCTTGGTGGTTGTGGTATTTGGACTATAATAGACTTTATTATTATCGTATCAGGCAATTTCAGGGACTCAGAAGGCAATCCAATTAAAAATGTATAATACAATTATCAAATATATTGCTAGGAATAAAATATTTACAATTGTAGGTTTTTATTTTTTGTTCTCTGCAATATTGAAAGCTACTGCAGAAATTGATATTTGTATTCCTTGCCTATGGAAGGCAATATTTGGTGTTCAATGCCCTGGTTGTGGTTTGACGACTGCATTTATTAGTTTAATAGAGCTAGACTATAGAAAGGCATTTGAAAGCAATTGGTTAATATATATAATAACGCCCTTTGGGTTTTACTATCTAACGAAAGACTATATTAAATTCTGTAGAAAATACAACGCATAACAGCACCTATAAGAAATTGGCGGTTCGGTGGTTAAATGAAGCTTTGTTCTTCATATCAAGTTCAGTGGTGGCAGACAGTTTTTGTCTCGGAAATCACCAACTTCTTGTAGCTGCAAACCGTTATGAGAAATGCTTCGAAAAATTCGTAACCAAGAAATAGCCGTTAAAAATTGAATTAATTACATTTGCAACTATGAAAAAGAATCTTTACATAATTGCAGGTTGTAACGGAGCTGGAAAGACGACTGCTTCTTTTACTATATTGCCTGAAATATTAGACTGTAAAGAATTTGTAAACGCAGATGAAATCGCTAAAGGTTTGTCGCCTTTTCAACCGGAAAAAGTTTCGTTCGAAGCCGGAAGAATAATGCTTAAAAGAATAAACGAACTTTTGGAAACCAATGAAAACTTCGCTTTTGAAACTACATTAGCAACCAAAAGCTATAAATCAAAAATTATAGAAGCGAAAATCAAAAACTATAATGTTACACTTTTATTTTTTTGGCTGCAAAATGTAGAGTTAGCAATTGAAAGAGTTAAAACAAGAGTTATAGAAGGCGGACATAATATTGAAACTGAAGTTATAAAACGTCGATATTTAAATGGAATAAAAAATCTTTTTGAAATATATCTTCCAATCGCTGACGAGGTTATGATATTTGATAATTCAGAAGGAAAACATGATTTGATTGCCAAAAAAACTTTGGATACTGAAATCGATATTTTTAGCGAAATCAAATTCAATAAACTAAAAAACTATTATCATGGAAACACATAAAATGACACCGAACCAAACTAAGATTTTAGAAGGAATGGATAAAGTTTACGACAAATTAATCGAGTTCAAAAAGAAAATGAATAGCGAACTTGTAATTCTAAAAGATAATAAAATTACTAGAGTAAAACCTTAGCACTTCTCATAACAGCTGACAAACGCAATCGCTGGTTTTCGGTGGTTTGTGATTTTACTTTCCTATTTTCGTTTTTTCAAAAATTGAAAAAACTCAGTTCCAATGCCGCGACTGTGTATGTCAGCGGAACGTTGGCAGATAGTTTTGAGAAACAGAAAACCTAAATAGAATAAGAAATGAAAATAAAAAAAATTATTACAATTACATTTTTGATTGTGAACGTTTGTAACTTGTTTGCTCAATCACCTGGTTTATTATGGCAAAAAAGTATGGGCGGAACTTCTTATGATGAAGCAAAAATTATATTGCCAATTCAAGATGGATACATTTTAGCTGGAGATACTTCATCAGGAGATGGAGATGTTACTACTAAACTTTTGCCATTATTTTACGATGATATTTGGATTTCTAAACTTGATAATTTAAGAAATATTGTTTGGCAAAAATGTTTAGGAGGAAATTATTACGACAATATTGGAAACATTTCAAAAACTAATGATGGAGGATATATTATAATTGGAACAACTGGATCAAATGATATTCCCGGATTTCATAGTGGAAATGTAGGTACCATTGATATTTTTGTAGTTAAATTGGATAGTTTTGGCACTATTGAATGGAAAAAATGCTACGGTGGTTCATTGTCAGATCAGGGTTTTGATATTATACAAACAAGTGATGGAGGGTATATGTTTTCTGGAACTACTGATTCATTTAACGGAGATTTAGATGGTTTTTTTACCACTGGTTATAGTTCTTGCTGGATTGTCAAGATTAATAGCCTAGGTACTATTGATTGGCAAAAACGAATTGGAGGAAATGGTGAAGAAAGAGCAAAAAGTATAAAGCAATTATCAGATGGAGGTTATGTTTTTACAGGATATACAACTTCAACTAACGATACTTTTTCTACTAATCATGGTAATTATGACATATTAGTAGTTAGAACCGATAATACTGGAAATCTGGTTTGGCAAAAATGCTTTGGTGGAACTAACAACGAAACTTCGGAAAATATTCAATTAACAAACGATGGCGGATTTATAATAGCAGGAACATCAAACTCAAATGATGGTAATCTGACCTTTAATAATGGAGGTAATGATTTTTGGATATTGAAACTAGATACAATTGGCAATTTAGAATGGCAAAAGTCAATTGGTACATCAGGTCAAGACACTGCTACTTATATACAACAAACGTCCGATAATAATTTTGTAGTATCTGGAATAATAAATAAATTCCAAAATGAAACGACTAACATAGGAGATGCTTATATCGTAAAGCTTGATGTTAATGGAAATGAAATTTGGAATAAAACTCTTGGCGGGACATTAAGAGACCAAGCAAATTCAATTACACAAGGTAGTGATGGCGGATACTTAGTATCAGGATTTAGCTTTTCAAATGATGGAGACCTAACGGTCAATAATGGTGCTTCTGATTTTTGGATAGTAAAATTGTCATCAGATAATTTAGTAACCACTAGTTTTTTAGATAACAAAAACTTTTTAATATATCCAAATCCATCAGAAAGTACGATAACGGTTAGTGATGATATAATTGATGTGAAAATTTATGCATTAGATGGTAAAAATATTGAATTTCAAAATTGTAATAATAGTATTGATGTTTCAAAACTAGCAAATGGGACATATATAATTATAGGCAAAGACAATAATGGTAAAACATTTGAAAATAAACTAATTAAAAAGTAAACCATCTGCCAACAAATGCTAAAACTCATGGCTAGTTTTGCGGTAAATTGTACGTTTTCTTTTCATAACTTCGCTCTGCGGTTATGGAAAAAATAATTTCCATAAGCCGCCACTAGCTCTAGCATCGACCGTTGGTAGCAAGCATTTAACTAATGTAAGTTCAAATCTAAAACACATATAACAAATGAAAAATAAATATTTAATTATCGTAGGACTAATACTATGTTCCTACATATTTTCAAGTTGTAACGGCAATACAAAAAGTAATGACAGTAATTCAAACACAGAAACGAATAACGCAACTGATTTCAATATTTTAGTTCAAGATTGGAATAAAGCACACTCATCAAAAGATGTTGGTGTATTTTCTAATCTTTTTAACAATACTGTTTTATTCTATGGAACTCAAATGGACAAAAACTCTTGTATTGAAAGTAAACTATCGCTTTTTAAGAAAAATCCTGACTTCTATCAGCAAATTTACAGTGATATTCAAATAGACAATATCAACAATACCGAAGTTAAATGCAATTTCGTTAAGCGAGTAACAGTGAAACAGGCGACAACTGATTATCCATCATACTTAATATTTAGGAAAGTTGATGAAAACTGGAAAATAGTAACAGAAAGTGATTTAGTAACCGATAAAAATCTTTCAAAAAATATATCAGTAAAGACAGACATACCAAATGATGCAATAAAAGGGGATTTTAATGGTGATGGTATTTTGGATTATATGTGGTTAGTCAAACCTAAAATTGATGATGAAGGTATGAGTTGTATTGGTGATTGCATTAGTTATATTAAATTTTCCGACCACAATATACCTTCCATCAAAGTTGAAAATTGTATTGACGGAACACCCTCAAATGAGGGAGACTTGAATAAAAACGGAGCGGATGAAATTGGGTTATTACCTGGATGGTTTACAAGTTGTTGGCGAGGTTATCACGTATGGACACTTGTAAATGGCAAATGGGTTAATGCAGTAGAACCATTTTCAACACATTGTAACCAATGGGAAGAAGGTGTAAAACCAATTGAAATTGACTTGAATAGAGAAGGTTATGTCATAATAAGGTATAGTGAACATACAGGAGATGATATAATTACAAAATCAAAATCAGTGCGGATTGCAAAATAATAAGACATAAGTATGCCAGCTGCCAACAGCACATTTGCGGATATGTCGGGTTTAGTGGTAAAAGAAACATTCTACTTCTAATAAACATTGGTTGTAAAATGAAAGATAGTGCTACTAAGTCCGCCACATCGCAAATCTGCAAAACGTTGGCAGTAATTTTTAGAAATCATAACAACAATTAGTAATATTAAATTGAAAATAAACCAAAATGAAAAATAAACTTAAAAAAATTACCGCTTTCACTTTAGCATTTCTTATGTTTAGTACTACTGTTTCTCCGTGTACAGGAATTACATTAAAGTCCAACGATGGTGGATTTGTTGTTGCAAGAACAGTTGAATGGGCGCTTAACGATGCACAGCACAACAAAATCTTAATAGTTCCACGTAATAAAAAATTTATTGGACAAACACCTCAGGGTTATAACGGAAAAAAATGGGAAGGAAAATATGGTTTTGCAACACTTACAGCTTATGGGCAACCTTATGGGCCGGATGGCATGAATGAAGAAGGCCTATATGTTGGAGTATATTATCTGCCTGATTATGCTGAGTACGCAATTTACGATAGCGCAAAATCCGAAAATTCAATGAGTGTGGGTGACTTGATGCAATGGATGCTGTCATCGTATAAAACAGTAGACGAAATCGTTGCTAACTTAAAAAATGTTACAGTAGTAAATGTTGACAATAAAGAATTTGGCGGAGCAGCTCTTCCTTTTCATTTCAAAATTGTTGACCCAAGCGGTAACAGTAAAATCATTGAAATAGTAAACAAAGGAGAAGTAAAAGTATATGATCCATATATTGGCGTAATAACGAATTCGCCAACTTATGACTGGCATTTAATTAATCAAAGAAATTATCTTAATTTATCTACAAACCCTAATAGTCCCATGAATTTTGAGGGTTATAATTTAAAACCATTTGGCGGAGGTTCTGGATTGATAGGATTACCTGGAGATTTTACGCCGCCGTCAAGATTTGTCAGAGCAGCCTCCTTCACCGCTTCTTGTCGTCCATTGGAAACTTCATTGGATGCAGTTTTCGAGTCGTTCAGAATACTGGATAATTTTAACATTCCACTAGGTGCTCAAGTACCAAAAGAACATTTACCAACTGATATAGTTAGTGCAACTCAAGTAACTTCTGCATCTGATTTAAAAAACAAAGTATACTACTACCATACTATGTGGAATAGACAGATTAGAAAAATTGATCTAAAAGAAATTGATTTTGCTTCGGTAAAAGAGCAAATAATTGATGATGATGGAGCAAAAACAAATACTGTTAAAGATGTTACACCAAAAGTGAATAGTAAAAAGAAATAAAACTACTGCCAACACTTGCTAAAACTCATGGCTAGTTTTTCGGTAAATTGTTCGTTCACTTTTCATAACTTCGCTTGGTCGGTTATGGAAAAAAAGCTTTCAATAATCCGCCACAAGCTCTAGCAAGGAAACGTTATGGGCAAGTATAGACATAAAAAAAACAAATAAATGCAACCTTGGAAAACAATCTTACTTAGTCTGTCTCTTTTCTGTTTTGGCGACATCTACTCGCAAAATACAAAAGTTGACACAGTTAAAATCGGCGCTTTTATATCTTCACTAAACAATTTTGAAATTGGAAGCAATACAATCAATGCAGACATTCATATATGGTGCTTATACAATGATTCAAGCTATAATTTTGAAAAAGAAATTGAATTCATTAATTGTGATGAGTTCAGCTTTAACGGTGCAAGTTCCGAGATGCTTGAAAATCAACATTGGTTTTATACAAAAGCATTAATTAAAAGCAGGCAAAAATTTTCCACAAAGAACTATCCTTTTGATTCCCAGAAGGTAATATTTAGTATTGAATCATCTGAATACACAACAGATGATTTTGTTTTCAAGCCAGACTTAAATGGTTCCAAGCTTGATTCTATTGTTTATTCTCGGTTTGACGAGTGGGTTATAGATAATGTGTCATTTACATCAAGTTCAACACTTTATGAGACATCTTTTGGTGATCCAACAGCATCCAACAGTTCCTCGCCTCGATTTGACATAGCTATTACCATAAGCCGCATTGGCTCATTGCTAATTTTATTCAAACTTATAACAGGAATTATGGTTGCATTCTTGATTTCATCTTGTGTTTTTTGGATAAAACCAATTAACACGGATCCTCGATTTGGATTGTGCGTTGGAGGTTTATTTGCCGCAATAGGTAATAAATACATTGTTGAGAGTATTATTCCATCAACTAATGAGCTAACCTTGCTAGACTATTTACATAACATTACATTTATCTTTATTTTTTTAATAATCATCATTTCTGTAATTTCTCTTCGCTTCTTTGAACAGGATAACGACAAGATGAAAAAAATATCACAGAAGATAGATTTGGTATCGTATTTTACAATAACAGGATTGTATTTCACACTTATTTCTTATTTTATATTCAAATTTTCATAACTATAATGAGGTTATCATCAATAGACATAATCCGCGGATTTGCAATTCTGATAATGATATTTGCTAATGCCTATCCATATCTCTATCCATTTGAGTACTGTCCTAAATTATTAAGATTGTTATTTTCCTCAGCTGCACCAGTATTTATTTTCTTAAGTGGCGTTTCATTGAGGTTAGCTCAGGAAAACGGCAAGGAAATTAAATCACTAATTTTAAGAGCTTTTCAAATTTTATTTTTTGCCATTATTATCGACATATTTATTTGGTCGATCTCACCATTTATTACAATGGATGTATTGTATTTAATTTCTTATTCTTTGCTATTTACAATTTTCCTGATAAGCTTTTCTGATAAAATCAAATTGATTATCGCCATTGGAATTATTTTATTTATAGCAGTTACTAATAATTATTACAATTTTGAATTAAATGAAATTTCGCTTGGTAGATTTTTTTCAGAAAACTCTCTGTTTCCGTCTTTGCATCATGTTTTTATTGATGGTTGGTTTCCTGTTTTTCCTTGGACAGGGTTTACAATTTTAGGGTATCTTATTTGTAAAAATAGGTTAGCCCTCTCAAAATATTCGAATCACATGTTGTTATCGGGTAGTACTTTTATCATCGGATTTTCTCTGCTCTATAGCTTTGCATTGGTTGATTCGAATCCAATTCGGGATGGATACACTGAAATATTTTATCCTGTTACAATACCTTTCTTGTTCTATGTTTTCGGATTATTTTTTGTAATTACTTCGCTCTTCAATTTCAACTTTAGAGGGTTTAGTCTTTTTAGCTTTCTCGGAAAGTTATCACTACCCATATACTTTATTCACATATTTTTAATTAAATTCTATATTCCATTTTTTACTCAATCGGCAGACCATTTTAATAAATTCTTTTTTTTAAGTGGTATTCTAACATTGTATCTAATAATATTTATGTGCGTTTATTTAATTAGAAGTTTAGCAAACAATATTAAAAAAAATAGATTTGCCGCATTTTTATTAGGTGTATAACTCATAAAACCAGCCCATAACAGCACCTACAAGAAATTGGCGGTTCAGTGCTTCGTATGACAGTTTTGTGGTTAATCAAACATTCGTTCTTCGTATGAAGTTTAGTGCTCCGAAATCGCCAACTTCTTGTAGCTGCAAACCGTTACCAGTAAGAGTATCGAAACCGGAAATAAATACAAATCAATATTGACAAAAAAGTAGTTGATTTTTAAGTAAATGATAAACTTTTGAAGTATTTTTGACAATAAACAGATAGATTAAAAATCTGATTTTATATGAAGAATATTGATAAAGAAAGTCTAGAAAATGCTTATCGTTTGTTTACATCAAATGATATTGAGAAAATCCAAATTGGAACAACAAAAGGTTTGAAAGAAATTCATCAATATTTATTTGGTGGATTGTATGATTTTGCGGGTAAAGTTAGAACTCTAAATATTTCAAAAGGCGGTTTCAGATTTGCAAACGCATTGTACTTAAATGAAATCTTAGTAAAAATAGAGCAAATGCCCGAGAATAGTTTTGAAGAAATTATTGCAAAATATACTGAAATGAATATTGCCCATCCATTTATGGAAGGAAATGGAAGAACAATGCGAATTTGGCTCGATATGATTTTAAAAGCTAGACTAAAAAAGTTAGTAAACTGGCAATTTGTAGACAAATCACGCTACTTACAAGCAATGGAAAGAAGTCCAATCAACGATTTGGAATTAAGAACTTTGCTTGGCCAAAACTTAACTGATGAAATTGACAACAGAGAGGTCATCTTTAAAGGAATCGAACAATCTTATTATTATGAAGGTTATCAAAAAGATGATGATGAATAATTGAAATGAATAAAACGCCTACTGCCAACACTTGCTAAAACTCATGGCTAGTTTTTCGGTAAATTGTTCGTTCAATTTTCATAACTTCGCTTGGTCGGTTATGGAAAAAAAGCTTTCAATAATCCGCCACAAGCTCTAGCAAGGAAACGTTATAAGCAAAAAATCAAAAACATGAAACAAAAAATTATCATCTTATTGACAGTTTATCTTTTATTTAATTCGGTTTCATCAGCACAGAACGTTGAAAAGATGAATAAATCTGAACTAAGAGAGCATATTGTTGTTTTGACAAATAAGATAGACTCCATTAAAATCGTAAATACCAATTTACAAGAGTCCATAAGTAAACTTTCTACAAATTCATCTTTATTAGAACTTCAAATAAAAGCGTATGATGTTGAAATTTCAAGATTAAATGAACTAATTCTAAAAAGTGAAAATGAAAGAAAGCGAATAATCTCAGAAAATGAAATTACAATATCAAAACTCAATGAAACAATATTAACTCTTAATGACTCTATTTCAAGTGTTCAGTCTGCTTCTAATCTTGTTTCGACTTCTTCAACATTTAACAGTAATGATTTTTTAAATAAATACTATTTTGATCAAATTCCCCTGCCTAATAATTCTTTCAGCCTTGTGTTAACAAAATTAGTATATGGAGATAAAAGAAGTGACAACAACTATCATTATAACAATGACAATTATCAAGGATCGGTTGAAAGACTGCCTGAGATACTTGAGGCGAATGCATTTACCTATTGGGGCGTTAAACCTAATGTTATGATAACAGATGGCACTAATT
>JBILOX010000057.1:0-15330 GCA_044374225.1 Crocinitomicaceae bacterium | reverse complement strand
CGGATGAATTACGAATTGCAAACGGACGTAAATAATGCTTAGAAATTGCGAACGGATGAATTACGAATTGCAAACGGACGTAAATAATGCTTAGAAATTGCGAACTATTTATTTGCGAATTACAAACGGACGTACAGAATGCTTAGAAATTGCGAACGGATGAATTACGAATTGCAAACGGACGTACATAATGCTTAGAAATTGCGAACTATTTATTTGCGAATTACAAACGGAAAACCATTACGCTTAAAAGTTTCGAATAAATTGTTTTGCGCTTAGCGCTACCTACAACTCGTTCGCAATTAGCATTTTTGAATTCGCAATTTATAAAATTCTACTTTAAATATCCTTTTGCTCTTAAATCTTTCTGAATGGCAACAATATCTTCTGGAATGTCAAAATTAATAAGCCAATTCACGTCCAAACCATTGTAAATACATAGCTTCATAATGTTTGGAAATGTAGAAATCAACTCTCCCAAAGTTTCTAAATCCTCTTTGAAATCGTATTGTAAATCTTCGTGCATTGCTTTGATTTGTGTCAAGATTTTAAAACTTCTCGCAATCACATATATATTAAAAGCATAGGATCTATTAGGCATTTCACGATTTAATTCCTCCTTTAAATTTGACAGCGAAAGAATCAACATTTTCAAATTCAAGTATGGTTCGCTGTATTTATCTTTAGTCGTTGAAACTAATTCATTTATCATTCCACTCATTTCTTTAACTTCGTATAAAAAAATATCGGAGGAATAAAATCGGGTTTTAACAGCTGCGACAATTTTTTGAAATCTTTCCTCTAATTCGGACCTAAAAGCTTCCACCGATTTCGTTTCCAACAATTGAAAATAAAGTTGATTCACCAAAACCTTGTCTTTTTTGATAAGTCGAATTAACAATTTATCTTTTTCTTTCTCAGGCATTGCAAGAATAGCTTCCTTAAATTCAGTTTCTATTTTCATTGATTCTATTTTTCAAAAGCAAAATAAACCAAAATTCAATCTCAAAAACCGATTGTGAACTGATTTTTCTAACAATTAGTAGTGATTTTAAAAATCAATTTAGGATTATAAACTCAATATTTTCTACTTTTACGTTTTAACACAACTAAAAGTAGTTAGTAAAAAGTTAATGGTAATTGTCTAGTGAACTAATTGTTCATCTCAAAATTATGAGAAGGAACCCTTCACTTTTAACTCTTAACTCTTAACTTTTCACTCTTATCTTTCAGTTCTCAACTTTCAGTTCAAATGTCTGTCCATAAAAACGTAAAAAGAGTAACAACTCACACTTTGCAAGAAATGAAAAATGCAGGTGTAAAAATCTCTATGCTAACAGGTTATGATTTTTCTATCGCTCGAATTATCGACGAAGCGGGAATGGATATTATCCTTGTTGGCGATTCGGCTTCTAACGTTATGGCGGGGCATGAAACAACTTTACCTATCACTTTAGACCAAATGATTTACCACGCTTCTTCTGTTGTAAGGGCGGTTGATAGAGCATTGGTTGTGGTTGATTTACCTTTTGGTTCTTATCAAGGAAATTCAAAAGAAGCGCTTTCTAGTGCCATTAGAATTATGAAAGAGTCAGGTGGACACGCTGTAAAAATGGAAGGTGGACAAGAAATTTTGGAATCTATCAAACGTATTTTAACGGCTGGAATTCCTGTAATGGGACATTTAGGTTTAACACCACAGTCGATTTATAAATTTGGAACTTACGTTGTTAGAGCGAAAGAAGAAGATGAAGCAAATCGCTTGATTGAAGATGCAAAAGCATTAGAAGATGCGGGTTGTTTTGCTATCGTTTTGGAGAAAATCCCAGCTAAATTAGCAGCTAAAGTGGCGCAAATGGTAACGATTCCTATCATCGGAATTGGCGCTGGAAACGGTGTTGATGGTCAAGTTTTAGTAGTTCACGATATGCTTGGAATCAACAATGAATTTAGTCCGCGTTTTCTTCGTAAATACAATAATCTACACGAACAAATGATGCGTTCGTTTCAAGAATACATTCGCGACGTAAAAGCTGGAGATTTCCCGAACGAATCAGAACAATATTAAGTTTGAAATATGATTTTCAGTAGAGTTTCTTCTGTTTTATTTTTCTTGATATTCATATTAAGTGCTTGTAATTCAAACTCCAAAAAAGAAACAGAAATTACTGATCTTTCTAACAACTTATGTAAACATAGTCGCTGGTTGAAGATTTTTGAAACGGAAAATCAAGTAATTATTCAAATCACTAATCCTGATAATCCAAAGCAAATTTCCACCTATAAAACTTTTGGAAAAGCTAAAAATCAAGGAACAAATTCCACTAAAATAATTCAACTTCCGTGTAAGAAATTGGCTGTATTATCGGCAACACATATCGGAATGCTTTCTGAATTAAATGCGATTAACTTCATTTCAGCAATTTCGGATGTAAAGTTTATTTACAATCAACAAGTGAAAAAAGGTGTGAAGACTGGAAAAATTATTTCTCTTGGCGACGAAGGTCAAATTTCAATTGAAAAACTACTAGCCTCAAAAACTAAAACAATGATTTACAGTGCTTTTAGTGGTCAATTATCGCAACAAAAACAGTTTGAAAAACTTGGAATTACAAGTATCCCAAATTATGATTGGCGCGAAAACACTCCACTGGGAAAAGCAGATTGGCTCTTACTTTTTGGTTATTTGACTGGTAAACACGAACAAGCAAAAGAAAGAATCGCTCGAATTAACACCTTATATTCTCAAGGAATTATTGAAGGAAAAAAAATCAAAAACAAAGAAATTTTTCTTCTTGGAAATCAAATGGGCGATTATTGGTATGCGCCAGCTGGCGAAAGCTATCAAGCCATTTTATTAAAAGACGCTGGAATCAACTATTTGTACGCCGACACAAAAGGAACAGGAAGTTTAGCTTTGCCGATGGAACAAGTTATTAAAGATGCTGAAAAGGCAACTGTCTGGTTGAATCCGGGTTTTAGAAGCAAGTCAGAAATTCTAAAATCAAATCCGAAGGCGGCATTTTTAAACGTTTTTCAAAAAGGAAAAATTTACTGTTACTCAGCAAATATGAACAACTTCTGGGAAAATAGCACCGTTCAACCTCATTGGTTTTTACGAGATTTACAAACTATTAAATCCGGAAAAGCTTCAAATGATGAATTGTATTTTTATAAATCGGTAGAATGATTCAAACGCAACGAATAAATTGGTTTTTAGTAGTTTCGCTTTTGATTTTCCCGTTGATTGCTTACTTTCATTTGACCGTTGGACAACAAGCAATTTCATTTACAGACTTTAAAAACGCAATTTTTGCTTACGATTCCACAAACACAGCACAATTATTAGCAAGAGAATTCCGATTTCCACGTTTGATAATGGCTTGCGTCGCTGGTGCAGGTCTTTCATTAGCTGGAATGTTGATGCAAACGCTTTTCAATAATCCACTTGCTGGACCTTATGTTTTGGGTATTAATTCTGGAGCAAGTTTGATGGTCGCAATTAGTTTATTAACTGGAATTCAGTTTTTTGGAACGAATGTCGGATTGATTAGTTCTGCATTAATTGGTGCTTTTGCCGCGGGAATGCTGATGATGTCTGTGGTCGGTTTCTTAAAATCGCAAGTTTCTCTTTTGTTAGTCGGTTTGATGTTTGGAAGTTTCACCTCAGCGATTGTTTCGTTTCTTGAAATAAGCTCTAAAGCGGAACAATTAAAAAGTTTCACCCTTTGGTCGATGGGATCTTTACAAAATGTTTTGCTCGAACAAATTCCTTTGATTCTTTTGTTTTTTGTGATTGGAATAATTTTAAGTGCATTGATTGTGAAACCTTTGAATCTATTGGTTTTAGGTGAAAATGCTGCTTCATTATTGGGAATAAAAATTCAACAAACGCGAATTATCATTTTGATTATCACCGCTTTGTTTACAGGATTAATCACCGCTTTTTGTGGACCAATCGCCTTTGTTGGTTTAGCTGTTCCGAATATTACACGCATTTTATTAAAAACACAAAATCACTTATACTTAATAGCTGGTAACTTGTTGATTGGCAGTGCATTTTTGATACTTTGCGATATTCTTATTCAAGTTGTAGAGAGTGAAATTCAATTGCCAATCAACGTACTAACTTCCTTAATTGGAGCACCTTTCGTGATTTTTGTACTAATTCGAAAAATGAAATGATTCACTTTAAACAAGCAGAAATCGGTTACCAAGATCCACTTTTGAAAGTGACAGATTTGACTTTGGAGGCAGGAAATGTCTATGCTTTAGTTGGAAGAAATGGAAGTGGAAAATCAACTTTCTTGCGGTCGATAACTGGTCAAACGCCTTTACTAGCAGGAGAAATAACTATCAATTCCGTTTCTATTAAAAATGCAAATACCATTGAAAAATCAAAAACAATTGCTTTTGTTGAAAGTAAATTTGACGGAATTGCATTTCTAAGTGTTGCTAATTATTTGGCTTTAGGTCGTGCACCCTATACAAATGCTATAGGTCGTTTGAATCAAGCTGATTGGGATTTCGTAAATCAAGTTGCAAATGAAATTGGAATTGAAGCCTTTTTGCAAAAAGATACCCTTTCATTAAGTGATGGCGAACGACAACTTTGTGCGATTGCACGAGCTATTGTTCAAGAAACACCTGTACTTTTACTCGATGAGCCAAGTGCCTTTTTAGACTATGCAAACAAACAAATCCTAGTAGATAAATTACTTCAAATAGCGCGCGAAAAGCAAAAATGTATCGTCTTTTCCACCCACGATTTAGATTTATGCATTGAGAACAAAATAGAATTTATAGCCCTGAAAAACAAATTTTTACACAAAATAAGTGGGCTTAGTAAACCTGAATTGATTAGCTTGCTGGAGGAAAAAGAGTAAAGTTCTCAATACAAAAACCCAAATAACCAAAGCGGAATTGTCTTTTAACCTACAACTTCTAATTTATCATGGGTAAAAATTGAATTGGTTTTGTTTGAAAGTTCACGAAATTAAACAAAATAAAACACACCATACAGAAAATTCAAACGGTACAAATGTATCAAAAAGGATTTTTCATGGGTGAATTTAAATTTTTGCTAAAGTCATAAAATAAAGAAGAAGTATTACAAGAATCAAAGTCAAAATAGACTTAATTAACTGAAATTAAGATACTTGCTAAATCGGTAATTTTTTTTAATTAAATAGAAAGAAAAAACGATTCAAAAAAGATTTCCTTGATGAATTTGCCAAATAAATTAGAGGAATATTTGAGGTATTTTGTTCAAATAATGCAAACTAAAATACTTTAACTTCGAATTTAATCTAAAAAAACTTACAACTAAAAATCGCTGTATCGTCCACAAAAGTTAGGTTTCCTCGCCATTCATCGAGTTTAGAGAAGATAATATTGTTCATGTCTTCCATTTTCAACGGTGAGTAGGCTTGTGCATTTTTCACCAATCGTTCGATTCCGAATTGTTCGCCTTCTGAGTTTTCAAGTTCAACGACACCGTCCGTGAAAAGCACAAAAGTCGTGTTTGGATTCAAGACCATTTTTCCAACATTAACATAAGGCAATTCATCTAGCATCCCTAGGCCAATACAGCCATCTTTGAGCATCGTCACTTTTCTACCATTCAATAAAAACGGATGATTGTGACCTGCGTTGACATAATTCATTTTGCGCGTATGAGCGTTGTAATGAGCGATGAAAAAAGTAATGAATTTCTCACCTTTGGCACTTCGCATCACGATTTTATTCAATTCTTCCAGTAAGAAAGGCATTTCAAATCGTTGGTATTTGAATAGTGTGCGAATTGTTGCTTGAAAATTTGCCATTAATAGAGCTGCGCTAATTCCTTTTCCTGAAACGTCCGCAATGCAAATAATGTATTCTTCGTCGCCCAAAGGAATAAAATCGTAGTAATCGCCACCGACAGCGTGACGCGGAATATACTTCGCAGATAAATCCATTTTGCGGTTGGAAGGTAAATCGGAAGGGAACAACAATTTTTGCATTTCTGAAGCAACTTCTAATTCCTTCGAGATGCGTTCCTTGATCATACTTTGCTTGAACAAACGTCGATTTTCAACAGCTACGGCAATAATATTACACAAAGTTTGCGCAAAATTAAAGTGACTTGCTTCTAGATAATCGGTGTTTCCAAGCGTTGAAATCAATAAATAAGCTAAGGGTTTCTCTTGGTGATATACTGGAATTACCGCTTGAAATTCTTTCAAAACCATTGAATTCGAAGATTCGACTAAAGTAATCTCCTTGAAGCGAACCAATTGTTGGTCAATAAGTTGTAAATCAATTTTTCCTTTGAAGCCTGATTTCGCTAGAACTTGCCAATCTTCTTGGTATAAAAACAAAACGAACTTCGAAAAACCAAGTTGCTCTTTAAGAATGAAGGAGAAAATTTTAATGAGTTGTTCAATCGCTAGATTAGAATTGATGGCATTCGTTATCTCCAACAAAGACTGTAATTTCGTGTCCTTGATGTCGGGATTTAGAATATTTCGATGTTTAATAATCACTTTTGTCTTTTTATAAAATCAGGTAACATTTTCAAAGCTGCCATTTCTTTAAATTTATCTCTCACTTCTCCGCAGGGACTTCCAAAATAGGTTTTTCCGCCATCTAAATCTTTTGAAATACCTGATTGCGCCAAAACGATTGCACTATCCCCAATTGTAATATCGCTTGCACAGCCAACTTGCCCCCAAAGAATTACATTGTTTCCTACGCGAACACAACCAGCCAAACCTACGCCAGCTGCCATTAGGCAATGTTCTCCGATAACTGTATCGTGTCCGATTTGAATTTGGTTATCTAATTTTGTTCCTTTTCCGATTTTAGTGATTCCAGAAACACCTGCGTCAATCGTACAAAGAGCTCCAATTTCAACATTGTCCTCAATCTTAACGCCTCCACACGTATGCATTCGCTCGTATCCTTCTGTTTTCTTTTTGTAATAAAACGCAAAGTGACCAATTACAGTATTGGCACCAATTACCACATTTTCTCCAATTTCTGTATTATCTAAAATGGAAACACCAGCATATATTCTTGTATTTTTTCCAATTCTCACATTTTTGCCAATAAATACATTTGGATAAATAATTGCCGACTCGTCAATGAATTGAAGATCTCGGTTAATCGGTGAACTCAAAGGCGCAAAATGTTGCGTTAACCTATTATAACTATCGAACGGTTTTTCAGAAATTAGTAAGCCTTTTCCTGGAGGGCAATCCACAATTTTATCAATAATGATGGTTGTTGCCGCTGAATTTAAAGCTTTATTATAATATTTTGGATGGTCTACGAAAACAATATCACCCGCTTCAACCATGTGAATTTCGTTGATACCTGTTATTAAATGTGAGGGATTTCCAACGAATTCACAAGCTAACAACTCACTTATTTCTTTTAGGGAATATGCTTTGGAGAATTTCATAACAATTTTCGTAAATTCAAAAATAAGTATAGAAATCACAAATAATCGGTAGTTTCAATGGAGTTATCACCTTAGAAATGTTCAAATTGTTCAAAAAATAGATTATAAAAAATAAAAGTGCTTGTATCTTAAAAAGATTTGTCTAAATTTGCAATCCATTTTTAGCACATAAAAACACATTTAAAATGAAAAACGATATACACCCATCTGATTATAGACTAGTTGTTTTCAAGGACATGTCTAATGAATATGCATTTATTTGCCCTTCATGTACAACAACGAAAGAAACAATTACTTGGGAAGACGGAAACGAATATCCTTTAGTGAAATTGGATATCTCTCACAAATCTCATCCTTTCTTTACAGGTATTGCACAGTTCGTGGACACTGCAGGACGTATTGACAAGTTCAAAAACCGCTATGGTCGTCACATGAAATAATTAATTTCATTATAATATTAAAAGCCTTTTCGAGATTCGGGAAGGCTTTTTTGTTTGGCTAAGTTTTGTTGTGGTTTTGATTTTATCAATGATTTATAAATAACCCCACTCGTTTTACCCTTATGGTGTGAGTGAGAAGCTCTAATTCCAATTTAAAACATGAATTCGGCACTAAATTAACGTTCAAAAAATAATCAAGAATTATGCAATGCCTTCAATATTAAAATAGCGGAATATATTATCTTAAATTTATCATTTAGATATTTCTCAGGATAAATATTATGGATATAGAGGAAAATTTAATGGAACTTTTTGAATTTAGGAAGACTAGGGAAATTATACTACTATTGATTCTAGGTTGGTATTTTATTTCGAATTTCTTCTTTACTTGGAAGAATAGTTTCCCCTTAACAAAAAAGGCAACTCCTTAAGAAATTGCCTTTTTATATTTTGGTTTTACATTCTATTCTTCAGTACCTTCAACTGGAACTAAAATACGTCCACAATGTTCACAAACAATAATTTTTCTTTTTGTTACAATATCTAATTGTCTTTGAGGTGGTATTTTATTGAAACATCCACCGCAAGAACCTCGCATAACTTGTACAACAGCTAGACCATTTTTTGCATTTTCCCTTAAACGAGAGTACGCAAAAATTAGTCGAGATTCAATTTTTTTCTTTGCAACTTCAGAGGATTTTATTAATTTGTCTTCGTCTTTTTGCGTTTCGCTAACGATTGCGTCCAACTCAGCTTTTTTAGAAGCTAAATCTTCTTTTTTCATTGTTAAACGATCTGTAGCGTCAGAAAGCAATTCTTTTTTCCCTTCGATTTTGAACTTTGCTTCTTTACTTTTTTTATCGTTTAATTTAATTTCTAATTCTTGAAACTCAATTTCTTTTGAAAGCGATTCGAATTCTCTGTTATTTCTAACATTATTTTGTTGCTCTTTGTATTTAGAAATAGCAGTTTCAGAATCTTTAGAAGCTTGTTTACGATCAGAAATTTCTGTTTCAACTTCTTTAATTTCTTCATTGATTTTAGCAATTCGAGTGTTCAAACCACTAATTTCATCTTCTAAATCTTGAACTTCAAGAGGTAATTCACCACGAATGGTACGGATTCGATCAATTTCAGAATCGATTTTTTGAAGTTCGAAAAGCGCATCTAGCTTCTCTGCGATTGTAGCTTCCTTCTTAGTTGCAGTTGCTGCCATGGGCTAAAAATAGTTTATCGGATTTGTATTATGTTCTGTTAAATGGATGGCAAAGTTAGTAAAATTTTCTTTCATTCTTTCAGCTAATAAATTAGTTGTGAATTGTTCGCTTTCAAAATGTCCTATATCGGCAATTATCAGCTTGTTCTCAGCGTCAAAAAACTCATGATATTTGAAATCTCCCGTGATAAAAATATCCACTTTTTGTTGAATGGCTTTTGATAAAAGAAAACTGCCAGAACCGCCACATACCGCCACTTTTTTAATCTTTCTCCCCAATAGTTGTGTATGACGAATCGCTCCGCATTTAAACGTTGTTTTAAGTTGACTTAAAAAAGCGATTTCGTCCTGTTCTGTTTCCAATTCTCCAATCATTCCTGCACCTTCAAATTGATTTGAATTTTGTATCGGATAAATTTCATACGCCACTTCTTCATACGGATGGGCCGCATACATTGCATTCAATACCGTTCTTAAATTATAGTTACTCACTAAATATTCCACTCGGAATTCTTCGAAAGTTTCTCGAACGTTTTTATTGCCAATTTGTGGGTTCGAATTTTCATTACCTTTAAATGTTCCCGTTCCTTCGGTTCTGAAATGACATTCTGAATAATTTCCTATTTGCCCGCCTCCAGCTTTGAAAATAGCTTCGTCTAATTTTTCTAACGCATCTTTTGGAACAAAAACAGTCAGTTTTGATAGATTTCCTTCAATAGGCTGTAAAATCCTTAAGTTTTTCAATCCAATTCGATTCGCAATTTCACGATTTACGCCTTCAAAATGATTGTCTAAATTCGTGTGAATCGCATATAAAGCAATATCGTTTTTGATACATTTGGAAACAACTCGTTCAATATAATTTGATTCCGTCATTTTCTTCAACCCTTTAAAAATAATTGGATGGTGGGCGATAATTAAGTTGCAGTTCTTTTCTATGGCTTCATCTACGATTTTTTCAATGCTGTCCAGACAGATGAGAACTCCTGTTATTTCCATTTCTAGGTTACCAATTAATAATCCCGAATTGTCATACGACTCTTGAAGAGAAAGCGGAAATTGATGTTCCAAAAACTGTGTAATTGCTTTTAATTTCATTTTTAAAATTTGCGCGTGATTCCAATATTAACTCCAATAGCATTTGCTTTGTGGATATAATCACTGAATTCGATGTATGTGTTACTTATTTGATTGCGGTAACTTGCGCTTAATCGTAAACCAAAGTTATTTTCAAACTGCAATTCTAAACCAGCGCTGACAACCCATGAAAATGCAAAAGAATTTATTTCATTATTGATTTTAATCGTTTCATCATCTTTCGAACCAAGAGAATCGGTCCATTGTTGCGTTTGTTTATAAGAAAAATTCATCTGAGGAATTAAACCGCCACCTACGAAGTATTTTAAATTTTTTCCACCTTGTAGTTTGATTTGTAATGGTAGCGCTATGTAGTTGTATTTAGATTGATAATTGAACGTGCTATCACTTGTATTTGATTTCCAACTATATTGTTCACCATTTCTTAGCAAAGAGAGCGCTCCATCAAAATAAACATGATTACTTAAAGGCGTTGTCATACCTAAGGAATAGCTCCAAATTCCAAGTTTAGATTCATTTGCTCTTTCTCCTAATGGTTTATTTAAAAAGTCAACATTTGATTCAAGGCTTCTGAAGGAATTCGCATAACTTGCTTCAGCGTAAAATCGACTACTTGTATCTTTAACTGTTTTTTTCTTTTGAAGTGATTTATCTTCGGTTTTCATTTGCTCTTTGGTTACGATTTGTGAAAACGAATTCAAAAGCAACAAAGTAAATAGACTTGAAATAGTAATTTTCTTTCTCATAAATTCAAAAGTAGTAAAAATGATTTTGACAGTTTGTTTTATAATAAGTAAACTCATTTTTTTAATAGAACCTTTGCCGAAATGGTTGTCATTTCAATTTATGAAGTTGCAAAAGTTTCTTCTCGCATTGACCAGTTGAAAGCGGTTTTGATATGAAAATGTAAGGTATTTTGGCTATTTTTCTTTGTTTTTAATTCCGGTTAAAGAAGAAAGTTTACTGTATTAGTTATTTGTGATTAAAATATTCAGGGATGTTAGTTGAAAATTCAGTATTATTGTTTTATTTTTACAAATTAAATATCCAAATTATGAAAAGATTAATATATACATTACTTACTTTTCTTATTTTTAACTATTCTTTTTCTCAATTAAGAAGTGCTGACTGTTCTAGAACAAATACCTCACTAACACAATTGATGTACGCATCAATTTCTGGAGCGTCACAATATAAATTTAAAATTCATAATCTCACAACCGGAATTACCGATAGTTTAACAACTACAAATCGTTATTTTAAGTTTATTGATATCCCCTCTGTTGGTAAATACAATTGTTCTTATGATGTTAGAGTAGCTATGAATTATGGTGCTGGATTTGGTCCATACAGCTCTCCATGCTTTCCTACTACAGCTCCATTAATTATGACTTTAAGAGCAGTTGATTGTGGGAAAATCTTACTAGCAATGAATAGCCCCGTTTGGGCAAGTGGCGAGTTTGCCGATTCTTGGGATTTTGAGATTCGTTTAGGACTAAATCACGCCATAACACAATTATTTACAGGAAGACCAACTAGAGAATTTAGGGTAACCCAAGCTGGTGCACAGTTTCAGACATACAATACCGAAATTCAAATTAGAGTACGTTCTACTCAAGGAGGTGTTTTGCAACCATGGGGAGCTTGGTGTTCTATCTTTACTCCGAATTTGACACCACCAGAGATTATTGTGGGTTGCAACACAACTTTTGAATATTTGGCCTATGAATATATTACCTGCACCCCAATGGATGGAGCAACACAATATAATTGGAAACTTAGATTAGGTTCAACTGTTGTTGATTTTCAGACTACCTCAACAAATCAAATTCGAATATCAGATTTTTTAACTGATCTTGGGGAACCAGCCTACGATTATAATAGAACCTACAATATCTCGGTTCAAGCGCTCAACGGTGCACTTTGGTCTAATTTTGGTCCCACTTGTAATGTTAGTACTACTTCATTTCCTCACGCTGAAGTACAACATCTTTGTGGTCAAACACTAACTTCTTTTTCAACCCCGATTTCGGTTTTTGCAATATTTCATGCTACTAGCTATCAGTATGAAGTGACTGATATGACACTAGGCCCTGAGAACGATGGTGTACAATATTATACATCAGCAATTAGAAATTTTACATTATCAAATTTAACAAATTGGTCTTATGGGCATGAATACTCAGTTAGATGTAGAGTAGTTTTTAAATCTATTCTTCATCCGTATGGCACTTCCTGTTCTGTTTTTGCGCCACCACCACTGGCACGACTTCGTCCTCAAGATTGTCCGAAAACACTTTTAACGAAAAGCTCAAAGGTTTACTCCAACCCAATGACATCAGATTTTCCTATTTCAACCACAGGTTATCAATTTAGAATAGGAGCTCAAGAGTCAGCTTGGAAGGCAACGAGAGACATAACTTTACAAGAAATCTTGGGTAGTGTTCCTGCGAATAACACAACATATGGGGTTGAGGTAAGAATTATTTATGAAGGTATTATACAACCTTATGGTGCACCATGTGCTATTACGACACCTATTGCTTTAATCCAAGTTGATAATATTGAGGAAGTTGGAGATGAAACAAAACAAGCTTTATTAATCGACTTTGATTCGTATAATTTTAATGTTTTTCCAAATCCTTCCAATGAGAATTTCATAATTAATTTCTCTGATGAAATGGAAAATCAAAACGTTAAAATTGAAATATATGACTTTTCTGGTAGACTTTTAATGAATTTTGATGAAAAAGATATTTCTAATAGTTCATTAGTTTTTGGGGATAAACTTGAGATGGGTAATTACTTTTTAAGAATTAGTTCAGGGGGAATAGTTGAGAATAAGACAATTATTAAATTATAAGACATTCTCATCTTTTTTAATAAAATTTCTATCAATTAAAAGTTGAGATGATTTTTTTGAATTGAATTTAATGTAAAATATCGTTGAATATCTTTATTTCTGTACATTATTAAAAAAAACACCAAAAAATAGAGTTTCGTAATACCTAAATATCGTTTAGTAAATTTTTAAATGATAATTATTAGCAACGCAGATATTATTTTTTAATAATTTTCAAAACTTTTTTGACTTGATTTTTAAGTGATTGAACTACGAATTCTTTAGTCCATGCATACATGCTGTCATTCCATCTTTGCGGATGAAAAGTAAACATGATTTTAGTCGGTAAAGAATTTGAGTTTATCGCTTTAATTATGTCACTTGTAGATCTAAAATTATACTGAAAGCTAGAGTTAACAAAATCGCGAATACTTGTTTTTTCACCGTTCCATTTCATCCCTGTATCTGTTAAATAAAGGAATTCATTGAAGTCAATGTCAAAATAAGGTTCACCAATAATTTCCAATTCTCGATAAGAGTAATTTTCCCAAAGTTGTTTACTATCATACTTTGACATTGGGCTTCCATGCATACAAATCGTTGAAACAGGGGCTATTTGTCTTAGTTTATCAAGATTCGATTTAAAATCCTCAAATGCTTTATCCATGTTTCCTTTACAAGTTGTTAAACTCTCATAATGGTAGCCAATTTCATGACCTAGTGAATGAATTGTTTTAATTACATTTTCATCCCAACTCTCTGGAACAGCTCTAAAATAATAAGTACCTTGTATATTCAATTTTGCTTGAATTTTGGCAAAATCAAGTGAATTATATGGTAATAAATCAACATCGTGACGAAGAATTATTACTCTTTCTTTAGGTGTTTTTATATAATCACTATAGGTTTGAAAATTATATTTTTCTGTAATAAGAGCATTCAATAAATGTTGGTATTCTATTAAGGTAAAATCCATTTTTAATGGTAATTTGGAATTGAAATGAGGTGTTTTTTACTTAAAATTATCTTGATAGGAAGGATTTTCTAACATTGTGTTTTTACTCTCTGGATATGTTTCAATAAACCAAGAAACGAAAGCTGAAACATCAATGGATTTCTTTCTATATGTTTTGAAATTTTGTTCATTATACCAATTTATATTATTTGACAAATCGTTTTCAAAAACATTGAAAAACTCATTTGCTAACCTGAAAGATTTCACAAGCTTGTAGTCTGCTTGTTCGTCGATGTACCCAACATTTAGAGAATTAATATAATAAGTTGGAATCCCTAAACAAACAGCTTCTGAAGCCATAGAAGCACCTTCTCCAATATATAAGCTGGAAAAAGCAAGATAGTCATGAATATCTTCGACAGGAATAGATAGTTTGTAAGCTTCAAACTCCTTTTCCAATTCGCCTTCTGCTGAAATTAAAATATTGTAATTGTATTTTTTAAGTAAATCAATCAATTTTACTTTTTCTTTGAAACTAAGTCCACACTCGCCAACATCATGATGCGCTTTCCAGGAGACAAATCTAACAATTGCAAGCTTTCTTTCGTCCGATTTTTTGTTTAGAACAGTATTTTTAATTTTAAATCTGTTTTCGTTCAAGTAAAATTGTTCAATAATACCATCAAACCTGATATGATTTTTGCCTAAGTCCTTTTGATAAGATTTACTCGTAAGCTTAACGGTAATAAATGGCAAAACAACATTATCTAGTTTAGAGGTATGTTCCGTATCAGCAATTCCTATAACTGTTTTTCGTAGTAAAAAACCAACCCAACATGCATGAGGTGAAAACCTACAGAGTATGAATTTTGGATTAAATCGGATCGTAATATATAAAAACTTTAAAATTGTCAATGGTAGATTAAGAAGCTTATTTTTAATTCCTGTTGTTGGACAACCAATAATCTTATAGTTTAAATTATAAGCATCTAATAATTGTTTAGTAATCTCTTTATTCTTTGCAGTAATCAAAACTTCCCATCCTTTTTTTTCTAAATCCCAATACACATGCTTAAAGTTATGAACTTGTGCAGGATGGCCAATATCTATTATAATTCGTTTATTAATTTTCATCTCTTGTTTATGAAATCTATTGTTTTCATGAAATACATAAAGCCTGGTTTCCAATCACCTTTCTCAAAAAGTGCATTATTTTTCTTTGCAAAAAACAATGTTTTAAAATAATCTTTCATTTTTACCTTACCATTAATGATTCCAATCCAACTATAAATGAAATCGGTTAATGGATTAATCCAGTATTCGCCTAATTTA
>JBILOX010000075.1:0-4251 GCA_044374225.1 Crocinitomicaceae bacterium | reverse complement strand
CCAGCTAAGCGGGTAATCTTCAAACCTCAATTTTTGTAACCCTGCGATCGAAATACTTGCTCAATAATTTAACAGAAACAGACGAAGGCGTTAAAAAGAAAATAAGATTTCTAATAGCCATTAAAATTGGATTGGATAATTGACCTAGTTTTCCTAATCTTAAACTTTCCTGATTTATTTCTTTAGCACGGTCGAAATGCAAAGATTCGTATCGGTCGTAGGCTGTTTTGGTTGTTCCGTATTTTTCAATGCATTTGGCCAAAAGATAAGCTCCTTCAATTGCTGTGCAGCCACCTTGACCTAAGTTTGGTGTTGTTGGATGTGCCGCATCACCGATCAAAACCGCATTGTTTTTACTCCAACCTTTTGTTGGAACGCGATCAGATAAACTATTTTTTATGATCACCTCAGTCTTTTCCATGAACATTGGAATTGGGTGATGCCAGCCCGCAAAAAGTCTCATTAGTTTATTGCGAGTGCCTTCTGGTTCATCGTCTTGCGTCAGTTCTTCATTACATGTCGCCCACCAGCCATAAACGCCATCTTTAATCGGAACAATCCCAACACGTTGATTTTTTCCCATCGTTTCACTTCCATGTCCAATTGCAAAATCTGTTTTAATAACCCCTCTCCAGATATTATAACCTCTAAAAATCGGCGCGCCATCGTTGATTACATATTTACGAACGACGGAATGTATTCCATCAGCTCCAACCACAACATCAAATTCTTTTGATTCTCCGTTTTCAAAGTTCAATTTCATCTTATTAGAAGGCAATTCTTCAATAGAACTTATTCCATGATTTTCATAAAGCTTGGCATTGGAATGTTTTAACAAAACAGCATGTAAATCTGTACGGTGAATACAAAGAATAGGAAATTCTCCCTTGGGTTCCGTAATACTCATTGTTTTGCCCTTGGCTGTCTTTAGAATTATCTTTTTAAGAAGCCAAAATAATTCGATCTTCTGCAATGAATTTTTTCCAAATCACAAAACTTTCTTCGTCTCTAGGAACATTATCTTTTGCATCCCCTTCGAAAACAGTCACATACAAACGATCAACCGGAATTTTATACACCTCAGTAAGTAATTCCCACGCCCAAGAAATCGCATCTTCTTTGAAATAATCACCGAAAGACCAATTTCCAAGCATTTCGAACATTGTATGGTGGTACGTATCCACCCCAACTTCTTCCAAATCGTTGTGTTTACCCGAAACGCGCAAACATTTTTGGGAATTTGCCACACGTCGATCTTTTGGAACTTGATATCCTAAAAAATAATCTTTGAATTGATTCATCCCCGCATTTGTAAACATCAGCGTTGGGTCATTTTTCACAACCATTGGAGCAGAAGGAACTATTGCATGGCCTTTACTGGCAAAAAAATCAAAAAATTGCTGGCGAATTTCAGAAACCGTCATTGTTTAATATTTGAGCGCAAAGTTAGGAAAATTGAGGGAGATGAGGAATAGATTACAAGGTAAACTTAATCACCAAAGAAAATCGATTAAATAACGTTGTTGCGTCTCTATAATTCAATTTGAATTTCAGAAAGACTTGATTGATAAATTATACTTTTATATTAACTTTAAGGCAACCATTTGAAATGTGATGCTGTCTACATAAAACTAAACTAATATCTCATGAAAAAATTACTTTCCATTGTATTGCTTTCTGCATCAGCAGCATACGGTCAAAACACAGTAACTGTATCCCAAGTAGAATACCAAGAAATGAAACAAGCAGGCTTAATTGACCCGAATGCTAATTATAGTTTTTCTGATCTTGCTTTTCCTTCCAATATAAAATATAATGGAGGTTTAGAAAAAAATGGTACTTGTGATTGCATCGTTCCATTAGATTCTACTTTTTCCTTAGCTATGTTGCCTAATGATGATGGTTCATCTGCGTTGATCAATCTTCCTTTTACATTCGATTTTTATGGCAATGCTTATAATTCATTGTATATCAATAATAATGGAAACATTTCATTTGTTTCACCATATATGACCTGGACAGCAAACTCATTCCCAGATTCTTCTTATAACATGATTGCTCCATTCTGGGGTGATGTGGATACTCGTGGTGGAATGGATAGTTTAGGAAATTTACTTGGAAATGGAGGAAATGTTTGGTACAAGGTAACACCAACTGCCTTAATCATCAATTGGAATCAAGTTGGCTATTTTAACATGCACAATGACCTTGTTTCTACTTTTCAATTAATCATTTCAAACGGTTCAGACTCTTTAGTTTCAGCGGGAGGAAATGTTTCTTTTTGTTATGAAGACATGCAATGGACAACCGGGGATGCATCTAGCGGAATAGGTGGTTTTGGTGGAACGCCAGCAACGGTTGGAGTAAACGTTGGAAATGGAACTGATTATTTTCAAGTTGGGCAATTTGTACAATCAGGTATATCATTTGATGGCCCAACCAATAATTTTGATGGTGTAGATTTTCTCGACGGCCAAGAAATTTATTTTAATGTTGCTGGAATTTCAACAACCAATACTCCACCATTATTAATTAGCAGTGCTCTTTGTGATACAATAAATGTTCTAACTGGAGACACCCTAAAAAGCATGAATTCAAGTGATTTCATTATTGGAATTATGACCCCGGAAATTGGACAAAACATTCAAATCTCTACTAATTCAGATGCACCTTCAGGAGCATTTAGCTATGGAATATCTCAGGTTAGTGAACAATATTATGAAATTCAAGCATCGTTTAATGCTACTGGCGTAACACCAGGAATCTACCATGTTAGTATTACTGCCACTGACAATGGAACACCAGTTGGCGTAACAACTAAGAATTTTGTATTTGAAGTGATTTATGAAAATTCAGTTAATATTGGAGAAGGAAGTACCTCTATCTTTTCTATTCACCCCAATCCAACCTCAGATAAATTGTCAATTACGCTCAACGAAACAAATACAGATTATTCAGTAATCATTCAAGATTTATCTGGTAAAACACTCATTCAACAAGCTGTCAAAAATCAAGATCAAATTGATATCGAACATTTTAAATCAGGAATTTATCTATTGAAAATTAGTTCAAGCAACCATGAAATAGGAACATTAAAAGTGGTTAAACAATAGTAAAGTGTTTTACAGGCAACTCTCAAAAGTCGCCTGTTTTTTTTGGTTATTTTTTATTCGAAAAGTTGTTTTCATTCATAACCACTTGGCCCCAGTCGCCATTTGACCAATGCCATTTTGAATCACAAAATCTCATGCAGCTTTCTCGATCTTTAAACTTATAAAATAGATGCTTCTCCAATTTATCAGGTGTAAATTCCCCATAAAATGGTCGTGGATCTTCATTACTTGAAAAATAAATTTGATATACAACTATTCCATTTTTACTTACTGGGTATATGGGTTCATTAGTCATGAGATCTAACAAGGTAAATTCTTGTTTAAAAAAACATTTGCGTAATCAGGTGCAAGAGAACTTTTTTTGATCGGACTTTTTATTTCTGACCATGCCTGCGCGTTTAAATTTACCTGGATACTTGCTTTTGGACGATTCATTTTTTAAACAAATGATTTCATCCTTTAAAATATGCTGGTGCCTGTTATCCTGCAAATCATTTTCTTTCAGCGTCTCAAATTGCAGGTTTTCTTTGTGTCTAATTACAAAAAAAACACCCTTGCTGTCCCAAACGTTTAGAAGTGGAAAATCATTGTAAAACCTGTCTGCTACAATAACGCTGCCCCTTAGTAATGGTATGTCATTGGCTCCTTTATTATCAGCAGTTTTACCGTCTGTAATGTTAACATAAGCGGGTAGATTTCCATCAAAATCAAGGAGTGTGTGCATTTTAACAGCGCCTTTTGCTGTTTTGTATTTTGCCCAATCAAAAAGACTCAAGCATAAACTTATTGTTGTGGAGTCAAGCAAGAATATTTTTGACTTAATACGGAATTTTACCTGCTTAAATTTTGGGTGCTGTCCTAAACTTTCTAAGAGTTGAAAATAGTAGTCTTTGAATAATTCGTGATCTCTATGCTTGTTCTGATAGCTAATTGATGATTTTGAAGGAGCTCTTTCTATTCCTAAATGATTAAACCCAAATTACGCATTAGAAAATAATATTAAATTCGCTTAGTAATTCCTAATGCGTAGCATTAGAAAAATTAGTTTTATGGAATTTGACATATCCTATACCAGTAAAGAGATTACACCTTGGGGTGGAATGGTTTTTTTGAAGCAAATGTTGTCAAAAATAGGCTT
>JBILOX010000021.1:0-50745 GCA_044374225.1 Crocinitomicaceae bacterium | reverse complement strand
AATCAAGCTGATGGCTTAGTAAGTGTTTACCAAAATCCAATGATCAGTGCCCCTTCAGTCATAATTTGTGAAGGTGATACTGCAACTTTAAATGCAACCGTAAACATTCCAAATGGCAATTTTGACTGGTACAATGAAGGAGATTTCTCTGCAAGCATTGGAACGGGAAGTAGCATTAATCTACTTAACCTATCGGGTACCGTTAATATATACAATCTAGTTTACCAAGTGAATGGCTGTTCGGATACGGCTACTGTGAACGTGACGGTTAACCCAAAACCAACCATTAGTATCAATGGATCTGACACCTTGTTGTTCTGTCCGGGTGCACAGCCAATTACACTCACAACGGTAGTTAGTCCAACTGGAATAGGTGGGACATACTTGTGGCTGCACGATGCATCAAATACAACATCCTCTGCTACCATTATGCCGAGTGTAAGTGGCGTGTATCAAGTTGAATTTACCTCTGCGTTAGGCTGTATTAGTGATTTGGATCAAGTGGTTGTGAATTTGGTCGGAAATCCAGATGCAACAATCAACGTATTTCCAGGGGACATTGTCTGTTCAGGAACTACAATCACATTAACTACCGTGCAGAGTGGAGCTCTTTATTCTTGGACACCAAACGGAAATACGCAAAGTATTTCAGAAACAGTATTTTCAAATGGGCAATTTGCAGATACCTTAACCTATTCAGTAATCGTAACCATACCTGGTTGTTCAGAGCCTGCTTATGATACGGTTGATGTGATTGTCAATCCAATTCCGATTATTAACACAATTACCGCCAACCCAGATACACTTTGTTTTGGAGAGTCAATAATTTTATCCGCACTTGTCGACCCACTAGGAGGAACTTATACGTGGAACCCAGGTGTTGTAACCAATAACGATTCTTTAGCACATACCCCTGGTAATTTAGGCGTAAACACTTACAATTTAACCTACACCATTAATGGTTGCTCTGCGCAAGATTCGATTTTTGTGGTAGTAAATCCAACCCCTGTAATACAAAATTTGACTGGAGGAGGAATCTGTAGTGGCGATACGGCGAACATATGTGCGACAATAGATCCTGCTGGAGGAGTAGATACTTCAAATGGTACATTTGAATGGTTTACTAATGGAAGTCAAATCGGTCAAGGTGCTTGTTTGGCTGTAAATCCTAGCGATACAACAGTCTACGATTTCGTCTACACAACTCCAGGATTGTATGGTTGTGCGAGTGACACCGGAAGTGTTGAGGTTCGCGTTTTCACTGTGCCGATCATTCAAAATTTAGTCAGTGGTAATATTTGTCCGGATTCTTCATTCATATTAGACGCTACCGTAAATATTGAAGGTGGTATCTTCATTTGGTCTGACAGTGTTCAAAACGTTGGCAGTAGCGGTATAAATTATGGAAACACGAATCCTTTGACAATTGCTCCACAAGATACAACGCTTTACACCTTGATTTATGGGTTAACGTATGACAATGGTCAAGTTGTTTGCTACGATACGGCACAAGCACTTATAAATGTGTATCAAAAGCCTTATATTCAGAATATTTTGGATACCATTTGTAGTGGGTTCCCTTTCTCAGTCAATCCAGCTGATTTTGTTGGAAATATAATTCCAAACGGAACAACTTACGAGTGGTTGTATACGGACAACCCAAATGTGAACAACGAAGCAAATAGCCCAACTTCATCACCCGTTATTTCTGGATCGGCACTAATTAATAATTCTCCTCTGAGTCAAAATGTAACCTACACGGTAACGCCTACTTCAGGTGCAACAGGAAATTGTCCTGGAAATGATTTCAACGTTATCATTACAATCATTTCAGCTCCTCAGATAAGTGATAAACTAGACTCCATTTGTAGTGGAGAATCACCGTCAATAATCGCATCAACTGCGGATGTCATACCTTCTGGAACTCAATACACGTGGATTGTACAAACTGGAAGCCCGAATATTGTTGGATACAATGATAATTCAACACCAGCTCCAGATTTTTCTAGTCAGGCATTGATTAACCAAACGTCATTCATTGATTCAATAATCTATTTAGTTACCCCAACCACAGGAAATTGCCTTGGTGATCCGTTTTTATTCAAGGTGGTCGTAAAACCTGCACCTAATCTTGCTGATGCTTTTGATACAATTTGTAGTGGACAATCATGGGTATTTAATCCAGGAAATATTTCCGCTGGAGATATTGTTCCGACTGGCTCTCTATTTGATTGGACAGTAGTTCCTTCAACAGTTGTTGCCAATGAAACGTCAAACTTTGGTGCCGCTGTTAATTCAGTAAGTCAATTGAATCCAAATCTCATTAATAATACAAATACAAACCAAACAGTAGTTTATGATGTCGTCCCATCTTATTTGGGTTGCGAGGGAGATACATTTAAAATCAATTTACTCGTTGAACCGACACCTTTGATAGTCGATCAGAACTTTACAATTTGCAGTGGAACATCATTTACGCATGCGCCACAAAACGGTCCGCCAAATATTGTTCCTGCCGGTACTAGTTACACATGGATAATTGTTGGAAACAATACAAACGTGACTGGCTGGTCGGATCAAACTACACCACAAACTTCTATCAGTCAAACATTAATAAACAATACGCCATTACAACAGCAAGTAGTTTATCAAATCACACCTATTTCAGGAAATTGCCCAGGAATACCTTTTACAGATATCATTTTTGTGAACCCGACACCTGTTGTTTCAAATATTCAAGATACCATCTGTAGCGGAAGTTCATATTGTGTTGTTCCTACCTCAGGTTCATTGATTGTTCCAGTTGGAACTTCGTATACATGGCAAGCGCCACAATCAATTCCTCAGAATTCGATACAAACAGCAAGTGGAAGTCCTTTTGGGTCAGGCACTAATTCTCCTTGTATTGGGTACAATAATTTTCCAATTTATAACAATTTGAATCCATTGGCTCCTGCACAATTAAACTTCTTAGTAATTCCAAAAACAGGAATATGCGTAGGCGATACGTTTAACGTGCAATTGGTTGTAAATCCTATTCCGACGGTTATTGCTTCTGCAGTTGACTCCGTTCTTTGTCCTGGAGAACAAACACAATTAAATGCAGTAGGAACACCTGCTACAGATTTATCAGGAAATGCTGGTATCTATACTTGGTTGAATCCATTGCTTTATCAAGGTTCCAACGTTGGAAGTGCAGTTACGACCGCGCCGCTGAATTCAACTACTTCATTTACGGTTCAGTATAATCTTGCGGGTTGCATAGGTTCGGATAATGTAACTATTTTGGTTTCACCTGTTCCGATAATCACAAACATCCAAGTTTCAGAAGCAGTGATATGCGAAGGGGGTTGTGTTACACTTACTGCCAATATTCAAGGAGCTTATGATACAGTGCTTTGGTCTGGGCCAATTCCATTTACGGTAATTGATGACAATACTATTACTTTTTGTTACAATGACACACTCATCGTAGAATTTTTTGCTCAAGCGCAACTAGGTAACTGTTTTAGTAATTTAGATTCAAATACTATAAATATTATCCCAGATCCCTTACTTACGTTACAACCTGTTTTGGATACAACGATTTGTTTAGGAGGAAATTATTCGTTTTCTATAGGCGTTTCCGGAGGTGCAGGTGGACCTAATTATCAGTGGTATCAAATTAATACGACAACTCTTGACACACTATCGCTCGGTTCGTCAAATGGTGCAAATTCATCTACATATACCCCACTTCCTGTCTTTAATACTACGGGTAATTATTTCTATTTCTGTGAGGTAACCTATACAGCAAGTGGATGTAACGATACCTCTTCTCTTACTGCTGAGTTCCACGTATTACCTGACCCAATTGCAAGTATTAATTCTTTTGGATCGGATTCAGTTTGTGTAGGTGGCCAGTTGGGATGTATGACAGCTAATGTTTCTGGTGGATTTGGTTCTTCAGTTGGCTATGTTTGGTCTTTGTTTACACCGCCTTCATTTACACAAGTTTATGATACGATTCCACCTGATTCCGTTTTCTGCCCTCCAACGGATTTACCAGGAAATTACTTGTATACGGTAAGTATCATTCAGTCAGGAAATGGTTGTATATCTGCCAATGCTCCTTTTGATACGGTCTCTGTTGTTCCAGATCCAATCATTACAATAAATGGTGAAATTGAAGTATGCGTTGGAGCTGAAGTTCCATTAACCACAACGGTTACAGGAGGAATAGGTGACGTAACGAATTATTATTGGCTACAGTCTCAACCCGTGGGAAGTCCATTTACAATAATGCTTGGATGGAATGGACAAGGTGATACAACAGTTGCACTTCAAGAAGATATTACCTATCAAGTTCAAATTCTTCAAGAAGGAAATGGTTGTAACGCTGCTGATACGCATTTTATAAATGTAGTGCCAGATCCAACTGTAACTGTTGATTACGAAGAATTAGTTTGTGTTAATACTCCTACTATTTTAACTGCGAATGTATCTGGAGGAACAGGTATTGCCTACTTTGACTGGTACCAAGTAGATAGTTTACTAACTGTGGGAGGAACGCCTATTCTCAATGATGGGCCTTCAGTCAATACTATCACTCAAACCATTTATGATTCCTACTACAATTTTTATTATGTAGCGTTGGAAATGACTGGATTGGGTTGTGATCTTGATACAAGTGATTTGGTTATAATTGAAGCTTTGGATTGGGCTATTTCAGATTTTGATGTTTCACCAGACACGCTTGAACAAAGTCTTTTTAACCCAACTTTTTCTTTCATCAACCAAAGCCAATTTGCAACAGATTATTTTTGGAATTTAGATGAATGTACCCCACAACTTCCTTTTTCACAATTATATCAACTTCCAACTCCTTTTTATAATCCAAATGCGGAGGACATTTTAGATTATACCTACGGTTGTCCACCAGGAGTTTATAACACTTACCTAATAGCATATAATCAAGGGATATGTCCTGACACGTCATGGCAATCAATCAGTATTAAAGACGAATTAGTTGTTTATGTTCCAAATACATTTACTCCAAATGGTGATAATACCAATGATCTTTTTATTCCTGTCGTTACATCTTATTGGGAGTTAGCTGAATATGATTTTACTATTTATGACAGATGGGGCGAAATTATTTTTCAATCTGATCAGCGAGGTGAAGGTTGGGATGGAATTGCAGGAAGACCTTGGCCAATTACAACTGGAACGGAAAGTCCAAAATCATCTCGTATTACTGAACAAATTGGCACATACATTTGGACCTTGCGTGTTCGGTTAATTAACACAACGGATACCAAGGTATTCACGGGTCACGTTAATTTAATTAAATAGGAAATAACCATTGCTATGAAAAGATTTATTGGATAAACAAGAGCTAATACCGAAGTTCTTAATTCCCTAAACCTTTTATAACCACAACAATCTCTCCTTTTGGTGGTGTGTTTACGAAATAACTTGTCAATTCTTCTAAGGTACCACGGTGGTAGGTTTCATAGAATTTTGAGATTTCACGTGCCACACACACTTCTCTTGTTTTGCCAAAAAATTCTTGCATTTGTTCCAAGGTTTTTGCTAAACGATGAGGCGATTCATACAAAACAACAGTTCTTTCTTCTTGACTTAGAATTTTAAGGCGTGTTTGTTTTCCTTTTTTGTGTGGAAGGAATCCTTCGTAAACGAATTTATCACACGGAAAACCGCTTGCAACTAGTGCTGGCACAAAAGCAGTTGGTCCGGGCAAACATTCTACTTGAATTGAGTTTTGAATCGCTGCTCGAACTAACAAAAAGCCTGGGTCAGAAATTCCAGGAGTACCAGCATCAGAAACAAGCACAACTAATTCTTCACCTTGAATCGCTTCTATGCATTTTCCCAACATTTTGTGCTCATTGTGCGCGTGAAAAGGAATGATTTTCTTCTGAATCCCTAAATGATCCAATAAGCGCTTGGTCATACGTGTGTCTTCCGCATAAATAAAAGCAGTTTCATTGAAATAGCGAATAGTTCTTAGGGTAATATCTTCCAAATTACCAATTGGTGTTGGAAGTAGTGCGAGTTTTGCCATTTATCGAGTTAATACAACGTATTCATTTAGAAGCGTTTCAAGAAATTTTAAGTGTTCATTTGGTGTTTGTTCTAAACCCATCAATCGTGCACTTTCATTTGCAATTTTTGAAATCAATTCCTCTAAGTTTTTGTTTTTGTAACGTTTTATTTGTTGAATGCAATTTTTAATATAAATCATATCTTCATCTGTGAAACGGACAACTTGTGGATATGTTGGTGTAAAATTTTCATTGGTTTGAATTTTAAAAACATCATTCAAACTATAACTTTGAGTTGATTTAGTTTTCACAACAATTGTTCCTGCTAATGAATCGCCAATACGTTGATTATTTATCGAAAGCCCACAAATAAATGCATCAATTATATTCAACAAAGGTAGTAGTAGGATAAATAAATTCGCTGAAATCCAAAGGAAATCACCTCTAAAAAACCAACGAGTCATCACTTCTTTAAAGCCAACTCGATGACCGTTTAATTTTAAAACGCGAATTCCTACAACCATTTTTCCAATCGTTTGTCCTCCTGTAATATATTCCATAACAGGTTGATACAAAATCCAAGGAAGTTTCACTAATAATAAAGTCATAAATAGCCAAGTTCCGAAATCAGTAAACAAATCATCAAATTGTATAGACATCATTGCGATGAATAAATAAACTGATAATATGATTGTATCTAAAATGTAGGCGCCAATTCGTTGAAAAATAGAAGCTGCTTCGAAGTCAATCAAAACATATTGAGAAGATTTAAATGTCAATTTTACTTTACTCATGCAAAGACGAATTTAACAACTTCTTCAATTTTTCCGCAGCTAAATACTTCAATTTCTGATTTTTTAAGCTCTAAGCCTTTTGAATATTTTGAAACTACAATTTGCTTATAGCCTAATTTTTCGGCTTCACTTATGCGCTGTTCGATGCGATTTACAGGTCGAATTTCTCCAGAAAGACCAATTTCACCTGCAAAGGCAATCGTTTTTGGAATCGCTAAATCAGCATTTGATGATAAAACTGCCATAGCAACAGCTAAATCAATCGCTGGATCGTCTACTTTGATTCCACCGGCAATATTTAAAAAGACATCTTTTGAACCCAATTTGAAACCGCAACGTTTTTCTAAAACCGCCAATAACATGTTCAATCGTTTAGCATCAAAGCCAGTAGAGGAACGTTGAGGAGTTCCGTAAGCAGCTGAACTAACCAAGGCTTGTACTTCGACTAAAAGTGGCCGCATACCTTCAATAGTTGAAGCAATTGCAATTCCACTTAAGTCTTTATCTGTATTTGTAATTAATATCTCTGAAGGATTTTCAACGCCGCGAAGTCCTGCACCATGCATTTCGTAGATTCCAAGTTCATTCGTAGAACCAAAGCGATTTTTAATAGTTCGCAACAAACGATAAATATGATTTCTATCTCCTTCAAATTGTAAAACTACGTCGACCATGTGTTCCAAAACTTTCGGTCCAGCTAATGTGCCATCTTTGGTAATGTGACCTATTAGAAAAATTGGAATATTTGTTTGTTTGGCATAACGCAATAATTGAGCAGTACATTCCCGCACTTGCGAAATACTTCCTGGTGAACTCTCAATGTGAGATGAAAATAAAGTCTGAATAGAATCAATTATAATAATCTCAGGTTGAATTTCATTCGCGTGAAGCACAATATTTTGCAGATTTGTTTCGGTTAATAGAAAACAAGTATCATTGACCCTTCCGATACGATCAGCGCGCATTTTTATTTGACGATCGCTTTCCTCTCCAGAAACATAAAGTGTTTTGATTGTATCTGAAATCGCAAGTTGTAGCAGTAAAGTTGATTTTCCGATTCCTGGGTCGCCACCGAGTAAAATAATTGATCCAGGAACTAAACCACCACCAAGCACACGATGTAATTCTGAATCTTTTAAAGTTCTTCTTTCTTCCTCTTGCTTAACAACTTCTTGAATAAGTTGAGGTTTCGCGTGTTTCGTTTCATTTGAAAAAGCAACAACATTTTTGGAAGGCTTTTCAATCATTTCCTCAACGAATGTATTCCATTCGCTACAAGAAGGACATTTACCTAACCATTTCGCTGCTTCATAGCCACAGCTTTGACAAAAAAAAGCGGATTTAATTTTGGACATAATTATTCTTTAGCTTTTGAGATTCGATAACTAAATTTTAGTCCAATTCCGAAATTTAGTTTAATATTTTTAATTGGATAAGCATCTCCAACTTGAGATTTTTTATCGAGCGAAAAACCTAAATTTCCAGATAAGTCTAAAAAAAACCGTTTATCGAAGTAAAAATGATAGCCTATACCAACACGTGGCATCATACGTTGAAAATATTCTTTGGTAATTATAGTTCCACCATCTTGTGAAAAGTTCTTTCTGTATAATCGGTATTTATATTCGGTGGAAAAATAAATATTCTCTCCCAATATCATTGGATAATATCGTAAACCAATGCTTGCACTTGGCCCTGGAACTACCTTTCTGGCGTTCACAACCAACACTTCATCAAGTGCATTTTTAATGTAATTGTCTGTAACCAAGCCCAATCCAACTTCAAAACTGGTTTTTTTCGTGAACGACCGTTCATAAATTCCGGCGATTTCACCAACAAAAATAGGAGCTACGCTTAACTTAACAGCACTGAAGCGTTGTGGTTTTGGTTTTCTGCTTTGAGCAATTAAAAGTGTTGGAATTACTAGCAATAAAATGACTCCCAATTTACTCATATTCACTTTTTTCAACAGAGACATGTAAACAATTTTGCATAAAAATATAAAAATACACAAAAGGATACTAACGTTTGAAGTTTGATAATTTTTTTGAAAAAATACTAAACTATTGACGGTAGGAAAAACAAAAAATATAAATTTGCGACACATGAACTTATTTCAATCAAAATTATGTCGAAAAGAAGGTCTATAATTAGCTACGATAAATTAACAATCGAACAGAAAAAGCAGATTCTTAAAGAATTTCCCGATGGCTATATTAATCATTTAACAACTATCAAAACTCCAACTGGTGAAGTGCTTGATGCTTTAATTTGGGATACTGAGGAGGTTATTTATTTAGTTAAAATCAAAAAAGTCACTCCAAAAATCAAGGCTATTGCAGATGATGCTGAGGAGGAATTTGAAGATGATTTGGATAAAGATTCGGAACTCAAAGATGACGATCTTGATGTGGATGACACAAATGACGTGGATGAAGATGACGATTTCGATAAACCAGACGCGGATGAAGGAGACGAGGACGAGGAGTAGTTACGTTGGTTTAGCTTCGCTAATTGTTGTTTTACGATAAATTAGTAGAATTTTTTAGAAAGCGTTTTAATTGTAACTCAAATTTATCCCCTTTAAAAATATTATTCTAAAAATATGTCAATAAAAAAGGGAATTGCTATTCTCGGGTCCACAGGTTCAATTGGAACACAAGCTTTAGAAGTGATTGAAGCATATCCGGAATATTTTGATTTGCAAGTAATAACTGCTGGCAAGAATGCAGATTTATTAATCGAACAAGCTAAAAAGTACAAACCCAATACGGTTGTTATTGGAGATGAACGTGCATATAAAAAAGTTAAAGAAGCGCTTTGGGAAAACGATATTCATGTCTATTGTGGGGATGAAGCGTTATGTCAAGTAGTTGAATCAGCTGATGTTCAAACTGTTTTAACAGCATTGGTTGGTTACGCTGGCTTGAAACCTACTGTTCATGCTATCATAGCAGGAAAAACAATCGCTTTAGCAAATAAAGAAACTTTAGTTGTTGCCGGTGAATATATTACCAAACTTGCACGTGAAAAAGGTGTTAATATTTACCCTGTTGATTCGGAACATTCCGCAATATTTCAATGTCTTGTCGGCGAATTTCATAATCCAATTGAAAAAATATACCTTACCGCTTCAGGTGGGCCTTTTAGAGGTTATTCAATCGAACAATTAAAGCAAGTGACATTGGCTCAAGCTCTAAAGCATCCGAATTGGTCGATGGGAGCAAAAATCACAATTGATTCCGCAACGTTAATGAATAAAGGTTTAGAAGTGATTGAAGCAAAGTGGCTCTTTAATTTAAAACCAGAACAAATTGATGTCATCGTGCATCCTCAATCGATTGTTCATTCTTTAGTTCAATTTGAAGACGGAAGTATGAAAGCACAAATGGGTTTGCCAGATATGAAACTACCCATTCAGTTTGCGTTGACTTATCCAAATCGTTTCAAAACTGATTTTCCACGCTTTAATTTTATGAATTATCCGAATTTAACATTTGAAGCTCCAGATAGAAATGTCTTTAAAAATCTCGACCTTGCTTTTAAAGTTATGAATATGCAAGGAACTGCGGCATGTTCTTTGAATGCAGCAAATGAAATTGCAGTTGCTGCTTTTTTAGAAGAAAAAATTAGCTTTTTAGAAATTGCGGAATTGAATGAATCTGTTGTAAACAATTCAATAAATAAATTAAATCCTGTTTACGAAGATTTTGTTGCCGCAGATAGCCTAGCTAGACAAAAAGCGTTAGAATTAATTAAATAGTATTTAAAAATTAACTCCAAACACCATGAAAACAACGCTATTTATTCTGGCATTATTCCTTTATTCATGCAGTGCACAAAAAGCTAGTCTTTCTTTCAGTATACAAACACCGTATTGTGGTGGCGCAAAACCAACACCAGAAATGGCAGCAGGAAGAAAAGAACCTTGTTCAAACTTAAAAGTTGCACTGGTAAAAGAAGGTGAAACGAAGGTTTTTAAATGGTTGACATTGGGCTCTGACGGCATGTGGATTGGAGATTTAACACAAGGAAATTATTCGATTTTTCAGGAAGATAAATTTCTTAGTACCGAAGATTTAATTAGAAAACATAATTTAGTAGATTCAGAATTATATCGATTTAATGGAATCACATGTCTTGAAAAATGGAAGAAAGAAGCTGATTTTAAGTTTGCCTTTGATGAAAATTTGTCAAGTGTTTCTGAATTCATTTTCAAAGCTAAATGTCAAGTTGGTTTAAAACCTTGTTTAGAGTATATTGGTCCAAAAGTGCAGTAGAATATTTTGACTTTTAAAATATAATTTAGTAATGTCTATTTATTTTTAAAGAAATTTAATCAAAATTTTCTTATCTTTAATTAATGTCTGAAAAGCAAATCTTCACGCTTCATCAAGTTGTAAAATCCATTAAGAAAACATTAGAGGATCGTTATACCCAAACCTATTGGGTTAAGGCTGAAATGCATAAATTAAATCGTTATCCAAGTGGGCATGCTTTTCCAGAATTGGTTCAAAAAGAGGGAGATAAAATTTTAGCGCAGCTGACGGGAACCATTTGGAAACAAAACCTGGACCGCATCAATTCACAATTTATAAATGTGGTTAAAGAACCTTTGAAGGAAGGAACTACTTTGTTATTTTTGGCGAAAATCACTTTCAATGAAATGTATGGTTTGAGTTTACAAATCTTAGATATTGACCCATCTTTTTCACTAGGAGAATTGCAACGACAAAGAGATGAAACCTTAAAACGTTTGTTGAAACAAGGTTTATTGAATTTGAACCAAAACCTAGAATTCCCTTTATTACCCAAACGCATAGCCATTATTTCGGCAGATTCTAGCAAGGGATTATCCGATTTTATGCAAGTTTTAGAAGGGAATTCAAATAATTACAATTTTATAACTTACTTGTTTCCAGCTTATTTACAAGGAGATGTTGCGGTTCAAAGTATTATTAATGCACTTGAAAAAATCAATAAGTTTAAATCTTATTTTGATGTGGTGGTAATAGTTAGAGGTGGTGGTGCTGAAGTAGGAATGACTTGTTATAATCATTATGATTTATGTAAAGCAATTGCGGAGTTTCCTTTGCCGATACTAACAGGAATTGGTCATTCTACAAATTTGAATGTGGCTGAAATGATTGCACATAGAAATGAAATCACTCCTTCCAAGCTTGCTGAGTTTTTGATTCAAACTTTTCGTGAATTTGACCAAGAAATTAAAGACTCACAACGTTTGATTGTTGACTATTCGAAGAAAGTTTTAGTGCAAATTAACCAAAGTTTTGACTCACAATTAAGATTATTTAAGCAAGTTGCTAGTTCTTATACAAAACGTGTTCGACAAGAAATCGAAAGTGAACAACAGCAACTTACTCGATCTACAAAAGTTTATCTCAAGCACCATAAAGATCAGCTGAATTATTTTCAGAATGAATTTGGGCATGCCGCCAAAAGGTGTTTGACGCTCAATCATAATCAGCTTTCTCAACTTACTATCTTACTTAAACCAAGAGTTTATCGCATTCTTGAAAAGAATACAAAAGACGTTGAACAACTTGAAAAAACAGCACGAATTTTAAGTCCCGAAAACGTACTCAAACGTGGTTACAGCATCACTTTTTTTAATGGAAAAACAGTTTCTTCCACTAATTTACCTACTCACAATGAGGAAATCGAAACTATCACAGCTGACCATGTCTTAAAATCAAAAGTTGTAGAGAAAAAATAGATCAACTTAATTACTGGTTTGTTGCAAAAGCCAATGTTGTATTTTCAAAATAGTTACTCCAGCAAAAACAGTTAATAAGGAAGTTAAATTTTTGTAGTAACGATGAAAAATGGGTTTTGCAACGGTCTTGAAATACCGTTACGATAAATAAGTTAAGTGTCAGTTTCGCTTCTTGATGCTGTATGTAATTTCTACACTAGTCAATCTACAATTAAAGAAAATACTATTAGTGACTTTGCTCTTAGAGCTGGCCTATTTTATAATTCGATTTGGTAGTGCTACAACTGCCCATCTGAGTGATATTTACCCAATTTAAAAACACGAACTTTCAATAAAATTCCATCTTTGCTGTAATCAAATACTTTTCCATCCCATAATTGCCCGTTTTTAAATTCACCGTACATCCAAATTTCGTCACTACCATTGTAGATTTTATTATAACCATTTGGCACAAATTTTAGACCTTTCGTTAGTGGCTTTTTAACAGTTGGTGGATAAATTACATTGGAAGTTGTCTCAACTTTTGGGATAGTTTTTTCAGAAATTTTAAAGATTTTTGTTTCTAAAGACTGACCTTGAGTATTGAAAGTTTGAATTTCTCTAAGTGAACCATTTTCATAGTATCGTTTTAATTCACCCACAATTACACCATTTTTAGCTATGTATTCTAGTTCAACATTTCCATTTTCATAATAATATTTTATTGAACCTGATTCCATTCCATCGTTGTTGTATGAACCACTGTAAGTTATTTGGCCATTACTATGGTAACGTGTTAATTCTCCTTTGTAATGTTCTTTACCAAATGCTCCAGATTCTTTAACCTTACCAGTCTTAAAAAAACGTTTGTATTCTCCCTCTGGACGATTGTTAAGGTAATTTCCTTTTAGAATCGGGGTTTTACCATCTGAATGATACCTTGTCCAAACCCCTTCCTTTCGACCTTTATTGAAATAACCTTCCTCAGCTTTTCCGTTGGGTGAAACGCCTGAATTTGGTTTGTCTTTCCCAGTAAAAACCCATTTACCCGTTCGTTTTCCCTCTTTATCTTTTTTATTTTGAGCAATTGATAAAAAAGGAGTTAAAAGGAATAGGAAATAAACAATTAGTTTAATTTTCATTATATTTTAGAATCAATGTAAAATTAGGGAAACAAAGGATTGGAAAAAAGAAAAGGAGTTAAAAACTTCACACAATTGAAAAAAAAATTCGTTTTGTGAGGTTTAAAATCTGTGAATAAATACTTAAAATTAGCCAGAGAATTGTGGGAGATATACACTAATTTTGAAATCCAAATTAAAGTATGTTAAGTCTCCTTCCAAAAGAATTACCGGTTCCAAAACTTCATCACTATTTATTGGGTGCAATTGGTCCTAGGCCTATCGCTTTTGCTTCAACAGTAGATGCAAATGGGAATCCTAATTTAGCGCCTTTTAGCTTTTTTAATGTTTTTAGTGCAAATCCACCAATTCTAATTTTTTCACCTGCTCGTTCAGGAAGAAATAATACCACAAAAGACACCTACAACAATGTAAAGGTGCATCCTGAAGTGGTGATAAATGTGGTGAATTACGACATCGTTCATCAGATGAGTTTAGCAAGTTCTCCTTACGCTCCAGGTGTGAGTGAATTCGAAAAAGCAGGATTTACCGCTTTGAAATCGGATTTAGTTAAACCAATGAGAGTTGCAGAGTCACCCGTTCAATTTGAATGTAAAGTGATTGAAGTTAAAGAGCTTGGGACAGAAGGCGGAGCAGGAAATTTAATTATTTGCGAGGTTGTGAAATTTCATATTAACGAAGCTATTTTAGATGAAAATGGAATGATTGACCAGCATAAAATTGATTTAGTTTCAAGAATGGGCGGAAATTGGTATTGTCGATCGGATAAACAATCCATGTTTGAAATCCAAAAACCAATCACTACTTGTGGAATAGGTTACGATATGTTACCAAAAGACGTATTGCAAAGTCGAATTCTTACTGGAAATGATCTCGGTCAATTAGCGGGAATTGAAAATCTACCAGATGAAACAGCAGTAAATGAATATAAACTTTTGGAATTAAGTGATTTATTTCTATCTTTAGAAGATGATGCGAAAGCTTTAGAGGAAGCGTTACATAAACGTGCACAACAATTATTAAAAGAAAACAAATTGGAGGAAGCTTGGTTGAGTCTACTTTCTTTCAATAATTAATAACAACAAAAATAAATAACAATGTTTAAATTAACCGGGACTGTCAAAGTCATCAACCCAACTCAAGTTATCAGTGAGAAATTTTCTAAAAGAGAATTTGTAATTGAAACGCAAGATCAATACCCACAGCTTGTTATATTTCAAGCAACACAAGACAAGTGTTCATTATTGGATAATGTGCAACAAAGTTGCCAAGTAGAAGTTTCTTTCAATTTAAGAGGAAAAGAATGGACAAGTCCTGCAGGAGAAGTAAAATACTTCAACACATTGGAAGCTTGGAGAATTGAAAAAGTTGGTCAATCAAACGCAATGCCTGCTGGAGGGCCTTCAGCAATGTCGTTGGGTTCTGACCCAATTCCTGCTGCAACAACTTCTGCAGTAGCAAGCAACGAAGAAGAAGACGATCTTCCGTTTTAAGCGATAAAACACATTTTTTTAAGCGAATTTTCAATTGAAGATTCGCTTTTTTACGTGTATTATTTCCAATTAATTTAATTACTGCAGCATTCGTTTCTTTTTTAATTTTCCACCGATTTTCGATTGAATAAAAGTCGTATTTTATATCAATAAAATGTAATTAGATAGTAAAATTTCGTGAAAAAAATAGTCTTTTAAAGTTGATTTTTAAGTTATTCTTCTTAAAAGATTGTTGAAAAGTCCACATTAACTAAAATTTTAAACTATTTAAAATTTCTATTTTTGTCACTATGACTCCAAAAGGTAAACTAATAATTATAGGTGGCGCTGTTGATAAGGGCAGTTTTGCAGAAAGCAATTTCACCGATCAAGTAGAAAAAAACTTAAATTTTTTCGAAAAAGGTATTCTGAAAAGAATCATCGATGAATCTAAAAATGGACTTTCTTCTAGAATAGAAATCATTCCAACAGCATCCAAAATCCCAAATGTTGTTGGGACAGAATATGCTAAAGCATTTCAGTATTTAGGGGCTGAAAATGTGGAAGTATTGAACATTGAAAAACGCGAAGAAGCACTTTCTGATGATTCATATAATCGTATCAAAAATGCAGATGTAATCTTCTTTACAGGTGGCGACCAATTGCGTTTGACGTCAATCATTGGTGGGACGCCGATGCACGACTTGATTTTGCAAAAATACCAAGAAGAAGAATTCATTTACGTTGGAACTTCGGCTGGTGCTGCAAGTGCGAGTAAAAGTATGATTTATCAAGGTTCTAGTCACGAAGCGTTATTAAAAGGTGAAATCAAAATTACAAGCGGTTTAGGTTTGATTGATCATGTTGTGGTAGACACACATTTTGTACAACGAGGTAGAATCGGACGTTTGTTTCAAGCGGTTGTAAGCAATCCAAAAACCTTAGGAATTGGTTTAGGAGAAGATACAGGTTTGCTAATTACCGATGGAAATTCAATGGAAGCATTGGGTTCTGGATTGGTTATTCTTGTTGACGGACGTAATATTTCAGATACAAACATTACCGATGTAAATATCGGAGATCCTATTTCAATTAAAAATTTAGTGGTGCATGTATTAAGTAAGGGAGATAATTATTTATTGAAAGAACATCAGTTTACCATTCATAACCACTAAATAATAACAATGAAACTATTAATTCACGGCGGATTTTTCAGCGAATTTTCTCAATCGAACGAAATAAAAGTTGCCAAGCAAAACGCGATGGAACGCATCGCAAAAGCTTCTTTTGAGTATTTGAAAACACATACTGCTGTTGAAACGGTTGTTTTTGCAGTGGAACAATTGGAAAACGATTCACTTTTCAATGCTGGAATTGGTTCGCAAATTCAAAACGATGGCGTTATACGTATGAGCGCTTCATTAATGGATGGGACAACTAAAAAATTTAGTGGAGTCATCAATATTCAAGAAGTGAAAAACCCAATTCGTGTGGCTGAAAAACTTATCACAGTTGATGATCGCGTTTTGGGTGGTGAAGGTGCAAATGCATACGCAAAAACTATTGGTATTGAAACATTTTCTACTGAAATTCCAGAACGAAAAGCTGAATATGAAGCAAAATTAGCAGCATCACGATTGGGAACTGTTGGTTGTGTTGCGTTAGATAACGAAGGGAAATTAGCTGCAGCAACATCTACTGGTGGAAAAGGTTTTGAAATCCCTGGACGCATTTCAGATTCAGCAACAGTTGCGGGAAATTATGCCAATGATGATTGTGCGGTAAGTTGCACAGGAGTTGGTGAAGATATCGTTAGTGCAGCAGTAGCTTCGTCCATCGCGACAAGAGTTACAGACGGTTTCACAATTGATAAAGCATTTGACAAAACCTTTTCTGAATTAGCAAAATTTGATGGTTTTGCGGGCGCAATCGGTTTAGATAAATACGGTAATATGTTTTGGCAAGAATCGCATCCGAAAATTGTTTTTGCAGCCTATGATGGTGTGAATTTTACCGTTTTTAGTTAGCAAAATGAAAAAGTCATTCGTTTTAATCTTAGGATTAGTTTGTATTATTTATTCCTGTGACATAGCAAAAAATGCTGGTAATATTAATTTATTTACCATAGCTGACGACAGAAAATTCGGCTCAGAAGTAGCTGCTGAAATCGAAAGTGATCCAACTAAATATAAGATTTTAGATTCTTCTAAAAATGTTGCGGTTTACAAATACGTTTACAAAGTCCGTGACAACATTTTAAATTCTGGGCAAGTAGAACACAAAAACGATTTTTCTTGGCGTATACGTGTCATTCACGACGACTCAACTTTGAATGCATTTTGCGCTCCAGGTGGATACATCTATGTTTATACAGGGATTTTGAAGTTTTTAGATTCAGAAGATCAATTTGCAGGCATAATGGGACATGAAATTGCGCATGCTGATAAAAGACATTCCACACGACAAATGACACAAATGTATGGAATTCAGATGATGTTGGAAATTGTTGCTGGAGACCGTGATCTTGTAAAACAAGTTAGTAGTGCTTTAATTGGGATGAAATTTTCACGGATTCACGAGACAGAAGCGGATTTATTTTCCGTTAAGTATTTATGCCCAACATCTTATAACGCTGCTGGTGGTGCGAGTTTCTTTGAGAAAATTCAGTCAATGGGAAGCGCAAGAACTCCAGAATTTATGAGTACACATCCAGATCCGGGAAATCGTATTGAAAATTTTCAAGCAAACAAAATAGAGTTAGGTTGTACTGCTGATGGGAAATTTGTAAATGAGTATAAAGCGATGGTGGCTTTGTTACCAAAATAGTTTTATCCAAAAAGATTCTTAATTTTATATTTTAGGTTTATTATTGATTATTGCGTTAGTAAAAAATAACCTTAAATAAATTTTGGCTCCGTGGCGCAACTGTATAGCGCATCAGATTTCGGCTCTGAGGGTTGGGGGTTAGAATCCCTCCGGGGTCACTCTAGCGGAGATTTGGTCAATATTGATCGAATCTCCGTTTTTTATTTCTGATAAAGCTGTTGAAAATGAACGGATTAAATCGAAAAATACATTCGTTCTAAAAGTTAGAACTCTCTCATTTTGCTTGTCGTAAGCAAATCCATCTGGAAACAAGAGGTGTTGTAATTTGTGCTTGTCGAACAAATCACCAGAAACCCATATTTTACTTAGTTTTTGAGCGATTTTTATACCATGTTTAATACACTTTTCAAGGTTAGAACTCGTCAGGTTGGGGTTCGATAGTTTTTCCTCCAATTCTGAAATTTCGTTCTTGTGTTTTTCGCTAAACTTCGTGTATATCACATTGTCTATTTTACCAATGGCAAATCGTTCTTCTATGGTATCTAGTTCCTTTCGGATTTGGGTAAGTTTCGATTTAGTCGCAGCGATTTCATTCATATCAGATTTTGATAACTCGACTAATTTCATTTGCATTACTTCTGGGAGTACTTCTGTATCTACTTTATTTAATTCTAACTGATATTCATTTAGCAGACTTTCAAAGGTTTGATGCAATTTAATAGCACTGATATTTACTCCAAGACATTTGTTCTGACACTTGTAATAATATAGACCTTTTGCTTTAACAAAGAAACCTGTCATCAAGCTACCACACTCTGGACAGCATAGAGATTTTTTCAATGGTAAATCAATTGACATTGTTTCGTAAGTCTTGCTGACTACTTTACTTTCTGGGGTGTTTATTTTAATAAAGTCCTCCTGGGAAACAATAGCCTCATGTTGACCAAAAATAACTTCATCTGGCAACATTTTAGTAATCAATACCCCACAATAAAAAGGATTTTTAAAAATGGAATGTAATCTCTTTTCATTAATATTCATTCCTAAAAGATTCAATTTACGAACTATTTCAGCAGAACTGAACGTGTTCTTAACTCTCCATTGGAATGCTTTTCGCAATAATTCACCTTCATCGGTTATAATTATATCCCAATCAACTGCACGGTGATGTTTGTTTAGATTCTTATAACCCCTTGGAGGTGTCCATAACCAATAACCTTTCCTTAACAGTTCCATCATCCCCGTTTTTGTTTTATCTCTGCGCATTTCATTATCGAAGCGGCTTAACAAGAAAAAGAAATCTTGTTGCATAATACCACCTGCATTGGAAGTATCCACTTTTTGAGTAACAGCTATAAGCGTTATACCTTGTTTCTTTAATTCATCAGCAATGTAGGACGCATTTGCTCCAGATCGAGAAAATCTATCATAGGAATAGATTAATATGAAGCCAATTGTTGAATTTTGTCTTGCATATTTTATCATTTTCTGAAACTCCTTTCGCTCATCTGTTTTTGCTGATTCATAAGTACCACCAAAATATTCTGCAATTTCATATCCATTTTTGATAGCATACTCTTCACAAAATTTCTTCTGAGTCGTCAAGCTTGTATTGTTGTCTGCTTGTTCTTTTGTGGATACACGTGTGTAGATAATTGCTTTTTTGCGATTATTCGTCTTAGTTTTAAGTCCGAATAGTTTTTCAAAGTCTTTCTTATGGTCTTTCATCTGGGTTTTTCAACGTGTAGTTAATAATCAATTCGCAATAGGTTTCCAATGTTGCAAGAAATTCTTTTGCTTGCTCTAAGGAAATCTTTTTTAGTCTACTAATTTTCTCAATAATCAATTTTCTTTTTTCGTCGTTTGTTTGTTCCATCCTTCATTCTGGATGTGCGCAAATTCCATTTTGAGGTAATTTTTACTTGTTTTCATTTGATCCGGGTTATTCGGAATCGAGTTTATATTTGGTGGTATTTGTGCATTGCACAACCTTTCCTTTCTGGGTTTTAATCGAAATATCTTGATAGCCATTCCTTAAAATAAGGTCTTGAACTCTATTAAAGTTCGAAACACTGCTATTCTTGGTTACCTTTATGGTTTCGGGTCTTTTGCTTTTATCATTAAAGGTAATTTCGATTTTAGAGATATCCTCTTGTTTCAGCAGTTTAAGTACCATCGCTTCATCCTTGGATAATATGTTTTGGAAGTCTGAACATTCATCCTCTCCAAGGTACTTTATAAGATCTTTAATTATGTCAAATAAAGAAATACTTAAATGGGTTTTGCTTAAAAATTCATTCAGTTTTTTTCTGTATTCTTCGTCTGGATTATATTTTTCAGCATTGAAGAAAAATACCTCACCATTTTCGTTTATCAATATTTTGATGTCCGACCTTGTAATAATTAGGTCAATAATTATATTCTCAAGGTGTGTAGGTTTCATTTTATGCATAAAGTCAATAAATTCAGAAGATTTGAATAATTTCTCAATTTCTTTTCGGGTCAAGGTATTGTCTATTGACATAAAATAATCCACTGTATTATCATTGAATATTCCAACTTCTTCAGCGGTAGGATTTGCCAAAAGTTCGTCCTTTAATTGCTTTATTAAATCAAGTGGGAGATTGTATGCTCTTAGTTTTTGAATTAGCTTAAGCCAAAATGTCTCTGTTAAGCTAAACGTGTAAACTGCACCTGTCGGATTTCTATTTAATAGCAATTCCATTCTATCCCAATGGTTAAGAATTCTTGCAGGGATATCTACCTGTTTTCTATTGTATCTTGCGATTCGGATGAAATCCAATGGCTCATTTTCATTTTGATTGAGAAACTCAATACCCTTTGTGTATGTTGCAAATTTTTTATTCATGGCTCAAATGTAGTGAGAAAAATAATATCTGTTACATTAATGTAAGAAATATTTTTTATATTTGTCGAAATCTAAGTTATGGAATACAAAGAAGGAAAATACTTGCATGTTTGCGGTTTTGATTTGTGTAGCTGCAAATTTTATGGTCGCTTGAACCAGATTTACTGTTCGCCAGAATGTAAACAAGCACATAACAACCGTAAAACAAGTTTAGTCAGCAAGGCGGCCAAAGGAGCGGACTTAAAAATTAAAAAGGCAGTCCGAATAATAATGGGATTATTCAAACCTGACAGAGAAGGCAAGTTTGTTATTCACCAAGTTCAGCTTGCATCATTGGCATTTCCATTTGATTTACCTACTCTCGCAATTAAGGATGATCGGTACAATGGAAAGATGTATAGTTTCGGATCTTATTGCTTTTACCAGAAAGATGGAAATTTTATTTTTTACCAAATCTAATAATTATGGCACACGTTAATTTTAATCACTTGAATGCTGCTGCGTTCAATAGTTTCGTTCCGGAAGCGACAAAAGTAGCGAATAATCAGTTTTTCAAAAACGCAATCATCGTTGGAAGTATTGCGCTTGGAATCTGGATTATTTATAAGGTAAGGCAGTCAAAAAAAGTGGAAATAAAAGAGGTGCAAGAATAGACCTTTTTAGATCCGACAACCTTCCGCTTCAACGGCAAATTCTTCTTGCAGTTCAAGAATGGCACTTTTGAAAAATCTATCAGGTCATGCGACAGTCAAAGGGTATACGGAATAAAAGAATATTTTGGAAAGGATGATTGCTCGTTGGATTCGCAGTGATCAGTTGGTAATTACTTATTTAACCTTCTAAAAAATAATCCAATCCTATGGAAAAATTTCCCAAGTTTAATCCAAAATGAAGAGTTTTCTACCAGTGTAATATCTTTATGATCAATATCGTTCGAACGAATTTTTAGTAAGGATTGTCTCAAACTTTCTTGTGAATTTTTGGATAAATTAAGTTTAACAATCTGGTTTAGTATAAGTTGAATACCATCTACCCTTTTATCATCAAGTTCTTTTTGGGTCTCAATTTCAAGTATTTTTTCATCAACCAATTGATGTAGCGACTTAATCTGGTTGACTTTCTCATTTTGATCCTTGTCAAGTAATTTTAGCATTGTTGCCATTTCATCAGATGCACCTGCTAATCTATTGAGAATACTTAAGTAATTATTATATAGAGGGTTGTCTACTTGGTATGGGTAACGAATATCATGATCTATTTCACTCCATCCTTCTTCAAAAATGGATCTTATCTGCAGTTCTGCATAGAATTTATTACCATTAACTGTTTCACAAATAATATAGTGTATTGATCGGTAATTGTATTTGTGAATATTGACTGTTCCACCCTTGGATTCAACGGCTTTTATGAATTCTGGGCTATCTCCATTTCGTATATGTGCAATTGGTCCAGAAACTATATTCTTTTCCCACTTTTGAAGGATCATATCATTCAACTCTTCCCAATCTTCCTTATACAAATGAATTGCACGAATACCAATGACATCTTGTATCCTGTCGATATAATTATCTTTTGTGATGTACTCATTGCCATCCTGAGTCTTACGAATGATTTTTTCAATCAAATGTTCAGGATCTTTAACCCGATATTTGCAGGAATTAACCTTTTTTTTGAAATTTAGTATCTTTTTAAAAATCGACAATGCTCGTTCTTGAAATTCATCCTGAAGAGAATTGTAGTCATCGTAAATTTCTATCAGATCCTCCCATTTCATTTGTGAAGAATCAAATTTATCTATGTCAATACTTGGATATGAGTCGAAAAAGATCTTTTTATCTGGTAACATTATTTTATATGTTTTTTTAGAAAATTATTTAATTCTTTAGCCTAACTTACAGTCCTTTATCTCAGTAGCAAATTCTTCTTGTAGATTAAGAAGGGCATCTTTAGCAAATTTAATATCCCTATCTTTCAAGGAATAGAAGTTTGTTTTTTGCTTCCGGATTTTAAGATCGTCACCCCGTTTTAGTCGATGTTTAGAGGTGTTCAAATCCTCATAAATAGCATTGAAATAGGTGCCAATTTTTGATCTATAATCATGCATTGCGTGGACAAATTCCAAATGCGTGAAAGCTGCTCGGTCATCTGATAATTCGTATCCTAATATTGGGTGTTTCGTAATTATTGTTTCTTTCAAGTTTCGTTGAATATGGTCAACTACTACATCAGAAAAACAATCAATAATTTTCTGCAACCAGTTGACCAAGTTGTAACCACCCAGTTGTCGACATTTTAGTTGAATGTTTAAACATGCCTTTGCCTCTTCGCTGGCGTCCTGATATTTGAAATGATTTATTGCACCTTTAAGAGAAACTTTCAATCCTGATTCGCATATATCTTCCACTAAATATTCTAATGGTCTTAAAAAGGCCTCTCTTCGATGTTCTTCTGCATCGATTAATGAGCGCATCCGAAGTTGGTGAGCACTTGATTGCTCATTATTTTCTGCACTATAATCCTTATTCCAACTCATAATAGACCTATAGTTTTAGCAATATCATACTTACTTAACAACCCTAAATTCTTTTTATGATAATAATGAAGCAAGGTGGTTTTAAGAAAGGTATTTGTTTCTAACTCAATACTGTTCTTCACCGTTGAATAAAGTTGGTGATTCTGTTCGACTTGTAAGATTAATAATCTGTAATAGGCCAATTTAACATACAAAGAATCTGTTGCCTTAAGTTTTTTAAAACAGTTCCGAAGTTCTTCAGTCGTTAATTCCTGGCTGATGGCTAAAGTGACAATGAATTGGTGCTGGATCCACTCGTAAAGTCTAAATTTCTCTATATGGTAGAATAGTTTATCCTTAATAGATGAATTGGCCCCGTACTTGGCTAAAATCCAGTTGAACTGATTTGCTTTGGCAATAAATTTCCGTGACAATAAAAACCAAACATCGATGTATGCTGGATTTGGGTTGTAATCAAGTTCCAATGATTCCGATAAGGTTAATAAACTGCGGAATTCAAATCCAATTTTTAGCCAATCTTTTTGATGTTTTCGAAGATCGTTTGTAACATTTTCTTCATCGATAAATTCGACGGAATCGCCTACTTTTTTAATCTTACTCCATATAAATTTGTCAAGTACATCAAATTCCTTTTCTAAGTATTCTTTTGCTTCCTTATCGGATGAAAATTCGAAGTCTCGATTGAAATAAAAGTCACCTTGACTTGCTCCGCCAAATTGTTCAGTTAAATCAATTTGATCGATAGAATCGGAATCAACTTTATTGTTTTTTGGTTCGATTTCCTCTTCAAATGCTATTGCCAAATAGGCCATAATATCAGCATTATCGATTTTCTCTTTTTCTCGATCTTCATCCAACTTCTCAATCAATGTCTTTTTGGAATTAATGCTCAGACCATTTGATTTTAGAAACTTGTCAATCTCAACTAATACTTCGATTAATTCATCCTCGCTTGAGGAATAAATTCTGAAGTCATCCATATAGCGATAGTAACTCAAGCCTTTGCTTACCATTTTTTCGTCAATATCACCCAAATAAACATTGGCAATAAAAAATGATGCTTGGGGTCCTTGCGGAATTCCAACTCCAGGAGTTGCTGATTCAGAAGTTCCAGACCATGTGTTCAGACACTCACTAAATAAATCCAACACAGTAGGGTCAATATCAAATTTCTTATATAGTAGTTGTAATAGTTTGCTATGAGGAATACAGTCAAAAAAACCAGTGATGTCAGTCTCAAGTTTATATGTCATTGATCGGTCATCAACCTCTGCATTAACTGATTCAGCAAATTGATTCCATTTTGACATCCACAATTCGAAAAAGTAAAAACGAGGATTTTCAAAATTCAAAAGATCAACACCTAGTTTTACTTCTTCGTTTAAAACACTTCCAAAAACGAAGTTTTCGTATTTTTCAGTTGTGTCATATGCTCTGTATGCAATTGTATCGCAAATACATTGGTAAACAATAGCATCTTCAATACAAAGAATGGTTTTTGCACGTTGCGTTCCAGTTGCTTTTGGCTCGTAGAATTTCGCTGGTCTTGAAGGCTTGTATTTACCTGCAATCAAAAGTTCGGATAAATAAAGTAGGTTATTGTCAATATTTGACTCAAATAATTCAATACCAGCATAGTCTTTTACATCACGATTACTATCTCTGATAGTACGCTCCCAGGCAATAGTAAGATTTGGTATGTCGAAGTAATTTTTCAGAAACAAAATTTAGATTGGAAAAATACATAATATATCTCATTAAACTTACACTTTTATAGAATATTATTATGTACTTTTCACTTTTAATTTTTAAAAAATCATGAATTGCATTAAGGAAGTATTGGAAAATCAAGGAAGGTCGCAGCGTTGGTTGGCAGATAAACTTGGTAAAAGTTACAATATGGTGAATGCCTATGTGCAAAACAGGCAACAACCTCGGATAGAAATTCTATATGAAATAGCTGATTTGCTTGCGGTGGATGTGAAGGATTTGTTGGTATCAAATAAACTTGAAGTGAAATGAATTTAACAACAGGACAGCGCATTTCCACAAGAGGTGAAGATTTTTTAATCACAAATATCATTACTAATTCTGATGGTACGCATATTTTGCAAACTGAAGGAATTAGTGAGTTGGTGAAAGGTAAGCGATTTACGTTTGACACAAAAATTGACGACGACATTACACCAGTGAATCCAATTAACACGGTATTCATTGCTGATCAAGACAATGGGTATCGAAAAACGAAATTGTACATCGAGACACACATTCGTAATTCAACTATTTTCTCAGATAAAATTACTGTAGCTGATAAAGCTGCCTTTAATCTTTCTGATTACCAATTAACTCCTACGCTTAAAGCATTACAATTACCCAAACAACGCCTTTTGATCGCAGATGGTGTGGGATTAGGAAAAACAATTGAAGTTGGAATTTTCCTTGCGGAAATGTTAAAACGTGGAAAAGGAAAACGTATTATGGTATTGGCCTTAAAGTCTATTTTAGGTCAGTTTCAACAAGAACTTTGGAATCGTTTTGCAATCCCGTTGGTCAGATTGGACAGTGAAGGAATTGCACGCATTAAAACACAACTACCGGCCAATAAGAATCCATTTGATTATTACGATAAAACTATTGTGTCGATTGATACACTAAAGAACAACGCCAAATTCAGACATTACATTGAAAAGTCACACTGGGATGTGATTATCATAGATGAATGTCATACCGTTGCGAATAATAGCAGTCAACGTGGTGATTTGGCGCAATTTCTATCTGGAAGGTGTGATTCACTCATCTTAACTTCTGCCACGCCGCATAACGGTAAAAAGGAGAGTTTTGCCAACATCATCAATATGATTGAACCAACGGCAATACCGAAAAACGGGAATTACTTAAAAGCCGATGTGGAACCATACTATGTGCGTCGTTTCAAAAATGATATTGACGATGCCACGGTTCGTAAAAATTTCCAGGAGCGTAAAATTATTCGACTTAAAACTGACTTGTCAGCGGAAGAATCAGCCTTTTTATCCTATCAACAAGGATTAAAGATGAAAGCCCTTAGTTCATTGAAAAAGGATGGAAAAGCAAAGGATGATTTTCTTTTTTCTGTGATGATATTCAAAGCATTTATGTCTTCGCCTGCTGCGGCCTTGCAATCCATTGAAAATCGTTTGGTGAAAGTGAAAGAGTTAGCGACTTCATCAGATCGATATGAAGATAGTATTGAAATTCTCGAGGAGCATCAAGAATTATTGACAGCCATTCTTGCGAGCAGTAAAGATAGCAAGTATGCTAAGTTGAAATCAACTTTGGAAGAAATGAAATGGTCTGGAAAGAAATCTCACGACCGTTTTGTGATTTTTGCCGAGCGCATTGCAACACTGAAATACCTTGAAGAAAACCTAAAACGCGATTTCGATCTTGCAGATGAAGTAGTACAATCTTTCAGTGGAAGTGATAGCGATATTGAACAACAAGCGATCATTGAAGATTTTGGTAAAGAAGATAGCAAGGTGCGTATTCTATTGTGTTCTGATGCTGGTTCTCAAGGGGTAAATTTGCATTACTACTGTCATCAAATGGTGAACTACGATATTCCTTGGTCATTGATTACGCTGGAACAACGAAATGGACGAATTGACCGCTACGGTCAAAAAGAAACACCAAATATCTATTACTTGGTCGCTCATTCTGATGATGAAAACATTAAAACTGATTTACACATCATCAATAAACTGACGGAAAAGGAAGAAGAGGTTTATAAAACCTTAGGAGATGCCGGATCTGTAATGAAATTACACGATTCGCATAAGGAAGAGGCCGTTGTCATTGCAGCCATTGAAAATAAAGACGAAAATTTTATTGGAGATATTTCTAAAATGGATTTCAGTTCATTATTTGCTGAAAGTGAAAACACGGACGCAACCATTACAGAGCAACCAATGGAGGAAGTTACCACGGTGTATCGAAATGATTTCACTTACTACAGTGAATTATTTAAGCATTTGGATAGTGCTGGTTTGATTTCAAGCAGAGATTATTCCATCGACAATGAAGACGAATACTTGGAATTACTGAACACCAAAGAACTTGATGCTATTCTGTACGATTTGCCGCCAGAATCAAAACCTAAAGTAAGTGAAGCCTTTCGTTTGACCTTGGATAAAAACAAAGTTCAAAAAGCCATTGACGAAGCACGCAAGAAAAAAGGAGATTGGGCAGCATTCCAAATTTTGTATGACTTGCATCCCACGATTAAGTACCATATGACCAAATTGGAAGCCAGTGTACCGAAAGATCAAGCATTGGCGGCGAAACTATCTGGGAAATTTGAAAAAGGAACGGCTTGGTACATTTTACACGGACAAGTATCCAATAATCTTGGACAGCCAGTTATTTCTGACTTCTTTGCGGTTGGACACGATGGTAAAAAAGTGACCGAATGTATTTCTATTGCCGATTTTGTGGAGCGTTTTGAACTGAATAAAGACTTGTACACGGAAGATATTTCTGGTGCAGAACTGACAGAATTGAGCAGTCGTTTAACGGAAGTTATTGATTTTGCACAAGATGACTGGATGATGGCTGAGCAAAAACGCCTGGGTAACGTGATGTTAGATAAGTCTGTTGCTTATGAAAATCACCTTTCAAACTGGAAATCGGCTTCTTTGAAAAATTTAGAACTCAATTTTGAAGATGCCACAGAAACCATCTTTACCAAAACAAAAAAAGAGCGACAGTTAGAAGAAATTCATAACATCGCTGATGGATCCAGTCAGTTTATGAAAGACATGTTGGCACTTGACCAAGAAGCATATATTAAAGTGATGGCCGTATTTTTTAATGCATAGAAAATGATAAAATTTATAGACAATACGGGCGAATTTTTCTCTTCAAATTATTTTGATGAGGATTTTGTAAAAAAGGTTCACGACAAATCAGGGTATGCTTTTGATGACCAGAAGGAACTTCAAAAACGCATTACCCCATTAAAAGATAAATACTACCGCTACAAGCAATCCATTATTGAAGGTCGTTTACGGATCAAAGACAAGATATTCGAAACGCACGAGTTTCATACTTTGTTATTAAATGCTTTAGGCTATGATGGGGATAATCATCAATACAATGAGCCATTTCATTTCTCTGAATTTGATGTGCTGCCTGTTCGTCATAAATTGTACAGAGGAAATAAATTGCATTTGCTCATTATGGAAATGCAACCTTTGATTAAAGAAGGTGATGAAGAACCTGATGGACTCTTTGAGCAACGATACAACATTGAAGCCGAAGAACATTCGACAAGTGAACAACGCTACCATCGAAGCCAATGGAGTCATGTGTTTAAGGTTGCTGATAATTTGAAAATTTCACCAGTTATTATCAATAAAGCCATCAATGAGTTGTGTTTGATTGATCAAAAAGACAGACCACAATTTATCTTGCTATTGGCTGGAAATATCGTTTTTTTGATTGATGTCGAGAAATGGTTTAAAGGCTCTTATTTGCAATTCGATTTAGAAGAATTGTTTGTAGAAGGAACTATCGATCGAAGGTATTACTCTCTTTTCTACTTGTTACTTTCCAAGGAAATGTTAGCCCCAGATAGTGAAATGGTGCTTATGGGACAACTGGAAGAGGACAGTCATAAAAGTGCCTACGAAGTAACCAAAGATTTAAAAGAAGGAATTATCCATGCCGTAGAGGCTTTGGCAAATGAAGCACTTTACTTCAAAAAGGAAATAAGTAGAGAAGAGTTCGACGAAACGGACGATACCTTTGAACGCGAAATGAAAGACGATTGCTTGAGTATGGTGTATCGTTTGTTGTTTATTTTCTATGCAGAATCTCGAACAGATTTAGATATTTTACCTATTTCTGATGATGTGTATCAAAAGGGTTATTCCTTGGAAATGTTGCGCGATTTAGAGCAGACACAATTGATTACCGACCACAGTAGAAATGGTTATTTTTTCCATGACTCGTTGAAACGTTTGTTCGATTTATTGAGTGCTGGCTATCGTGAGAGCGAAAATGGCTCGAACAAAAGTTTCAGAATCCGTAAAATCGATTCACCGCTATTCAGTGAAAAGAAATTATACCATTTGAAAGGGGTGAAATTTCGAAACTTCATTTGGCAAGATGTAATTTGCCAGTTATCGCTTTCGAAAAAACAACGCAACAAAGCACGAGGTAGAATTTCTTATGCCAATTTGGGGATTAACCAATTGGGGAGCGTATATGAAAGTTTGTTGGCGTATCGAGGATTTTATGCCGAAGAAGATTACATAGAAGTGCATCCGAAAGGAAGTCCACAAGATGGGACCTTGTTAGTAAAACGATCACGCAGAGACGACTTCCACAACGATGAAGTATTGAAGGGTGATGATGGAAACGACCAAGTTATTCCGAAAGGAAAATTTGTGTACCGCTTGAGTGGACGAGACCGCCAAAAATCGGCATCCTATTACACGCCAGAGGTCTTGACGCAATGTACCGTGAAATATACACTCAAGTCTATTTTGGAAAAAGTAGACAGCGGTGAAATGCAAGCATTGGATTTGTTGGATTTGAAGTTGCTTGAACCAGCAATGGGAGCAGGGGCTTTTCACAATGAATTGATTAACCAATTGGCAGAGGCTTATTTGAATTACCGCCAAAAAGAAGTAAAACAGAAAATTTCCCCAGAGAAATTCCGTGAGGAGTTACAAAAAGTAAAGGCCTACATTGCTACCAATAATACCTATGGTGTGGATATTAATCCAACGGCTATTGAATTAGGGAAATTATCCTTGTGGTTGAATGTGATTCATAAGGACATGGAAACACCCTTCTTTGCCAACCGATTGGCAGTAGGGAATGCAGTGGTAGGTGCATGGTTTAAGGTGTACGATGAAAAAGACCTCAAAAAGAAATGGTGGGAAAAAGAACCTACACTTTTGGAATTTGGGGCGCATAAAATAAAACGCAAAAACGACAAGATCTACCATTTCTTGTTGCCAGATAAAGGGATGGTTCCGAGTGCAGGAATTGCCTTGTTAAAAAGCGAATTTCCAACATTTGCTTCGGGTGTAAGCAATTGGAAAACAGACATGCTGAAACCATACAACGGGGATGAAATTGAGCATTTGAAATCTATCTGTGAGCGAATTGATGCCTTACTGGAAGAACATTACCAATTTCAAAAGGAACTGAATCACCTCACAAAGAACAAAAATGACATTTGGGGGGGCTCGAAACAAGAGGAGTTCCAAGGAGGATTGAGTTTCTCTAATTACGAGCAAAAAGAATTTTTGAATGACAAACGTAACCGCGAATCTGCACCTTATTACAAGTTGAAAATGGTGATGGACTATTGGTGCAGTTTGTGGTTTTGGGATGTGCGAAAAGCAGATTTTTTACCAAGTAGACAGCAGTACCTCAATGACCTTACCAGCATTTTAAGTTTAGATCTTACCGCTAAACCGAAAGTGGAACAAAAAGTGGTTTCTTCCTACAGCCAAGAAAGCCAATTGACTTTGGTGATGGAAGAATCTTCTATTAAAGAATATGCTCAACAACAAATCATTGAAAAAACACAACAAAGCGATTTATTTGATAACAAAGAGCGCTTGCAAGAAGTAAAACTCTTGGCAGAAACTCACCGTTTCTTTCATAACCAATTGGAGTTTGTTGAGGTGTTTAAAGAAAGAGGTGGGTTTGATATTATTAATGGGAATCCCCCTTGGCTTAAACTTACTTTTGAAGAAAAAGGTTTAATGAGCGAACGATATCCAGAGTTAATGATTCGTAAGGTCTCTGCTGCCCAAGTAATGAAGTTTCAAGATGAATATCTATCTGTAGAAATTCAAAAAAATGACTATTTCAATGAATATATTGAAATTGAATCCTCATCGGAATTCATGAATGGTTTTCAAAATTACCCATTATTAAAAGGGCAACAAACAAATCTTTACAAATGTGTTATTGTTAATGGATTCAACTTAGTAAATCCTAAAGGATTCATCGGACTGCTCCATCCGGAAGGTGTTTACGATGATACTAAAGGTAAAAATTTGAGAAATGAAATATATCCGAGACTTAAATTTCATTTTCAATTTCAAAATGCTCTTAATCTCTTTGCAGAAGTAGCACACCGTGAAAAATATGGCTGCCATGTTTATTCTGGAAAAAAGGGAGATATAAACTTTGTTTCAATAAACAATTTGTTTACCCCTCTAACTATTGATGGTTGCTTTATTAATTGTGACGGTATTTTGTCTGGAGGAATAAAAGTGAAAGACAAAGACGGTAATTTTAGTTGGAACACGTTACCGCACATGGATCGTCTTGTTCATTTTACACAAAGCAAGATTGAAACTTTAATGAAATTATCAAATTCGAACGAATTAGGTGATGCCAGATTAATTTCAGTTCATAGCGAAAAGGTATTTTCAGCGTTTAGGAAAATCGCAAGTTTTAAAAATAAATTAAGAGATTATAATTCGAAAATAATTGAATGTTGGCACGAAACAAACGATGTAAAAAAATCATTGATTAAAAAAGAAACAAAAATTCCGGATTTGACTCAGAATGAGTTAATTTACAGTGGACCTCAGTTTTATGTTTCTAACCCTCTATATAAAACACCCAAGGAGGTTTGTACGGATAAAAGCCATTATGATACCATTGATTCAAACTTTATTATTGAGGAATATTTACCAAGAACAAACTTCGTACCTTTCAAAGGAGATATCAAAACAATAAAGGGGTTTGATGGAAATAAAGATTGGATAGATTTTTACAAGATCATTGGAACATCACTTTTAAATCAATCTGGAGAAAGAACTTTGCAAAATGCAATTATCCCACCAGGGGCCTCACATATTCAAGCCGCTACATCAATAGTATTGAATAACGAAAGTGAATTAATAGAATTGTGTGGGATTAATTCTTCAATAGTAATTGACTTCTTTTTAAAATCTATAGCAGTTCCAAAAATTAGTCAAACCGTTTACAACACCTTTCCTTTAGGTATTAATATACAATATGTTAATCAAATAGCAGTTCGTACTTTAATTCTGAATTGTTTAAATAAATACTATATTCCTCTTTGGGAGCGCAATTTTCAAGAAGCCTTCAAACAAGACAATTGGAGTAAAAACGATACCCGGTTAAAGCCATTTAGTGGTTTAACCAAAGAATGGAAATGGGAAACACCCTTACGCAATTGGTTTGAGCGCAGACAAGCCTTGGTAGAGATAGATGTCATAACTGCGATGGCTTTGGGCTTGACATTGGAGGAGTTAATACTCATTTACAACGTACAATTCCCAGTGCTTCAGCAAAACGAAGACGATACTTGGTATGATACAAAAGGAAACATTGTATTTACGTGTTCTAAAGGTTTAACAGGAGTTGGTTTGGATCGAGCAGAATGGAATACGATAAAAGATTACAAAGAAGGCGAAACCTACGAGCACACCATCGAGAAAAGCGAGTTATACAAAGGAAAAGTAGTTACGTATTACGCTCCTTTTGATAAATGTGATCGTGTAGAAGATTATAAAGTTGCTTGGGCGTATTTTGAGGGGGTGTTTAAGGAGAAATAGGATTGAAAAAAAATAGAAATTAAAAGGAAGTAGAATGAAAACAGAGTTTTTTTGGGTATTTGGAATATTTACGATATTTAGTATTGCTGCTTTAATTTATATGAATAAATATGTTAAGCATAAAAAAGAAAAGATACACAGCCTATTTACAAATGACCATATTTTTGAATCGATACCATCTATTTTCCCAACTATCGGTATTTTACTCACATCTATAGGAATCATAATTGGTTTGTGGCATTTTAATGAAGATGAAATAAAAACGAGTATCAAAGATTTATTGGGAGGAATTAAATTCTCGTTTATTGCAACAGCTATAGGGCTGGGGTTATTATTGATATTTCAAAAAGTAATAGAGTACTGGAAAAATAAAATTGAAATATTTACAATTGAAAACAATTCAGAACCTTCCGATAATCCAATAGAGCTTATCAAAAATGTTTATTCAACATTAGAAAAATTAAATAAAGATAAATCTAACACTGATGAACAATTTAGATATTTACAAGATCAGAATGAACGACTTTTAGAGGTTATGAATGGTCTTCAAAACAATCAAAAAAGCTTAACGGAAAATATACAAAGTGGTTTTTCTCAACTTCAGGAAGTCCAAAAAGATTTAAATAAAGTATTTAAAGAAAATAGTCAGTCCATTGTCAATCGACTTAATCAGGGATTTGAAAATGTTCAATCTGTTCAATCAGAAACAAATATTGTTGTAGTCGAAAAAAGCCAAGTTATTGTTAAACATATAAATGAAGGTTTAGCTGAATTACAAAAATCACAAACTGAAACAAATTCTGTATTTACAGAAAATAGCCAAGCAATTGTTAATCAAATTAATGAAGGGCTCACAAATGTTCAAACCGTTCAAGCTGAAACAAATAAAGTATTTGCAGAAAAAAGCGAGGCTATAGTTACGCAAATAAATCAAGGACTTAGTGAATTGGATCAGTCTCAAAAAGAAACAAACTCTGTTTTTATTGAGAATAGTAAAGCAATTGTTAATCAGTTAAATGAAGGGTTTACAAATGTTCAATCAATTCAATCAGAAACGAATATTATTGTCTCCGAAAAAAGTCAAGCGATTGTTAGCCAGATCAATGATGGTTTGACAGAATTACAAAAAGCCCAAACAGAAGCAAACACGGTCTTTACAGAAACTGGACATGCCATTGTTAATCAGCTTAATGACGGATTTGCAAATGTCCAATCAGTCCAATCAGAAACAAATATTGTTGTTACTGAACAAAGTCAAGTAATTGTTAAACAGATAAATGATGGTTTAACGGAGCTACAAAAAGCACAAACAGAAACAAATACGGTATATAAAGAAACGGGACAAGCAATTGTTGCTAAACTCAATGAAGGTTTTGAAAATGTTCAAACCATACAATCGGAAACAAATGCTGTATTTACAGAAAACAGTCAAGCGATTGTAAGCCAAATCAATGAAGGATTGACGGAATTGCAGAAAGCACAATTAGAAACTAATACGGTTTTCACAGAAACGGGAAATGCTATTGTTACTAAACTCAATGATGGTTTTGAAAATGTTCAAAAAGTGCAATCAGAAACCAATAGCATTTTTGTAAAAAGTAGTGAGTCTGTAGTATCAAAAATGAATTATGGTTTTGAAACGATACAGGTGGAGGTAAAAACTTCTAATGCTAAACTCATAGAAGTGAGTGAAAACATTCTGGTAGCAAACAACGCAAATAATCAACTATTTGAAACAAAGTTCAATGAGTTCATTATTCTCTTGCAAGAGAATAATACCAAAGGGTTAGTTGAAATGATGGATAAAGCGACCAAACAATTCAATGAACAAATGTCAGGGCTAATAAATAAACTTGTTCAAGAAAATTTTGCGCAATTAAACCAGAGTGTTGAAAGTCTAAATAATTGGCAACAAGAAAATAAGGTAAACATAAATTCTTTAACCGCTCATTTTAAAGAAACAACAGAATTGTTTTCTCATTCATCTATTGTTTTGAAAGAGGTGGCAGAAAACACAAAACAGTTGGTTTCAGATGATAGTAAACTTAAAGAAATTGTTGAGCAATTGAATAAAATTATTATAGATGATGATAAATTTATTTCCATTACTACTAAATTATCAAATACAGTTGAATTGGTTGAAAAATCAACCATACTTTACGAAGAAACTGCCTCAAAACTTAATAAGTGGGTGGTAAACGAGTATGAGTTTAAACAAGGTGTTGAAATATTAATTACAAAATTAGAGGAATTCAAAGATTTTAATAGCGGAGTATGGGATTCGTATCGAAAAGAAATGCAAACTTCAGTTAACATTATTAAAGAAACAACATCTACCTTCAATGATAATGTTGAAAATTTAAATGCAGAGTTTTACGAGAGATTATCAATTACACTTGAAAATTTGGATAGTTATATTGTCACATTAATTGAAAGAGAAAAAGATGAGCAAGAAGGATAGTTTTTGGATCTCATATGCAGATTTAATGACACTTTTAATGATTGTGTTTTTACTAATATCTCTGTCTTATATGGCATTGGTAAATGATCAACAAGAAAAAGAGCAATTAATTTTATCGGAATATCAGAATACAAAAAAACAATTGTATGATGAATTGAGTGCAAATTTTGATAAGGATATGAAAAAGTGGAAAATTGAATTGAATAAAGATTTATCCATTCAATTTACAAATCCTGAAGTTTTGTTTCCATCTGGAAAATCTGAGTTAACGGATGAATTTAAAGCAATTTTAACTGAATTTCTTCCAAAATATATTAAAATAATTACTCAGAAAAAATACAGAAAGAGTATTTCAGAAATTAGAATTGAAGGACATACTGATGATGTTCCAATCGGTGTAACAGATGATTCTTACATAGATAATATTCAATTATCTCAAGATAGAGCGAGAAATGTACTGGCCTTTTTAAGATCATTACCAGTTTACAAAGGACTCAGTACAACTGATGAATTAATGTTGAAATATTGGTTAACAGCAAATGGATTATCATATGGAAGAATGTTGGATAGCAATAAAGAACTTGCATTATTTTCAAAAAAAGAAATTAATAGAACTAATTCAAGAAGAGTAGAATTCAAGATTTTAACCAGAAGTGAGGAATTAATAGAGGAAGTAATTAAAAATATCAAATAAACTCAAATGAAACAAAGTATATATGATTTTGGGCATTTAAAAAATTACTTAGTAAATAAAAACTATGTTATAAAGAAACGTAAGAATTTTGTTGTAATTGAGAAAAAGGATTTTACTTCAGAAGAAAGAAAAGGGAATATTAGCTATGAAGCTGATGGAATTTACTTAGTTATTGAGGGGGTTAAACATCTAGGTTATCTATCTATGAAAGATTATAACATTACAGATCTAAATAAATATCCGAGTTTTCATACTGTCGAATGTTCTACCATAGCACAGTTTAAACAAAATGGTATGTTCGATTCAAAATATGACTTTTACAATACCAAAAATGTTGATGTTTTAGACAGACAAACGCAAGAAGTCCACAGGGGTATTGACTTGAAATTATGTTATCATTGTAAAAAACAGACAAAAAATCAAATCTATACAACCACGAATGGATTTCATGAAGAATTAATAAAATATAATCTTAAATTAGATAAAGGTGAAATTAAATTAGACTCTAGCAACAGACCTTTAGATTGGAATCGAATGGCTAAATTGTATAAAATTTATAAAAATTATCAATGTGAGAATTGCACATTCAATGGCTCTATTTTAAAAGGAACAGATAAGCGTTTTATTGAAGTGGACCATATTATTGCATGGGAATTAAGCAATTTAAATGAAAATAATCTGAAATGTTTATGTGTATTGTGTCATGGTCAAAAAGATCTTTTTCATCAAGAAAAATATTCCAAAGGAACTAATTTAAAAAAGGTAAAAGAATTCGTAAAAAAATTCAAAAAAGAGTTGGTTGAATGTGGCAATCCTTACTTAGTAAATTAAGTAGAAAATAGAAATTAAAAATATGGATTTATTCAGCGAAATAGAGCAACAGGCTCCAAGAGAATTTGAAAAACACAGTTTACAAGACGGTGAAGTTTGGATTATGCGAAATTTTATGTCACAGGATGATGCAAATAGGTATTATAAAGCCCTAAAAGATACAATTAACTGGAAACAAGAAGAGATTACCTTTTATGGTAAGACCTTTCCAGTGCCTCGTAAAACAGCATGGTATGGTTATGAAGGGTTTAATTATACTTATTCGGGTATTAGTTGCAATCCAGATCCTTGGACAAAAGAATTATTGGATATCAAAAAAGACATTGAATCCTTTATACCAGAAGAGGATTTCAATAGCGTTCTACTGAATCTTTATAGAGATGGCAATGATAAGGTAAGTTGGCACGCAGATGATGAAAAGGGATTGGGTAGAAATCCAACTATTGCTTCATTGAGCCTTGGTGCAACACGCTTCTTCGACTTGAAACATAAGGATAACCCAGAATTGAAAATGAGATTAGATTTGACTCCAGGTTCCTTGGTAATTATGACTGGAGAACTTCAACATCATTGGTTGCATCAAATTCCAGTTCAGAAAACTATCAAAGAGGCGAGAATTAATTTGACATTTAGAACGATTAAACTGTAAGTAATGGATGTATATACTGCAATAGTAGAAGGTATATCTTCAAAATTATCATCTGGTCAGAGTATCGAATCATACCTTAATTCGCTGAAAAAATCAGTAAAGTCTTTGAGGGTAGCGTACAGAAATAATCCTGTTTTTGTCCCTTACGAGATCACTGATATTCAAGCGGCATATTTAGCAACGTATTTACCACATTATTATCAACTGATATATAAAATATTTATCGAAGAAGTTCCAGATATATTTAAAGGCAAAAAGGAAGTGTTTTTAACCTTTATTGGCGGAGGGCCTGGATCTGAAGCCTATGGAGCAATTAAGTATATTCTTAATAATTGTAATGATGTTGAAACAATCCATATTACTATTTTAGATATAAACGCTTCTACCTGGGATTATAGTCATTCAATAGTTATTGAAAATCTTATTAGTTCTTTAAACAAAGGAAAAACTCAAATTCATTGGAAATCCATTTCTTTTGATTTAACATCAACTGCTAATATAAATAAGTCAAAGCCAATAATTGAAAAAAGTGACTTACTTGTGATTCAAAATTGTTTAAATGAAATAGCGAAAGTTGACCTTCCATCTTTAACAACCAATATAAAAGCACTTTTTGAATATTTAACTAGTGATGCTTTTTTACTAATGTCTGATATGACTTCGGTAGCAAGGCCAATTATGAATGATCTAGAGGCATATTTAGTAAGCACCTTTGCACCGAAGTTTTTAAGGTCAACACTTTCTTCAAGTTCAAGGTCACTTATATCGGTTCATCATAGACCGTCACCAATTATTGCTCAAAACTTATTAGTTGGTACAGATGGGTTAATACCTCGTAAAAATATCAGCTATGACTATTCTATTCTTTCTAAAGGCGTTACAGAAGAGCCAATAGATTATCAAGAACTTGGTTTTGCTGCCTTATATAAACCTTTAGATTTCAAAAATCTTGATGCAAACGATTTTATTCATAAAAAGATATTTATTGGAATTGATTTTGGTACTTCATCAACAGTAATTAGTACAGCCCAACTAGTTGATGGTGAAATAAAAATTAAACCAATACCAATAAAGCAAAAAGATCATTCTGGCTCGGTAACCAGCAACCCTTTAGTGCCTTCTGTTATGTCTTTTGTTAATGGCAATAGACTTTTGGTTGGTATTCATGCAGCTGACCATAAACCGTATCTAGAATATGGCAAAAATACATGGCACTCCTTCAAACAAAACTTAGGCAAGTTAGAAGAAATAGAATATACTCACTCTGATTTAGCACAAAATCCAAATTTTAAAATTTCTAATGCTACTGAGGCTCTTACCCTCTTTTTCTCCTATATAAAAAGAGAAATATTTCAATATTTAGAAGACAATAAACTACCAATTGAAGTAGAATATTCAATAAGCATTCCTGCAGGTTTTCCTTCTAAAGAAAAGCAAACGTTAAGGTCATGCCTACTAAACGCAGGTATCGAATGTGAAGACACACCGTTTATTGAAGAGCCTAATGCAGCACTTATAAATTACATTTATGAACAAAATATATTCGTTCAAAGTAATGAGCCAAAGAATATTTTAGTATTGGATTTAGGCGCAGGTACAGTAGATGTCTCTATTTTGCGTGCAGAAAAAGGAGACGATGGTTTTACTTCAAAATTACTTTCAGTAGTTCGACTTGGGAATATTGGTGGCAATTTAATTGATGAGTTAATGGCTGAGGAAATTATTCAAGAATTCAACATTAACGAAAATATAAATGATTTGCTAAAAATTGAACTAGTAAGCCTTTGTGAAAAACTGAAAATAAAGATTTGTAGGGACATAATTGTTGATGCTGTAACACATTTTGCATTGCCAACATTAAGTAAGTCAAATGAGTTAAGAGTTATCCCACCCTCTGCAAATCTAAATGCAATGGGAATAAACTCTATTGAATTGTCTTTTAAAACATTCAACAATCTAATGATGTCCTATTGGCTTGGTTCATCTGTTAATGATGGTGTAAAAGACACATTAGATAGGTCGATTGAAAATGCAGGGCTAACTTTGTCTATGATTGATAAGATAATAGTGACAGGCGGTGGTGGTAGAAATCCATATATTAAAAATTTTGTAGCAAATTATTTTAAGGGTTCAGAATTGTTTATTTCAGACAATATTCAAGAACAAGTTTCAAGAGGTGTTGCCATTCAATCATTTGTGCTCAACTCGTTTGGTAAAAACATAATAACACCAATCTTGGGACATGATTTATACTTAAAAGGGTTCAATAAATCTGTTGTCCTTTTTGAGAATGGAATCAGCATTCCTTCTACTGATATAGAAGTTTTCATTGATGAGCCAGTATCAAATGATTCTTTTGCCATAGAATGTTATTCAAAAGAAAATGAAGATTACAGAAAATATTTTATGCTTCCAGCTAATGTATCCATCTCAAAGTTGATTTTCTACATTGCTCCTGATCAAGAATTGAGGTGTGAAATAGTTGGATCGAATTATGAAAAGGAAGCAACGGAGAGTTTCAAAAAATTACAAAACAAATTAATTAAAATAAAATAGAAATTATGAAATGGATGATAACCGAAGATAAATTGGGTATAGATCAAGTTGACTTAATAGATGAAATTGGTAAAATTAATAACAAGCCAATTTGGATTAAGGGACATGCAGGAAGTGGAAAGTCTGTCTTGCTGCTTCACTCACTTGCTGATTATTTAGTAAAAAAGCCTACAGCAAATGTTTGCGTAGTTGTATTTACAAGAGCACTTGTGGATTTGTTGGAAACTGGACTTAGGCAAATTCCTAAGCTAAATGGTAAAAACATACCGGTACTTACAATCTATCAATTAAAATATAGAATTGAAAAAGGAATGGCTAATTATGATGCGATATTTTGTGATGAAGTTCAAGATTTACCATTAGAATTTATTCAATCTATAAAATCTGTATGCAAGCATTTAATTATTGCTGGTGATGCAGAGCAATCCATATATAATAGCGTTCCGATTTGGGACCAAAGGCCAGCAACATCAAAAGAAATTCAAGATTCTATTGTTCCGATAGAAAAAAAATTAGGAGTCATTTACAGATTAACAGAATCTGTATTGAAGGTGCTAAAAAATGTATTTCCTTCAATGCTAAATGACATGCCCAATATTGCAAGGGTTGATACGGAAATTAAACTTTATCAATCTAATTCACAAGATAACGAACAAGAAATTAAGTATTGTTGGGATGAAATAAAACAAACCAATACATTGCGAACTGCTGAGGTAAGTGCAGTGCTTATTAGTGGTCATGATGCAATTATGGAGTTTGTAAATACCGTTTTACGAATTGAAAAAATTGAACCATGGCAAAGAGTAGATGGAAAAGATAGAAAACCTGATTATGAAGCATTGAATCTTTTTTTAAAAAATAAGGGAGTTCCAATAATGTACGTCGGCAATAATTATGGGTCTCTAAGTGATGCTGATAGAGAAAACAAAGTGGTTTTAATGACCTATCATAGTGCGAAAGGTTTAGATTTTGATTATGTGTATTTGCCAATGGCAAATGATGATATGTATATTCATTCAAATATAAATTCTTTGCTTTTAGTAGCCCTCTCGCGATCCAAGTCTGGTTTGTTTATTAGTTATACAGGTTCGCTTTACTCTTCGTTACATAAGTTTTTGGTCGGTATTAAACCAAAACAAATTTCAAGTAATGATAGTACTGAAGTAATATTTTAAAAATTAACATCATGATATTAGCGATAGAAAGAACCAAGTTCACTTATTTATATAAGTACAGTCAAATTAGGGTTGATGTTAACCAACTAATTGACAAGTCAACAGATACCATAAAAGGTATGCTTACCAATGATTTAAATAGATTGATTGAATTATTTGATAAAGCGATGCCTTTGTTTGAGCAAGACCATGAAATCATCTTACTAGAAATAGATAAGAGCAAAATGAATATTCAAAATGGCATTCTGATTTCATTTGAGTCAATTCAATGTATTTATCCACTTACGGATATCGGGCTTAAACTTCTTGATGGAAAAATCAGCGAGGATTTTATATTAGAACAACCTGTTTTTGAAAATGTAATTGAAGCAATAAAAATTAATCGTTCAATGGATTTTAGAAAGGCAGCGGCTGTAAAATTACTTGAACATTATGATTTGGGTCAATATATAAAAAAGGGTACAATTTTATCAATAGAATCATCTGTCGAAAAGAACCTACTTGATAAAGTAAAGCCACAAATATTTGATACTTTTCTTGATCATCTAATTGCGTACAATAAGACTCCATCATACATTCCAGAAGGAAACATAGAGCACATCTGTAAAATAGGAGTAATTGCAATAAAATACTTGGGCAAAGCGGAGGAGGTTTTCACCAATGGCCATTTTTATAAGTCAAGTATTAAATATAAATCCAAGATAAACAGTCCTTCCTATTTGAAATCATATTCCGATTTTAATTCAATTGTAGATGTTGAGCTAAAATCGAGTATTGAGAAAATGGTAGATATAATTTCAAAAGAATACAGCAGGGTCGATGTTTTCAAGGTCTCTTATTTCTTTCTTGCTTTTAAATCATTTCTCAATAAACATGACAATAATTTAGAGTTATTAAATAATGAAATTGAAGACCTAATTTATGATGATAAACAAAGTGCTGCCATTGTTCTAGCAATGCTTGGCTTCACTTATTCAATTGAGAGTATCTATGAGGGACTACATAGAATTTCAAATGCTCCGTTGCTCAAATCAACCCGAAGTAAATTAAATGCTGAAGCAGAAAATCGTAAAAGAGTTGAATCTGCAATTGAAAAACAAAAGCAGCACGAAAAAGAGTTGGAGAACGAACGAATCAGTATGGAAATTCAAAGTCATATATCTGTTAATGAATTACAAACTTCTTCCACACTAAATATTTCAGAGAACAAGAATGAAGAAATAGAAATAGGAAAAACTATTGAATTAGATCCAGTCGATAATTCAGAAAAAGTAAATGTTCAAGATTTGAAGGATTCTGATGATTCAACAAAAAATGAGAATGAAGGATCCGATCATCAAGAAACAAGCGCTGAAGTTTCAGAACCCTCATCAGAATATCAAAATTCTGACAATATTGAATTAGATCCAGTCGATAATTCAGAAAAAGTAAATGTTCAAGATTTGAAGGATTCTGATGATTCAACAAAAAATGAGAATGAAGGATCCGATCATCAAGAAACAAGAACTGAAGTTTCAGAACCCTCATCAGAATATCAAAATTCTGACAATAAAGCGTTAGATAATAATAACGAAATCGAAGAAACTGAATTGAATAAAACGTCAGAAATCATTGATGCTTCCAATGAACAAAAGGACGATGAAATAAATAATATGTTGAAAGATTCTATTATTCCTGTAGAAAAGTTTAATAAAGGAAATGAATCCAAAACACGAGTGAAGAAAATTAAAAAAACAATCAATCCTTCTAGTTCTCCAGAATTAACATTTTCAGAAACAGATGACTCAATAGTACAAAAGTCAGAAATTATTATTGAACAATCTAAAGATGAGGAAAGTACTACATTAACAGTTGAAATTTTTGAGCCGTTTCTCCTTGAATTCTTAAAAAGTTCATACCAAAATAAGGAAAAGGTAAAATTGTGGCATGATTTAATGTCAACATATTTTAGCGAACCAAGCATGGAAATTACATTTGATATGATAATGGCACAGACTAAACTCAAACGATTTTTTAAAGAATTAATGTTTGATTCAGAATCTGAAATAAAAAAACTTGAAGATTTTTTCAAAAATTATAATCAATAAATGCTCCCACTACAACAGGCATACGAAGTCAAACAATCGATTATTGAGTACCTCAAAGCAACCTTTGATTTTAAAGAAAAGGCTGTTTCGAAGGCGTTTTACGACTTTATTGAAAGTCCTAAAGATGGGATTTTCAAAGGTCCTTATATTTCATTGAAATTACCCTTTGAAACGGAAACGGGTGGAGAGGAAATTCCGCTTCAAATAAAACCAAAATTATCGCCGTACAAACATCAGTTTCAAGCCTTCCAACGTCTCACGTCTGAAAATGGGCACAAACCAGAACCTACCTTATTGACAACTGGTACAGGTTCTGGAAAAACAGAATCCTTCCTCTATCCAATTTTGGATTATTGCTATAAGAATAAAGGGAAAGCAGGGATTAAAGTAATCATTCTTTATCCGATGAATGCCCTTGCTACCGATCAAGCCAAACGTTTGGCTGAAATTATTTACAATGATCCATTGTTGAAGGATAATGTAACTGCTGGGCTGTTTATTGGTGAAGGAAAAGACAAGTCAAAATTCCCTAAAACGATGGGTGACTCCCATATCATTGAAAATAGGGATGAAATTTTAACGAATCCACCAGACATTTTACTAACCAACTTTAAAATGTTGGATTATGGGTTGTTGCGCCATCAATTTCACAATTTATGGAAATTCAATTTTGATGACCCTTCTTTATTGCAGTTTTTGGTTCTGGATGAATTGCATACCTATGATGGTGCTCAAGGAACAGATGTAGCGAACTTAATACGTCGTTTGAAACTTAAATTGAATATTCCACAAGGACAATTATGTCCAGTTGGAACTTCAGCAACAATTGGTAAAGGGGCAGATTCGGTGCGCTTACTGACAGAATATGCATCGAGTGTATTTGGAGAAACGTTTGATGTAGATTCAGTAATTGTTGAACATCGATTAAGTGCGGATCAATTTTTTACGATTCCAGATACCCAATTGGATACATTTATTCCTCGAATTGTTGGATTACAGCAAAGTCGATTGGGTATCAATGAAAACTACCTCGATTATATTATCCGTCAAAAGAAACTTTGGCAATTACCAGAAGATATTCAACCAAATGACCTTGCAGATCAATTGAAGCAATTGAAAATCGTAAAAGACTTATGCGATATATGTTCTAAATCCATTCTTCCAATAACAGAATTAATTGATCGATTGAATGCAATAAATCCAGGATATGCTTCCTTGCCTTTGATGGATGAGGTAAATAGATACTCCCCAAAAGAAGAGGTAATAACTTCCATTTTAGCCTTAATTGCAGAAGCGAAAATCGATGAAAAGGGAAAGATTCCTTTTCTATTCCTACAGATACAAATTTGGGTAAGAGAATTAAGTGGTTTACTTCGTGAATTTTCAGTGGAACCAGCATTCACTTGGAAGGACAAAATATCCTTAGAAGACGATAATGTTGCCTTGCCACCTTACTTTTGTAGAGAATGTGGAGCTAGCGGATGGATGGCCATAAAACATGACAATCGAGATAAATTCGAGGGAGATTCCAATGATATTTATGAGCATTATTTTACGAATCATAAAAATACTTATTTCATAAATACAGCGACGGATAAACACAAAGCTGTAGAGGATTTTGACGGAGAAGGAATAGCACCGTATGTCCATCAAGTAGATCTTAAATTTAGAGATACCGACACTCCTAATTATCTTCATGTTTTAGGGTATAGAAAAGTAAAAGATCAAAAATCAATTCATGTTTGCCCAGAGTGTAACACCCAAAATACGTTAAGTATCATAGGGACAAGAATTGCGACATTAAATTCTGTTTCTGTAAGTCAGGTATTATCATCTGATTTGGACAAAAGAGGAGAGCAATACCGTAAAGTTTTAGAATTTACCAATGGAGTTCAAGATGCAGCGCATCAAGCAGGTTTTGTTCAAGCAAGAAATTATCGATTTACCTTTCGTTCTTCTCTCCAGAAAATCATAAATGAAATTGGGACACCTATAGACTTAGATACACTTTCAGAAACCTTTATCAATTATTGGAAAACACATGCTGACCCAACAGGAAATGGCCAATTGGATGCATATTTCCAGCGTTTCTTTCCTTCGGATTACATTGGGAAATCAGATGTAGAAATGTATCGGAATGAGCAAACCAAATTATTCTCAAAAAAGTTCGAAACTGAATTTGATTTGCGTGTTTATTGGGAGGTATTATCGGAATTTGGTTACAATGCTCAAATAGGTCGTACTTTAGAAAAAACCGGATCTTCTGCCGTCTCATTTGATGCAGACGACTTGAAAATGACTTATACAGCGATGTTGGAATGGATGAAGTCAAACCAGATGGAAAATGTAGATGAAGCTACATTCATTCAATTTTTAAATATAGTATTGCATCGTATGAGAATTCGTGGTGCATTGAATCATCCTTACCTCAATAAGTTTAGACAAGAGGATTTGTCATTCTTTAATTTAAACTGGTCTCGTGATTCGCGTCATTTTTTGAATAGAACATATTTCGAGAGAAATTCAAGAATCCCCAAATTGGTTTGTACTAATGGAAAAACAAAAAATGTGTTGGATTCAACCTATGCTAAAACAACGAATTGGTTTCACGCTTACTTTAAAAAGTCTTTCGCTTGGGCGTCTGATTATAATTACTTTATAAATGATTTTTACGAGGAATTGTTTATTCAATTAGTTGCACTTGATATACTCAATTTCAAAGAATCTAAGGAGGGTGAAAATTTCGCAATAAATCCGTCCAAAATTAAGGTTGGCAATAAAGTTGTTTCTTTTGAGTGCCGTCAATGCTCTTCTTCTGTTCAAGTTCATTCGACTGATAACCTATTGGATGGATCTGTTTGCATGGATTATCGTTGCACAGGAGAATATAAGCCATCGGAAAAGAAGCAGTTGAATTATTATAATTTGGTTTACAATAGAAATAATTCACCACGTATTTTTGCTTCAGAACATACTGGCGTCTTGGAAAGACAAGTTCGAGAAAATGTAGAAGATGATTTTAAAAATAGGCCAAATTACAATTCACTCAATGTATTAGTTGCAACCTCTACATTGGAAATGGGGATTGATATTGGCTCCTTAAATACGGCAATCAATACGAGTGTTCCGCCACTTACTTCAAACTTTTTGCAACGAATAGGTCGTGCAGGTCGTTCATCTGGGACAGCACTGATTGAGACATTTGCTCAAAATAAAGCACACGATTTATTTTACTATCAAGAACCGATGGAAATGATGCAAGGAGATATTAATACTCCAGGCTGTTTTCTTAACGCAAAAGATATTCTATCAAGACATTTTACAGCGTATTGTTTTGACACTTGGACGAAGGCAAACCCAGCGACAAACCAAATTCCAAACCGCATCACTGATTTAAATTTAATAGCCAACAGTACAACTGACATTGCTTTTTTTGTCAATCGATTGGTGGCATTCATTGTTAAAGATGTTGCTATTCTTGATCGTTTTTTCAGTTTGTACAAGGGGGAAATAGATCAATCTCTCGAGGATTCCATAAGAAAGTCTTTGGATGGCGATTTTGATAGTTCTTTTGCAAAGCGTCTGAGAGGTGTGTTTGAGGATTTGAAAAAAGAAATATTCTTTCTTTTGGATAAAGAAAAAGAAATTGAGGCAGTAATAAAAGACAAGAATCTTGGAAAAGAAGATGATGAGCGCAAAATACTTGAACAAGAGAAAAAGAGCATTTGGATATTAAAAAAGTCCATTCAAGGCAGACAAATCATTGAATTTTTAACCAATGAAGGTGTGCTGCCAAATTATGCTTTTCCAGAAACGGGTGTAACATTGAATGCTCAAGTGTATGGTTTTAAACCAGAAGGTGCGGAACAAGAGCCAGTAACAAAAAGTTATGAAATCGTTCGTTCTGCTTCATCAGCTTTGAAGGAATATGCGCCAGATAATTTCTTTTACAGTCAGGGGAATAAATTAGAAATCTCGGGTCTCAATACATATGATTGGTTTGGAGAGAAATCAAGTCTTGCTACAATGCGTTTTTGTTCCAATTGTGACCATTTAGAAGAAGAAATTAAAGTAACAGAAAAAGGCACTTGTCCTAAATGCGGTCACGAATCATGGAATGCAGCATCGAATAAACATAAATTTGCTCGAATGCAATCTGTTAAATCAGTTAATTCAAGCAAAAATTCGGCATTGAAAGATTCCAAAGATGAACGAGATCAAAAGAATTATATGATTTCAACGCATTTTAACTTTAATCCTAATTCGATTGAAGGAACCTGGGGTATGAAATCCATTCCTTTTGGAATTGAGTATGTGAAGGATGTTGAACTCACAAAAGTAAATTTAGGTATCAATCTACAAACATCAAATCATTTGACGATTAATCAAATTGAAGATGTTCCTCGTCACGGTTTTGTTACTTGTAAAAATTGTGGTAAATCGACACCGAAACCAAGAGAGGTTCTTCAATTTGACAAAAAATTCCACTACGGTTATTGCAAGCATAAAGACATTGATTATTCAGATAAAAAGGATTCACTTGCAGTTTTTGAAGAAGTTTATTTATACCGGCAAATGCAAACGGAGGCGATTAAAATATTACTTCCAGTCCAAGAGTTTGAGAATGAAGCCACACAAGAAATGTTCAAGGCAGGTCTTGAGTTGGGTTTGAAAAAATACTACAAAGGAAATCCTGATCACATTGCTTTTGAATTTTATTCAGAGTTTAATGCTGTAAACGAAAGATTTGATAGGTACTTGGTAATGTATGATACAGTGCCAGGTGGAACAGGTTATCTACAAAAATTATTTGATACGACTGAATTCACCCAACTTCTTACACAAGCATACGATACAATTAGGACTTGTTCTTGCAAATCAGATGGGAAAGATGGTTGTTATCGCTGTATTTTGTCGTATTCGAATCAATACATTAGACAGTCATTAAGTAGAAGTGCAGCTGAAGACTTGTTTTCAAAGATTGTTTTATCTGCAAAAGATTGGGAGCCAGTAAGTCAAGGGATTTCGTCACTTACCGAAAGTGGAATGATTGAAGAAAGTGAATTGGAAAAGAAATTTCCGATGGCTTTGAAAAAATTCGTAGAACGCAAAGACGATGAAAAATACTCGTTTAAATCATTTAAAGACAACGGAATAACGTGTTACCAAATTGGATTACCCAAAAATGAGGATATAATATATCTTACAATTACACCTCAAGTAACTTTAGGAGAAATTCATGGGATTGATAAAAATACGAGAGCAGATTTTATGATAAAATGCTCATCAATTATGCGAAATGGCGAACAAGTAGAAGATTCAAACGAATTAATGGCCTACAAAGAAGTGGTCGTTTATTTGGATGGGTATCGTTATCACGCATCGAAAGAGCACATGCGATTTTACGAAGATCTCGAAATTCGAAAAGCAATAAATTCAACCCCCAATATGTATTCGTGGTCCTTATCTTGGGATGATATGAAGCGCTTCGAAAGCAATAAAGACGAAGAGAACTTTGATGAATTGTCTGTTGTGTCAAAAAAATATGCTGCAACGGTTAAAAAACTTCTTCTAATCGCAAACGCAAATAATATTGATACGGGATTAATCCAGGCAAAAAACTCAATGGAGCGATTGATCTGGTTTTTGACGAATAGTAATACTCCAAACATTGATAATTACTTATCACTTTATTTGGCATGTTTTCAAGAGGAGTTTGGTAAAATTTCAATTTCAGAGAAAAGTGTAATGGAAATAATGGGAGGTTCTAGTTTCAATGAATCCATGTTAATACCACCTGCATCTTATTCTTTTATGTTATCGGAATTGTCTTCTTCAAACGAATTGTTTTCATTCAAGTCATTTGTTAAAATGGCTGGTTTGGAATTGAAAAGTAATATTGAAGCAAAGCAAGTTGATGAGATAGAGAAAAAAGTTTGGGAGGAATTTTTGAGGTTGTATTCGGTGGTTGGGATTTCTTAAAAAAAAACTAGAATAATAGGTTTATAACTTATTTAAAGACGATTTATTAAATATAATTAATTTGAATGCCATTAACTATGATTAAAATAAAAAAAACTGAGCATAATAAGGAAGTCGGTATAACAGTATCAGATTTTGATTTAAATAATGATTTATCTCCGTCACTAATTAATGAAATCCAAGATCTAATCAATAAATATAAGTTAGTCGTATTTAAAAATCAAAAACTTACTGATAATGCATTAAGTGATTTTGCATTAAATTTTGGACCACCATTTACACCTGATAACAATTTTCCAGTTCTAGGAAGCCAAGATTCTTTAGATTCAATAGTTGTTGTTGGAAATCAAGCTGATGAATATGAAAAATCATATTTAGGTTTTCAAGAAGTTCTTCCACATTCTGACCATCAGTGGCTAAAATGCCCCTCAGCGGCTTCTATGCTTTATGCCGTTGATATTCATAAATATTCTGCCCCAACAATTTGGTATGACATGGTTCAGGCATATAATGAGCTAGACAACGTTATTAAGGAATTTATAGATAAATTGAAAATCATAACATACAACCCATTCTATAGACCATTTGGCTCTGTAGTTGCAAAATATATTAATAGGACAATTGATGTTCCGCCTGGTAATATCTTTCCTCATCCAATTGTTAGAATACATCCGTTAACTAAAGAAAAAATACTTTATATGAATATTGCCTATGAAGTCGAGTTTGAAAATATATCGTTTAATGATGGAGTGGAATTATTTAATAAACTTAAAAATCATATTATAAATCTTGACTACAAGTACGAACATAATTGGGAGAATAATGATTTAGTATTTTGGGATAACCGTGCCACCATTCATTATAGACCACCTTTTGATTCAAATGTTAGAAGGGTTTTAAAACGAATTACTATTGGAGGTGAGAAACCTTTTTGATCAATATTATGCGCTATTTTATAAACTTTGATAATTTATTAAACAATACATACTTGAAAATGAATAAAAAAACTCTTCCTCCTTTTATTGTAGTTGAAGGGCCTGATGGCGTTGGTAAATCAACTATATGCAATTGGTTATCCGAAGAATTTGGGTATAAAAAGTTTAAGTGTATGAGTGAACCATTTTACAGTGTTAGTAAACATTTTGAAGAAGGAAAAGTGACCTCTAGTGAAAGGTTTAGTTTCCTTTGTGGAGAAGCTATTAATAACTCTTTTATTATCAAGAAAGAATTAAAAAATGGAAATAAAATAATATTTGATAGATACTATTTTTCAAGTTTAGCTTATTCTGAGATATTTGAAACTGGTATCACAAAT
>JBILOX010000073.1:0-4491 GCA_044374225.1 Crocinitomicaceae bacterium | reverse complement strand
GCAAAAAAAGGTATATTGCGAGGTGGTTCGTCAGTTGACGAACGTCGGGCTCATATCCGTCAGCAGACGGACGTCAGTTCGAGTCGAGCAAAAAAAGATATATTGCGAGGTGGAGCAGTTGGTAGCTCGTCGGGCTCATAACCCGAAGGTCGTCCGTTCGAGTCGGGCCCTCGCTACTAAAAAGCCGTTGGAATTTCCAACGGCTTTTTTTGTTTAATAATTTTAAACATCTGCATATTGTTTTTATCTTTTTCACTAACTTAAAGTGAAAATTTCCATTTATGTTCGTGACCTACGTATTATATTCTTCAAAATATGAGAAGATTTATATTGGATATACATCCGATTTAATCAGTCGATTTCATTCACACAATGAATTATCTTCAAAAGGTTTTACTGTTCACTTTAGACCTTGGGTTGTTGTTTTAGTTAGTTTTCATGAGACAAAAACACAAGCTATGCTCCATGAAAAACAGTTAAAAACAAGTAGAGGTAGAGCTTCAATATGGAATTTGATAAACATTAATTACAAAAGTTTGTCGGGCTCATATCAGTCCGTCTGCTGACGGACTGACGTCCGTTCGAGTCGGGCCCTCGCTACAAGGAAAAGCCAGTCAATTTGACTGGCTTTTTGCATTTCCAGAAGCGCTGAAAGTTTACTTTGGATCATGACATCTTTCTATGGAGCAGTAAAAAAGTCATGTTTTTTTACGCGATTTTTTGTCTTGATCCAGGGTTAAGGCATAAAAAAGAGTTGCGAAGCAATTAAGTCTTCCTTGTTATGCCCCATTTACGTACATCCGAAATGAAATATTTTAGAAGCAAAAAATTGTTTTGCGGTATAAAATCATTATTTTTACCGCATATTTTGCAGTGGTAATTATGTATTTACACGAAAGAGAAAACTGGACAAACTTTGTATGGGACAGCGACAAGTTATCGCCTGTCTTATCCTCTGTAAGGTATTTACAAGGGCGTTTATTGGGTCGTATGGAAAGTTTAGGTTTCGATTTTATAGAACGTGCCACTTTGGAATCGCTTATTTTAGAGGTTTTAGATACTTCAAGAATTGAAGGTGAATTTTTAAATCCTGAACTCGTTCGCTCATCTATAGCCCGAAAATTAGGTATTGAAAATGCTGATTTTGTAAAGACACCCCGAAACATAGAAGGAATTGTTGATGTTATTTTAGATGCTACACAAAATTTCGATAAACCACTCACAAAAACACGCCTTTTGGGTTGGCATAATTCACTTTTTCAAACAGGTTTTAGCGGTTATCAGCAAATAGATGTTGCAAAATATCGTTCAGGTGGAATGAAGGTAGTTTCAGGCGTTTTCGGCAAAGAAAAAATACATTTTGAAGCTCCATCAGCCGACAGAGTTCAACACGAAATGAAACAGTTTTTGAATTGGTTGGATAGTGAAAAAAGTTTGGATTTAGTTCTTAAATCGATCATTGCTCACTTTTGGTTTGTTACTATTCACCCTTTTGACGACGGCAACGGTCGAATAGCGAGAGCAATTTTAGATATGTTTTTAGCAAAAAGCGATAATAGTAAAATTCGTTTTTACAGCTTATCAAACCAAATATTCAAAGAACATAAACACTATAATAGTATTATTGAAAAATCACAAAAAGGAACTTCAGACATCACCCACTATTTAGAATGGTTTCTCGGTTGTTTTGAAAGAGCGTTAATGGCAAGTGAACAAAATTTGGAAATCATTTTGGACAAAGCACACTTTTGGGACAACCACAAGGTAACAAACATTAATGACAGACAACGACTTGTAATCAATTATCTGTATGACAATTACGGCAAAGAGGTGGGGTTTTTACGAACATCAACTTACGCCAAACTAACCAAATGTTCGACGGACACAGCATTAAGAGATTTGCAAGATTTAGTAGTAAAAGAAATGTTGAAAGCAGAAGACAGTGGAAAGAAAACAAATTACATTATTATAAGTCCGAAAAAAATAAGAATACCTAAAATAGCGGACGAAAAAACACCAACTCCCAATAGCTTTTAAGAAACGTTACCTAAAGGCAAACCGTTAATATATTTATTTTCAAGAGTCGGAGTGGTTTCTAAATAGCCCAACTCAAGACATTCAATTTGACCCTACCCCTCCCATATCAGGCTTTGTCTTGACCTATCAAAAATAGCATCAAGGTTCGATAATTCGATACTCCTCTCTACAAGGAAAAGCCAGTCAAATTTGACTGGCTTTTTGCATTTCCAGAAGTGTTGAAAGTTTACTTTCAAAAGCGAATGGGAATGCAAAAAGGAGACATAATACCGAAGTTGTTTTCAATTGTCGTATAGAATACTCGTTGAAAACTAACTCGGCATTATACCAAACAGATTTTCAATTGCGTCATTTAACAAGTAAATTGGTATAAGATCTTTCTGTGGAGCAAGAAAAATCATTATTTACATTTGTATAAAAGCAACATTTAACATAAACAATCGTCTGATCTATTTGTTTTAGATTAAAATTTGTGATGTGAAAATAATTTTAATGTCAATTTTCTTTGTGGTGTTTGGATTCTGTTGGTCTCAACAACTTGAGTTTCAGTATACGAATCAGCAACTTAATGCGTACAACGATTTAACATCAGATACCCCAATTTTCACACAAAATTTTGATAATCAAGTTTCCAGTGCTATTCCAATTGTTCCATTTACCATAGGGGGGCAGGCTTACAATACCCTTTTTGTTAGCACCAATGGTTTTGTAACTTTAGGTCAGGCAGCCAGTACAACCAATTACAACCCTATTTCACAGCCTCAAGGTATGCCCGTTATTGCTCCGTTTGCAGGCAATTTGGAAAGCGCAAATAATACTGCAAGAATAAGTTATCAAATTGTAAATGGGTTTAATAATGTGCCAACAAGCATCATCATTCAATGGAAGAACGTTAGACGCATTGGCATGCAAGGTGAGTCGTTTTCGTTTCAGGCTAAACTGAATTTTACTACTTGGATTTTGCCTACAATTGATTTTATTTACGGTGATTTTAATTCGGTAAATAACACTCAGACTCCCATTGAAGTTGGGATTCGAATTGGAACGGGAAATGCACCTACCGATTTTCAAAATATCCAAGTAAATAATGGAGGAACATGGGTACCGCAGCAATTTGGGACAAATACCAACTCAAACTGCTTATTTCCATCCACCAATGGTGCAGCAGGTGTGCCTCCGTCAGGGATGACACATCAATGGTATCTTCTTTACAACACTAATCAACCAGTGGTAAACACTTCTCCCATTTGTAATCAGGATGGAAATGTGGTTATTTATTCTAACTATGACGGCGGAACACTTAATATCAACTGCGACCAAAACATTCCCAACCTAAAAATTGGAATTTGTACATATGAACCAGTAATTGTAAATATCAACGGTCCGTTTGTAGGAAACATCACAGAAGTCTTATACGCAGGTTTTAATTCCAATCAAAACAACAATAACTGTGGATTGGGAAATTTCACAACCAGTATTACCGGTGTAAATCCTTCCATTGTACAAATTTTGACAGCTCCAACAATGAATTATAGGCCTGAACATCAAAATGGTCAAGCTTACACAAGCAATTTAATGGTTGGAGTCAGTGGACAATGCGATACTATTTATTATGCAGGAGGAGGAAATACTCCCGATGAAGTTGTAGGTTATTTCTTAAATACTTTCAACGGTAATTTGCGATTTCATCATACTCAATACAATTGTTGGCTAACTGAAATCTACGATTTATCCGATGGAGGAACCTGTTGCACTAATCCATTTGTGACTATACCAGATTGGCAGATTTCTATATCAAATGATACTTCTGTCTGTTTCGGTGAAAATGTATCTCCCGCCTTACTTACTAATACTGGTGGCATAGCACCTTTTTCTTACCAATGGTCGTTTAATGGGAATGTAGTCAGCAATGATGCTCAATTTACGTTTCAACCTCAAACAAGTGGAACTGCCTGTTTAATTGTTACAGATGCCAATGGTGACACACTTTCTCAATGCCTTGATATTACAGTAGCTCCGTTGGTCAATCCACAAATATCTTTTCTAGACATCGTAATTTGTTGGCCTGAATCTTTTACACTAACCAATCAAACCAACCAAAATACATTTACGAGTCAAACGTGGCTGATTAACAATATAGTATATTCAAGTGATGAAACGTTTATTTTCACCCCTAATCAACCGGGAACGTATTCCATTGAACTTCAATTGACCAATTCACTTGGCTGCGTATATGACACGCTCATTTCAAATGCATTGATTTCTCTTCCAACTCCAGAAGCTGGATTTTCGGCATCTCCAACAATTGTTCAAGTTGATAATCCTCAGGTATCTTTTACAGATCAATCTTCGGGTGAGATAAGTTCATGGAATTGGACGTTCAATGTCCCACCTTCCGTAGAAACAAGTTCTGTACAAAATCCTGAATTCTTATTTCCGAATAATACTGGAGGA
>JBILOX010000020.1:0-53192 GCA_044374225.1 Crocinitomicaceae bacterium | reverse complement strand
AAATATGAAAATAAATCCGACTTGTTATTGGAAAGCACGATTTTTAATTGTTAAATTTATAATGTTCATTTTCTCCAAAAAAATATGTTGCGACTTGTTTCTTTTTTAATTCTTGTATTGACTTCAATTTCAGTCTATTCACAAGAAAATAATTTTAGTGTTGGCTTGGATAAAACAGACATTACTATTTATAAAAAAGGAGGCGGAATGTTAGGCTACAGTATGGCTTTTAATGTTTCGGAACGCGTGGAAACAAAACTTCATGCTCGCTCGTTTGTGTTGAAAGATAAAAACAGTAACAAAGTAGCGATTGTTGAATGTGAATTGTGCTTTATTCCTTCAGAATTGAAAAGTGCTGTTGTTGATTTATTACAAAAAGACGATGCAACGCACGAATTCAACGAGGAAAACGTGTTAATTATGGCGCAACACACGCATTGTGGACCAGCAGGTTATTGTCATTATGCGTCTTACAACATGTCTGTGCCTGGATTTATCCCTGAAATTTTTGATTGGTTAGGTTGGCAAATTGCTCAGTCAATTATAAAAGCCAATCAAAAAATCGTTCCTTGTTCTATTTCTTTAAGTAAAGGTTTCTTTCCGGAAGATTGGGAAGTTGCTTTTAATCGTTCCTTGCCTGCTTATAATCGTAACGAAGATATAATTCCATTGCCACATTCTGAGCGTAATAAAGCTGTAAATCGTGAAATGACCTTGTTGCAATTTAAAGGGGAGAATGATTTACCATTAGGTTCTTTAAATTGGTTTGGGGTGCACGCAACCAACATTTCAAATGATATTACTGCTATCAACGCTGATAACAAAGGTTACGCAGCGACTTATCTGGAAAAACATTATCTAAAACTTAATCCAAGTTACGTTGGAGCTTTTGCACAAGGAACCGCGGGTGATGTTACCCCAAAATTTGTTTTTAATCCAAAACGCCATTGGCAAAGAGGTTATTGGGAAGGAAAGTTTCCCGACGATATTGAAAGTGCCAAATATAACGGACAATTGCAATTTAAGAAAGCTTTAGAATTGATTGAGTCTGAAAATCAACAAGTTGTCTCAGAAAGTAAAATTCACAGTGTTTTACGTTATTTTGATTTTTCCAATTTATTGATTGACACACTTTACACGCATACTTCCGACGTTAAAAAAACGAGCCCCTCTTGTATTGGAATGGATATGTTGGGTGGTGCTTTAATGGATGGCCCTGCCGCACCAAAAACAGTTGTGAAATTTGCTAAAGTTTGGATTCGTACACTTAAAGCTTTCGAATTGACAAAAGCACGAATTAAACGCGATGAAGTATCTCAGAAAATAATCGGAAAATACGAAGCACAAGGTCCAAAAGCAATTGCATTAGAAACAGGCAACAAACGTTTACTGGGAGCTAAAGAGGTGAAGAAAATTCCAATTCCGAATTTTGTAGACCCAACGATTGCGACTTTTAAATTATATGCTAAACGTAATGCTTTAGAAGAACAAGCTTGGTCGCCGCAAGTATTACCAGTACAATTTATTGAAATAGGTAATGTAGTTCTGGCAAGTATTCCTTTTGAAGTTACCACCACCGCTGGTCGAAGATTGAAAAAAGGAATTGAGGATTTATATGCAACAGAAGGAGGCAAAGAAGTGATTTTATGTCCTTATGCGAATTCCTATTCAGGTTACATCACCACATTTGAGGAATACCAAGAGCAAATGTACGAAGGTGGTCATACTGTTTTTGGACAATATGGATTGGCTGCATTACAAACCACTTTTAAAAAACTTTTCGAAGTGAAAGATATTCCATTTTGCACGACCCCTAACGAGCTTTGTCCTCCTGTTTTTAGTGAATCTGAACTAGGAAAAAGGTTGTATTATCAACGCCAAAAGTGATAGTATTAAAATACTTAAAGCAAATAAATAACATTCAGAAATTTATTTAATCTTAATTCTCCAATAACCTGTTTTATCACTCCCAATTCGTTCAAGATTGCTGTTCTGTTTTAGTACATTTAGTTTACGCTTAACAGTACTCAAACTTACACTTAGTTTTTCACTTATTTCTTTTGTGGTTATTTGCTTGTTTTTTTCAATCAAAGAAAATACAGTGTCATTTACAGTGTCAAAATTGCTTTTAACAGTGTCAGAAAATTTTGAATTATAACTCGACCCGATTGATAATAAACTAAATCTTAACCAACTCAATTTTTGTATCACCCACTTCTTCAATATCTGTTAATAAAGCCTCAGCTGAAACAGTAGTAAATTCGATGTAATTTGCTAATACTTCCGCGCAAATATAGTCCTTATTGGCAAGGGTTGCTGCTTGAACAAAAGCACTTGTTTCGATGCTTAGTACAATTCTATCTGTAACGTCCAAACCACTTTCTTTTCGCAAGTTTTGAACTCTATTTACGATTTCACGTGCAATTCCTTCTGATTTCAAACTTTCAGAAATGGTAATATCTAAGGCAACAGTCAGTCCACTTTCGCTTGCAACTAACCAACCGGGAATGTCTTGCGCATTGATTTCAAAATCAGCTAAATCCAAGTTGATTTCCGTTCCTTCGATGCTTCCCGACCAACCCTTATTTTGCTCAATCGCCGCGATGTCGTCTTGTGAAAATCCAGCAACTATTCCAGCGATTGACTTCATCTGTTTACCGTATTTCGGACCGATTGTTTTGAAATTTGGCTTGATGCTTTTCACTAAAATTCCTGCGCCATCACCCAATAATTCCAATTCTTTTACATTCACTTCAGAAAGAATCAAGTCTTGAACGTGCTTCAAATTTTCAGCCACTTCTTTGTTCAAAACTGGAATCATGATTTTTTGTAAAGGCTGACGAACACGTATGTTGTGTTTCTTACGTAATCCTAGAACCAAGGAACAAGCTTGTTGTGCCAATTCCATTTGCGTTTCTAATTTCTTATCAATCCAATTTTCGTTTACAGCGGGAAAATTCGCTAAATGAACAGATTCAGCTGTATTTTTGCCTGAAACTTTATTCAAGTCCAAAAACAATTGATCCATATAAAAAGGTGCAATCGGCGCTGCTAACAAGGCAACTGTTTCCAAGCACGTATAAAGCGTTTGATACGCACACAATTTATCTTTCGGGTCGTCGCTTTTCCAGTAACGTCTTCTACACAAACGCACGTACCAATTCGACAATTGATCGCTCACGAAATCTTGAATCGCACGTCCAGCCTTTGTGGGTTCGTAATCGGAGTAAGCAGCATCCACTTCTTGAATCAATGAATTCAATTTTGATAATACCCAACGATCGATTTCAGGTCGCTCATTCAATGGAACTTCCGCTTCTGAAAAATCAAATCCGTCGATGTTTGCATACAAAGAGAAAAACGAATACGTATTGTAAAGGGTTCCAAAGAATTTACGTTGAATTTCTGTGATTCCTTCCAAGTCAAATTTCAAATTGTCCCAAGGTTGCGCATTTGTAATCATGTACCAACGCGTTGCATCCGGACCATATTTTTCCAAAGTTGAAAATGGATCTACTGCATTGCCCAAACGTTTTGACATTTTCTGTCCGTTTTTGTCTAGTACCAAACCGTTTGAAACCACATTTTTATAGGCAACAGAGTCAAAAACCATCGTTGAAATGGCGTGTAAAGTATAGAACCAACCTCGTGTTTGATCCACTCCTTCCGCAATGAAATCAGCAGGATATCCTGTTCTGTTTTCAATTAATTCTTTGTTTTCAAAAGGATAATGCCACTGTGCATAAGGCATCGCACCGGAGTCAAACCAAACGTCGATGAGGTCTGCTTCGCGTTTCATTGGTTTTCCAGAAGGCGAAACCAACACGATTTTATCCACTAAATGTTTGTGTAAGTCAATTTGTGCATAATTGTCCGCCGACATGTTTCCAATTTCGTAATTTGCCAACGGATTTTCTGTCATTAAACCAGCCGCAACTGCTTTATCAGCTTCATTTTTTAATTCTTCCACAGAACCAATGCATACGCGTTCGTCACCTTCTTCTGTTGCCCAAATTGGAATCGGAATTCCCCAATAACGCGAGCGTGAAAGGTTCCAATCGTTGGCATTTTCCAACCATTTTCCAAAACGTCCCGAACCTGTAGATTCTGGTTTCCAATTGATGGTATTGTTCAATTCTACCATGCGGTCTTTTTTGTCCGTCACGCGAATGAACCAAGAGTCTAACGGATAGTACAATACGGGTTTGTCTGTTCGCCAGCAATGTGGGTAGCTGTGCTCGTATTTTTCGACTTTAAAAGCCTTGTTTTCTTCTTTTAGTTTTATGGAAATTTGAACGTCCACCGATCTGTCAGGTGCTGTCCCTTCGTCGTAATATTCGTTTTTCACGTACATTCCAGCGTAATCGCTCACTTCAGGGCGAAAACGACCTTGTAAATCTACCAATGGCACCAAATTATTGTTTTCGTCTCTCACGAGCATTGGCGGAACACCTGCATCTTTTGCCACTTTCGCATCATCAGCACCAAAAGTCGGCGCGGTGTGTACGATTCCTGTTCCATCTTCTGTCGTTACGAAATCTCCTGGAATTACTACAAATGCTTTTTCAGGGTTTTCGTCTGGCAAGCAATAAGGTAGCAATTGTTCGTATTTGATACCAACTAACTCTTTTCCAAGGCAAGTTCCAGCCACGAAATATGGAATTGATTTATCTCCAGCAGTATAATTTGCCAAATCAGTTTCATTTTCAACGGCTTGATATCCTTTTGAAAATTGATATCCAACAAGATTTTTCGCCAAAATAACGTTGATTGGTTCGAATGTATATTGGTTAAATGTAGAAACCAACGCATATTCGATGTTCGGTCCAACGGTTAAAGCGGTGTTGGATGGTAATGTCCATGGGGTTGTTGTGACCTTGCCTGTTCTGCCAAGCCGCCCCCCGCCACTACTGCATGACCATGATTATTTGATATACCATCAAACGGCGTTTTTTCACCATCCGCAATTTTAAATTGTGCCACCACCGTCGTGTCTTTCACGTCTTTATAACATCCTGGTTGGTTTATTTCGTGCGACGAAAGTCCAGTTCCAGCTTTTGGAGAATACGGTTGGATTGTGTAGCCTTTGTATAATAGTCCTTTGTTGTATAATTGTGCAATCAACCACCAAACCGATTCCATGTATTTTGGTTCGTAGGTGATGTAGGGATTTTCCATATCCACCCAGTAACCCATTTTCAAAGTAAGGTCGTTCCAGATGTCGGTGTAGCGCATTACAGCTTTTCTACACGCGTCGTTATATTCGTCCACCGAGATTTTAGTTCCGATATCTTCTTTGGTGATTCCCAATTCTTTTTCAACGCCCAATTCCACAGGAAGTCCGTGGGTATCCCAACCTGCTTTGCGTTTTACTTGCTTGCCTTTCAGCGTTTGGTAACGGCAAAAAATATCTTTGATAGCACGCGCCATTACGTGGTGAATACCCGGCAAACCGTTTGCTGACGGCGGTCCTTCAAAGAACACATAAGATGGATTTCCTTCACGGGAGCTAATGGATTTCTCAAAAACAGATGCTTTATTCCATCTTTCGAGTACTTCACTTGCAACATTTGGAAGGTTTAGACCTTTGTATTCTTGATATTTCTTGCTCATAATCTTTTGGAGTTGAAGCTGCAAAGTTAAAAGAAATAAAAAGTTGGTGGGAGGAGAGGAATTAAAAGTTAAGAGTTAAGGGTTAAAAGTTCAGTAATATAAGGGTTTGACATTCTGACTTTAATTAAACATCTTAAGAGTAAAACTTTGAGCACCTCGATAAAGAGTTAAAAAAACAGATGAGCATAAAATTCTAAATAACACTTTAAATACCAAATAACATCCAAATTAATAAGCCAAAAAATAAAGTTGTTTTTTTGATTTTGAAATTAAACCTTGCTTGTAGCTAATTTCTTTTTACTTTTCAAAATATATTTTCATTTTAAGGATATAGAACATAGATGCAAGGGCCTCCTAAAAACGGGAAGGTATTGGGTTTTATTTTTCAATCGATAAAATTCTATCCAATAGCATTGCAAAAATACGTTTGTCGATATCACTTTTATTTGAATGATAGTATTGATATTCTAGTTCAGTTAAAAACCCAGTAATTTGTCCTAGTAGTTGATATTTTATCGCTGTTTTTGAAATAACACCTTTGATTAAGGAACGTTTTTTTTCTACTGTAATTGATTTTTGCAGCATTTTTTTAATTAATAAATTGTTAGCGACTTCTAACTCAAAAAGGGTGTGCTGAAACTTTAATATTGGTCGTAGCACATCGTTTTGAAATTTCTCAATTTCGGTAAAAGTTTTATTTTCTGTTTCAATATGTGGACGAAGTGCTTTTAAAAGTGAATCGTTTCTCATAATTTCAAAAACACATTTTAACAGATTCTGTTCGCTTTCAGTGTTGATAAAGTTAGTAATTTCAGTAAACTTTTTGGGACCTTCACCGATACGGATGATAAATTGAAATTTCTTGGATTTCTCAGAAAGGTTTAAATTACTTTTTGTTGTGTTTTAATCAATGCATATATTACCTACTTTTATATCTGATTTTAATTTTAAGTAAAACCATGCCTTTATCTAAAGATTTATTCTTGGTTATTATTGTGTTTTCATTACTTTTTGCGTGTGGTGAAAAACAGGAAGATAAAATTGCAAAAGGAGACAAAAGTTATGGTGGTGAAATTTCATTCGTTGAAACTGAAAAATCTAGTTCTTTTTTCCCTTTATTTTCCTCTGGACTTCATGATCAGCGATTATTGTCAAATTTATTTGAGCCTCTTTTAAAAGTAGACTTCAAATCCAATCGAATTATACCGAATCTAGCGAGCAAATTTTCAGTTAAAAACAATGGAAAAACAATTGAATTAATTATTCGGAAAGATGTGTTTTTTCATACTGATAATTATAATGATTATGAGCTTAAAAAAATGACTGTAGAGGATGTAAAATTCTCTTTAGAATTTGCTTGCTCTGGAAATAAATTGAACCAATTGGGTCATGTTTTAAATAAGAAAATTGTTGGATCAGAATGGTTCCAAAAAGCTTCAAAAAATAATTTTCCAAGTCGTGGTGTTAGTGGTATAAAAATCAAAAACGATTCCATAATTACGATTGAACTGACAAACAGTTTTAATAATTTTACAAGTCTTTTATGTCATCCGAGTATCGTTATTTTTTCAAAAGACGCTTACTTATATTATAGGCAAAAAAGCATGGATCATCCAGTGGGAACAGGCCCATTTAAATTAAAAGCTGTCGATCAAAACCAAATCGTTTTAGAGAGAAATAATTATTACTGGAAACACGATGGTTTTGGCAATCAACTACCGTTTTTAAAAAAAATACGTGTAATTAAACCTAATGTTGCGAAAAATGAACAACTATTATTTTCAAAAGGAAAGACTGACATCCTATTACAATTACCGGTTGATCGTTTAGATTTTGCGTTTGGTTCTTTGAAAGAAGCAAAAGGAGGTCGTAATTTACTGCATCGTGTTTTGTTTAGAAAAGGACTAAAAGTAAATTATTTAGCCTTTGATTGCACATCAAAACCTTTCAATGATGAACGGGTTAGATTAGCTTTTTACTATGCTATAAATCGCGAAAATTTATGGTTAGAAGTATTGAATGGAGACGGAGATATTACTTCAAATGGGTTCGTTCCAAGAGGTATGTTTTATTCAGATGCTAAAGTAAAAGCATTGAATTTTGACCCAGAAAAAGCGCGTAAGTATTTAAAAAGCGCAGGCTTTTCTAAAGAAAATTTATTTCCAAAACAGCAATTGTTTTTATCGGCGAAACCTAAAAGTTTAGAAAGCTTATTTTACCATGAACTAGCTCGTCAGATAAAAGAAAATTTAGGTATAGAAATGCAAATAATCCATACTAATTTTGCCACACGAAACAAGTTAATTGCTCAAGGAAAAATAAGAATTTGGAAGGCTGGCTGGGTAGCAGATTATCCCGACCCTGAGTCTTATTTAGGGTTGTTTTACGGCGGATATAAAGGCCTAAATAATGACACTTGGAATTTAAATGGCTTTAAAAGTTCAACGTTTGACTCCCTTTTTTATCAGTCAATTTTGGTAGATAACCGTAGTAAAAAGATGGATTTACAAAACGAATGCGATCAAATCCTAGTCAGTAAGGCTGCCGTAGTTCCACTTTATACGGAGGATATTTTTATCATTGTGAACATTCGTGCGAGAGACATTGAGGTCTCTTCTTCTGGACTGATTGATTTTTCAAAAGCATATATCAAATGATAAAATTTGATGTGGCTCTCATTTCCCGCAGTAAGTTGCGCAGGATTTAGAAATCCTGCGCAACTTAAAGCGTTTATGAAATTCCTGCGCATGCTACAGTCTTTTTCTATATTCTAAAGACTTAATCCAACGAACCAATCATTTTAGAAGGATCCACATATAAATCATACTCTTCAGAAGTTACGTGACCTAAACCAACAGCTGCTTCTTTCAAAGTTGTACCATTTTTGTGTGCGTATTTTGCAATTTCAGCAGCTTTGTAGTAACCAATTTTTGTATTTAAAGCTGTTACCAACATCAACGAATTGTCCAAATGTTGTTTTAACATTGGTAAATTCGCTTGGATTCCAGCTGCACAATTATCTGTAAACGAAACACAAGCATCGCCAATTAATCGTGCAGATTGTAATACATTAGAAGCAATAACTGGTTTGAAAACGTTCAATTCAAAATGTCCGTTTGAACCTGCTACAGAAACTGTCATGTCGTTACCCATCACTTGCGCACAAACCATTGTCAAAGCTTCAGGTTGGGTTGGATTTACTTTTCCTGGCATAATTGATGAACCTGGTTCATTGTCTGGAATGATGATTTCACCAATTCCACAACGTGGTCCTGAAGACAACATACGAATGTCATTTGCAATTTTCATTAAAGCAACTGCTGAACGTTTCAAAGCCCCAGATAATTCAACCATAGCATCGTGAGCAGCTAATGCTTCAAACTTATTTTTTGCAGTTACAAATGGTAAACCTGTGAAGTCAGCAATTTTTTTCGCAACCAAAACATCATAACCTTTTGGTGTGTTTAATCCTGTACCAACAGCAGTTCCACCTAAAGCTAATTCAGTAACAGCTTCTAATGCGTTTTTAATGCAACGAATTGAATTGTCGATTTGTGCCACATAACCACTGAATTCTTGCCCTAATGTTAATGGAGTGGCATCCATAAAGTGCGTACGACCTGTTTTCACTATGTCTTTAAACTCTTCCACTTTTGTTTGTAAAGCATCGCGTAAATGCAACATTCCTGGAATTGTTGTTTCAACTGTCATTTTGTATGCTGCAATGTGCATAGCTGTTGGGTACGTATCATTCGAAGATTGTGATTTGTTTACATCGTCATTCGGATTCAAGATTTTTTGTTCGTCCAATAAACTTCCACCTGTAACCACGTGACCGCGATTTGCGATTACTTCGTTGCAGTTCATGTTCGATTGCGTTCCAGAACCTGTTTGCCAAATAACCAAAGGAAATTCAGCGTCGTGTTGACCTGTCAAAATCTCGTCACATACTTTTGAGATTAAATCTCTTTTTTCAGCTGTCAAAACACCTAGATCATGATTTGCGTGAGCTGCAGCTTTTTTTAAATAAGCAAAGGCGTGAATGATTTCAATCGGCATTGAGCCTTCTGGCCCGATTTTAAAGTTGTTTCTTGAACGCTCTGTTTGTGCTCCCCAATAACGATTTGCAGGTACTTTTACCTCGCCCATCGTATCTTTTTCAATTCTAAATTCCATTTTTTGTGTTTTGTTTATTTTTATTTTTAATTTTACGCATTATTCGTTTACAAAAATAATAGAAGATGAGCACTTTTGGTATTGTAATGTTTCTTTTAATTGGCGGTATGGCATTTTGGTTGCTTATTTTCCTAATGGCTTTTATTTTACCTTATTGGATTACATTAGGTTTATTCGAGCAATTACGCCCTAAACGTATTTTCGAAGAAGAAGATAAAGCTTAATACATTTTAAGTTTTATGATACTGAAGACTGTTGATTCATTTCAATGGTCTTTTTTTGTTTTACTTTAGTTCAGAACACAATCAAATTCAGTTTTACAACAAATTTATTTTTATAAAGGTTTAGATTTTTTAGTTGTAAAAAAAGCCTGATAATAACTACCAGGCTTTTAAAAATAAATTAAATTATCTTAGATATTTCCTTTATCTCTAACAGCGTATGCAATAGTTAAAGCTTCTATATCTTGTAATTGTTGACGGATATCAAATATTAAACCAGTTGGAGCGTTTCTGTCCGCTTTAAAACAAGTGATAACAGCTTCCAATGGTGCAGTCATTCTCGATGGTTTTTGAGCAAATTTATCTAATTTCCATCTACCAACTGCACTTGTAGAATACAATCCATCAGACGTAGCTTGAACAACGTTATCTAATGATAATGCATAGCCCATTTTAAATGCTTTTGCGCGATTTGGATTTCTTGGAGTACCTAAGTATAAGAAATCTATTTCTGAACGTTGTTTGTATGGCGTTAATTCAGTTGTTCTAGAACCTTCAGGTGATTCAACTTGAACAGTTGGATCGGTTTCTTTAGAAGTTGTTGCAACCATAAAGAAAAATAAAAGCATGAATACGATGTCAGGTAATGAAGCAGTATTTAAAGCAGGTCCACCCCCTCTTCCTTCTTTTCTAAACTTTGACATATCTGTTAATTTTTTGGTTTAACCTCAATAATTCTAGCAGGATAGAGAATTTCCAATAAGTCGATTTTTGCTTTATCTTTTGAATCACTATCTTGAGCATATCTTCTTTTTAAGATACCATAACTTTCGTTAAATAAACGCATACACTCATCGTCACGTAGTTCAAAAATTGCTTCCTCTATTTCATTATGAATTTGAGTAAAAATAGAATATGCGGTTGCTTCTTGTACTTCAATACGAACATGAGCTTGAACACTTAATTCTCGAATTTCAGATTTACCGTAAAGTTTGATTGCATTTTTCTTTTTGTTCCATTCATCATAAGAAGCTAAGAAAAAATCAGTTAATTTTTGATTACCAACAGCTTCTGCTTCTTCAATTTGTTTATCAAGATTTGACATATTTTGGTCACACAAATCTATTGTTGTTGTAGAATACATTGGGAAATTATTTTCTACAACATTAATTTTCTCGTTTGTTTGATAAAACTTCAAAACAAATTCTGAGATTTTTGTTGGATCAGAAAAAACTTGCCCGCGCACCATTAATTGGTTTTGATTGTTCGCTCTAATAGCCAAAATATCTCTTTCTTGTATTTTGATATCATCTAATGGAACATCGATTTTTTTTGGGATATTTCTGATGTATGCTTGATCTTTGTCCATTGTTGTTGTAACCAAGAAGAATAACAATAATAAGAACGCGATGTCAGCCATCGAACCAGCATTAATTTCAGGTATTTCTCTTTTAGCCATGGTAATTATTTTCTGTATCTACCCATCAAAGGGCCAGCAATGATTACAAGAACACCAACAATTAAAATTACACCAACTGTATATAAGCCTGCTGTTGTTGTAAGAATTACACCATCAGAAACTTTATTTCTCAATGCTAGTGTTTCATTTGAATCTGTTGTTCCACCAAAGTAAAAAATTACATAAACTATAATTGAAATAACAATTCCAATTATAGCCATAATTGTTTTCTTCGGGTTAATAACTAATTGAAGAAGGAAAAAGCCAAGAACAAAAACCACTGCGGCAATTAAAATAAAAAATGTAAAGTAAATAGCTGCATTCATTTTTGAACTTTCTCTGAAAGACTCTATTACATCTTTTCCATCAGTTACTGCTGGACCAGAAAAAAGCATTAAACTTAATCCAACACCCACTACTACTAATAGGATACGGAAAACGTTTAATATTAAATTTATTTTATTAGCATTCATCTGCTATAAGTTTTAAAAGTTGAATTACTTCGTAATTTTATTTTTGATTAACATATCTATCAAGCTGATAGATGCATCTTCCATTTCATTAACCAAACCATCAATTTTAGAAGTGATGTAGTTATAAAAAATTTGAAGGAAAATCGCTGAAATCAAACCAAATACAGTTGTTAATAAGGCAACTTTAATACCATCCGCAACTGTTGTTGGTGAAACTTGACCGTCTTTTACGATTTTATCGAATGCTTGAATCATACCGATTACCGTTCCTAAGAATCCTAACATCGGAGAAAGAGCGATGAATAACTGTAACCAAGATAAACCTTTTTCTAGGTTACCCATTTGTACACCACCATAAGCCACGACTGATTTCTCAACCATATCTAATCCTTCTTCTGAACGGTCTAAACCTTGGAAAAAGATAGAACCGATTGGTCCACGAGTGTTTCTACATAATTCTTTTGCTGCGTCAACACCTTTAGATTTTAAAGTTGACTCTACTTCATTTAAGAATTTAGTTGTATTAATTGTAGCAATATTTAAGTAAACAACACGCTCGATTGAAAGTGCCATACCAATGATCAAACAGATAAGTACTGGAGTCATCCACAATACATCACCTTCGATATACTTTTGTTTTAAAGTTTGAACGAACGTTAAAGTTGCTTCTTCTTCAGCTTCTTTAGCTGGTTCTGCATTTCCTTCTTGTGCTGCTTCTACCACTTCAGTGTTATTTGTTGCAGTGTCTTCTTGCGCATAAGAAGATGAGTTAAATCCAAAGCTTAAAGAAAGTGCGATGGCTAGGGAACTAATTATTTTTTTCATAGGGGAAAAAATTAAAAAAAACGTTTTTATTTAAATTATTTAAGCCCAAAAATAGTATTTTTTTGAATTGTAACACCATTTTAAAAAAAAAATGTAAATAAATTAAATGTTTGTTAGCAGATTTTTGAAAGTAACAGGATGAGCTCATCCAAACTTGATTTGTTTAAAATAAAATCTACCTTCAGTCCTTTTCTTTCTGCATTCTTAGAGGTTGATTTACCCCAAACTATTACTTTTGAATCAGCACTTATCTCATTGATTGTTAAGAATGCATCTAGATTACTTGGGCTCGTAAAAATATAAATTTGACAATTTTCTATTTTTTTTTCTATTAAATTTGTTTTGTAAACAACTTGCTTTATAATTTGATTTTCGGGCAAAATCGCAGAAAAAGTTCCTAAGGAAAGGTTCGATTGCGGAAAAAAAACAATTCTATTTTTCACCCAATTTTTAAATTCTACTGCTGTTTTTTTTGGGTTTCCCGCTTCCTTGCCTACAAATTCACACTCAATTCCTAGCTTTTTTAGTTTGGAATGGGTCGTTTCACCGATGCAAGCATATATAATAGTTGATTTTTTTACTGCCTTTTCAAAATAAAATTGAGCAGAACGAATGCTAGAAAAGAAAACGATATCAAATCTTGATTCTATTTTAAAAGGAATCGCTTCAAATTCGATTAATGATTGTGTTGTTAAATCCAGCTTATTTTGATTGCAATAATGAACTAATGGTTCGCAATCATCACTGTTTTTGGATATGAAAATCCTTTTTTTCATTTACTTTGAAAGTGAATAAACTATCGATTGAGCTAATATATTTTGATTTTCGTATTCAAAAGTAAAATAGTTGGCTGCTTCACTCGAAGTTTTTGCGTGCGCAACATAAACTGTTTTACCATCACAATAAACACCTAATGGTAATTGGCAACCTCCTTCCATTAATCGCAACACATTTCTTTCTAGTTCGATTTTTTGTGCTGTATAATTGTGATTTAAATTGGAAAGAATTTCTGCTAAGCGAGAATCTTCAGTTCTAATTTGTAAGCCAAGAACTCCTTGTGCTGGAGCTGGAACGAAAACAGTTGGGTCAAGAACTTTAACGTGTAAATCAGATAAATCCAAATTCAAACGATTCACTCCTGCCTTTGCTAATAATATAGCATCGTATCCTTCTGTTTTCAGTTTTTTGATTCGTGTTGGAACGTTTCCACGCAAGTCTTTAATTTGCAAATCAGGACGAAGTGCTAGTAATTGTGATTTTCTTCTAGCTGAAGACGTTCCAATTATTGCATTTTTTTTCAATCCCCATAATTCGGTTGAATCAACAGCATCTAGATTTGCTAGTAACAATTCCGATGGATCTTCACGATCGGAAACTGCAGCAATCATTAAACCAGCTGGCGGAGTTGTTTCTAAATCTTTATGTGAATGAACAGCTAAATCAACTTCCTTAGATAACAAAGCAGCTTCGATTTCTTTGGTGAAAAAACCTTTTCCTTCCAATTTATCAAAACTTAAATCTTGTATTTTATCCCCCTGTGTATGGATGATGTTAATTTCAACAGTGTGTCCTAATTTTTCTAATTCTTCGCGTACAAAATTTGCTTGCCATAAAGCCAAATCGCTACCTCTTGTACCAATTTTAATGATTGAATTTTCAGACATTTTTTAATAAAATTTCTTTCGCTAATTTCATTGGGCCACTGATGTATTTCTTTTCCATGTAACCAATAATTTTTTCCAACACTTCTTTGGAATGCTCGTCCATACTGTCTAAATCATTTTTGAATACTTCAGAAAAGGCTATATTTTTTATTTCTTTAATCGATTGTGGAACTGTTTTCATTGCTAGCTCCACGTTTCTTTCTTTCAAAAGGTTTTCAAATTCAATTATGGAAGTAGCGAGAATTTTCTCTACATGCTGAATTTCTTTGGAGCGTTCTTTTAAGTTTTGATTTGAAATCTTTTGGAGAAAATCAACTGATATATACGTAATATCATTATTATCCAAAATCTCTGGATCTAAATCCTGAGGAATCGCCAAATCTATGATGATTTTATTTCTTTTTTCTCCTTGCAAAATCGTTTCATATAATTCTGGCGTGATAATATGAAAATCTGCACCTGTACAAGTAAGAATTACATCAAATCCTTTATCATAATATTTTAATGCACTCAATGAGAATGCTTCACCTTTAATTTCTGAAGCAAATTGTTTTGCTTTTTCTAAAGAACGATTGAAAACTGCAAAATTAGTGAAACCGTGTTTTTTCAAGAAACGACTCATTGTTGTATTTGTCATTCCTGCACCAACAACTAAAATGCGCGCATCTAAAGGAATGTTTAATTTTTTTAATTGATGATAAGCTAAAGATACAACTGACACTGGTTTTGTAGCAATGCTCGTTTCTGTATACACTTTTTTCGCTGTTTGAATTACTTGCTTCATTAAAATGCGAATTAAATCACCAGTCAATTTTAAATCGCGGCAATGTTCATAAGCCAAACGTACTTGCGTGATAATTTCACGCTCCCCTACAATCATTGAATCAATGGAAGATGCAACAGCTAAAGCGTGTTCAACAGCATTTGTTCCACTGTATGATTCCACTTTTTCAGCAAGATCACTAATAACGTCGTTTGATAGATTGGGAAAGGTAGTTTGCAACAAAGACTTTACAAAGAGGTCATCAATTTCTTGATTTTTTACAAATGTCAATTCAACTCTGTTGCAAGTGGAAAGAAAAAATAATTCTGAAATTTCGTGTGAATCCTTTACTGTTTGTAATCTTTCGCGTTGCAAGTCTTTTTCAATGTGCATTAAACCAATCTTTTTAACTTCTAAGTTTCGATGAGTAAAGGCCAAGATGTGTAAATGGTGCAACAAGAATTTTTCTATTTTAGCTTACAAATATCGCGTTGCATTCATTTTACATTGTCATAATAATGTCATAAAGGCTAATTTAGATTATGTTTAAATAAGCAAATACCTTGTTTTTGATTGTATTTTTGAGCGAAACAAAGTAAGATTATGAAAAAAATAGCCTACGAACAAATTATTTTTGACCTTGGTGGAGTGCTTATAGACATTGATTATCAAGCTACTGAAAAAGCTTTTGTAGAATTGGGATTAAAAGCTTTTGGTGAAAAATACTCCCAGCTAAATCAAAACGATTTGTTTGATAAATTTGAAATAGGAGAAATTTCAGCACAACATTTTATAAATAAAATTCTCTCCTTATGTCCAGAGGGAACAAGTCCAAACAAAATTGTTGCCGCTTGGAATGCTATGCTGGGAGAATTTCCGAAAGAAAAAATTGACCTACTATATCTTTTAAAAGGCAGATTGCCTATATATATGTTAAGTAACACGAATCAAATTCATATTCCAAAAGTTTATGAAGCTTGGGACAAAGTTTCAAATGAGCCAATGAGTGTACTTTTTGATAAAATTTATTTGTCGTTTGAAATTAGAAAACGCAAGCCAGACGTTGCAACCTTTAATTGGGTTTGCGAAACTTTAGCGATAAATCCATTAACGACTTTATTCATAGATGATAGCCCTCAACACATTGAAGGAGCAAAAAAAGCAGGATTATGTACTTATTTTTATAAATCCAAAACAGATTTTTTGGAATTTTTCAATCAATTATTGGCGGAATAAGTTTCTTTTTTTCCTAAATATTGTACTGAATTAAAGTATAGAAAATACGAAGATTGACATTTATTTGGTTTAAAACAGCCATTTAAGAGGAAGAAATGGAATTACGGTTAAAATCAAAAAAAGTATAATTCCTTGTAAAATAGATAGGTTGACTTTAAATAGTTGATAAATAATTAAGATTTATTTTGATAATTGAATGTTTGTTTTTTTCTTTGCAAGTTGAAACCAATAAATTAAAATTAAGATGTCAGAAATCAAAACTAAAGTAATCGCGATAATCGTTGATAAGTTAAATGTTGAGGAAAGTGAAGTAACGAATGAAGCTAGCTTCACGAATGACTTAGGTGCCGATTCATTAGATACCGTAGAATTAATCATGGAATTTGAAAAACAATTCAACATTTCTATTCCAGATGATAAAGCTGAAGGAATCCAAACTGTTGGCGACGCAATCACTTATATTGAGGCTAACGTTTAAATAGTACGATTACAACAAAACCTAATTATGGAATTAAAAAGAGTAGTTATTACTGGTATGGGAGCATTGACTCCAATAGGAAATACACTTACTGAGTACTGGGATGCATTAATCGCAGGAAAAAGTGGCGCAGCTCCAATCACTCAGTTTGACGCCTCTCTTTTTAAGACACAATTTGCTTGTGAAGTGAAGGGTTTTAATGTGGAAGACCACATTGACAAAAAAGAAGCTAGAAAATTAGATCAATTTTCGCAGTACGCCATGGTTTCTGCAACTGAAGCCATGGTTGATGCGGCCTTAATGGAGTCCAACCCAAACTTAGATCGTATTGGTGTAATTTGGGGTTCTGGAGTTGGTGGACTCAAAACTTTTCAAGAAGAAGCAAAAAGTTTCTTTGCAGGTGACGGAACTCCACGCTTCAATCCGTTTTTTATTCCAAAAATGATTGCCGACATCGCCGCTGGTCATATTTCAATTAAATATGGTTTGCGAGGACCGAATTACGTTACCGTATCAGCCTGTGCGTCATCTACAAATGCGATTATTGACTCGTTCAACCTTATTCGTTTAGGAAAGGCAGATGCAATAGTTACTGGTGGTTCGGAAGCAGCAGTCAACGAAATGGGCATGGGTGGATTTAATGCTCTGAAAGCCTTATCTACACGAAATGACTCGCCCCAAACCGCTTCTCGCCCATTTGATTTGGATCGAGATGGATTTGTTCTTGGAGAAGGTGCTGGCGCTTTAATTTTAGAAGAATACGAGCACGCAATAAAAAGAGGAGCAAAAATTTATGCCGAAGTTATCGGTGGTGGTATGTCGGGTGATGCTTATCACATGACTGCTCCACATCCAGATGGAATAGGCGCTCGAAACACAATGCTTGCAGCTATCGAAGACGCAGAGATCAACGTTTCGGATATTGATTATGTAAATGTTCACGGCACTTCTACGCCCCTTGGAGATATTGCAGAAACGAAAGCTATTCAAGCTGTTTTTGGTGACCATGCTTACAACCTAAACATCAGTTCAACAAAATCAATGACAGGACATCTTTTAGGTGCCGCAGGTGCTATTGAGGCAATTGCCTGTGTCATGTCCGTAGTTCACGATATTATTCCACCAACAATAAACCACTTTACGGATGATCCTGAATTGGATGCTAAGTTGAATTTTACTTTCAATAAAGCCCAAAAAAGAACTGTAAACATTGCTTTATCGAACACCTTCGGTTTTGGTGGACATAATACAAGCGTGATTGTTAAGAAATTTAATTCTTAAGTTGTTCTGAAAATCTCTTTATTTTCAAGTAAGAAATCAGAGGATGAAATAAAGCTCATCCACTTTATTCTTAAGCGTTTTGGCTACAAACCGAAAAACGTCGCTTACTTTCAAAAAGCAATAACTCATAAATCTCTCATTACTGATTCAACGAATGACACGTCAAATGAGCGCTTAGAATTTTTAGGAGATGCAATCTTAGACGCTATCGTTGCAGAACACCTATTTTTAAAGTTCCCAGAGAATGACGAGGGATATCTTACAAAACTAAAGTCAAAAATTGTCAATCGAAAAACACTTTCTGATATTGGCGAAAATATGGAAATCAGGCTTGTTTTAAATTATAATAAATCCCGATCTATCAACGTTTCTACTCTAGAAGGGAATGCATTTGAAGCAATTATCGGAGCTATTTATTTGGATGGTGGTTATGATAAAGCTAAGCAATCTTTAAATAATTATGTTTTTCGTAAATACCTAAATTTTAATAAGCTACTTGAAGAAGAGATTGATTTTAAATCTAAACTTTTTATTTGGTGTCAACGAAAAAAACTCAACCTTGATTTTTTGGTTGTGAAAGAATACCAAGAAAATAGTCAATGGAATTATGAAATTAAAGTGATTATCAACCATAAAGAATTTGGTAGGGGCGTCGGATTGTCAAAAAAAACAGCAGAACAAGAAGCCGCAAAACAAACTTTACACTTAATTGGTGAAATTTAAAACTACTTGTTTTTTCTCAAATAAATGATTTACTTTGTAATCTATTAAACTATTTTATATGAGCACTACAGATTTTTTTTACGCAATAGCCGATTTGGCACAAAATTTATTTTTGCTGTTCGATGTAATTGGTAATTTTTTTAATAATGCAATTATCGTTTTAGGATTTGTTGGGTTTGCATATTGGATGAATACGCAAAGAAAATTCAATGCTGCCTCAAACGTTCCTGTCGAAATTAAAGACAATGAAGGATGGTATAAAGAAGCTGCCGATAAGAAACAATTGAAATAACAGTAATAAATCACTCATTAAAAGGCGTTCAATTATATTGAGCGCCTTTTTTATTTAATATTTTAACCCCAATTATAGACTATTTTAAAAACACTAATGTTATTTGTACAACAGCGTTTTAAAATATTTCAGTGGAGTTTAACACAAATGAGAAAATAATCAATAAAAAAAGGGTGTGATTTAGTTCACACCCTTCTCTATTTTAAGAAAGTTTATTCCTAGTTTTTGATGAATTTAACTGTTTCAACACCGCTCGCGTGAGTTACGTTAACGAAGTAAATTCCAGCTTTCATACCAGCTAAATCAAAGTTAAAGTTAGAAGAATTAGAAACTTCTTTAGAAGCAACAACTTTTCCTTCGATGTTAGTGATTTCAACTTTAGAAGCTTTCATTGAAGCAGTAATTCCTTCAACTTTAATTTCGTCATTTGCAGGGTTTGGAGAAACAACGATTGGAGCGATAACTTGCTCAATTGTTCCAGCAGTACCAACTACGATTTTGTATCCTGTAAACTCAACATCTTGATCAACACCCCCTAAAATTGGAACAGTTACCGTTGCAGTTATTTGAATGGTAACATTGTAAACTCCAGCTGTAGCAGTTGTACCAAAAACATTCGCGCAACCGTTCGCACCACCTGGATATTCACAACTTGAAACATTACAAGCGTAATCATAACCAACAGGTAAGCCAACAACATTAGTTACAACAAATCCTTCAATTGGTGCACCTGCAAAAGTAGGATCTAATGAAGCAGGAACTTCAGCAGGAACTTTGAAATTTAAATCTGTAGAATAAGCAACATTTTGTGTTGCTGGAGGAAAGTTTGTTGTTGTATCTGGCCAAACTCCATAAGTTGAATCAGCATACTGTGCGTTTGGTGTACAAGATTGAGCTTGCACGTTCATAGCTGCAATAGTTGCAACCGCAAAAGAAAGTAAAAGTTTTTTCATAAAAAAGATTTAATAATTTAAGCAAATGTAAGAAAAAATTAGAATTGCACTAATTTTGACAGTGTTAAACAATTTTCATTTATACTAATTACAAATAATTCGTGCGCTACTTTTCAATTAACGACCTTAAAGCATCCTATGCTTATCACCCTTTAGAGCAAAAAGAGTTGTTTGAAAATGCTTTAAATTCAAGTACTCTTAATGAATTGGAAAGACAAGAAATAAGTGTTTTTTTGAGTTCTCAAACCCAACAGACTTTGATTTTCAATGCTTGGATTGAACGACATGATGATTTAAATTCACTCTTAGTTTCAGGCACAGTTAATAATCTATTTAGCGATAAATTCAAGTGGAAACAACATCAGTTTTTCAGCGATTTTCAATCGTATATTTCTCCTTTTTTTGATGTTCTTTTACTGAGAAATAACGCATCTAATTCAATAGAAGATTGGGCAAAAATTTTCTCTTATTTTGAATTGATTGAAAAAGAGCATCGTTTTTATTTGGAGCAAAAATGTTATTCCTTCGTGAAAATTGAATTGGATAAAATGTTTAATTCTCTAGAAAACCTTTTGGATAGAAAGCATTTTGAAAATGAATTCAATACCTTACTTTCATCATCAGTTTTAGCCTTGCATTCCTATTTATCACAAGCTTCAAATCGATTGAAGATTGATTTTATCGAACGGGTTTTAAGTTTGTTCAAGCATCCTTTTTGCACGGCTAAATTAGCAAACTGGGTGTTGTTGCAGTTGCAAAAAATGAAGTTAAATGAACAACAAATCACCAGTTTAAACGAAATTAAAGACGCAATCATTTCTGGTGAATATGCCTTTAATGAACCAAAAGTTGAACGTAAAAAGACAGTTTTTAAACGCGTTTATGGTTTCTACTCGTTGGCTATTTTGATCGTGGCCTTCTTAATTTTTGTTTTCAAGTATGATTTTTCAATGAAACCTGAATTAATTTACGAAGGATCAGCTCTGAAGTATTTTTCGGTGAAAGAAAGAAAAGAAATTGATTCGGTAATTCGTTCAATGGATTCGATTCCAAAATTAGTATCAAATCCTGAGTATTACGGCTCAGGAATGACGGTTTTTATTCGTCAATCATTTAAGAATAAAGTGGCTGAGAAATTATTTGTCGACTTAGAAACTGACAGAGATTTGCATTATGCCTCTTCTTATGATACCCTTTTTAAAACAAAAGCTGATGAATTGAAATCCATAGTATTAGCAAGCACCAAATCATTGGTAACTATGAAAAATGGAGAAAGTTTTGAGTTTAAAAACGAATCTGAATATGCAATTCTTTTAGTTTGTTGGGAAGAAAAATCGGGCGGACAAACCTATTCTTTTGTAGTTTCACCTCAATCAACAATCCAAACTAAAATCGCAAAAGAAGATTATTTTTTGATGCTGCCAGGTTTTGACTTTGGGAAAATCCCAGCTAAAGAACTAAAATCTTTTAAGCTTTTAGAACATCATTTTGGAACGATTGATTTTAATTTCGAAAGTGCGCTACAAGAATTTTATGTGCTGAAATCGCCTCAATCAGGAAAAAACAAAGTCTTATTTATAGGTAAAAAGGGAGAAGTAGTAGAGGTAATGGATGTAAATGGAGTTTTTGAAAGAAATTAGAATTTTTGATTACTAGTTAGTATGAAATCTAATAGATTCTATTTTTAAAATTCAAAAAAAATAGAAACCGCTTGCATCGAAATGACTTTTTTTCGTATCTTCAATATATGAACACACAGACACAAACCCCAACTTTAGACCCTGGAATCTTTACAGAACGTTTTATTAATCAAACAAACAGATCTATTTTCTTAACTGGAAAAGCTGGAACTGGTAAAACAACTTTGCTGCGAAAAATTGTTAGTTCAACGCATAAAAACACAGTGATTGTTGCCCCAACTGGAATTGCAGCATTAAACGCTGGCGGTGTTACGATCCATTCCTTTTTTCAATTGCCTTTCGGAAGTTTTATTCCCGATTTCAAGACGCCTTCAATTGGAGTTGTCGTAAATGTTGAAAATAAAAGCACTTTAAATCGTCATTTCAGAATGAATCAACGTCGCATTGCTTTGATTCGAAGTTTGGAATTATTGATTATTGATGAAGTGAGTATGCTCCGAGCAGATTTGTTGGACGCGATGGATTGGACCTTGCGCTCGATTCGTAGAAATAATTTTCCTTTTGGTGGAGTTCAGGTTTTATTCATCGGTGATTTGCATCAGCTTCCACCAGTTGTGAAAAATGACGAATGGGAATTGTTGAAATTATACTATCGAGGCGTTCATTTTTTTAATTCACACGTTGTCCAAGAAGAACAACCACTTTATATTGAGCTTGAAAAAATTTACCGTCAAGATGATCAAATTTTTATTTCGCTGTTGAATAATTTGAGAAACAATCAAATCACACAATCGGACTTAGAATTGATCAATAAAAATATCCGCACTGATTTAACTTCAACAGAACGAAAAGGCTATATCACTTTGACGACGCACAATTACAAAGCGGACGAAATGAACACGCGCGAATTAGCGTCATTGGAAGAAAAATCACATTTTTACGAAGCAGAAATTGAAGGCGAATTTCCTCCACATCTTTTTCCAATTGAATCTCGGATGGAACTAAAAGTGGGAGCACAAATTATGTTTATCAAAAACGATATTTCTTTTGATAAGCAATTTTACAATGGGAAAATGGGTTTTATAGTTTCCTTGCACCCAGAAGAGATTGTTGTTTCATTCCCTGAAGAAAAGAAGAAAATTTCCATTGAAAAGTATGAATGGTCGAATATCAAATATTCGTTGGATGAAAATTCGCAAGAAATCAAAGAAGAAGTGCTTGGAACTTTTGTACATTATCCGATTAAACTAGCTTGGGCAATTACTGTTCATAAAAGTCAAGGATTAACCTTTGAAAAAGCAATTTTGGATGTTTCGGATGCCTTTGCCCCTGGACAAGCTTATGTGGCATTTTCGCGATTGACTTCTTTAAATGGTTTGGTTTTATTGAAACCTTTACAAATAAAAGGCATTGCCAATGACCAACAAATGATGGATTATGCAAAAACCAAAGCAGATAAAGAAAAACTAAGTAATTCACTAAGTTTAGATACCTTGGTTTACTTAAAAACACAAATTCTTCAAAGTTTTGATTGGTATCCGTTGTTTACCCTATGGACGGTTCATACTTCTTCTTACAATATAGCAGCACCCAAATCCGAAAAGGCAAAACATACCGATTGGGCCAAACGTACTCTAGCAGAATTAGATAAAACAAATGAGGCAGCGAGTAAATTCAGACGACAAATTGAATCACTTTTTCAGGTTCAAGCCCCCAATTTGAACTTTATCCAACAACGAATTGAAGCAGCTTATGTTTATTTCTTCGATATTCTTGACCCTGTTCTTACTGATACTTATCGGAAGTTATTGGAATTGCAATTAATAAAAAAAACGAAGCAAATCATCGACGAAATTGAACCTTTGAGTGAGGGCTTATTGAAAGTAATTCTTGGATTAAAGAAACTTAAACTCTTTTTTGAAGCAATCGTTAACGGCAAGGAAATTACAAAAACTCTTTATAAAACGAGTGAAATCGACAATTACAAGCTTTCTAAAATCGCTGTGATACAAAATGAATTTAGGCAAAAAGCAAGTACTACGTTGATTTCGAACGCGGAAGAAATAGAATTTAAAGTGAACCGCACACAAAAGAAATTAAACTTAGAAACGAAGAAATCAACTTACGATTTAACTTTAGAATTGTTGCACGCTGGAAACACATTGGAAGAAATCGCACGTTCTCGCCAATTGTCTCAAGGAACAATCAATAGCCATTTTGTACAATTACTGAAAGCCGAAAAAATTGAATTGGCGGACATTATGGAACAACATCGCATTAACGAACTCCAAGAATTATTAGAAAATAAAGAGTTAAGTTCTTTATCAAAAATCAAAGACGAATTAGGCGATCAAATTTCGTGGGATGAATTGAAATTATATCAGGCTTCTAAAATGTTGTAGAAAAGTATGGAACTTGTTGGTTAATCTGAAAGTTCTACAAGATTGTTTGAATGCAACAATTCAGAAATTAATTGAAATTTAGATTTGAGAATTTCTTTCATTTTCTGATTAGAAGTATTTCCACATGTAACAAATATGATTTTTGGTGGACTACCGAATCTTTCTTGTAGTTGGACAAAATCAAAATCTTTGGTAATTACGATTGCGTTCTTTTCTTTCGCGTAAGTATAAATTGAAAAATCATCTAAATATTGCATTTGAAGATACGCAAGTGAGAAAGCTTCTACATTAAATTCATCCATTAACCATTTTGCCAAATGAGGTGAAAGTTGCGCGTCTAACAAGAACATTAGGCTGCCTTTATAACAGGATGATCAATTTTTGAGGCAGCAAACATTAGGCAAGCTTGAATATCAAGCTCATCTAAATCAATCATTTCATCAAGAATTTCTTCTTTGGACAAACCACTAGCCATAAGAGCCAAAACGTCACTAACGCGAATTCGTAACCCTCGAATACATGGTTTGCCTCCGCATTGACTTGGATTGAATGTAATCCTTTGAAGTAATTCTTGATTCATAAACTAAATTTTTCATCTAAATTACAAAAATCACTTTTAGAAGCAATATACTTGCTTGAGTTTAAACAGAAAAATATTAAAAACTTCTCTCTATCTCTTCCACAATCTTCCCTGCATCTTGCTTCATCATACAATCAAAATGCTTTTTCGGACAGGCTTGAAAACCAATTTTTGAGCAAGGACGGCAAGTGAGATTCGGAACTTCAAATTGAGAGATTTTTACTTCTTTTTCTGGTTTGTAGGCATACATTCCCAATTCTGGAACAGTATTTCCCCAAACACTTACAATGGGCACAGAAAAACAAGCAGCAATGTGCATCAAGCCTGTGTCGTTGGTTAAAAGTACTTTTGCTTGGCTCACCAAACTTGCGGATGCCAATAAAGAATGTTTCCCACAGGCATTGTGAATGGATGGATTGCTCAACTTTTGATAAATACTTTCAGCATGTGCAAAATCTTCTTTTCCTCCCAGTAAAACGATTGGTAAACTCACTTGACTCAAAATTTCCAATAGCTTTGATTCGGGAATTCTTTTCGTAGCGAACTGGGCGCCGATGGCAACAGCTAAATAACTTTTTGGTGCTAAGTCATAAGTTGTGGTGCAATCTACTGTTTCAGTGGAAGGAATATAAAATTGATTGTTTTTACCATCGTTTTTCACGCCCAAAGTAGCTACCGCTTCAAAATAGCGATCTACAACGTGTTTTTCAGGTAAACGATTGATTTTAAATTGTGTAAGAAACCATTTCTGGAAATTCAACTTCGGAAAGCGATGTGTTTTTACACCTAATTTAAAACTTAAAAGATGTGTTCTTAAATTGTTGTGTAAATCAACGATTACGTCAAATTTTTCTTTTTTTAATAAAGCAATTGTTTCATTTAAATCGTTTGCGAGAAAGTGCTTTTTGTCAATGAATGTTGAAGCAAGTGTCAAGGATTCAAACGATTTTTTTGTCAAGAAGTGAATTTCAGAATGGGGAACTTGTTCTTTCAAGCAACGAATCACTGGAAAAGTCAACACGATGTCACCAATAGAAGAAAAACGAACGACGAGTATTTTCACAAGCACCTAAATTAGTTCAAAAAGTGATCAATCTACGTTTTTGAAGAGTACTTTGTCGCGATTTACTTGCTCTTTTAGTGTGCTGAAAAATTGTTCACGCTCATTTTCTTCCACACAATCAGTTGGAAAGGTCAATTGTAAATTCTCTAAATAATCAAAATAAACTGTTTGTTGGCTAATGCTCACTTGACGTAAACCACTCAAATAGATAAGAATAACTTCTCTGTCAGCAACCAAAATCGCTTTTGAGGTAATGCCAATTCTAAACAAGTTTTTATAACAAACAATTAAGAAAAGTAAACCTTCAAAACTGAAAAACAACATTACTAAAGAAGGAAACCAAGCAAAAGGCGTCAGGTAATAATATGCTAAACCCAAACTTGCCATTACTGCCGATTCCAAAATAGTATAAACCAGTACTCGGATTTTTCTAGGTGCACTCACTTTTGAATTCCATTTGTATTTTCCTTTTTGGTTGGTCATGCGAACGCCCATCCATCGACGAATCGAACGACGCAATGAAATCACCAATAAAATTAATCCAAGTCCAAGAAAACCGTAATCTAGGTAGGGTAGTTGTGCAGTTGTTGTTCGAAGGAATTCAACAGGTAAGTCAAATCCAACGTAAATAGATAACAACATTGTAGGCAAAGTAAAAACGAGTAAGAGAACGTTTATAAAACTATTCATTCGGAATGAGTTTCAATTTTTGTTTTAGTGTTTCAATTTTTGCGTTCGCGTGGGCTACTTTTTGTTCAACTTCTTTTTTCAACAAATCGGCACCTTTTGATTTAGCAAAGAAACCAAGGTTGTTTTCCAACTGCATAATTTCTTTTTTCAAGGTGTCAATTTGTTTTCTAAGTTCATTTTTCTCGTTAATCAAGCCTTTAGAGCGCTCAGGACTTGCCTGCATTGTCTCCATTTTCGCTTGGAAGAGAATCATTTCTTTTTCATTTGCCTCCAATTTCAAAGCCGAATATTTACTATCTATTGCTTTTTTGAAACGGTCGTATATTTCATTTTTCTGCTTCATTGGAACATGACCAATTACATTAAATTGATCTGCAAATTCCTTTAAAGTTGCTAATGATTCCTGCTTATTTTCACTAACAACAAAAGCTTCAATTTGTGCGATTAAATCTGTTTTTGCAGTTAAATTCGTTGCTAATGATTCATCTTGAGCAGCAAAGTGAGCATCTCTTGCATTGTAAAATACGTCACAAGCAGCACGGAACTCAGCCCATAATTTATTCTCAAAACGATTTCCGGCTGAGCCAATTTGTTTCCATTTCTTTTGAATAGTAACGATTTTGTCAGCAGTTGTTTTCCAATCAGTTGAAGTATTAATAGCTTTGATAGCGTCAACAAGTGCACGTTTTTGGTCGGCATTTGCTTTGTAAACGTCATCAATAGATTTGTTAAACTCTTTTTTCGCAGCGAAAAATGTATCACAAACACCACGGAATTCTTGCCAAATTGCTTCGTTTTCTTTTTTCGGACCAAAACCAATTTGTTTCCAGGCTTCTTGAATAGCAAGTACTTTTTCTGTTTTTACGTCCCAATCTTTTGATTTATCTAAACCTTCTAAATTGGAAACTTCCGCTCTTAATTGTTCAACAAGTGCTTGTTTTTTATTCAAATTCTCTAATAAAACGGTGCGTTGTTCGTCGTAGAAGTGATTGATTTTTTCGTAAATAGATTTTACCGCTTCCCAATAACTTGCTTTCAATTCTTCCCACTGCTCATTGTGAACAGGGCCAATTCCTTCCCACTCATCTTGTAATGTACGCAAGGTCGCTTCGATGTCGCGGATATTTTTGCTGCTGTTTCTCAAGTTTTTCAAATTGAAAATTACTTGTTCTTTCAGCTGCGTATTTTTCTTGTAGTCGTTTTCTTTTAACTCCTTGTAAATGCTGATTGTGTGATAAAATAACTCTACATAGCGCGAGTATTCTTTTTGCACTTCATCTCTTTTTTCACGCGGAATATCACCAATTTTTTTCCAAGTTTCATGAATTTCTTTCTGAGTAGCGAAAGCAGAACCGATGTTTTCTTCGTTTTCAATTAAGTCTTTCAAACGAGTAATTAAATCTCTTTTCTGTTTAAGATTGCCAGCTTCGAACGCATTTTTAAGTTCTAGTTGAGCTTTTCGCTTTTCTTGAACGTCTTTATATACTGAATAAAATGCTTCTTTAATTGCTTTAAAATCTTTTTCTTCAATCGTCTCTCCTTTATCAGCAGCTTCAAGGCGATTGATTTGATCAACTCGTTCTTCTTCAATCATAAAATCTTCAAATGAAGTTTTTAAAGCACTGATTTCGCGACCGCTACCAATTAAATCTTCCTGTGCCAAGAAAGCTGTAATTTGTTCTAGAAAATTCATGTTTTCCATAATTTATATCACCTGATTCATTTCAAAATTCGCTAAGGAAACAAATTGTTCCAAGCGTTGATTTAAGTCATTTGTTGTAATTTGTGTTAATCGTTCTGTTCCGAATTTCTCCACGCAAAAAGAGGCTAAAGCTGAACCAGAGATGATTGCACGTTTCATATTCTCAAAAGAATAATCATCTGTTGCAGCAATGTATCCCATAAAACCACCAGCGAAAGTATCACCAGCACCTGTTGGATCAAATACATCTTCAAGCGGCAAAGCAGGTGCAAAGAAAATATGTTCACCGTGGAATAATAAGGCTCCGTGTTCACCTTTTTTGATAATCAAGATTTTAGGGCCCATTTCACGAATCACTTTTGATGCTTTCACCAAAGAATATTCTTTTGAAAGTTGGCGTGCTTCTTCGTCATTGATAATCAAAACGTCAACAAGTGCCATTGTTTTTTTCAATTCGTCCATTGCGATGTCCATCCAGAAATTCATGGTATCCATTGCGATCAATTTCGGACGATTTGGTAAACGCTCAATTACTTTACGTTGCACATCTGGACTTAGATTTCCGAGCATTAAATACTCAACGTTTGTATATTCAGCTGGAATAATTGGGTCAAAAGTTCCCAAAACATTCAATTCTGTGATAAGTGTGTCACGCGAATTCATGTCGTTGTGGTATTTTCCAGACCAGAAGAAGGTTTTTTCGCCTTTTTTGATTTGAATACCTTTTGTATCAATTCCTTTCGAATTTAAATAAGCTAATGTTTCACTAGGAAAATCGTCACCAACAACGGAAACAATTCCTTGATCTTGAACAAAAAACGAAGAAGCTAAAGAAATAAATGTTCCAGCTCCACCGACAATTTTATCTGTTTTTCCGAAAGGAGTTTCAATCGCATCAAAGGCTACACTTCCTACAGTTAATAATCTCATAGTACTATTTTAAGGGTGCAAAGATAGGGAAATAAAAAATGGGAGTAACTAATTTAGCGACTCCCATTTCTACTATTTTTCGAAGAAATTACTCCATTTTTTCTTTTTCTTTCAATAATTGTTTTCTCAAAGCTTCAATTGCTTCATCGGTAGACTCTTCAAATGATTTTGTTTGTTTTTTTGCAAACAATTCTTTACCAGGGACATTCAATTTAATTTCTATGATTTTGTTCTCTTTCTCTTTGTCTTTATCTAACCTCAAGAATACTTCAGCATTGATAATTCGCTGACTGAAGTGTTCCAATTTATCCAATTTTTCTTTAACGAAATCAAGCAATTTTTGATCCGCTTTGAAATGGATAGAATGCATTTGAATTTCCATGATTTTACTTGTTGTGCCCACGTGGGTGAGCTTGTGAATAAATAGCATTTAGTTTTGCAAACGAGTTGTGCGTATAAATTTGAGTTGCAGAAAGATTAGCATGCCCTAGCAAATCCTTCAACGTTTCCAAACCTGAACCGTTGTTCAGCATGTGAGTTGCAAAAGTGTGCCTCAAAATGTGCGGACTCTTTTTATCCAAACTTGTTGTAAGACCAAGGTAGTAATTTATTTTTCGGTACACAAGCACTGAATATAATTTATTGCCATTTGGAAGTACAAATAAGTGGGAAGTTTCACCTATTTCTTTGTGTTTCAAGTTCAAATAAGACTGAAATTTATTACTTAAAGTTTGTGAAACTGGGATTATTCGTTCCTTATTTCTTTTTCCTAAAACTTTTATTTGGTTGTGATTGAAATCTTTTTCTTTTAGTTCTATTAATTCATTTAAACGAATTCCAGTTTGATAGAATAATTCAAACATCAATTCATCGCGCATTCCTTCAAAAGTTGAGGCAAAAACTCCGTTTAATTTTTCACTTGCTAAATCCGATTCTTTGGCAAAAACAGGTAGACGTTTTTCATTTTTTGGTCCCTGAATTTTTTGCATCGGTGAAGTGGAGATAATTCCTTCTTTTCTCAACCAACGATAGTAGGTGCGTAAAGAAGCAATTTTTCGATTGACGGATTTACTTTTTAATCCGCTGTCAATCATTTGAACAATCCAAGAACGAATCGTACTGGATTTAATTTCGTAAGCTTCTGTTTCTGATTTGAAGTCAAGAAATTCGGCAAATTGCTTTAAGTCGTTTTGATACGCTGTTAAAGTATGTTCTGAAAAACGTTTCTCAAAACGCAAATAGTCTATGAAGTTTTCGAACATAAAAAAAGGGAGTCGTTAAACTCCCTTTACGTATTTTATTACTTAAAGTTACAATTAGATTAAATCAGATTGCATTCTTTGTTTGTAAGCAGCTCTAATCACAAGTTGACGACGAGCAATTGACGGTTTTTCAAACTCTTTACGAGCACGCAATTGTTTCATTACATTCGTTTTTTCAAACTTTTTCTTGTACTTTTTCAACGCTCTTTCGATGTTCTCGCCTTCTTTAATTGGAATGATTAACATATAATTTCTTTTTTAAATTTTCAACTTGGGGACGCAAAGATATACTAATTTCAATAACACACAAGGATTATTTTAAAATTTCTCTAGAAATCACCACTTTTTGTATTTCAGAGGTTCCTTCACCGATTGTCATTAAACGTGCATCACGTAAAAATTTCTCAGCTGGATACTCTTTTGTATAACCGTAACCACCCATAATTTGCATTGCTTCGTTACCACATTTCACTGCAACTTCACTTGCGTAATATTTTGCGAATGCTCCTTGTTTTGTCAAGTTTTGCTTTCTGTTTTTCAAATCGGCTGCTTGGTAAGTCAACAATTCTGCTGCTTCTACTTCCGTTGCCATATCTGCTAATTTGAATGCAATAGCTTGAAATTTAGAGATAGATTGTCCGAATTGTTCTCTTTCTTGTGCATATTTCAAAGCTGCTTCGTAAGCACCTCTAGCCACACCACAACTTAAAGCCGCAATAGAAATTCTTCCGCCATCCAAAATTTGCATTGCTTGTTTGAAGCCCATTCCAACTTGACCAATTACTTGCGATTCGTGAACGCGAACATTGTCAAAAATCAATTCAGCTGTTTCGCTTGCACGCACACCAAATTTCTCTTTGATTTTTACTGCTGAAAAGCCAGGAGTTCCTTTTTCGATGATGAAGGCTGTAATTCCGTTACTATCCAATAATTCACCTGTTCTAACTAAAACAACTGCAACATCTCCAGAAAGTCCGTGTGTAATCCAGTTTTTAGCTCCATTGATAACCCAATGATCTCCATCTTTTACAGCAGTTGTTTTCATGCGCATAGCATCTGAACCTGTGTTTGGCTCTGTTAAACCCCAAGCCCCAATAAACTCACCTGACGCTAAAAGTGGTAAATATTTTTTCTTTTGTTCTTCGTTTCCGTGGTAATAAATATGACCTGTACATAAAGAATTATGAGCTGCAACACTTAAACCAATTCCACCACAAACTTTTCCTAATTCAATTAAAGCTGTTGCGTATTCGAAATAAGAAAATCCAGAACCTCCGTATTCTTCAGGAATATAGATTCCTAAAAGGCCAAGTTCACCCATTTTTTTCATAACGTCAACAGGGAAATACTCTTCATCATCCCATTTTTTCATGTTGGGACGGATTTCTTTTTCTGCAAAATCACGTACCATTTGCGTGATCATTTTTTGATTTTCGTTTAATTCGAAGTTCATTAGTTATTGATTTTTTGATATTTTTTAAAACGTTATTAAGCTGCTAATGTTTTTAGTATGAGGAATTAATTTTTCCTCTCCGTTCAAGAAACTCAAGTCAACTAAGAAATTGAATCCAGCTACTTCTCCACCACATTTTTTAATAAGTGCAGCTGCCGCATCTGCAGAACCACCTGTTGCTAATAAGTCGTCGTGAATTAAAACCCTTTGTCCCGGAAGTACTGCGTCGTCGTGAATTTCAATAACTGCACTTCCGTATTCAAGGTCGTAGGCATGGCTCGTTTTTTTATAAGGTAATTTTCCTTGTTTTCTGATGAGAATAAAAGGAATTCCTAATCGCATTGCCAAAGGATAGCCAAATAAAAAACCTCGGCTTTCAATCCCTGCAATTGCTTCAATTTGTTGGTCACGGTACATTTCGAACAAATTTTCAACGACTTCATTTGAAAGTTGCGCATCGAGCATGATTGGAGAAATGTCTTTAAATAAAATTCCAGGTTTCGGGAAATCAGGTACATCGCGAATTGCCGCGCTTAATTTTTCTTGAAGAGTCATTTTACAAAGATAAGTAAGGGATTAATTTCTCAAAGGTTTCGGCATCAATTAATTTTGATTCCTGAATTTCGTTGATGTTGTTGAAATTTGTGCGTTGTGCTCGCATTTTAATAATTGAGTTTACTTGACTCCAATTGAGATAAGGGTGATTCTTTAGTTCTTCTGGTGTAACATCGTTGATTTTGAGTTTTCGAATCTTTGATTTATCAATTTCAATTTGTGGAACTAAATTATCATAAGTTTCTACTGTCATTTTCCAAACTTCCAAAATTTGTTCCTTTGATGAAAACCCACCTAATCTGTCTCGGTATTTAATGATTTGTTTTGCAAAAAATGGACCTATTCCTTTTAGATTTTCTAAATCCTCAATGCTCGCAGTATTTATCTCTAATTTTTGAACTTTCTTTTCTTCAATAACTTTTGGAGCATACTCTGTTTTTGGTCGTTCAGGATAATAAGTTGAATCTTTTATGAGTGTGTATAATTCATCGGAAATAACGAAAATGCGCTTTAAATCTTCATTGGAACGAATACCATTTTTTGTGAACTTCAATAAAACCGCTACTTGTTTTTCAGAAAGACCGAGGTTAATCCAATCTTCCGCTGAGTACTCATTCGGATTGAATTTACGTGGAGGTGCAGAAAAGCGTTTTTTCTTTTCGTATTTGTTGTAATAATTCCGCTTTTTGTTTTGAAAATTCTTTTTAGATTTTTCAAATGCTTGAACGTCTTCTGTTGAAATATCTAAAGCAACATCTGAATTGAATAGTTGAGCAAATCGAGGCAGGAAGATAACTATAACAGATAAAATAATCAATGCAACCACACCTCTTCTATTCCTTTTGGAAACATAAAGTGGTTCATCGTCTTCTTTCATAGAAAATACTACTTTTCTTGATCGTTGTCAGAATGTGAATCTGTATCCGTTTTTTGAGGGATGGTTAGAACTTTGTAGAAAAAGTAACCTGTCGCAAAAGTCACAATAGACCAAACTGATACGAGTAAAATTAATGCAGAAGTATTCATAGTCTTAGTCTATTTTTTTGAGTTATCAAAAGTTTCATCAGGTTTATAAGTCGGGTTGTTGCGTTTTTTGGCAATATAAACCATTGCTGCAACTCCAGCAAATAATCCAATTAATAGAAAACGAGCTAACCAACCATAAAATGAAGTTTCTTTGGTTGCATTCTCCCAAATTCCAGGAGCTGCACCGATAAATACCACTATTAAAAATAAAGGCGAAACATATTGAATAATAAATCTAAAAATAGTCGGAACTTTAATATCAGCACCAGTGTTTATTTCTCTCCAGCCTTTATCCATTCCAAATACCCATGCAAATAATACAATTTCAATCATTGCGAAAATTACCAAGGCAATAGTTCCAGCCCAATAATCGTATTCGTTGAAAGCATCTTGCGATAAAACACAAGGGATTCCAAGCAGTAAAATAATGGCTCCAAAAATCCATGCTCCTGTAGTTTCTTTAATTTTAAAATTATCTTTCAAGAAGCCCATAACTGGTGTACCCATTGCAAGAGAAGAGGTGATTCCGGCAAAGAATAATAAGCCGAACCACATAACTCCTGCGAAAACCCCGAAAGTTCCCCATCCAGAAAATAATTTAGGGAGAACAGCGAATCCAATACCCAAGCCTGAACCTCCAGATACCATTTCTGTAACCGCTTCAATTCCTAAATAACCGATTGAAATTGGAATGATTACCGCTGAACCAAGTACCACTTCTACAAATTCATTCATCCAGCCTGCGCTCATTGCATTCAAGGCAACATCTTCTCTAGCATTCAAGTACGAAGCATAGCAATGAATACTTCCCATACCAAGGGATAAAGTGAAGAAAATTTGTCCAGCAGCTGCTACCCAAACTTTAAAACTCCAAATGGAATCAAAATCGGGTGTCCATAAATAATTCAAACCAACAATTCCGTCATTCACTGCACCACCTGGTCCTGCTTGTAAAGTGATTCCAGTTACAGCGAGAATTGCACCAAAAACAAGTAGTAGTGGCATTCCTATTTTTGCAACTTTTTCAACACCACCACTCAAACCACGAGAGAGAATCCACGTATTCATTAAAAGGCAGATTATCCAAAAAATAACTGGATGGTTGGTGCCAAGTTCAATATAGTTTTTGAAAAATGCGCCAACTTCTTCTTGGGACATTCCTGTAAATGCGCCAGTTACAGAGTAATAAGCCCAAGATAGCGCCCACGATTCGAGGTAACAATAAAATGCTGCTACTGCAATATTGGTGAAAATTCCAAAAACGCCGAAATATTTCCAGTAAGGAGCTTTGCCCATCGCATCAAAAATAAATGGTGTAGAGTGTTGACCATGTTTTCCACCATATCTTCCCATCGACCACTCTACAAATAGAAGCGGTATACCCATTAATAAAAAACAAACTAAGTATGGAATTATAAAAGCGCCGCCGCCATTTTCTATTGCTTGTGCTGGAAATCGTAAAAAGTTACCTAAACCAACAGCATTTCCTGCCATTGCTAAAATCAAACCTACTCTAGATCCCCAACCGGAAGATTGTGTATTCGCCATATTCGTTTTTTAAAGAATGTCAACGAAGATACAATTTTTTTCTTTTTAGAGGTATTTAAGTGTTTCTTCTAACGTTTTTGGATTGTAACCCAAGTCGTTTCTGGATTTTGTCAAATCAAAGCCTGTTCTAGGTGGACGTTTTGCTGGTTGATTCAACGTAGAACTGTCTGTTTTTGTCAAACTTTCAGTGGATAAACCATAATAATTCGCAACGCGTTCAACAATTGTATAAATGGAAAAAGTCTCTGGACCTGAAATATGGTAAATACCAGTTTTATTGAGTTCACAAACACGTAAACAAGCCCAAGCTAAATCGTCAGCCCACGTTGGAGCTCGGAATTGATCGTCAATAATATTCATTGGTTGACCTTTGGAAAGAGCTTCTTTTGCCCAACAAACAATATTGGTTCTACTTAAATTATTTCCAACGCCGTAAACTATGATTGTTCTTACAATTGAATGATTTTTATAGTCTGAATTTAACAAAAGCGCTTCACCGTTTACTTTAGATTGGGCATAAACACTCAAAGGATTTGGCTTGTCTGTTTCTTTGTAATCTCCTTTTTCACCATCAAAAATAAAATCAGTCGAAAGTAATTGGAAATGTGCATTTACTTTTTGTGCTGCTTCGAATAAATAACGAGTTGCTGTAACGTTTACTAATTCACATTCTTCAGGATTCAATTCGCAAGCATCAACATTTGTAATAGCTGCTGTGTGGATTATGTGGGAAGGTTGAAAAATAGCAAAAACTTTCTCAATAGCAGTTGCATCGCAAATGTCTAAAGATTGGTAGTAATTGCTTGGACAATCCGAATTTCTATTTTCACCTTTTGAAGTTGCTAAAAAATCAATTCCTTTTTTTATCGCTTGACGCACGATTTTTTGTCCAAGAAGGCCATTGCTTCCTGTGATTAATACTTTCATTTATGAATTAGTTGGTAAGTTAAATAATTGGTTGACTTTTGAAATTTGATCCACATTTCCTAGTACAAGTAATGAAGACTTTTCCTCAAGAATAGTTGAATCAGGAGGATTAACAATAAATTCGCCATTGTGTGATCTAAATCCAATTACAGTCGCCCCTGTTGTTTTCTTTAAATTAAGTTCTTCTAATGATTTGCCTTGATAGTGTTGAGGTAATTCATTAAAAGCAATAGATTCAATATTAGAACCATTTCTACCCTCAATTTTTATTTGATCTAAAAATTCAATAATGTCTGGTGAAGAAACCAGCGAAGCCATGTGTGTACCACCTATAGAATCAGGCATAATTACGTGATGTGCTCCTGCTATTTTCATTTTACCAATGGTTGCTTTTTGTGTGGCTCTTGAAATAATTTGCACATCATTTGTACAAGCCTTGGATGATAAAACAATAAATAAATTATCAGCATCGTTCGGAAGGCAGCAAATAATCGCTTTAGCTGTTTTGAGTCCGGCTTTTAATAAAATGTCATCTTCCGTCGCATCACCATTTATAATAATAAGATCTTCGCTCGTTAGTTTAACTTCATCGATTTTTTCTTCAATTGCAACCACAACAAAACCAGCATTTTTCAAATCTTCAGCAACCTGAATTCCAACTCTACCAAGTCCACAAACGATAATATGATTTTCTAATCCACTCATAATTTTAAGTATTTTGTAATTCTTAATGTTTTTCCCTAGTTCACCTGACGCAATTAAAGTGGTTACTAATGAAATGAGATAGGTGAATGTTCCAAATGTACTCATTATCAAGAAAATTGTAAAAATCCTTCCCTCAGCTGTCATCGGTTTCACCTCACCAAATCCAACAGTAGAAATAGTAATAACCATCATATAAGTCGCATCTAAAAACGACCAACCTTCAATGAGTATGAAACCACTAATACCAAATATGAGAATAAATGTAAGCGCAAACGCAACGAGGTAAAACTTACGGAAAACACTCCAATGACTTATAGTTCCCATATTGATTTTTTGCGTTTTGGTTGGAACTTAAAATAATGTTTGTGCTCTAAAATCCAGGCCATAATTAGGTAAAGTAAAACCGGAGAACCTAAGGCAACGAAAGAAAAGTATATAAATCCAAGTCGTACTTTCGAACTGTTTATTCCAAGTTTTCTTGCCCACCAGGCACAAACCCCAAAAGATTGCATTTCAAAGAAAAAAACGATTTTTTGTAAAAGTCTTTTCATGGATTTAAAATTTTAATTCCAACAGTGCAATTTAAACATTGTTTTCGAGTACAAAATTGCTGATAAATTTCCAATGCTGCTTGCGAATCAAATGCAGATTTGGAGTCTACGTTTATATTTTTCCACTTCTTAACAAATACATTAGATTCTGAAGAAAGAATATTCAAAAGTGAAATTGCTAGGTCTTGATAGTTTATTTTTTTAAATTCAGTTGTTGAAAGTCCAAATAAAAAAGGAACAACAGCATTTATAATGAAATTTGAGAATAGTGATTTGTCATAAATCCCATTTTGTTTGAATAAATTTTCAAAATAGGAAATGAGTGTTGTAGGGCTCAATTCTAACCAATTTGTCTCAAATTCAAAATTGAAAAGAAAAACGGCAAATTGCTCAACGCGTTTAGGAATATTTGAGGTGGATCGAAAGCCTTTCGTTTTCCACTGAATTGCCAAGTGACTTTCATCTGAAAAAGCTAGGAAGTTTATCCTACTAACAAATTCATCCAAAGTAAATTCGTGCATTGTTTCCCAATCAATTGAATTCAACAACTGTTCAAAAGGTTGCTGATTAATATTCGAACCAAAAGCTCTAGCAACAAATTGGAGGAATACTGATTTCAACTCATCAGCTTGACTTTTGTGAAAATAAGAGGCTTTTCTATCCAAACGATTAATGATTGCTCGGGTTTTCATATTTTTCCAATATTCCGATGGAATGGAATGAAAAAGACTTTCACAAGGAATTGTTGATTTGTTTTTTTTAAGAAATTGATACTGCCTATAATGGCATTTATCAATCCAATTTTTAAGTTCAAGAGTTGGTACAATCCTGCCGTTTTGAATTACGTCACAATCAGCATTGTAAACGACATGCAAGTTTACATTGTTATAATTTGGGTCTGTGTGATGTTTGTGCTTGTACCAATCGGAAGCGTTTACGTGCATTTCAATTGAACCGAACCAAGTTAATTCATCCAAAACAATAGAACCATTCTTAAAGTCAGGACCGTTTTCAAATTCGTTGTAGCTTCCAAAGTCAAGTAATGAGAAGTTTCTACCATCGACCAATTTCATTTGGTGAATTGGCAAGCGTTTCATTTTCCATAAATAGTGTAAGTAATGTTCATTCATAAATAACAATTGTACTTATGAATTTAACAAAAAAAAGCGTCCCGAAGAACGCTTTAACATTTTTTTAATGGTTATTATCTAGGTAATGGATTAATAAACACTTTATATTTTGGATCAGCAGGAGGTGCTGTCGCAGGATCAAATTCCGCTGGAATATCTGTTGAGCCAGCCTGGAAAACTACTTTAACAGTTGTTCTACGATTGATTTGGTGTAATTTTTCAAATTTTACTTTATCAGTAGCTTTGAACTGGTTGATATATGTTTCAGTTAAAACTTGTTCAACACCTTTTTCATCCATCCATTTTGCTGGTTCTGCTTCACCACGACCAATCGGTTTGATTCTTCTTGGGTCAACACCTTTTTGGTCAACTAAATAAGTGTAGACTGCTTTTGCACGATTTTCAGACAATGCTTGGTTGTGAATTTCTGTATCACGAGCATCTGTGTGAGAGTACAATTCAATTACTAAAGTAGGATTGTCTTTCAATAAGTTTTCCAAAAATTTCAATGAATCCAATGATTTACAAGTTGCGTCATTTATAAATGTCCATTGATCTAACGGATAACGTATTTCAGGAGTTCTGATTTCAATAGGAATTAAAGGAATCTCGATTAAAAAACTTTGGCTATTGTCTAATCCTATAGTTGAGATTTTTGAACCAAGGGTATTGGTGAAATATCGTGCTTTTGATGCCTTTATTGAATATGACCTATCACCTAAAATGTATCTTGATTTGTCAGATTTTATTTCCCACTTTTCTGTTTTCCCATATTTCGTTTTATTTTCTTTGTCATTAGATGTTTTTCCGTTCCATTTATCACCATCAGAAGAGGTAACTTCTACCAAAGCATCACCAATCTTTTCATTTTTGTTTCCTAATTCATAAACAACAACTCTTAAATCATATAAGTTTGGTGGAACATTATAGCTCCAAATATCTGGTGTATATTCAACACTTGAAGATGTTTTTCTTTCTGATGTAAAGAATCCTGATTTACCATCAAAATCACACATTGCATAGTCATTACCTGGCGAGTTGAAAGGTGTACCGATGTTTTTAGGATTTATCCATTTGTTTTCTGCTCCAACTCGTTCTGCAGAGAAAATATCTAAACCACCAATACCCGGAAGACCGTCACTAGCAAAAAACAACTGTCCTTTTGGTCCTAATGATGGGAATAATTCATTTCCTCCTGTGTTAAAAATTGGACCCATATTTTTGGGAATTGAATCCCACAACTTTTCTTTTTTATTGTAGTTTACGTACCAAAGATCACGGCCGCCAAAGCTTTTTTCACCAAGATTGTTTTCAACCATGTCGGAAACAAAGATTAGCATCATTCCATCCTCTGTAAGACAAGGGTGCCCAACCGAAATGGTGTCATTTGCTTTTAAGTTAATTTTTGTGATGTTATCGAAGTCTTCACCGTTTAAATCTGTCATCCAAATATCACAACCTAATTCTGCTTTTGCCTTATTTGGGCATCTTGTGAAATACATTGTTTTTTTCTTTGAATCAAAGCAAACAGAACCTTCGTTTTCAGCTGTGTTTATTATTCCTTTTGTATCAATAGATTTTACATTTATTGGATTCATTTTGTCATCGTATTCAGCGACAAAAATATCCATGTATTTTTGACCTGTAATTGGGTCTCTTTCTTTTCCAAAGGCATCTTCTCTACTTGATGAGAAATAAATTTTCTTTCCTTTTTTATCAGCAAAAGAAGGAGCCATATCAAATTCTTTGGTGTTGATTTTTGTTTCAACCTTAGCAACTATTTTTGATTCAAAATCTTCAAAACCTTTAAATGTTTCGCATCCAGCAATTAAAGCATCTATTTCTTTTTGCTTAGATTCAGGAGCTAAACGTTTGTATTCTTTGTAGGTTTTTGATGCACCCGAAAAATCTTTCAGCATGCGTTGCATGTTTGCTTTGAAATAATAAATTTCTGGTTTTACATCAAAATATCTTAATTCTAAGCATACTCCGTACCATTCATTTGCTTTGTCATAGCGTTCTAAATTGCGATAAGATTCAGCCACTTTGTATGCCATGTCTCCTTTTTGTTTTAAGGAACCTTTTACACCAAGCTTTTTAAATGCTCCTTCACATTTTGGAATTGCTTCAAAATATTTTCCGGAATTAAATGCTAGGTTAGCTTCTCGAACATATTTAGGGTCTTGTTTTTGTTGAGAATAAACATTCGTTACTCCTAATACAAATAATGCGAATAATAAAATTAGTTGTTTCATGATGGTTTATTTAACTTGACTTTTTTTCATCAAGGTCAACAAAAATAATAAAAATTTAATTTGATACACAAAAATTTCGCCATCTCGACAATAGCTCACTAAAAGTTAATGGTAATTCAGAGTCAAAAGAGAGGTGTTTTTTACTTGTAGGTTGCACAAATCCAAGCGTTTTTGCATGTAATGCTTGGCCAGGTAAAAGCTCAAAACAATTTTCTACGAATCGTTTGTATGGTGTTGATTGTGTGCCCCTTAATATTCTGTTTCCTCCGTATTCTGGGTCGTTAAAAAGTGGGTTTCCGATGTGTTGAAAGTGTGCTCGAATTTGATGTGTTCGTCCAGTTTCAAGCTTACATTCAACGAGTGTAACATATCCAAATCTTTCTAAAATTTTATAGTGCGTAACAGCATGTTTACCATAATCTTCATTTGGAAACACCGTCATAACCTTTCTGTTTTTCAAGGATCTACCAATATTTCCGATTATTGTGGCATCTTCCTTTAAATCTCCCCAAACCAAAGCATAATAATGTCTATTGGTTGTTCTGTCAAAAAATTGCTTTGCCAAATGCGTAAGTGCCATTTCCGTTTTTGCAACTACTAATAATCCTGTCGTGTTTTTATCAATTCGGTGAACTAATCCTGGTCTTCCAAAATAGTCGGATGGTTGTTTAGGCAGGTTATCAATGTGGTAAACTAAAGCGTTAACTAATGTGTCTTTATAGTTTCCGTAACCCGGATGAACCACCATATTGGACGGTTTATTTACCACCAACAAATCCTCATCTTCATACGCGATTTCAATTGGAATATTCTGAGGGATCAGTGTAATTTCTCGAACTGGATATGGCAAAACAATCGCGATTTCATCACCAGGTTTAACCTTGTAATTTTGTTTTACAGGACTACCGTTAACGTGTATGTTACCATTTTTTGCAGAACATTGAATTTTGTTCCGAGAGGTGTTTGGAACCCGATCCATTAAAAATTTATCAACTCGAATTACAACTTGACCAGGGTCGGCTTTGAATTTATAATGCTCGTATAATTCTTCCTCTTCAATTTCACTTTCAGCGCTGAAATCTTCTGTCATAATTTAATGAACTTAGCTGTTGTTGAGCTGATAGTTGGAACGGAAACAAAATAGATTCCTTTTGTTAAATCACCGATTGCAATAGATTTTCCAGTTTCTTGTTTAACAATTCTTCCAAAGCTATCATAAATAATCACTTCTTCGTTTTCATTTTCAAGTTGAATCGTAATAAATTCGGTTGCTGGATTTGGGTAAATCGTTAATTTTTGTTCTTTTTCCTTTGGAACATTTAAGACTGCATCAAGGCCAGTTGAAAAGATTGGGCGAATCATTGCTGATCCTGCGAATGGAGATGTTAACCAAGTACTTCCACCATTTACACTGTATTTGATGGCATTTGAATTATCAATGTTTCGGTCTAAACCTAAATTCAAGCGATCGCCATCTAACTGTCTCCAACCAACAAAGAAAGATATTCCAACAGGTACTTTAAGTGAATCCGTAAAATAATAAGTTAAAAATTGATTGGGTCCATTACCATACAAAGGTGAGCGAGGGAAGAACACATCATCTTCGTATAAAACTTGTCCTGGTTTCCCATTGTTTTCTGCCCAAACAGTCAACAAGAATAAATTATTACTAGCATCATTTACAGACGGAACAAAACTCATTGCCACACCTATTAATGAGTCTGCTTCGTAAGCATCATAACGAACTGCTAAACGTGCTTGAACACCTGTAGGACCAAAAGCTGCTTCAGCTGAACCATCATCGTAGCTATAATAGTTGTAAAATTCTTGTAAAAACTCAGTTGAATCGTTTTGAGTGAAATTTGGAAACTGCGCCGATGCATTTGCTTTTACTTCAAAAACTTGTTGATTTCCTCCTGCCGTTTTATTGTATTCTGTGCCCGTTGAGAAATCGTGATAGCTTATATGAGTAGTTCTTGGTGCGAAGTTAATCTCTTGTTCTGCTAAAGTAAACCCTTGTAAAACAAAAGAACCTTGCTGGTTACCATTTTGGGAAATTGTAACTTGACCATTTTGGTAATTCTCTGGATTTTGACTTCCGTTGTGAACTAAAATTAAAAGTGAATCAGTCATTTTGTTATCCACAGTGTTTTTATAATGATCCCACGGAGCGGAAGTATACGTTTTCAATAAAGAATTCAAAGGATAAACAAAAGCAAAATCTTTGAATAAAGTGTCATCAAAGTAAGAGAGTGCTCTCAAGTGAACGTAATCAATATGAAAATGATCTAAAGCTCCAGCTAGAGAACCGTAGTTTTTAAATCGAAACTGAAATGCGTTTTTTAGATACTTTGAGTTTGTAACAGGCAAATGAACCGCCTTAAAAGGATGCACCGTATTGCCATTAACACTCCAAACATGGAACCATTGATCTAATTCAGGTGCATAAAATTCAAGCACTAAAGAGTCGGTGGCTTCAGGAATGTCTCCCAAACCCTCTGGTTGAAATAAAAAGCTAAAATAGATGGAATCATTTGCTGTGTAAGTACTTAAATTTAACGGTTTTGATGTTAATTTATCGGCATAATTCGTAATCGTTGACCCAATTTCGTAGGGATATCCATTTTCATCTAAACCATCAAAAGTAACAACACCTAAAGTTCTTGGATTCACTGCGTATCGATAGTTATGATAAGTATAATTATCAATCCAAAGTTTTGATGGATCGTTAACAGGTGCAAAAAATTGACGAGCAGAATCTTGGAAATAAGTTGGATTTGTTAACCAAACGGTATCGGAAACGTCTTCAATTCCAAGTGTGTCATAAATATAATATGGAGGGTATAAATCTAGCGTTTCAAATTGAACAGGAAATTGACTTAAATCCCCAACTTTTATGGAAATTACAGGAAAAACAGTATCCGAAAAAGTACTTGTCAATGTACTGTAATACCTTCTAAATGTTGGTTGTTCTGTAAATGTTGCGCTTGCTGGAAGTTCAATTTGTGTTGCTGGGTTTAATAAACGATAATGTATAGTATTATAAATTCCAGGTAAATTATAATCTAGTTCGTAGTCCTGAAATCTATTTATTGAAAATTCATCTAAAAAAGGAAGCTGAAGCGTGTCAGGGAGGTGTATAATTGTACTATCGAAAGTTGCACCACCATTTTTGGTTATAAATTTAGGAACTGAAGAAATGCTTTTGTTTTGCAACAAAGGACCGATTTCTATTCCCTGTGAAAAAACGAAATTTGCAAAAAAAATAAAAACAGAAAGGGTGCGCATGAAAGCTTTTGTTTGATTACGTGTTAATTGCCAATACCATTGTCAGATTTAGACATGTTAATTGTAAAATGTGTCGACTTAAGAACGGTTTTTCCTTCAATATATTCTGGTGTCTGCCCAAAAACTCTTGCGGTCACCGAATCTTCTTTTGTAAAACAATCTGAACAGATAAAATTGTAAGAAGTGAAACCTGTTGTGTCAAGCATCATTTTTACTTCATCCATAAATAATCCTACAAGGTTTGGAGTTAAAATAGGTTCTCCTAAGTCATTTTGTCCAACAATCAGAATTACGACTGCACCACGGGGAATTTTTTCTCCTTCTTGAATTCTTCTTCCTTTGTAAAGTTGTTCTAAAACGGAACCATTTTCTTCACTTGTTGAACGGTATCTAATCTCGAAACGCAATGAACGTGACTCTAAAATACTTTCCGCAAATTGAACTTGTTTGTGAACAAGCGAAGGCATTTCAACTAACTCTGATTTTTTTGAAAGGCGTAAACCAATCGCTCTGCCAGTTTTTACATAAACTTTCGATAAAGCTGTTGGATCTACTAATTGTTCAACCACTGTTCCTTCAGGTAATTTTGGATCATAAATGCTATCTAGGACTTGAAATTCTAAACCTAACTCTTCAATTTTTTGTTTTGCTTCATCACTTGACATTCCTGTAAAATTAGGAACGGCTATTTTCTCCCCATGATTTGTAGCGAGATTCAAATAGATAACGGTTATAAAAACGGCAACTAAATAAAACAAAACAATAAGACCGAAATGTTTTAAAAAATGCTTTGATAGCACAAAATCCTTAATTTTTTTAATCATATTTTATGGATTAATCGCATTACAAAGATAGCATTCAAATTAATACAGGGGTTCGATTATTAAAATTGGATTGACAGAATCGTTGCTAAGAAGTCAAACTGCTTAGAAATTCGGCGAAAGCGAGTGCGAACGGTAGAAATCTTCAATGATTTGAGCTGCTTCATCTGCCGTATCAACAATTTTTACCAAGTCTAAATCCAAAGGTGAAATATTGTGCTCTTCGTTCAACATCACTTCTTCTACCCAAAGCATTAAACCTGTCCAATACGATTTTCCAACGAGAACCACGGGACGTTTTGCAATTTTCTTAGTTTGAATTAAGGTTAGCGCCTCAAAAAATTCATCTAAAGTTCCAAATCCGCCAGGTAGCACAACAAATGCTTGCGAATATTTTACAAAAATCACTTTTCGAACAAAGAAGTAATCGAATTCTAAGTTGTGTTCTGGATCAATATATGGATTGTGATTTTGCTCAAATGGTAAATCAATATTCAGTCCAACCGAAGCACCCCCTCCAAGTTGCGCCCCTTTGTTTGCCGCTTGCATAATTCCGGGTCCACCACCAGAAATAACTCCATATCCTAAACGCGCTATTTTTTCTGCAATGTCAACTGATAATTGATAATATTTGTTATCTTCTTTCGTGCGAGCAGAACCAAAAATAGACACACAAGGTCCAATTTTTGCCATTCTATCGTAGCCTTCAACAAATTCGGACATGATTTTAAAAACTGCCCAGCTATCATTGCTTTTTATATCGTTCCAATCTTTCTTTGTGTTTTCCATAATTCAAATAAAGTTCAAAGATATAATTTGAAGCGCGACTTGTGATTTAATTCAAGCAGAAATTAAAAGCTTTTCCAATAATTTTAGTTGACCAACGAACATTTGCCTTCCGTCAGCTGAGGGAGATTAAGGGAGATGACCTTGTGAAAGGATAATGGAGGGTGAGCTTTTAGTTTACAAAAAACATTTACTAATTATAACTCCAAGCAATTTAATGCTAGCTCAGAGATTAATACAACTCCATTTTAAGAGAAGTTCTGTAATCTTTAATTTCTTCGCGGTTGATTTTGTGCTCAGCATTTTTAAGAAGATTTAATAGATACAATAGATTTTCTTTGTCGTCGATTTCAATAGGATATTCGTTTCCTTCTTCGTCTTCTTCGTATTGAGCTTCTACGTCAAACGCATTATTTTCCTCCAAAAACTCATATGTTAAACGCAAAACTTTCACTACTAGGGGATCTTGTTCTAACAATGCAGATTCACGTAAATCTTTCAAATCCTGAACTAAATTTGGTGCACTTACACCATGTTGTTCAACCTTAGAAATTAAAGCATCCAATTTTTGATTCGCAAGAACAGTTCTCATAAAAATACAATTTATAGTTACAAAGTTAATTAGATTACTTGAATTATTCACAATTGAATGGGGAACAATCAATAATTTGTTTGGCATTTCATTATTTAATAACTGTAATTTTGTAACATGCAGTTCTTTCTTCAAGCATTTGGCATTGGGTTTTTATTGAGTGTCATGATTGGCCCTGTTTTTTTTGTGTTACTAGAAACTAGTATTACAAAAGGAGTAAAATCGGCTTTGGCCATAGATTTAGGTGTTTTAATAAGCGATATCCTTTATATAATTTTTGCATCAATTTTCGTAGATCAAATTAAAAGTTTAGGGTCTGGTGACAACAAAATTATTTTTGGATTCATTGGCGGAACTATTTTTATAGGATATGGAGTTTATAACTTATTTAAAAAACAATTAAATTTCAAAAACATTGAAAACCCAGAGGTTGTTGAGTTAACGGTTTCAATTACTGCAACATCTTCGCAAACGAAAGACTATTTCCTTTTAGGACTTAAAGGATTTTTACTCAATTTGGCAAATCCATTGGTGATTTTCTATTGGATGAGTGTGTTATCGTTAGCTACACAAACAGCTCCCCTAAAATCAAATTTTCCTTGGGAATTCCTCTTCGTTTTAATTGTAATACTTACTTTTTTTGGAATTGACGTGCTTAAAATTTTAGTTGCAAAAAAACTTCGTCCACTCGTTACACCAAATCTTTTGAATGTACTGAATCGTCTGATAGGAATTATTTTTAGTCTATTCGGAATGTTCCTTATCCTTCAAAATTTCATTAAATTCATGTAACACTACTAAAAATTAAAGGTTAATATAAGTCAACTACAGTTATGAATTCAAAACAAATGTTCATTTTTCTTCTTTTTATCTTTTCCTTAACTCCCGCTTTGGGTCAATATGAAAAAATATTAAAAGAAAACCTATCGCCGAAAGCAAGAATTTATTGGGATAATCAGAAAAAACATTTACAAACTATTGGTTCCTACTATGTCAATGAAGAAAAAGTTGTTTTGAATAAAACGGAGAAACATGGGCTCTGGCAATTTTATTCCTTCGATGGGATTTTAGAAGAAGATCGGATGTATTACCGCAATCGCATTCATGGAAAACAAATTTTCTATTATCCTTCGAAGAAAATTAAAACGGTCAGTTTTTTTACTTACAACGTTCCAGATTCAACTTTTAAAGAATACAATGAAGAAGGAAAATTAATCGTTTCTGGAAATTATATTCTAGGAAGTCCAGATGGAAAATGGGATTATTTCTACAATGATGGTAGTGCCTGGAAAACAGAAGAAGTTGTGAATGACACAGTATATCTTCGTTCATTCTGGGAGGAAGATTCAATTCATGCGCAAACAGTAAAAGATGGAAATGGTTTTATAAAATCGTTTTATACCAATGGAGTTGCGAAAGAAATGTACACGTTTAAGGATGGGTTAAAAACTGGAATTTTTGAAGAACGAACCGCAAATGGTGTGCTTTCAGTTGCTGGGGAATTTGTAAATGGAAAGAAAAATGGTCCTTGGGAATATTATTTTTTTGACGGAACTTTAGAAAAAAAGGAAAACTTCATCAACGATTCATTAAATGGAAGTTATGTGGTTTATTATTCGGATGGAAAAATTGATACTGAAGGAACGTATAATTTAGGTAAGAAAACTGGGAAATGGACGTGGAATACCGAAAGCGGTAACGTTGAAATGTCTGGTTCTTTTGCCGAAGATAAACAAGATGGAAAATGGGAATATTATTACCCCGACGGTGGACTTTCCTATACGGCAAACTTCGATAAAGGAAAGAAAACAGGTACTTGGCGCTATTTATATGAGAATGGAAAAGAATTTAAAAAAGGCGATTTCATAAACGACCAAAAGGAAGGCTTGTGGCAGACATGGTATGAAACAGGAACGCTTTTAATGTCTGGCACTTATCACCTAGGAAAAGAAACTGGAGATTGGCAAAACTATTGGGAAAGCGGAAAATTAAAGAATAAGTCGACTTTTAAAAAAGGAATGTTAAATGGTGAATGGTTTTCATACACACCAGATGGAACTTTGGTTTTAGAAGGTCATTACAAAAAGAATTTGCAAGTCAAAGAATGGCGTGACTACTATAATAACGGGCGTTTGAAGGAAGTAAATCACTATAAAATTCTTACGCGTAAAAATTATTCAAACGGTGTTGCTGTGATGGGCATGAAAGAAACAGTGAGCGAACCCCATGGGAAATATGAAGCTTACTCGCAAATTGACTTTCAAATCAAGGCGAAAGGGCAGTATAAAAACGGAGTTAAACATGGAACGTGGTACGATTATTATCCTGGTGGAGTTGTTCCAACAATCATTTCGGAATACAAAAACGGAAAATTGCATGGTACTTTTAAACAGCTTGGTCGCAGAGGAGAAGTAATGCATGAAATTAGTTATAAAAATGGTCTAAAAGATGGTTTGTTTACAATATATACCCCTAATGGACAGATAGCAGTTCAGAAAACTTTTAGTAAAGGTCATGAAATGCGCAAAAAAGAAGGAGGAAGTATGTTTACACCTTAAAGTTCCGCAGGATTTCCAACGAAAGTTCCGCAGGATTTCAAATCCTGCGGAACTTTTGCATACTTAATAACTATTTTATTAAATTCGACATACTTTAATTTTGTGTGTGTAGATGCCTGAAATATTTGAATTAAATAATCGAAATGGCTTGCGTTGTGAGATATCAACCTTAGGTGCAACACTTGTTTCTTTTTCATTTACCAAACAATCAGGAGAATTAATACCATTGATTTTGAGTTATGCAGCGCAAGAAAAATATGTTGATGAAACTCGAAGAGACACCCAATATCTTGGGAAAACGATTGGAAGAATTGCAGGAAGAATTAGAAACTCAGGAACTACTTTAATTGATAAATCGATTCCTGAAAACAAAATTCTACTTCACAGCGGAAAAAATGGAATTAGTTTTAAAAACTGGGAATGCGTTGCCTATCAAAACGATGCTGAATTATCATTTTTAACCTTGTGTAGTGATGTAAAATCAAAAGAGGACGGTTTTGTAGGAGATTTATACATCGAAGCTAAATTTGAATTAACGATTAATCGAGGATTAGAAATTACTTACAAAGCTTCAACACAAACCGAAACACTAATTAATTTAACCAATCACGCTTACTTTAATCTCGGGCAAAAATCTTCTATTCTAGCGCATACGCTTCAGATAAACGCGAGAGAAAAACTAATACTGGACAAACATTTAGTGCCTACAGGCGAGAAAAGAATTCTTTCAGCTAGCTCAGAAGATTATCTAATCAAAAGACAGCTCAATTCGAATTTTACCCCTTTAGACACTGTGTATTTGATGGAGAAAACAGCAGAGCCAATTATCAAACTTGAGTCCGCAGAAGTTAGCATTTCACTTGAAGTTTTTAGCAACCAACCAATTTGTATTGTTTATACTCCTCAATTCGTTAATGATGTAAATTTTGAAACTCAATTCCCGGCTATTTGCTTTGAAACGCAAGGATTTCCAGATTGTATCAATCATGGTATTTTCCCGAAGAATATTTTGAGAAAGGGAGAAGCATATATGCATTGGACGCGGTATGTTGTAAGGGAAATGGTAGAATAAATAAAAAGAAGAAGGCTACAGAGAATACGCAAATAGCACTAATCTAAAAAAGGGGAGGTGGGTTTGGTTGAAAATAAATTAACCCCTTAAAATCAAATAGTTAAGATAGAATTAATTTATTTTTTGATTTTTGTCGTGCGGTAGTGATAGTTTGATTTTGCAAGTGTATTTAACTCTTTCTAGTTCTCCACTCTTAACTCCGCTGAGGCGAATATATCTTAACTTTAAACCTTCAACTTTCATTTATCAGTTTTCAGTTTTAAAGACTAACTTTGCACCCGTATGAAGCACATCAGAAATTTTTGCATAATTGCCCACATTGACCACGGAAAAAGCACACTCGCTGACCGTTTACTACAAACCACAGGAACAATATCCGACCGAGAGATGCAAGCGCAAGCCCTAGACAACATGGATTTGGAGCGTGAACGTGGGATTACAATTAAAAGTCACGCCATTCAGATGAGTTACAAACACGATGGCCAAGAATATATTTTAAACTTAATCGACACTCCAGGACACGTTGATTTTTCCTATGAAGTTTCGCGTTCAATTGCTGCTTGTGAAGGCGCATTATTGATCGTTGATGCATCGCAAGGAATTGAAGCTCAAACGATTTCTAATTTATATTTGGCTTTAGATCACGATTTGGAAATCATTCCGATCTTGAATAAAATGGACTTACCAGGGGCAATGCCTGAAGAAGTTTCCGACCAAATTATGGAGTTGATTGGTTGCGATTTGGAAGACATTATCCAAGCTTCTGGAAAAACAGGTTTAGGCGTAGATAAAATTTTAGACGCAATTATCAACCGAGTTCCAGCACCAAAAGGTGACGAAAACGCTCCGTTGCAAGCAATGATTTTTGACTCCGTTTTCAATCCATTTAGAGGAATTATCGCTTATTACCGTATTCGTAACGGCGTTTTGAAAAAAGGCGATAAAGTGCGTTTCTTCAATACAGGTAAGACTTACAACGCTGACGAAATCGGAATTTTGAAAATGGATTTGTCGCCGCGAAAAGAAGTGCGAACGGGGGATGTTGGTTACATCATTTCTGGAATCAAGCAAGCAAAAGAAGTAAAGGTGGGTGACACAATTACCTTGGCTGAAAATCCATGTGAAGTTTCTATCAAAGGATTTGAGGACGTGAAACCAATGGTATTTGCTGGAATTTACCCTGTTGATACAGAAGATTATGAAGAATTGCGCTACTCGATGGAGAAATTGCAATTGAACGATTCATCGTTGGTTTTCGAACCGGAATCATCTGCCGCTTTAGGTTTTGGTTTCCGTTGTGGATTCTTAGGAATGTTGCACATGGAAATCATTCAAGAACGTTTGGAACGCGAGTTCAGCATGACGGTAATTACTACTGTACCAAACGTTTCGTACAAATCGTACATGAAAAAGAACCCTGACAAAGTCTTAATCGTGAACAATCCTTCGGAACTGCCTGATCCTTCTGGAATGGACCGAATCGAAGAACCTTATATCAAAGCGCAAGTCATCACGAAATCAGAATACGTTGGCTCGATTATGACTTTGTGCATTGAAAAGCGTGGCGAATTGACCAATCAAGTTTATTTGACACAAGACCGCGTGGAGATTACGTTTGAAATGCCTTTAGCAGAGATTGTCTTTGACTTCTACGACCGTTTGAAATCCGTTTCTCGTGGTTACGCATCATTCGATTATCATCCAATTGGTTACCGCGAATCCGACTTGATTAAAATGGACTTAATGTTAAATGCCGAACAAGTTGACGCTTTATCTGCTTTAGTACATAGAAGTAATGCGTTCGATTTAGGAAAGAGAATTTGTTTGAAGTTGAAAGAATTAATACCACGTCAACAATTTGAAATTCCGATACAAGCAGCGATTGGAGCGAAAATTATTGCGCGTGAAACAATCAAAGCGTTGCGTAAGGATGTTACTGCAAAATGTTACGGTGGAGATATTTCGCGTAAACGTAAATTATTAGAGAAACAAAAAGAAGGTAAGAAACGTATGCGTCAAGTGGGACGTGTGGAGATTCCACAAGAAGCGTTCCTAGCCGTATTAAAATTAAACGATTAAAAACAGAATAACATGCTTGATATTTTAAAACACACACATTCAGGTTTACGTTGGGTAGTCCTGATTTTAATGCTTTTAGCAATTGTAAATTCTTTGATTTCAAGAAATTACGAGAAAAAACATAAAATGATTAACTTGTTTGCAATGATTTCTTTACACACACAATTATTGATTGGACTTATCTTATATTTTATTTCTCCAAGAGTAAAATTTGTAGAACATTGGATGTCAAGTAAAGTTGCAGGTGGAGCTTTTAGGTTTTATAATTTGGAGCACATTTCATTGATGATTATTGCAATTATTTTGGTTACTATCGGTAGAAAAATCGCTGAAAAACAAGCTACAGATATCGATAAACACAAGAAAATCCGTACTTTTTATACAATCGCTTTGGTAATCATTATTGCATCGATTCCTTGGCCGTTTAGAACAGCATTAGGTGGCGCATGGTTTTAAGAAAGCTTATTTTTAGTGTTTCCATATTGTTGTTGACAGCATGTGGAAGTGGTGGTTCAAAAAATGATGCTTTACCAAGTGAAACTCCCGAAGAAAAAGGTGAAAGCTTGTATGTGCTAAATTGTGCTTCCTGTCATGGGGAGGATGGAAAATTGGGTTCATCTGGTGCAAAAGACCTTTCGGTTTCTAAATTGAGTGACCAGCAAATTGAACAAATTATCCGAAAAGGAAAAAACGCAATGCCTGCTCAAGAAGCTGTTTTAGAAACGGATGAAAACATTAAGTTAGTAATAGAGCACGTAAAGACGTTGAAAAATAAGCCATAACGAGATTCGTCACATTCAAGGATTAATTTTAAACGGCGATTCAATATGACCATTAAAAAATACTTAAACACATATTAAAATAATGCAAGAAGGACACGTAACCGTTGATGCTGTTGAAGAATCATGTGTGTTGATCGGAGTGATAACTTCTGAAATCAACGAAGAAACTGCGAAAGAACATTTGGACGAATTGCAATTTTTAGCCGAAACAGCTGGGGCAATTACCGTTGAAACATTTACACAAAAATTACCTTATCCGAATCCTAGAACCTACGTTGGAACTGGGAAATTGGAAGAAATCAGACAATACATCAAGGCGGCGAATGTGGAATTGGTCATTTTTGACGATGAACTTTCGCCATCACAATTGCGTAATATTGAACGTGATTTAGATTGCAAAGTCTTGGACCGGACCATTTTAATTTTAGACATTTTCGCAAGTCGGGCACGTACTTTTCACGCAAAAACACAAGTCGAATTGGCGCAATTACAATACATGTTGCCTCGTTTGACACGAATGTGGACGCACTTAGAACGTCAAAAAGGAGGAATCGGTTTACGTGGTCCGGGAGAATCACAAATTGAAACAGACAGACGAATCATTCAAATGCGTATTTCCTTGATGAAAGAACGTTTGA
>JBILOX010000059.1:0-13730 GCA_044374225.1 Crocinitomicaceae bacterium | reverse complement strand
AATAGATCCAAAAACTTTGACAGTTTACTGGATGGCGGTGGTTGGTCCAAGCACAGATGGTAGAAGTTATGTTCGTATTGATAGTAGAGGTTCAGCAGGGGGGGGGCTTGCAGCTGTGGAAAAACAATTACCAACAATGCATGAATTATATCAAAAACTAACAAGTGTAAAATTACTTGAATTCAACGAAGATGTTATAAAATGTTATGGTTGGAATGGAGAACCAGTTAATGTTATCAACAGTTATATAAATATTCGTCAGCACTTTTATAAGTACTATGATTCTCGAGTAGATTCGTCAATTTCATCGGGCGATTACATTAGTGTAGATGAAATAAGTGTTGAAAAAGAAATTTTACCTTTTGTTAAAAAGCCTAAAATTCAACAAAAAAAATATAAGGTTAAGGCCGGTGATTGTTTATCTAAAATTGCTGAAAAAAATAAAACAACTGTATCAAAGCTTAAGAAAGCCAACGGACTTAGATCTGATTCGATTAAAATAGGTCAAGTTCTGAAAATACCTTAAAATTTTAAAAATATATTGAAATAGAATTCAGTATATTTTTCAATAGTAGGTATATAATTAGTTGACCATCACTAGAAAAACGATTATCAAAAGATTTAACAACAATTGTTTCAAAACTCAATGAAACAGAAATTACAACGTATATTCAATAATAAAGTCATTAAATATCTATACTCTTCAACATTTTAAATTAATTTTATCGAATATTAATACTTAAGTTGTTTTATTCGCACAGGCAAAGTCGTAAAAAATACTCGTTGAAAACTCACTAGGCATTATACAAAACTTTTTTCTCTAACACGCCATTTTATGTATAAAATGGTACAATAATGTAAAATAAAACCTTGTGCTAATTAAAATAAAGAAAAACAAAGCATTCCTTTTGAATTATAAAAATTATAAGAAAAATATATTCAAAAATTGTATCTATCTATTTGCTATCGTAATAGTTTTTTGCAGCTGCGCAGAAAAATTGAAAAAAAAAGTTATTGATAATAAAAAAGAAAACGAAAAAAATTACCTATTAAATATTGAAAATCCAAATCAATTCTCTGCAACCCTATATACTGACGAATTATTTGATAAAAAACTAAAAAAAATAAACTTACTATCTTTTGATTCTATTGATACAATTGGGCGTTCTTGGCGACTTAAAATTATAGTGAAGGATGACTTTAAAATAGATACTATTTTTAAGATTAGGAATAAAAACGAGTTAAAAAAAATCTTAAATAGTTGTTTTGTAAAAATCCCTCATGAAACACCTAAAAATGCAAATTACGTTTATAAAAATAATAAATTTGAACCAATCGAGGCGCAAAAAGGTAATCAAACGGACACTTCAAAACTAAACAAACTTATTATTAATGCGATTTCTAAAAAAAGTAAGGATTTATTACTTAATTACGAAAACTCTTGTTTAAAACCACGTTATTTTTTGTCACATCCAAAAACTTTAGCTGGTTTAGTGGAATTAAAAAAATGTGTTAAGTCATCAATTATTTATAAAATAAAAGAGGATGAAATCACATTAGATAGCTCACTATTTGGGGAGTGGTTATGTTTAGATACATCAATGAAATCTAATGTCAATTACAAAAAAGCTGAATCATTTTTCAGATCACTAGCTCAAAAATATGATGAAATAATACCTAGTGTTACGATTACAACAACTAATGGAGAATTAAAAACTGTAAATGGGGGAGATATTGGTGTTCGAATTAATGTTTATAAAGAATTAAATCTTCTAATGAATGATTTGAGAAAAGCAGAAAAATTTAACCGAGAGCCGTATTATGGTATGAAAGGACTACCTGAAGGTGTCCTTGATACAAAAAAAACGTATGTTGAGATTAGTTTATCAGACCAAAAATTATGGTATTACAAAAATGGAAGTTTAATCATTGAAAGTGATATTGTAACAGGCTGTCTAAAATTAGGTCGAAAAACTCCTGCTGGTGCCTACTATGTAAAATATAAAGAAACTAGTAAAACATTAAGAGGTCCAGGATATAGTGCATTTGTAAGGTATTGGATGCCATTTAATAAGGGTATAGGTTTGCATGATGCACAATGGAGAAAATCATTTGGTGGGTCGATTTACATTGCTGCTGGTTCACATGGGTGTATTAATCTACCATTCAATGTAGCCCAAACAATTTATCAAAATTTATCACCTGGAACAATAGTTTTGTGTTACTAGTTTGATTTCCAAAGTAGTAGATTGTATTGTCTCAATAGTAGATCTATTAAATTATTTGTATTATAATTAATATTATGTTAAATAGAATCATCTAGGTTCGTAGCGACGAATGAAAAACGACTTGTTTAATGTGGTTGCACTTCTATCGATTCATCTAGTTTCGTAGCGACGAATGAAAAACGACTTGTTTAATGTGGTTGCACTTCTATCGATATCACTCCTGTAATCTCAAATACTTTTGATAATGAACAGGTTAAAAAATTTGATAAAATCTATTTAGCTAAACCTTAAATTTAACTTCGGAACTATTTTGAAATGGATAAATCCGAAATAATTGAATTCTTTATTGAATCATAATATCATTAGGAATCATGACTTGTCAATCTTTATTTGAGTATTTCAATAAATCTAAGTATTATTGAATTAAATTGAAAGATTATAATTCTCATAATTGTATTTTTATAATTTGAAAAAATAATCAAATAATTTCACTTCATTCTATTTAACATAATATATGGCTACTTACTCATTTAACGGTTTCATTCCTGTTGTGAAACCCTCTAGTTTCATACACCCACTAGCTACGGTGACTGGAAATGTGATCATTGGAGAGAATGTATATATTGGTCCCGGCGCTGCAATTCGTGGTGATTGGGGTCAAATAATCATTGAGGATGGTTGCAACGTACAAGAAAACTGTACAATTCATATGTTTCCAGGTTCAACTGTTTATTTAAAAAAAGGAGCACATGTTGGGCATGGAGCAATCATTCACGGAGGAACTTTGGGAGAAAATTGCCTTATCGGTATGAATGCTGTGATTATGGACGATGTGAAAATTGGTAAAGAATCAATCATTGGAGCGCTATGTTTTGTTCCTGCGAATACAGAAATTCCAGAAAGAAGCTTGGTTGTAGGGAATCCTGCGAAAATTATTAAACAAGTGAGCGATGAAATGATTGCTTGGAAAACGGAAGGTACAGAATTGTATCAAAAACTTCCTTCAGATTGTCAGGCCTCCCTCCTACCTTGCGAACCACTTACAGAAATTGAAGAAAATCGACCGGTGCAGAACAAGAATTATTTTAAATGGTAAAGGTAATTGCAAAAGGTATAATTGCGAATTACGAATGGGTGTAGGTATTGCCTAAGAATCTGGAGTTAAAGAATTATTCCGTCAGCTTACGGATGAAAATGAGCTTCCGCAGTGGTGGATTGAACATGGAACAACATAATGTTTGGAATTGCTACAGAAACTTATCTTTATATCTTTACTAAAAATTAGTTCATGCAAAAGATTCTCATCAAAAACATCAAAGGCCTAGTTCAAGTTGGAGAAAATTTACCTACACTTCGAAAAGGAAAAAAAATGCAGGAATTGCCAATTCTTGAAAATGCTTTCTTGGCTTTAGAGGACAACGAAGTTATCGCTTATGGCTTGATGGAAGATTGGGAAGGAATCACGGATTGGCGAGATTTAGAAGTCGTAGATGCGGAGGGTCGTTATGTGCTCCCTGCTTTTTGTGATTCACATACTCATACCGTTTTTGCAAAGACTCGCGAGGATGAATTTGTTGATAAAATTCATGGTTTAAGCTATGAAGAAATTGCTGCAAAAGGTGGTGGAATCTTAAACTCAGCAAGAAAATTGGCCGAAATGTCAGAAGATGAATTGTTTGAATTGGCTCAAATAAGAATCAATAAAATGATTGCTTGTGGTACCGGTGCAATTGAGATTAAATCAGGTTATGGATTAAGTGCAGATGCAGAATTGAAAATGTTGCGCGTGATAAAACGTTTGAAAGCGTATAACTCAATAACGATTAAAGCTACTTTTTTAGGTGCCCATGCCTTTCCAACTGAATTTAAAGAAAATCACCGCGGATATATCGATTTGATTATCAATGAAATGCTTCCGATAATAGCTAAAGAAAAACTTGCAGATTACATTGATGTTTTTTGTGAACGAAATTACTTTTCAGTTGAAGAAATGAGTGAAATTTTAGAGACTGGTAAAAAGTATGGTTTAATTCCTAAAGTTCATGTGAATCAATTTTCTGTGATGGGAGCAGTTTCAAAAGCAATTGAATTAGGTGCTTTATCTGTCGATCATTTAGAAGAATTGGGAGACGATGACGTTATTGCTTTACAAAACTCAAATTGTATTCCTACCATTCTCCCCGGGTGTTCTCACTTTTTAGGAATTCCTTTTGGCGATGCTCGACGAATGATTAACTCAAATTTACCAGTTGCATTGGCAAGTGATTTTAACCCTGGATCTACACCTAATTACAACTTATTTACGATTTGGTCATTGGCTTGTATTAAACTGAAAATGACACCTGAAGAAGCTTTTAACGCTTTAACTATTAACGCCGCATTTGCCATGGGTCTTTCTGAAACGCACGGCAAAATCTGTTTAGGAAGTAAGTCACCTTTGATTTTAACGAAAGAAATTCCTTCATTAGCTTATTTACCCTATTCCTTTGGTGAATTAAATGTAGAACGTGTTTTTGTGTAACGAATTTCAAAGCTAATAATTTCATATTTGGAACTACTATGATTTATTCTTTCAAAATAGAGAAGAAGTGTAAATTTATTGAGTACTTTTAAGAAAAAATAAATTTATGGAACCAATGATTATTGGAATTGTAGTGGTAGTTGTCTTAATGTCTTTATCACTATTCACGGTTAAACAGGGAACTATTGCCGTTATTACGATGTTCGGAAAGTACAAACGCGCACTTCCACCAGGATTGAGATTTAAAATTCCTTTTATTGAACAAGTGACGAAACGAATTTCTATTCAAAATCAAAGTATAGAGATGGAATTTCAGGCAGTTACGGTTGATCAAGCGAATGTATACTTTAAAAGTATGTTACTTTACAGCGTTATGGATGCCGAGGAGGAGACAATTAAAAAAGTAGCATTCAAATTTATTTCAAATAAAGATTTGATGCAAGCATTGATTCGAACGATTGAGGGTTCAATACGTTCATATGTTGCAAGCCAAAAGCAGTCAGAAATACTAGGTTTACGTCAAGCGCTGGTTGAAAATGTTAAAAGTCAAATCGATCACACCTTAGAAACTTGGGGTTACCACCTACTCGATTTACAAATTAATGACATTACGTTTGACCCTGCAATTATCGAAAGTATGAGCAAAGTAGTTGCCTCTAATAATTTAAAAGCCGCAGCAGAAAATGAAGGTCAGGCTTTATTGATTACTAAAACCAAAGCGGCTGAAGCAGAGGGAAATGCTATAAAAATTGCAGCCTTAGCAGAAAAAGAAGCAGCAATGCTTCGAGGTCAAGGAGTTGCTTTGTTTCGTCAAGAAGTAGCTAAAGGTATGTCAGAAGCGGCTGAAGAAATGAAACAAGCAAATCTTGACACGAATGTTATTTTGTTTTCTATGTGGACAGAAGCAATTAAAAACTTTGCCGAATATGGAAAAGGAAATACGATTTTCTTAGACGGAAGTGCTGAAGGAATGCAAAAAACAATGAAACAAATTCAGGCGATGTTGTCGAATGACAATAAATAGTTAAATTTCATTTATTTAAAGCGTTAAGGATTTCTTTAACGCTTTTTTTTTTGCTCGTTTAAACGTATATCCAATATTAAATTACTACCAAGGAAAAGCAGGCTGTATATTATAAGGGATAGTTGAGTTTACAAAACTTAAAGCAAAGTTAAAAGTAGAATTTATACCAATTTACTTGTTAAATGACGCATTTGAAAACCTATCTGGTATAATGCCGAGTTAGTTTTCAACGAGTATTTTATACGACAATTGAAAACAACTTCGGTATTAATGCATTTTGGCTTTTTAGCTAAGACAATTAAACTTCTAAAAAGTTACATTCAACCTTTGATTAAATTGGTCTCGAAAGCCATGGGATAAACACTCAAATATTACTCGACTTAAAATGATGAAAAGTCACGAACCTAAGAAAGTAGAAACACAAAATAATGAAAGATTATTTCGATAAATCCAAATGATTTAACCACTTATTTCCTAAACTGTTGATAAAACTTTTGGTAAGAAAACATTTTTTGTTTGGTTTGTATCAAATAAAGAATACTTTTGCCAAAAATAGTATATCATTAAATAGATAAATATGTATTGGACATTAGAATTAGCATCGTACTTGGAGGATGCGCCTTGGCCGGCAACGAAAGAGGAATTAATTGACTTTGCAATCAGAACGGGTGCACCTCTAGAAGTTGTTGAAAATTTACAAGATTTGGAAGACGAAGGTGATATGTATGAAAGTATAGAAGAAATTTGGCCAGATTATCCTTCTCGAGAAGATTTCTTGTTTAATGAGGACGAATATTAAAGCTTTTTTTGATTATAATCTGTTGTAGGCGTTTTGTAACTATCAATCAAATAGTCGTTTTTAATTAGTTTTTTTCTTATCGGAAAGTTGTTGCTAATGCGACTTAGTCTGTTAGCAAATAAGAATTTTTTCCAAAGTTCAAAATGACGGACAAGATGACAGTTAGAGTTGCGAGAAGTAGATGGTCATACTCTGTTGGCTGTCATGTGAAAGGTTTTCTATCGGCTCTATAAATCCATCAAATTATAATGATTTCGATAAGTCAGAGCTTTAATTCTATTAAGTTTATTTATAAAAAGAAAGCCTCGAACATTGAACGAGGCTTTCTTTTTGAAAATCGGTTAAATTATCTAATAATCGTCATTTCGTTTACAATGTGTTTTGCACCCGCGTATTTGTCGATGATGAACAACACGTAACGAATGTCAACGTTGATTGTTTTTTGCAATTTCGCATCGAAAATAACATCACCAGCCATCGCTTCAATATTTCCATCAAATGCCAAACCAATCAATTCTCCTTTACCATTTAACACTGGAGAACCTGAGTTTCCACCTGTGATATCATTATTTGTCAAGAAGTTTACAGGCATATAACCAGCTTTATCTGCATACTCTCCAAAATCTTTTTTATCATTCAATTCAATTAATCTTTTTGGTAAATCGAATTCTTTGTCATTTGGTTTGTACTTATTGATAGTACCTTGTAACGTTGTGTAGTTGTTGATTTTAGCATCGTTTCGTTTGTCTGCAGGTAAAGCACTTACTTTACCATAAGTTAAACGTAAAGTACTATTTGCATCTGGATACGTAACTGGACTTAGGTTAGATTGACGCATTCCATCTACTAATAATCTGTATGCTTTACCGAAGTCATTTTGTGATTTTGTCAACTCTTCTGTTCTTGTATTCAAGTGTGCAATCATATCATTTGATAATTTCATCAATGGATCATTTGCAATTAAACCTTCAGAAGGAACTTCCAAAAATGCCATCATTTTCTCTTTTGAAGTAAGAATACTCATTTCAAACAAAGCAGTAACAAAACTTGTCATGTTTCCATTACCTTTTTTGAAGGCAGTCTCTATAGACGGAACCAATTTATAACCTGCTTTTTTAGCATATAAATTTAAACCGTCAATCATGATGTCTCTTTCGGCAGGGATATAAATTCCAGCAAAAAACTCTTCAATTCCAGCTTTTAAATCAGGTAACATTTGTGTTTTAGTTGCTTCATCTGCTTTTGCATACACTTCTAATTGTGGGCCTAAAGTTCTTGCGATTTTAGCATATTCTGATCCTCTAAACATAATTTGCAAATAGTTATCGTGACGCGATTTATCATTTGTCGCAGCATAATAATTATTTATTATTGCAACCACAGTTCCATATTTCTCTTTATTTTCTTTTTTATTCGCCCATGTATTTAATTTTGTTTCGTTTGCCGCTTTCGAAGTTGCTGTTCCAAATTTTGTTAAGGCATCAATCATTCCTTGACGATTTTTCCAATAATTTGCAATTCCTGCATATTTAGAAGCATAATTTAAACGAACAGCATCGTCTTTATCCATGTATTTTTGCATTGCATCCATACTTGTTTTAGAAGCCTCTACCCAAGCCGGATAAGCAAATTTTACGTTTTGCTCAATTCCACCAGCAGGCAACCAACGGTTTGTTCTTCCTGGATAACCTAAAATCATTGCAAAATCACCTTCTTTTACTCCTTTGATATTCACTGGCAAGTGATGTTTTGGTTTTAAAGGAACATTACTTGTAGAATAGTCCGCTGGATTTCCATTTGCATCAGAATAAACGCGGAACATTGAAAAATCTCCAGTATGACGTGGCCATTCCCAATTATCTGTATCACCACCAAATTTTCCAATATTTTCAGGAGGTGTACCAACTAGACGAACATCTTTATAGTCTTGGTAAACAAAGTAATAAAACTCATTTCCTTGAAAAAATGAACGTACGCTTACTGTGTATTTTCCATTTTCACTATTTTCTTTTTCAATTGCTGTTGTCTCATCTTTAATCGCTTTATCGCGTTCAGCTTCTGACATTCCGTCATTTAACTTTGCAAGAATTCGTTTGGTACAATCGTCCATACGAACAAAGAAACGAACGTATAAAGATTTAGGTTTTAACTCATCTTTTTTCGTTGAAGCCCAAAAACCATTTGTTAAATAATCTTTTTCTGGAGTAGATAATTCAGCAATTGCATCGTATCCACAGTGATGGTTGGTCAATAATAAACCTTCTTTTGAGATTAATTCAGCCGTACATCCACCATTGAATTGCACAACAGCATCTTTCAAGCTAGAATTATTAATACTGTAGATCTCTTCAGTTGTAAGTTGAAGTCCCATTTTTTGCATGTCGCGGTGATTCAAACGTTCGATAAACATTAAAAACCACATTCCTTCGTCTGCGCGAACGAAGAAGCCAACGAATAAGGCGATGGCAACCAGTGTACTTTTAAATCGTGTCATATTTATTATTTTTAAAAACGAGGTTAAAATTACCAAAATAATAGTTATTAGACCTTAATAATAGCTCAAAGTAAAAATATGAATCATTTACTGGATCCTAAATTACTAGAAGACAGGGAATATTAGTTTTAATTTTCAATCCCAAAGTGAACATTAGAATCTTAACAAAAGTTAAAAAACGACATTTTGGAAACTTTTTGAAGTAAAATAGTTTCCATAGTTTAAAAATTTTCTACTTTTGCGCCGTGGAAGATAAAAAGAATGAATTGTTATTGCGTTGCGCAAGTGTTTTTCTTAGACTTGGCGTGCGAAGTGTAACAATGGATGATTTAGCCCGTGAAATCGGTGTGTCTAAAAAGACATTGTATGTTTATTTTCAAGACAAATCTGATTTAATCAATCAAATTATTGATCAAAAGCTTGCACAAGACCGGACGGATTGTGAAATTGGAATTGAACAAGGTGAAAATGCTATTGACTCTATGTTTCTAATTAGTAAATCTGTAGTTGAAAACATTTCAGCTGTTAGTCCAACTGTATTTTTTGATTTGAAAAAACATTATCCCGAAGCTTGGCAGAAAATGTCAAATCACAAATGGGATTTTGTTTATAAGATGTTTTTAGAAAATATCAAACGTGGAATGCAAGAAGGTCTTTACCGTGAAAATATGAATCCTGACATCATTGCGCGCTTGTATGTTGCATCAACAGATTTGATAATGGCTGGCGAGGTGTATCCTTGGCCAGAATATGAGTATGGAAAAGTCTTTTTGGAAACATTTCGTTTTCACATTCGCGGAATGGCAAGCGATGAAGGAATTACCTATTTAAAAGAACGTATAAAAAGAGAAACAAATGAATAAAATCGTCTACCTGCTGTTGCTTATTTCAAGCGCAACTTATGGTCAAGTTTCAAGTTCCTATTCTTTGCTCGAAGCTCAGGATTACGCCTTGAACAACCATTTAAGTGTTAAAAATGCCAATTTAGATGTCACCAAAGCTAAACATTTAACGAAAGAATACCTTGCAATCGGTTTACCGCAAGCTTCTATTAATGGTACTTTCAACAATTTTATAAATCTTCCCGTTCAAGTTTTGGATGCGAAATTCTTCAATCCTGCAGCAGCTGATGGAGAAACAATTTCTTTTCGCGCAGGTACAAAATACAATTCTAGCGCAAATCTTCAAGTGAATCAATTGATTTTCAACGGTTCGTACTTCGTTGGTTTAGAGGCTTCTAAGTTATTAGTTAAGTTACAAGAAACATTTGTTTCAAAATCAAAAGAAGATGTCGTTTTTGACGTAACACAAGCCTATCACTTAGCTGCAGTTGCAAAAGAAAGTCAACGTTTTGTGGATTCAATGGTTATCATCACTGAAAAATTGGTTGAAAAACAAAAAAACTACCTTGAATTAGGAATGATTACCCAAGAGGATATCGACCAAATTAGCTACTCGTTGTTGTCTGCGAAAAATGCACAAGCAAGTGCTCAAATTCAATACAACAATGCTTTGATTTTGTTAAAAATAGCGATGTTTTACCCATTAGATCAACCGATTGATATGAAAGAATCAGCAACTGATTTATTGGCTAAAGCTTCTCTAAAAAACACTGGAAATATTGCTGCTAACACTAATTTGATTTTGTTGCAACAACAAGTTGAAATTGATGCTTTGAATCTTAAAAATAAAAAATCAGCTTACCTACCTTCACTTGGTGGTTATTTCCAACAAAGCTATAATGCCTTCAGAAATGAATTTGATTTCTTCAGCGATAAACCTTGGTTCTCACAAACAGTTTGGGGTTTACAATTGAGCATTCCTGTTTTCTCGAGTGGTCAGCGCAAAGCCCAAGTTGAACAAGCTAAAATTGTGGTGTTGAAAGATGAAAACACCTTGAAAATCACAGAAAACGCGTTGAAAATGCAAGAAATTCAAGCGATAAATAACTTACTAGGAGCGCAACAAAAAATGCAATTGCAACAAGAAAATATTCGCTTAGCAGGAAAAATCTACGACAATTCTATTTTGAAACAACAAATTGGAAAAGAAAACAGCATCAACGTAACTCAGAAATACAACCAACTAATGATTGCTCAAAGTCAATATGTTGGCTCATTAGTGGACGTATTCCAATCAAAATTAACACTCGATAAATTATATAACCAAATCTTAAAAAAATAATAAAAATGAAATCAATAACACTATTCCTTTTATTGACCTCAGCTGGTCTAATCGTCAGTTCTTGTGGTTCGAAAGAAGAAGTTAAAAAAGAAAAAGAAGTCAATTACTTACCAATGGTTCAATTAGAAGAGGCATCGGTAATGAAATTCACACACCAAATATCAGCTCAAGGAAACGTAACAACCGACCAAGATGTAATGATTAATGCAGAAACAGGCGGTTTAATCACAAAAGTACACGTTAAAGCTGGCGACCGCGTAACAGCCGGACAAACTTTAGTTTCCCTAGACGTTGCAATTTTAAGTTCAAATGCAGAAGAAATTCAAACGCAATTAGATTTTGCTGAATATATGTTGAAAAAACAAGAAGAATTAAAATCAAGAGGTGTTGGTTCAGAATTCGATTATGAAACGGCTAAAAATCAAGTGAAATCTTTGAAATCGCGTTTAAATTCATTGAATACTCAAAAAAGCAAATCGTACATCAAAGCTCCTTTTTCAGGTACAATTGACGTGGTAATGGCAAAACAAGGACAAATGGCTGGACCTGCATCTCCTTTAATGCGTTTGGTAAATAACAACTCCGTAGATATCGTTGCAGATATTTCTGAAAAACACTTGAAAGCTGTAAAAGTAGGAACGCCAATCAATGTGACTTTCCCAAATTTTAGCGGCAAGAAATTAAACCTTAAAATCACGAATGTTGGAAACTACATCGAGGCAACAAACCGCACATTTAAAATTACTGCATCTTTGAACAACAATTCAGACTTACTTCCAAATATGTTGGCTGAAGTTCGCATCACAGATATGGAAGTTGAAAATGGTTTAGTTATTCCTTCTAAAAGTATCTTGAAATCACAAAACAATGACGATTACGTTTTTGTAGCAACTCCTAGCTCAAAAGGGAATTATTCAGTTAAAAAAGTAAACGTCACTTTGATTGAAAAACAAGATGGTAAAGCATTAATTGAGAAAAATGCGAACATCGTTGACGGTACAAAAATCATCGTTGAAGGCGCTAGAGGAATCACAGAAAAAGATTTAGTTCGAATCAAATAACTAACAAACGAATGGAAAATAATACTAAGAGTTTTGGACTAACCACTTTCTCGGTTAATAACACCAAAACCATATTTTTAATTTCTTTCATCATTTTAGTGGGCGGTTTAATCGCTTATACTTCAATGCCGAAAGAAAATTTTCCGGAGCTGAAAATTCCTGAAATTTATATTGGAATCGCAAAACCAGGTTCTTCACCTGAATATATGTCCAAAAAAATTACGCAATCCATTGAAAAAGAAATCGGTGGAATCAAATTTGTGGATGAAATTAATTCCAATTCTGTTCACGGTTATACTACAATTCGTGTAAAGTTCGACTTTAAAATGCCTGTTGATGAAGCGCTTCAGAAAGTGAAAGATGCTGTTGACAAAGCTAGAACTAAAGCAGACTTCCCAAAATTGCCAATTGAGCCAAATATCTTTGAACTCGATCCTTCTAAAATGCCAATTTTGAATATTAACTTAAGAGGCGATAATTCGGTTGTGTTGAAAGAAATTGCTGAAACCCTAGAAAAATCCTTAGAAGATTTACCAGAAATTAGTGAGGTTGACATTCGCGGAATTCAAGAACAAGAAATGCGTATCGAAGTAGATCCAATAAAAGCGCAAGCTGTCAATGTTACTTTAGATGACATTGAAAATGCTGTAAATTCAGAACACCAAACGATTCCTGGGGGGGAAGTATTGATGGATGGGATGCGTAAAACGATTCGTATCGAAGGTGAATTTAAAGATGCTGACGAATTGAAAAGAATCATTGTTAAACAAGATGAATTTCTTCCAGTTCATTTAGAAGATGTTGCAGAAGTTTACTTCGGAAATGCAGACACAACCTCTTATGCTCGCGAGTTTGGTCAATCAGTTGTAATGCTCGACATCAAAAAACAAGGTGGAGAAAACTTACTAGATGCTTCTGACAAGATAAATAAGTTGATTGAAACTGCTAAAAAAGACGGAACTATTCCAAAAAGTGTAGAAGTTTCTTTGACAAATGACCAATCAAACAGCACACGCGATATGGTTTCCAACTTGGAAAACTCAATCATTTTCGGGATTATCTTGGTGGTTGGTGTCCTTTTGTTCTTCCTTGGATTGCGTAATGCACTTTTCGTTGGTGTGGCAATTCCATTATCGATGTTAATGTCGTTTATGATTCTAAACTTAATGGGCGTTACCTTGAACACAATGGTATTGTTTTCACTCGTTCTTGCTTTAGGAATGTTGGTGGACAACGGAATCGTAATCGTTGAAAATATTTACCGTTTGATGGATGAAGGTTACAGTGCGAAAAAAGCAGTAGTAGAGGGTGTTGGTGAAGTTGCTTGGCCGATTATTTCTTCGACAGCTACGACCGTTGCAGCTTTCGTTCCGCTTGCGTTATGGCCTGGAATCATTGGTGAATTTATGAAATTCTTGC
>JBILOX010000031.1:0-39835 GCA_044374225.1 Crocinitomicaceae bacterium | reverse complement strand
ATTGACCTTAATGATTGTATTGACCTCTTCCCTATTCGTTGCTTTGGTTATCAATCCCGTTTTGGCAGTAACGTATATGAAAATGGGACAAAGTAAACCAATTAAAAGAAACGCATTTATTGCTTCGATTGCATTATCAGTTGTTGGCGCTTTATTCTTATTGTTTGGTTTTATTTCTTTTGGAAACTTGCTTGTTTTCTTCGGAATAATGGTGTTAGTGAATTTGTTTATTCTTTATCCTGGCACAATTGCTTTCCAAGAAAAATTCTTGCCGCGAATGGATAATGCTTATGAACGATTTTTAACTTATGCTTTAACAGGAAGAAGACCTATTAAATTCTTACTTGGAACTGTAGTATTATTGTTTTTATCAATTGCATTAATGGGTATTTTTCCACCAAAAGTTGAGTTTTTCCCTGATAATGATCCTGGCTATGTGAATATTTTCATTTCTCACCCGATTGGTACCGATATTAAAGTGACGAACCAAACGACGCTTCAAGTTGAAAATGACATCAATCGTATTTTGGAAGAATATATGGATGAAGACGATACGACAGGCATTCCTGAAAATATGCGCATCATCAAGTCGATTATTTCACAAGTTGGTGAAGGTACAAGTGATCCAGCGCAAGGTGTAACGATGGGAAGCACGCCACATAAAGCTAGAATTACGGTTAATTTCCTTGAATTTCAATACCGCGGTGAATACAATACTTCTGAAATTATGAAGAAAATTCAAGACGGATTGAAAGGTAAATACAATGCTGATGTTGAAATTTCAGTAGCGAAAAATTCACAAGGTCCACCTCAAGGTGCGCCAATTAATATTGAAGTTACGGGAAGAGGCGAATACCGCGATTTGTTGGTTGAAGCTGAAAAAATCAAAAACTACCTTGACCGTCAAAATGTTCCTGGCTTGGAAAAATTGAAATTAAATGTTGAATCGAATCGTCCTGAAATTCCAATTCAAGTGGATAGAGATCAAATCAGAAAACTAAATGCTTCTACGTATCAAGTCGGAATGGCGATTCGCAAATCCTTGCTTGGACAAGATATTTCAACTTACACAAAAGATGAAGAATCGTATGATATCGTGGTACGTTTTAACGAAGAAAGCCGTGACAATATCGACGCAATCTTGGAGCAACGTTTGATTTTTAGAAATAATAAAGGACAATTGATGAATATTCCGATTCGTTCGGTAATTAAAAACCCTGAGGAAATTTCTTCTTATTCTGCTGTAATTCGTAAAGATCAAATTCCATTGGTTGCAATTACTTCAAACATTACAGAAGGAGCAAATGCTAACGAAGTTGTTGCTATCTTGAAGAAAAAAATGGAAAAATTTGAAAAAGAAGGAAACCTTCCTGAAGCCGTTCAATATCGTTTCGCAGGACAACAAGATGAACAAGCAAAAGAAATGGCTTTCTTAAGTAACGCACTATTAGTTGCCGTTTTCTTGGTGTTATTGATTATCGTAGCGCAATTTAACTCCTACTCTGCTCCAGCGGTTATTATGTTCTCAGTTGTACTTTCTTTAATTGGTGTATTCCTTGGTCTAGTGATTTCAGGGCAAAATTTCGTAATCATTATGACGATGATTGGAATTATTTCCCTTGCAGGTGTCGTCGTTAACAATGCCATCGTATTGATTGATTACACGAATATGCTTCAAAAAGAACGTCGCGAAGAATTAGGGTTGAAAGAGGATGAAGTTCTTTCTATAGATGAAATGATTCAAATTTCAATCAAAGGAGGAAAAACACGTTTGCGTCCAGTACTTTTAACAGCAATCACAACTGTACTTGGTTTGTTTCCTTTAGCAATTGGTTTCAATATCGACTTCTTTACTTTGTTCTCTGAATACGATGCAAATATTTATTTTGGAGGTGACAACAATAGTTTCTTTGGGCCGATGTCGTGGACAATTATTTACGGTTTATCATTCGCTACTTTCTTAACGTTGGTAATCATTCCATCGTTTTACTTGTTGATTTTTCAATTCAAAGTTTGGTTATATGGATTATTCAACTGGAAAGTGAAAAGTAATTTCTAGAAACACTTAATAATTTGGGTCAGATCAACTTATACTTTCGTTTAAAAAATAAAAATGGAATAGGTAAATTAGCATTTAATGCTTTTAAAAACCATCATTAAACTATTAAATTGTGTATAATGATGGGAAAATAGGACAAACACGAAAAAAAAGCAGTATATTTGTGGTATAAAATGACATTAAAGTTTAAAATAGAACATAATGACTTCTTTACCCTACATTAATATGGCAAAACTAAGTGATGATGCCATAATATCAAAAATTGGAAACTTCGTTAAACAAGAACGATTAGACCAACGTGTGACCCAACAGCAACTCGCAACTAAAGCAGGTATAAATCGCACCACCCTATCCGAATTAGAACTTGGTCGTCGCTGTCATCTTATCACCTTAATCCAAGTGTTGCGAATTTTAAATAAATTACAAATTTTGGATGTATTCGAATACATAAAACCTGTTAGTCCAATGATGCTCGCTGAGATGGAAGTCAAATACCATGTGAAAGCTCGCGTAAGAAACAAAAAAACAACCGAAAAAAAGAAAAAATCTGATTGGTGATGATTAACAATGCCTTTGTAAATATTTGGAATAGAAGAGTTGGCGCTATTTCTTGGGATAACGAATTAGGCGTTTCATCTTTCGAGTTTGATAAAGATTTTCTAAATTCAAATTGGGACATCTCCCCTATTATGATGCCTCTTTCTCAGGGAAATCGAATTTTTAAATTTCGAGAATCCCAACAGTCAATCACCTTTAAAGGTTTGCCTGGATTGCTAGCCGACATTCTACCAGATAAATATGGAAATACTTTAATTAACAATTGGCTGAGTAGGCAAGGAAGACCTGTAAATAGTTTAAATCCAGTCGAAACACTATGCTTTATCGGAGAAAGAGGAATGGGTGCACTTGAATTTGAACCTGTGAATCCAAAGCCAAATAATAATTCGACAAAAATTGAAATTGACAGCTTAGTTGATGTTGCCGAACAAATACTATCTGGACGTACAGACTTTAAAACAAACATTACAGAAGAGGAAGAAAAAGCATTATATGATATTTTGAAAATCGGTTCCTCTGTTGGTGGTGCTAGGGCAAAAGCACTCATTGCCTTTAACAAAAAAACAGGAGAAGTTCGAAGTGGTCAATCAAAAGCGCCAAAAGGTTTTAGTCATTGGTTAATTAAATTTGATGGCGTAACTGATTCGCAATTCGGTTCTTCAGCTGGATATGGTCGGGTTGAAATGGCCTACTACAAAATGGCAAAAGCAGCAGGAATTGAAATGATGGAATCGCGCTTACTTTATGAAAACAATCGCGCTCATTTTATGACAAAACGATTCGATAGAACAAGTGATAATGAAAAACTACACGTTCAAACTTTCTGTGCAATGCGTCACTATGACTTCAATGAAGTAACACTTTACAGCTATGAAGAATTGTTTGAAACGATGCGAGAATTAGGTCTAACTTATCCTGAAGCTCAAGAATTATACAGAAGAATGGTCTTTAATGTATTGGCGAAAAACTGTGACGACCATACCAAAAACTTCGCATTTTTAATGGACAAATCTGGGCAATGGCGCCTTTCACCAGCATACGACGTTTGCCACGCTTACCGACCAGGAAGTGATTGGGTAAGCCAACACGCGCTGAGTATCAATGGAAAACGCAAAAATTTTACACGCGAAGATTTATTAAGTATTGGTCGTTCGATGAATATTAAAAATGCCAATTCAATTATCAGCGATGTATTAGCTGTTTGTTCTAATTGGAAGACTTTCGCAAACGAAGTACAAGTTGAAGAAAAATTGAGAGACGCTATTGAAGCAACGTTTGTAAAACTTTAAAATCAATTTTCTTTTAAATTCAAACGATATCATCATAATAAAAATACTATTAATGGAAAGTTTTTCTAAAGAACTTTACAACACCATGTTAATAATCTTTCCTGGAACGATGATGAACTTTTTCGGAGTTTTACCTTCCAACCATTTGATTGTGTCAGGATTTGCCATCACTTGCTCTTGAATTTGTTCGATGCTTAAATCCAACGATAAATTCAGAACAAAACGCATTTTTCCATTGAAAGAAACGGGGTAATTGTAAGCCGATTCAACCAAATGAGCTTCATTAAATTCTGGATAAGTTGCATCAATTAAAGTTCCTGCTTCATAGCCCAATTTCGACCAAATTTCTTCAGTAACGTGTGGTGCATACGGTGCCATCAAAATCGTTAATTGTTCCAAAACGTGACGATTGTTGCATTTTTGGTCTGTCAATTCGTTCACACAAATCATAAAGCTGGAAACGCCCGTATTAAATGAAAAACGATCTAAATCGTCGCGCAATTTTTTGATGGTTTTGTGCAAGGTTTTCAACGCATCTTTCGTTGGTTCTGCATCGCTCACTTCAAAATTTCCATTCAGGTGGAATAAGCGCCAGTATTTTTTTAAGAAACCGTGAACACCTGTAATTCCTTTGGTATCCCAAGGTTTGCTTTGCTCCAATGGTCCCAAAAACATCTCGTACATACGCAAAGTATCCGCTCCAAATTTTTCTACTAATTCATCTGGTGTTTGAACGTTGTATTTGGATTTAGACATTTTTTCAACTTCACTTCCACAGATATAATCGCCGTTTTCTTCGCAGATGAATTTGGCAGTTTTAAAGTGTTCATACATTGAATCATTTGAAGCTGCTTGTAAATCTAATTTATCATTATCAACATATTTAATGTCAACATGATTGGGAATGAATAAATGATTTAACCAATTAAAATTTCCTTCACCACCAAATTGATTTCTAACTCGTTCTGTTTCAGAAGTCAAATAAGACTTTATCTCTGACAATATTTGTTCGGCTTCTACTTTAAACTCAAATTCATCTTTTTCAAGATAATTGAGTTTATTATAAGTCTCTATTATTTGCTTTTTGTTAAATGAAATAAAAATAGGCTTAAATTCCTTTAAAGGCAGCAAAGTTCTTTCCTCTTTTTGATAATCAAAAGTTCCCCCAGAGTCAACAGCAATCTTATATACAAAACTACTCCTTCCCAAAATCATCCCTTGATTGATCATTTTTTGGAACGGTTCTTCAAATGGAATGTAGCCTTGGTCGAATAAGAATTTTGTCCAGAAACGTGCATACAACAAATGTCCGGTTGCGTGTTCCGAACCACCAATGTATAAATCCACGTTTTTCCAATAATCTACTTTTTCTTTGCTCACGAATTCGTTTTCGTTTTTCGGATCCATATAGCGCAAGAAATACCACGAACTTCCCGCCCACCCTGGCATTGTATTGAATTCCATTCGGTCGCCTTCAGCATAATTCCAAGCCGATTTTTCAGCGCGTGCTAAAGGTGGTTCGCCGTCTTCGGTTGGTAAGTATTTATCAACTTCGGGCAATTCAATTGGCAAATGTTGGTCGTCCACCAAGTACGGCAATTCGTCTTTGTAATAAACTGGGAACGGTTCGCCCCAATAACGTTGACGAGAGAAAACAGCATCACGTAAACGGTAATTCGTTTTTCCTTTCCCTATTCCTTTTGCTTCGATGCTTTCAATCGCTTTTTTCATTGCCGTTTTACAATCCAATCCATTCAAGAAATCAGAATTGGCAATAATCGCATCTTTTTCAGCATAAGCTGCTTCGGAAATATCGGTGTCAGCGAAAATATTTTTTATCGGTAAATCGAAATGCTTCGCAAAATCCCAGTCGCGTTGGTCGCCACAAGGAACCGCCATTACAGCTCCTGTTCCATAAGAAGCTAAAACGTAATCGCCAATCCAAATTGGAATTTCTTCGCCTGTAAACGGATGAACGGCATACGCTCCTGTGAACACTCCTGAAATATTTTTAACGTCAGATTGTCTGTCGCGCTCTGATTTCAAAGAAGCTACTTTAATATATGCTTCTACTTCTGGACGTTGCGCATCAGTCGTGATTGCTTGAACTAAATCCAATTCTGGCGCCAAAACCATAAACGAAACTCCAAAAATGGTGTCAGGTCGGGTGGTGAAGACGTCAATTGCAGATTGATTGATTGCAGATTGCAGATTGGAAGATTGCAAATTGGAATCTGTAATCTGCAATTTGTAATCTGCAATCTTAAACCTCACGCTACACCCTTGCGATTTCCCGATCCAGTTTCGTTGTTGTTCTTTTATGGAATCTGTCCAGTCAACTGTTTCAAGACCTTGCAATAAACGTTCTGCGTAGGCTTTAATTCGCATCGACCATTGGCGCATTAATTTTTGAACCACTGGATGTCCGCCGCGTTCAGAAACACCGTTTACAACCTCATCGTTTGCCAAAACTGTTCCCAAAGCAGGACACCAATTTACCCAGCTATCTGCCAAGTAAGCCATTCTATATTCTTGTAAAATCGTTTCTTTTTCTTTCGTCGAAAAAGCAATCCATTCGTCAGCTGAGAAAACCGTTTCACAATCAGAACAAGCATTTACGTTGGCATTTCCTTCTGTTTCAAATGTTGTTACCAACTTCGAAATGCGTTCTGCTTTATTCGTTGTATTATCGTAGTAACAATCAAATAATTGCTTAAAAATCCACTGTGTCCATTTGTAATATTCTGGCGAAGAAGTACGAACCTCACGCGACCAATCGTAGCAAAAGCCGATTTTATCTAATTGTGTGCGGTAACGAGCAATATTTTCTTCTGTTGTGATTGCAGGATGTTGCCCCGTTTGAATCGCATACTGTTCAGCGGGCAAACCAAATGAATCGTAACCCATTGGATGCAACACATTGAAACCTTGCAAACGTTTGTAACGGGAATAAATATCCGAAGCGATGTATCCAAGTGGGTGACCAACGTGCAAACCAGCGCCAGACGGATAAGGAAACATGTCTAAGACATAAAATTTCTCTTTGTTTGGGTCTTCAGTGATTTTATATGTTTGGTTTTCTTTCCAGAATTTTTGCCACTTCTCTTCTATCGATTGAAAATTATATTCCATTTGCTTTTTTTATTGGGTCCAAAGATAGGAAATAGTTAAAAGGGAGTTGAAAACGAAGGACTGAAAGTTGAAAGGAAGTTGAAAATTGAAAGATGAGAACTGAGAACTGAAAGTGAAAAGTGAAAAGTGAAAAGTGAAAAGAGAAAAGTTGAAAACTGAAAGCTAAGAGCTAAAAGTTAAGGGTTAATAGGTGAATTGAAAATGTAAAATTTATAATGTAAAATTCACTCAAAAAAATCGAGAGTTGAGGCTTACGATTCCCGAAACTTAAATTTCAAAAAGTCCAAAATCAAATTCAATAGTTGTGGCTTTATTTTTAATTTCGTTAAAGAATCTAACCCTATGTACAAATACAACGACCAATTAACTTCCGAACGATTAATAACGCGTTATTTAACCTTAGAAGACATTCCTATTTGGGAAGAATTTTTTGAAGACGAAGAAGCCATTGAATTTCTCAGTTTACACTTGTTAGGGGTAAAATCGAATTTGGAAATTTCAACGCACATGATTGAAAAGCAGCTGGCGCGTTACGCCGAAAATCGTTATGGTCTGCAAGCTTTGATTGACAAATCGACAAATGAATTCATTGGGCTTTGTGGACTTTTAGTGCAAGAAGTTGATGGAGTAAATGAAATCGAGGTCGGCTACCACATTCTGAAAAAATACTGGAAAAAAGGTTACGCTACTGAAGCAGCAAAATTATTCATCGATTACGCTTTTGAGCATGATTTAACTTCGTCCGTCGTTTCTGTGATTGATGTTGACAATTTCAAATCACAGCGTGTGGCAGAAAAAAACGGACTAAAAATCGTTAAACAAACCAAATGGTTAGATGACGAGGAAATTTATATTTATCGGATAACTAATAATTAATTGATTTAAAGATAAAAAGCACAAGATTTTTGCTTTTAAAGATAATTCATTTGTGTATTATTATACCAATTTTCACATTAAATGACGCAATTGAAAATCTGTCTGGTATAATGCCGAGTTAGTTTTCAACGAGTATTTTATACGACAATTGAAAACAACTTCGGTATTACTTGTCAATTTGGTACAATTTTGGTTTAGCGCTTAATCCAACAAGCAATTTGTATCTTTACCAACCGATTAAAATAAATATTATGAAAAATATAGTCCCTTTACTTTTATTGCTGTTTGTTTTAATTGCAGCAACTCGCGATGAAAAAGTAATTTCAAAAAAACAACTTATTGGTATTTGGCTTTTTGAAGAAAATACATCTTCTGAAAATAGTGCATCGTTAACGAAGTCCAAAAAATTCAAAGAAGATGAACCTGGAATTCAATTAAAAAAGAATGGAAAGTTAGTAAAACGTCAAAATTCGGGCAAATGCGCAACTCCTCCAATTTCTTACGCAAATTACGAGGGCTCCTGGAAAATGACGGGTGAATCTATTTTAACTGTGAAATATGAATTCTTTGACGGAACTATTGAAGAGGATTGGAAAATAATTGAAACAAATAAAAACAAACTGAAAATCATAGTTTTAGACACGCGGACTAAATCAAAAAATACCATTCCGCAACTTAGAAATTAAGAAATTCACGCGCAACTTTTATGCCTTTACTTTCATTTCCTCAAGGAAACATTTTTTACGAACACGTTCAGCAATTTCCAAATAGGCCAACACTAATTTTCTTGCACGATTCCTTAGGTTGCACGGAACTTTGGCGCGATTTTCCAGCAAGTATTTCAACTAAAACACACTGTAATTTCGTGATTTACGACCGCTTTGGTTACGGAAAATCCGATCCATTTTTGAGTGAAAAACGCGAGAATGCGTATATGGAATTAGAGGCGGATTTTTTAAATCAATTCATCGAAAAATTGAATTTAGAAAACTGCATTCTTTTCGGACACAGCGACGGCGGTTCGATTGCTTTAATTGCAGCATCCAAATACCCTGAAAAAATCAGTGCCGTATTTACAGAAGGAGCGCACATTTTCGTTGAAGAAATTACATTAGAAGGAATAAAACAAGCAAAAGAAACGTATCGCATATCTGACTTAAAGCAAAAATTAGAAAAATATCATGGCGATAAAACACAAGCACTTTTCGATGCTTGGACAGAATCGTGGCTTCGTCCAGATTTTCGTGATTGGAATATCGAACATTTTCTACCCGCAATAAAATGTCCTACTTTTGTTTTTCAAGGAGTGGATGATGAATTTGGAAGTATTGATCAAGTTGAAGGAATCGAAAAAGGTTGTGGCCATGCAAAATTCTTCATCATTCCGAATGCAAAACATACACCACACAAGGAAGCGAGAGAATTAACTGAAACAATTGTTTGTCATTTAATTTTTGAATTATCAAATCAAAAATAAGCAGTATAGCCAAAATGTATCTTACTTAATCTAAAATCAAACGGATTCGTTAATTGTTTTCCAACAGCATAAGATATCGTGAAAATTCCGAGTTTGGTTCCAAACGAAAAACCTGTTCCAACTCCGAATGGATTGTCTTTTAAGTAATTACTTGAATTGTTTTCGTAAAACGCCTGCTCAAAAAACAGAAAGGCATTTGAATTTCGATCGACTAAAAAACGATACTCAAGTGTGTAGCTAAGTTTTGTAGAAGCAAACAATTCATCTTCATTAAAACCTCGAAGCGAATTCAAACCACCAAAACGGTATAATTCATTTTGAAAAACTTGCGGTGCATAATAGGTTTCAAAACCTGCGCTCAATTTTAAAACGTGGCGTTTTGCCAACGAGAAATAATTGTCAAATTGAATACTTGCTCGTGCTACGTTTTTCTTTTCTGAAACAGAATCTTTTGTAGCCGTTCGCGAACCGATAAAAGCCTCCACATTCAAAAATCTTCCTTTACTTGGATTCGGTATGTAATCTAATTTGCGCTGTGTGTATGAAATTCCATACGAATTTGTGCGAACCGTCGCCAGATTGCTAAATTGACTCGAGCTTGCTGATGCAAACAATAAATTGGAAGCTAACAATTGATACGATGCTTTAAGTTGACTGCCATTTTTGAGCGTGTAAACCACTCCCAAAGCAGATTTTAGGTCTAAAAAAGTGGAATCGCGCTTGTATAAATTAAAACGTGCATCGATTCCAAATGGCGACTTGAACAAATAAGGATAAATCAATTTGAAGTTCAATGATTGTGTTTGTGGTTGAATACTTCGCCAACTTAAATCCACCGATTCTGCTTTTTTGAAAACGTTGGCAAGTTTCATTTGTAAATCGCCTGTCAACACCATTGTTTGGGTGATTGGATTGGGTTGTAAACCAATTGCTCCTTGAACCGAACTGATTTTTTGACTTTTTAAATATAAAAACAACTCGACACCTTTTTCAGTAAAAAGCAATTCAGATGCTTTGATTTTCGTAATGAATGAAAGTTGTTCAATTCGTTTATCAACCTGAGCTAAAAGTGATTCATTAAAGAAATCACCTTTTCGGATGCCGATACTATTTTCTATTGCATTTACCGAAATACTTGAATCACCTTTAATGTGAATTTCAGTCCATCGAAAAATCATTCCGCGATCAAATTTAAGTCGCAAAGAAATTTCATTTTCAACAATTTCCACGTCTTCAAAAGAAATAGCAATAAATGGATATCCGTTGTCTAAAAAAGCATTTAAACTGTTTTTAAGGAGCGTTGAAAATTCGTTTGCTGTGAATTTCGCATTACTTTTTGCTAGAGAAACATTGAATTTCCGAAGCTGCCAACGGTCTTTTTCTTCCAATTCAACAGTTATTTTCTTGAATTTTCTTCCAAGCTCAACTGAAACTACGAATTGATTGTCAGTTTGCTTTTTAGTTTCGAAAGAGACGAGAAAAAATCCTTTATCAATCCATTCAATTCTTTTCTTGCGAAGTAAATTTTCTAATTCAAAGGAAGATTTTAGTTGTTCTTTTTTAAAATATTTTGAATTCGATAATTCACTAGAATCTAAGACATTGAAACTTACTGAAATCGTTTGTGCATCAATTGTTGAAAAGATTAACTGCATCAAAAAAAACAGTATCAAACTATTAATTCGCAAGCAGCTATCGGATTTTATTTTCAACATTCTATCAATGATAACAAATTATTTTAAAAAAAATTGTAACTTTAAGACAAGTAGTTCCGTTAAGGTAACCACAAACAACAAAAACAACAAATTATGAAAACAAAATTTACCCTTGTACTTACAGTAGCCGTAGTTGCTTTAGTACTAGCTTCTTGCGGATCAGGAAGAACAGCAAGTTGTGATGCTTATGGAAGCGTTCAACAAACTGAATCTAGCGATTTAGCTTCGAAATAAAAAGATTAAAGTTACCACCTGAAGCGCTGAATGTGCAACTCCATCTCGGATTGTATCTTCAGCGCTTCGCCATTTGCAGCAATTGCAAAGTCTTCTCCCCTACTTGCGTAGATAATTCCACGAGAAGAATTTACCAATAAACCACATTCGTCGTTTGCACCGTATTTCACAACCTCATCCAAGGAACCTCCTTGCGCACCAACGCCAGGAACCAAAAAGAAATTTTTCGGAGCTAATGCTCTAACTTTCGCAATCTCCTCTGCACGCGTTGCACCAACCACAAACATCAACTGTTCATCTGTTCCCCATTCTTGGGCTTTTTTGAGTACTTTTTCGTACAATTTTGTTCCTTCGCCTTCGGTAAACTGAAAATCCAAAGAACCTTGATTGGAAGTTAAAGCCAATAATATAACCCATTTTCCTTCAAAATCAAAGAAAGGCTTCACGCTGTCTGAACCCATATACGGAGCAACAGTTACCGCATCACAAGGCAAAGTTTCAAAAAATGTTTTAGCGTAATAGCTAGATGTATTTCCAATATCGCCACGTTTTGCATCTGCAATTATGAAACAATCTTTTGGGATGTAATTAATCGTTTTTTCTAATGATTGCCAGCCTTTTACACCGTGACATTCATAAAAAGCAGTGTTCGGTTTGTAAGCCACACACAAATCTTTAGTAGCGTCGATTATCGCTTTGTTAAACTCAAAAATTGGATCTTCTGTTTCCAATAAATGCGGTGGTAATTTGTCTAAATCAGGATCTAATCCTACGCACAAAAACGATTTTTTTAATCGAATTTGTTGAATCAATTCCGCTTTTGTCATATTTCTTCACCTTTTAATTTCTCCGCATTTTCTGCAACTTTCAAGGCATCAATCATTTCACGCATATCGCCATTCATAAATGCACTTAAGTTGTAAATCGTTTTATTGATTCGGTGATCGGTAATTCTACCTTGTGGATAATTGTAAGTTCTGATTTTCGCTGAACGGTCACCAGTTGAAACTAAGGTTTTACGATGTGCCGCACGTTCGTTGTGCACGCGATCCAACTCCGCTTGATACAAACGAGAGCGTAAAACGGAAATTGCTTTTTCTAAGTTTTTATGTTGCGAACGTCCATCTTGACATTCAACGACTGTTCCTGTTGGAATATGCGTCAAACGAATAGCTGATTCTGTTTTGTTAATGTGCTGACCACCTGCTCCAGAAGCTCTAAATGTATCTTTTCGAACGTCGTTCATATCCAAATTAAAATCTACTTCTTCTGCTTCAGGTAACACGGCAACTGTAATTGCTGATGTATGAACTCGACCTTGCGATTCTGTTTCAGGGACACGTTGAACGCGGTGTACGCCCGATTCAAATTTCAACATTCCATACAATCCCAAACCAATAATTTCCATTGAAATCTCTTTGTAGCCTTTAACCGTTCCTTCAGATGAATTGACGATTTCATATTGCCAGCCCATTTCCTTGAAAAACATCGTGTACATTCTAAAAACGTCTTCCACGAAAATACAAGCTTCATCTCCCCCTGTTCCTGCTCGAAGCTCCATAATGGCGTTTTTATCGTCCTCTGGATCTTTTGGAATCAGCATCATTTTTATCTCTTCTTCCAAAATCGGACGACGCGTTTCCAATTCATCAATTTCCATTTTGGCCATTTCACGCATATCAGGATCCGTTTCCGTTTCCAATAATTCACGTGAACTTTTTATGTTTGCTAGTAAATTTCCATATTCTTTGTAAACTACATCCAAGGATTCTAATTCGCGGTACTCCTTATTCAGCTTGACATAGCGCTCCATATTGGAAATAATATCTGGGTCGGTAATCATTTTTCCAACTTCCACAAAACGGTAGTGTATTGCCTCTAATTTTGACAGTAAATCTGACATTATAATCTATTTTTTTTGAGATGCAAAAGTAAGAAAGAAAATTGGACTAGGGTGTGAGGACATTATGACTTTGGGACTTTGGGATGTTGAGACTTAAGGATGTTAAGATGTTAGGACATTAAGACTTTAGGATGTTAGTTCTTCACTGTAGTTTAACCAAATCCAAAGATTAAATTAAACCAATTTACCTGAGTATTAATTAAATCTTCGTGACAGAAAAAACAATTTTACTTCATAAACGCGTACATTAAAATATTTGCTCCCATTTGAAGTGCTTGTTTTCTTTTTTCAGGTGAATCGTTGTGAACTTGAGAGTCTTCCCAGCCATCACTTAAATCGGTTTCATAAGTGTATAGGCACAATAATCTACCTTTTTCAATGATTCCAAATGCTTGCGGGCGTTTATTGTCGTGCTCGTGAATTTTTGGCAAGCCATTCAACTTGAACTTTTGGTTAAAAATGGGATGATCACTTGGGATTTCAACAAGTTTATTATTCGGAAAAACTTTCTTTAATTCCAATCGAATAAATTCGTCCATCCCGTAGTTGTCGTCAATGTGTAAAAAACCTCCAGCAAGGAGATAATTACGCAAATTCTCACATTCTGCTTTCGAAAAGACAACGTTTCCGTGACCTGTCATGTGAAGCATTGGATAGAGAAAAATGTCCTTACTACCAACTTCCACATAAGGAACTTCTTTAGAGATATTTGTCCCTAAATTTTGATTACAAAACGAAATTAAATTCGGCAAAGCTGTTGGATTTGCGTAGTAGTCTCCTCCCCCATTGTATTTTAGAACGGCTAATTGATAGGTACCTTGAGAGAAGGTGATAAAGGACAAAAAAATACAAATCAGTGTTTTCATAAAAAAATTATTTTATTTCATTAGCTAATGTTCTAATTGTTCAATGATTTCATCTGGGCTCAAGACAGGAATTTCCGAATCTTTAAAGCCTTTTTAAATTACGAGTTACAATGCAATCAATTTTTTCAATTGAATAAACACTTATAATTTGCAAAGCATCTTCAAAATCTTTATGTTTGGATTTGACTCTTTTTTTAAGAAAATCAATGTCTTTAGCAATAATGTAAATGAAATCAAGGAGATTCAATAAAACTTCTCGTAATTCTTTATCAATTAAGTACTTTTTCAACAAGTAATGAGCTGTTGAAATCGAATGTGAAGAAGTATAAAGACTTACATTTCCTGACTCTGCTTTTGAAAAAAAAATCTATTGCAAACTTGCTAAAAGGTTTTCTGTCAGCAATTAAATCTTCTAATATATTAGTGTCAACAAAAACTTTTTTCATAAGTGCTTTTTTTCGAAGTAGGAACTTAGTTCTTTTTCTTCATTAAAATCATTGGGCAAAGTAACTGCTCCAACTATTTTTTTTATCCTTGGAGAAAACTCTTTATCACCATTTTCTTCACTAGTGATGGTATCTAAGGACTTATCAATTAGTTCAGATAAGCTTTGTCCTGTTTTCTTCGCATAAGATTTTGCTTTTTCAATAACCGATTTTTCAACAGTCAGTGTTAATTTGCTAGTCATAAAACGTGTGTTTATTTCAAATATACGTATTACTTATGGTAATAATTTATTTGACTGGTTAACATTTTAAAAAATACTTTAACGAAAGTAGTATTTTTTAAAATGTATCTGAAATCTTTCTAGCCATATAAAAGCAATATTTTTATTTGAAAATTAGATTCCTTTTCAAATAATTTTATTAACCCTTTGAAATATCAAATCCGTAAAATACTTCTAAGAATTATTGATAAAACAACATTTAATTTTCTATTATCAATGAAAAGATACAACAGTTTTGGATGTGATGAAGTTAGAATTGAAAGCTTACACCTTAAACAATGTCATTTGAATCAAAAAGTGGTTTTTTTAATAGCTTGCCAATGCGTTAAGTATCTTTTCAATTTTTTGTTGCAAATCAGCAGAAGAACCGTTGTAATTATTAATTGAAATTGAAAATGCTAGTTTTTTACCACTTTTGGAATAAACATATCCAGCATAAGCTTTAACTTTACTAATAGTCCCACTTTTTGCGAAAATTCTTCCCTCACCTGTTTGTCCCTTGCATAAACTAGCAATTGTTCCAGTTTTACCAGCAACAGGCAACGTTTCTTTGAAATCATTAAAATTTGATGACTTATACATATAGGTTAATAACTGACAAAAGTGATTTGCACTTATTGCATTACTTCTAGAAAGTCCACTTCCATCTTTGAGAATCATACCTTTAAAATCAATTTTATTTGACCAAAAACTTTCTAAAACTTTTAAGGAGGACTCAGTGGATCCGTTTCCTGTTTTTAAATATCCAAGTTGATTTAAAAGTCCCTCTGCAAAAAGATTAACACTTTTTAAATTTGTCCAAAAAGCGATTTCCTTAACTGTTTTACTTGGTTGCGAAAAAAGTAAATTAATCTTTTCATAAGCATTTGGAAGTTCAACATCCAATAAACGAAATGATTTTGGTTTTAGAGCCACATCAATTCCTTTTTTAATCAAAACAGCTGTAAACTCATGTGCTAATTGAAACTCTGGATCCGGCATACTCCCTTTGACAACAAATCGTTCGTTGTATTGAGGCAATTTTCCCTTTACCAATCTATCGAAAGAAAAAGGGGCGCCATAAATGTATGAATCGTCACCACTAACAGCTGCGGCATACACTTCATTGCGCATCTTTAAACCAGGAACGACAGGAAATATATCAGTTATTTGGCTCAAGGAACCTGCTTTACCCATTTTAAAGTAAAGGAGAATTTGATTATCAAAAACATTAATTCCACTTGCTGTTGCACCATAATAATTCCCAACATCACCCCAACTCCAACCTTCTGGTGCCCCATTGTAGCCAAATTCTGAACCATCAGCAATAACAGCACCAGTTATTCTGTTTATTCCTCTATTTTTTAAAGAATCAACCCAAGCATTTAAAAAATCTAATTCAGTTTTTGAAGCGTTAAAATATTTACTACCCAATGAAACGTCACCTCCACCTCGAATCCAAATATTTCCATTTAAAACACTGTCTTTATCAATAAATCCATCGTAATAAATTCGTGTTTGAGTTGAGTAATTTGATCCCAACAATTCAAAAGCTGTCGAGGTAGAAAAAAGCTTTGCAGTGGAAGCACTTGTTAAGGATTTGTTCTCATTGAGTTTAGCGACAACCTCCTCTTTTTCTAGATCAAAGGCAATGAAAGATATCGACGAATTGATGTTGATTTTATCATTAAAAAAATTGTCTATTTCCCTTTGAACAGTATTCTGTGAATGAATAAAGAAAGTGAAAAAAAATAAAAAGGAAATAATTGTGTATCTTTGCATGACTAAATATTTAATACAAATATGAATGAAAATTGTAAATTTGCATTCATTAAATAATTAACTTTTTAACAAGGGATTTGTAACAACATTTCAAGCTACTAATTATTATATTTTGGATCAAAAAAAAATCAAAATTTTACGAATAATTAATAGATTCAATATTGGTGGTCCTACTTATAACGCTACTTTTCTAACTCGTTTCATTTCTGATAAATTTGAAACCTTACTGATAGGAGGATTACCTGAAGAAGGAGAAGCCGGTTCATTACACATATTAGAAGAATATGGAGTGACTCCTATTTTAATAAACGAAATGAAAAGAGTTCCAAACATAATAAGTGACCGGAAAGCTTTAATAAAAATCAAAGAAATAATTAAAGAATTCAAACCAGACATAGTACATACCCATGCTGCAAAAGCGGGAGCAATTGGGAGAAAAGCTGCTTATGATTGTAAAGTTCCTGTAATCGTTCATACTTTTCATGGTCATGTATTTCATTCTTATTTTAGTAAATACAAAACAGAATTATATCGTTTAATTGAAAAAAGATTAGCCTCGCGCTCAACAGGGATTATTGCAATCTCTGATTCTCAACAACAAGAATTAAGTGAAGTTTATCGAATAGCTAAAAAAGAAAAAATAAATGTAATTCAATTAGGATTTGATTTAAATCCTTTTCAAGAAAATTTAATTGAAAAAAGAAAAATTACCAGAGAAGAATATAATTTAAGTGATGATCAAATTGCAATTGCTATAATTGGTCGTCTTGCACCTATTAAAAATCATGATTTATTTTTAGAATCAATCAAACTTGTTCAAAAAGATACAAAAAATAAATTGGTTTTCTTTATTGTTGGAGACGGTGACCAAAAAGCTGTTATCGAATCTAATGTTGCAAAGCTAAAAAAAGAAATAGAGATTGATATTCGAATGACCTCTTGGATTAAAGACATTAAAACTTTCAATGCGGGAATGGATATAATTTGTTTAACTTCGGATAATGAAGGAACACCAGTTAGTTTAATTGAAGCGCAAGCATGTAATATTCCGATTGTTTCAACAGATGTCGGTGGTGTTCGAGACATTGTTTTAGAGAATGAAACAGGGTATATTTCACCAAAAAACGATGCAAAACAATTTTCAAGAAATCTACTTTCATTAACAGAAGATAAAAATAATAGAGAAAGAATGTCACAAAATGGTTGGACTTTCGTAAAGAATAAATTCCATTATACACGTTTGGTTTCGGATATGGAAAAATACTACTATTCATTGCTTGAAAAAGTTAAAAAATGAGGTTTATCAATATTAAATTCTTACTCTTAATCGGTGTAATTACAATTATTTTAAGTAGTTGTGCGAATGTTAATAGTAACGCTATGTTTAAAATACCTAAAGATGGGTCTTTTGCTTATGACACGCTGGTTATGAGTCCTAAAGATGATTATATTTTAAGTGAAGGAGACCGATTTAATTTTCAATTTGCAACGAATGAGGGAGAAAGAATTATTTTTATGCAATCGGGGGTGGCTAATTTAAATAAAGGTTCTGTCATTGGTGTTAACCAAGGTAACCAAGGTAATGTTGACTATTTGGTGCGTCAAGATGGCAAAGCAAACTTACCTTTAATCGGGGAAATGTACGTTAAAGGTTTGACAGTAATTAAGCTTGAAGACACTTTAACTAAAATACTTTCAAAAAACTTCATTAATCCGTTTGTTCAAATTCGTGTTTCTAACCAAAGAGTTGTTATTTTTGGAGGAAGAGGAAGAGCGCAAGTTGTTAATTTATCAAACACCAATACAAGTCTTTTAGAAGCCATTGCTCAAGCTGGTGGTATTGATGAACAAGGGAAAGCTTTTTCCATAAAAATTATGAGAAGGACTGAAATTGGGAAAAGAGAAATTTATAAAATCGACCTATCAACAATAAAAGGTATAAAAGAAGCGGATATGATTGTTCAAGGAAACGACTATATTTACATTGATTATAAACCAAGAATTGCGTCTTCAATTTTGGGCGAAATTGGTCCATGGTTAAGTTTAGCAACAACCTCTATTGCCTTAGTTGCGATATTTCAAAAATAAATCAGAGTGGTAGAAGAAAAATCAATATTTTCCAACAAAGAATTCGACCTTAGAATACTTTTTATTATTTTAGGACGTCATTGGCTTTCTCCATTAGTGTTAATCACCTTGTTTGGCCTAGGATCCTTCCTCTACTTAAGATATACAAAGCCGATTTATAAATCAACTAGTACGCTCCAAATTATTGAAGAGGATAAAGTCGGCGATGTTTTAGGACAGAGTATGCAGAACCAACAATCTACAGATTTATCAAAAGAAATCGAGCTGCTAAGATCTGACGTTCTCTTTAAAAAGTCAATTAAAAGCCTTCAGCTTGAAACATCTATTTATTCTGAAGGTAAAGTAGTAACAAAAGATTTATACAGATCTGCACCATTTGAAATTATTATTTACAGATTATCTGACTCCAGTCTTTATGGGAAAAGGATTGATCTCGAAATTGAAGATAATAAAATTAAAATGATCGAGAACTCTTCAAATTTAAAATTCAAAGGAGAAATAAATGAACATATTTCAAATAAACATTTTGACATCGCTTTTAGAGTCATTAACTTAACTCAGTTTCGAGAGGCAATAGAGAGTAATAATATTTATTTTACCTTTAATAACCTAGAATTACTTTCGAATGAATTTTACAAAGGTTTAGCAGTAAACCCTCTGGATGTAAATGCTAAAACTATTGAAATAAGTTATGAACACTTCAGTCCTCGATTAAGTTATGACATTGTAAATTCGATCATCAATACTTACCTAAATTACGAAAAAGATACGAAGCAAACGAAAGCAACTAAAACAATTGCGTTTATAAATCAGCAATTAGATTCCCTTTCAAAAATTCTTAGAGTATCAAAAGATAGTATCAATGATTTTCAAAGAACGGAAAGAATTCCTGACATTGAAGGTTTGAGTTCAAATTTATCAAATAATCTACAAGAATTAAACGGAAGGATTTCTTCTATTGATGAAGAACTAAGCACGCTGAAACTAATATATTATAAAATTCAGGCAGAACCCAATAGATTGGAACTTTACAAACTTATTCCTGAAATGATTGGAAAGAAAAGTTTTGAAGGTAGTATTTTAAATCAAATTGATGATTTAAACAAGATACTGGAACAAAAAGACGATTTACTTAGGGATGTTACCAAAGAAAATTCAAAAATAAAATTATTGGATGAAAGAATTCAAAATAGAATTTATTCGATCAAAAAAAGCATGAACATTATAGAGGACAGAATTAGAAATGATAAAAGTCAACTTTTAGCTAAAATAAATGAGATCGAAGGTAAATATTATGAATTACCTGAAAAAAAAATGGAATATGATCGCCTTAAATATATGGAGGAATTAAACAGTAGATATTTTACACTTTTTACCGAAAAAAAAATTGAACTTGAATTATCTAATGCGGGATTCTCAACGACAAATAGAGTTTTAAGTGAGGCCACTATTCCAAATTCACCAATCCAACCAAACGAAAATTTAGTTTATGTAATTTGCCTTGGACTAGGGGGTTTTATTGGTATTGGAATTCTAGTGTTAAGGTATCTTACTTACAATGACATTACAAATGCATCTGATTTGCAAAAGTTATTACCCCCACAAGTCAATTTTTTAGGCTCAGTTCCTTTGTACAAAAAGAAAATGAAGTACTCTCAAGTTGTCGTAACAGAATCCTCTAAATCAAGAATGGCCGAAGCTATTAGAAGTATTCGAGCTAACATGAGTTTCATTAATAAAGATGCAAAAGTAATTGCTGTTTCATCATCGATTTCTGGAGAAGGGAAAACATTTGTAATCTTAAATATGGCTGGGCTAATTGCTGCAAATGGTAAAAAAACAGTTGTAATTGATCTCGATTTAAGAAAGCCAAAAGTTCATCACGGCTTCAATACAGATAATAATGATGGGATGAGTAGTTTAATCTCTGGTTTCGTTAAACTAGATGATGTAATCAAGGAATCTCATATTCAAAATTTACATTACATTACTGCTGGTCCAATCCCCCCTAATCCTTCAGAATTAATTCAAAGTGAATCTTTGGCTAATATAATTGAAGAATTAAAAATAAAATATGACATTATAATGATTGATAACCCTCCTGTTGGAATTGTATCTGATGGTATTCATATTTTGGCAAGTGCAGACATTCCTTTATACGTTTTTAAAGCAAATTATTCAAAAAGAATGTTCGTTAATCGAATCAAAGAATTAATTGAAGTTCAGAAAATTTCAAAACTTAACGTAATCCTTAATGGAGTTGAAACAAAAAAATCTATTTATGGTTATGGTTATGGTTATGGTTATGGTTATGGTTATGGTTATGGTTATGGTTATGGAGACGGATATGGAGACGCTGGCTACTACACAGAAGATGAGGATGAAAAACCAAATATATTAGGGAGAATTATTATTTTTATTAGGAATATATGGAAATCAAGGAAGAAAAAATAAAAGGATTGTTTTCAATTCAACCTAAAGTATTTGGAGACGAAAGAGGCTATTTTCTTGAGACTTTTAATCAAAACAAGTACAATAAATTCATAAAGGCGTTCGAATTTGTTCAAGATAACCTTTCTTTATCTACAAAAGGTGTTTTAAGAGGTTTACACTTTCAAAATCCGCCTTTTGACCAAGGAAAACTAGTGCAAGTTATTAAAGGAGCTGCGCTTGATGTTGCCGTTGATATACGAAAAGACTCCCCAACTTATGGAGAATATGTTTCTGTAATATTATCTGAAAAAGAAAAGAATCAATTTTGGATTCCTCCAGGTTTTGCTCATGGTTTTTGTGCACTAGAAGACAATACGATTTTCTCCTATAAATGCACCAATTATTATTCTCCAGAAAATGAAAGTTCTATTCTTTGGAATGATAAAACGTTAAACATAGATTGGAAAGTAGAAAATCCAATAATTTCCGATAAAGATAAAAAAGGTGTTGAATTTTTAAATTTTATATCGCCATTTTAAAAATTATGAAAATAACCGACTACTCAAACTACTTCATTTTTTTTACTGGTTCTCTTATAATATCATTGGTTGTTAATTTACTACTTCTAAAATTTTCACAAAATCTAGGAATAAGAAATAAAAATGACGTATCTGTCCGATGGAGTAGTACTTCGAAACCATCTCTTGGCGGTGTAAGTCTATTTTTAGGTTTCCTCTTTTCAACTTTTATGTATTTAATTTTAGACCCTAAGTCTGAATTGTTTTCTAATATTTCTTATTTAGGTCTTTTTATCTCAGCAAGTCTTGCCTTTATGATGGGGTTAGCGGATGATGCTTACGATACAAAACCTTTATTTAAACTTGCTATTCAAATTTTATGTGGCTTAATTTTCGTTTGGACAGATACAAAAATTGAGTTGTTTCATATTTCAATCCTAGATCAAGTAGTAACTGTATTGTGGGTAATAATTTTAATGAATTCATTGAATATGCTCGATAATATGGACGGAATCACTGCTACAACAACACTTTTTGCTTTAATGTCTTGTCTATTTGCTTGTTATTTTATAGGTAATTCAAATGAACCTTATTGGATTTTTACGATTGTTGCTGTCATCGGAGCAATTGTTGGTTTCCTCCGCTACAATATCAATCCTTCAAAAATGTTTATGGGTGATGCAGGAAGTCAATTTATTGGACTTTTTGTTGCGTTCTTTACAGTAAAATACTTATGGAATCTTGGATCTTTAACTGAAAATCATTCTTGGGTAAGTATAATTATTACATTAGTAGCCTTAACTCCTGCAGCAGCAGATACTCTAACTGTTGTGATAAACCGATTAAAAGAAGGTAAGTCGCCAATGGTTGGAGGAAAAGACCATACTACGCATCATTTAGTATATGCAGGTTATAACGACCAACAAGTTTGGTATATTTTCACGCTAATTGGATTTCTTTCATTTGCTTTTTCTACATTGATTATCTATTTAGTTAAAAAAAATACAATTTTACCCATTTTCGCTTTTCTTTTATTTTTTGTGATCGTTTTCTATTTATTATATAGAAACACAATTCTTTACAAAAAGAAAGACTAATTTTTACTTTTAAGCTAGCAAAAAGTCAAATTCAGTTGTTTAAAATATTTTAAGAATGAACTTCAATTAAATTTGTGGAGTTGCAATCTAATACCTCAAATTAACACCAACAATTGAAAAAAGAAGAAAAAACAGAACAAACTAGTATTGACATTTACGGTGCTAGGGTTCATAATCTTAAAAATATTGATTTATCAATTCCAAGAAATAAATTAATAGTTTTTACAGGATTAAGTGGAAGTGGTAAATCATCACTCGCATTTGATACTATTTTTGCTGAAGGTCAAAGACGATACATCGAAACATTTTCAGCTTATGCACGTCAGTTCATTGGTGGACTTGAACGTCCTGATGTAGACAAAATAAATGGTTTAAGTCCTGTTATTTCCATAGAACAAAAAACAGTTTCAAAATCTCCAAGATCGACAGTGGGAACGATTACAGAATTATACGACTTCTTACGTTTGTTATTCGCAAGAGCAGCAACTGCCTATTCGTATGAGACAAACGAACCGATGATTAAATATTCGGATGAAGGAATCGTTGAACTCATTCAAAAAGAATTTAAAGGAAAAAAAATTGCTTTCTTAGCTCCAAAAATCAAAGGAAGAAAAGGTCATTACAGAGAATTATTCGAACAAATCCTTAAAAATGGATATACAAAAGTTCGAGTTGATGGTGAAATTCAAGATATTACCAAAGGAATGAAGCTTGATCGCTATAAGATTCACGATATCGAAATTGTAATTGATAGGCTAACAACGGACGGAGTTGATACCAAAAGAATTTATGATTCTGTTGTAACTTCTATGAAAATCGGAGACTCTATAATGATGATTTCTGATTTAGAATCTGGTTACGCGAGAACTTATAGTCGTTTTTTAATGTGTCCAACTACTGGAATTAGTTACCCAGAACCTGAACCAAATTTATTTTCATTTAACTCACCATACGGAGCATGCACAACTTGTAACGGATTGGGAGAAGTAACTGAGGCAGATATAAACAAAATTATTCCTGATAATTCAAAATCAATAAAACAAGGTGGACTAATTCCGATTGGTGATTATAAAAAAACTTGGATTTTTGATAAATTGGATAGTTTACTAACAAATAATGGTTATTCAATTAATACAGCACTTTCAGAGATTGACACCGAAGTTTTAAATACCATTTTGTATGGAAATGAAGATATGGAGGTTGTCACCAATAATATCCATATTATTCGATTTGAAGGAATTATCAATTTCATAACGCGTCATTCAGATGACAGCAGTGCGGCTATTCAACGTTGGGCTCAAAGCTTTATGAATAAAGTCTCTTGCCCCACTTGCAGAGGAAGTAGATTGAAAAAAGAAGCCCTTTATTTTAGAATTGGAGACAAAAATATAGGTGATTTAGCAGGAATGGATCTAATGGAATTGTCTCTTTGGTTTCAATCAGTTGAAAATTTACTAGATAAAGACCGAAAGTTAATCGCGACTGAAATAAACAAAGAGATTCGTTCTAGATTAGGATTCATTCTCGAAGTTGGTTTGGATTACCTAACCTTAAATCGTTCCTCAAAAAGCCTTTCTGGTGGAGAAGCGCAACGGATACGGTTAGCAACTCAAATTGGAACCGAATTACAAAATGTACTTTATATTTTAGATGAACCATCAATCGGTTTACATCAACGTGACAACACAAAACTAATTCAATCATTAAAAAGATTGCGTGACGCTGGAAATTCTGTTCTTGTTGTTGAACACGACAAAGAAATGATAGAAGCTGCTGATTATGTTGTAGATATTGGTCCTGCTGCAGGAAGACATGGTGGAGAAATTGTGAGTGCTGGAACTTATGAAGAAATCCTTAAGTCAAATTCGCTTACTTCAAAATATTTAAACGGCTCACTTTCTATTGAAGTTCCGAAAAATAGAAGAAAAGGTAACGGAAAAAAATTGGTGCTAAAAGGAGCAACTGGACATAATCTTAAAAATGTCACTTTAACCATTCCACTAGGAACTTTGACTTGTATCACAGGTGTTTCTGGGAGTGGAAAATCTTCTTTAATTAATCAAACGCTATTTCCGATTTTATTAAATGAACTTCAAAAAGGGATAAGAACTCCTCTACCCTATTCAGAAATTAAAGGAATCGAGCATTTAGATAAAGTTATAGAAATCGACCAAAGTCCAATTGGAAGAACACCACGTTCAAATCCAGGGACTTACACAAAAGTATTTGACGACATTCGTTTACTTTATGCAACGCTACCCGAAGCACAAATCCGGGGTTACAAACCGGGAAGATTTTCATTTAATGTTGCTGGTGGAAAATGTGAAACATGCAACGGTGGTGGTTTACGATTGATTGAAATGAATTTCTTGCCAGACGTTTATGTGGAATGTGAAACCTGCAATGGCAAACGATACAACAATGAAACATTGGAAGTTCGCTACAAAGGAAAATCAATTGCTGATGTTTTAAATATGACTATTGACGAAGCAGTTATTTTCTTCGAACATCATCCTAAAATCCATCGCATAATTGCCACTATTCAAAGCGTTGGTCTTGGATATATTACCTTGGGTCAATCTTCTACAACTTTGTCAGGTGGGGAAGCTCAACGTATCAAATTGGCAACAGAATTGTCCAAAAAAGCAACTGGTAAAACGATTTACATTTTAGATGAACCCTCCACAGGACTTCACTTTGAAGACATTCGCTTACTTGTAGGTGTTTTACAACGCCTAGTTGATGAAGGAAATACAATGGTTGTCATAGAACACAATTTAGACATTGTGAAAGTTGCCGATTACATCATTGATGTTGGTAAAGAAGGAGGAATGAAAGGCGGAGAAATAATCTGTGAAGGAACACCTGAATACATTGTTAAAGATTTTGCTGAAAAGTCATATACGGCTCATTATTTGAAAATGGAATTAAAGAATAACTGACATTTTGACAAAAAATAACTTTGGCTTTTAAATTGTTAAATGAAATTGAACTAATTTTAGCCCCTTAAATGGGAAGTATTAATTAAAAAAAAAAACAAAAAAATGGCATTAGAAATCACAGATGCGAACTTTGAAGAGTTAGTAATGAAATCAGATAAACCCGTAATGGTTGACTTTTGGGCTGAATGGTGTGGACCTTGTAAAATGATTGGACCAGTTGTAGATGAAATGGCAGGTGAATTTGACGGAAAAGCAGCAATCGGTAAAGTAAATGTGGATTTGAATTCAGGTGTATCAGCACAATTTGGTGTTAGAAGTATTCCTACAATTCTATTCATTAAAAATGGAGAAGTTGTTGACAAAGTAGTTGGAGCAGTTCCAAAAGCAACATTAACTTCAAAATTAGAAGCATTACTGTAATAGAAATTAATTTTATCAAGCCGAGTTCGCTCGGCTTTTTTTTGCACCTTATGGATAACTTTTTTAGACGCTTGAAATATTACGGAATTGGATTTGGAATTGGGCTAGTTTTTGTTGTTTTTTTCTTTGGAAACCGCGGTTGCGCTTGGTATCCTTCAAATCGAGTAAAAAACACCATCTTTAATAAAATCTTGGTGCTTTCTGATAATGAAATTGCTAACATTAAAAAAATTGGTCTTTCTAAAAAGGAACTTATTGTATGCATCAATGAAGGCGATGTAAATTTCAAAAAAAGCAAGAAAAACAATCGATTTAAAGTTTATCACTTTGATTGTGAAACAAATGATGGTAAGGAATTTCAATGCAATATTACCTTAAACGAAGATAGCTTTGTATCAGAGGTTCAAATTGGAACAGAAAATGGATTTAAAGTTAAAAACACTAAAAAAGGACTTGGTAGCCTCATCTATTTTCCGAAAGAAAAAGATTTCGTTTTTATGGACACAACCGATTTGATTTTATGCCAACAAGAAGCAATAAAACTTGTCAATGAAAACAAACTTTTTAACCAAATCAGAAAAACAGGAAAACTAAATTTTGAGAAGTCAAACCTTGAAATTCAACCTAAACCAGAACACTGGATTCAGTTTAGAGACAAAAAAAACAGATTGATAGAAGCAAATGCAATTTGGTACAAAGAAAAAATTCAAATAAATCGCTTTGTATTACCATTTAAAATGGACTGTAAGTAACTTTTTTAATCACACATTTGTTAATAATTCAAATTACCATAACGTTTTTTATCTTAACACTTTTTATATTTTTGAAAAATGGAATTTACCGCTGAACAAATTGCAGGATTATTGAATGGAGAAATAGTTGGAGATGCCTCAATTAAAGTAAATTCACTCGCTAAAATTGAGGAAGGACAAACAGCGGCTCTTTCATTTTTAGCAAATTCAAAATACGAAGAATTCATTTATAAAACTAATTCTTCTATTTGTATTGTAAACTCAACTTTTGAACCGACTCAAGAACTTCCATCAACTTTGACTTTGATTAAAGTGGAAGATGCTTACGCTTGCTTCGCTAAGTTGTTGGAAATTTACAATAATCTAAGTAAAAAAGAACCTATAATTGAACAACCTTCATTTGTGGATTCTTCTGCAACTACCGGAGCTGATTTATACTTAGGAGCATTTGCTTACATTTCAAAAAATGCGAAAATCGGCAATAACGTTTCCATTTATCCAAACTCATTTATCGGCGAAAATGTTACTATTGGTGATAATACAACTATTCAACCCGGTGTAAAAATCTATCAAAATTCAATTGTTGGTTCAAATTGTATTATTCATGCAGGTGCCGTAATTGGGTCAGATGGTTTTGGATTTGCACCGAACGAAAAAGGGGAATTTCAAAAAGTTCCTCACATCGGAAATGTTGTCATTGAAGATAATGTTGAAATTGGAGCAAACACGACAATCGATCGTGCAACAATGGGTTCGACACTCATTCGAAAAGGAGTGAAAATCGATAACTTATGTCAAATTGCTCACAATGTTGAAATTGGTAAAAACTCTGCAATGGCAGCACAAGTTGGAATTGCTGGTTCAGCGAAAATTGGCGAACGCGTGATGATTGGTGGCCAAGCAGGAATTAGCGGACATTTATACATTGTTGACGACACAAAAATCGTTGCTCAATCTGGAATTCCTTCATCAGTTAAAAAAGCTGAAACATTAATGGGTTCACCTGGAATTCCTTTAGATGACTTCAAAAAATCATACTTTGGATTCAGAAAACTTCCATTTCTACTAAATAAAATTGCTGAATTAGAAACTCAAATTAAAGAACTTACCATAAATAAATAGTGAATGGCTGAAAAACAAAGAACGCTAAAATCAGAAATTAGCATCAGCGGTGTTGGATTACACACAGGAGAAAAAGTAAACATTACCATTTGCCCAGCTCCAGCGAATCATGGTTATAAATTTCAACGAATAGATTTACCAGAGCAAACAATAATAAATGCAGATGTTGACTTAGTTGTAGCAACTGACAGAGGAACAACATTAGAATTTAAAGGCGCAAGAATTTATACAACAGAACATATTCTAGCTGCAGTTTACGGATGTCAAATTGATAATGCACTGATTAAAATCGATGCACCTGAAGTTCCAATCATGGATGGTAGTTCCAAACTTTTTGTAGATGCAATTTTGGCTACTGGTTATGAAGAACAAGATGCTGAACGAGAATACTTTGAATTAACTGAAAATATCCCTTGGGAAGACACAGAAAAAGGAATTGAATTTTTAGCAATACCTGATTCCAACTACCGTTTAACAGTTATGGTTGATTATAAATCACCAGTACTTGGAACACAGCATGCAAGTATGTATAATTTAGAACAATTCAATACAGAAATCGCTGCTTGTAGAACATTTGTCTTCCTTCGTGAACTTGAATTTTTAGCACAAAATAATTTAATTAAAGGAGGAGATTTAGACAATGCAATTGTTCTAGTTGATCGTTTGGATATTCCGCAAGAAGAATTAGATCGCTTAGCAAAATTATTGGGTAAGGAAAACTTAAATATATCCATTGAAGGAATTGGAGTATTAAATAGTACAAAACTTCAATTTGAAAACGAACCAGCGCGTCATAAATTACTTGACATAGTGGGAGATTTAGCACTTGTTGGTAAACCAATTAAAGCTCACATTTTGGCTGCAAGACCAGGTCATTTTGGCAATGTTCGTTTTGCCAAAGTGTTGAAAGAACAAATTAAAAAGCAACAAAACGCAAATCGTAAATTTGATTTAGAAAAAGAGCCACTTTATAACATCGTTGACATTGAAAGAATGTTGCCGCATCGTTACCCATTTTTAATGGTTGACAAAATAATGGAAATTCAAGAGGAATCAATCATTGGTGTGAAAAATATTACGATGAATGAGCCAATTTTCACAGGTCATTTCCCTGGAAACCCTGTTTTTCCAGGCGTTTTACAAATTGAGGCGATGGCTCAGGTTGGTGGTATTTTTGCATTGAGTAAAGTAGAAGAACCTCACCTCTACTCTACTTATTTTATGAAAATCAATAATGTTAAATTCAAACAGAAAGTTGTTCCTGGCGATACAATTGTTTTTGAATTAAACTTAATTTCACCAATTAGAAGGGGTTTAGTAGAAATGTCTGGTAAAGCTTATGTTAATGGAAAAGCTGTTTGTGAAGCGGAAATGCTTGCACAAATTATAAAAGATAAAGTGTAAAATGATAAGTAATCTTTCCCAAGTATCTGATAAAGCTCAAATTGGAGCAAATGTTACTATCCATTCTTTTTCAACTATTTTTGAAGATGTAATTATTGGCGACAACACCGTAATACATCCAAATGTTACCATTTACCAGGGCTCACGTATCGGTGCAAATTGCGAGATTTATCCAGGCGCTGTAATTGGTGTGATTCCTCAAGATTTAAAATTTAATGGCGAATACACTACTGTTGAAATTGGAAATAATACAATTATTCGCGAGTGTGTAACTATCCATAGAGGAACAAATGATAAACTTAAAACATCTATTGGAAGCAATTGTCTTCTAATGACTTACGTTCATGTTGCTCACGATTGTCAAATTGGAAATAATGTAATTCTCGCAAGTTACACTGGTCTTTCCGGTCATGTAATTATTGATGAATTTACAATTTTGGAGGGGAAAGTAGCTGTGCAACAATTTGTCCACATTGGAAAACACGCATTCATTGGTGGTGCTTCATTAGTTCGAAAAGATGTTCCACCATATATAAAAGCTGCAAGGGAACCTTTAACATTTGCAGGAGTAAACTCTGTAGGACTAAGAAGAAGAGGTTATTCAGATGATTTCGTAAAAAAAATTGAAGATATATACCGAATTTTATACGTTCAAAACAGTAATATTTCTAAAGGAATTGACGCGGTCAAAGCGACCTTAGAATATTGTGAGCTAACGAAAGAAATAATCGGTTTTATCGAAACTTCTGACAAAGGAATAATTCGCGGAATGATATGAGTAGTATGCATAGAGGTCAAGAAATTGAACTTAAAATTACAGACTACGCTTTCGGAGGAAGAGGCATTGCGAAAATAGAAACAGAAAATGGTCACTTTGTAGTTTTCGTTGACAACACATTTCCTGGTCAATTAGTAAAAGCTAAAATCGATGTAAAGCGCAAATCTTTTGCTGAAGCTAAATTAGTTGAAATAATTGAACGTTCACCTCTTGAAACAGAAACGAAATACCAAGAAATCTCAGGTGGTCCGTACATTCGAATTCCAGTTGAAGTTCAAGAAAAAGTGAAGCAAGAATCAACAATCACTACATTTTCACGCATTTCAGGAATCAACCTAGACGACAAATTCGATGCATTCATCTCCTCACCCAATCATTATTTCTACCGCAATAAAATGGAATACAGTTTTTCTTCCATTGAACACTGTTTAGATACTGATATAGAATTAGATGATGCATTTGCTCTTGGTTTCAAACGTCGAGGAACTTGGTGGAAAGTAGAAAGTTTGAATAAAGCTTCAGGACTTTTTGACGAAGAATGGGAAACAAAACTGAAAGAAATACGTGTTTTCTTAAAAGAAACAGGACTTCCAGCTTGGCATCCGCCTAAAAAAATAGGATTTTTCAGACATATTATTGTGAGAAAATCATTTCTTACAAACGAGCTTTTAGTAAATTTAGTTACTTCATCTGAAGGAATTGAAAACTTTGACATTCAACAATTTGCAAACTTATTAAAATCAATTTTTGGGAATAGAATTGCTGGTTTACAACACACAATAAATGACAATGTTGCCGATCGAGCAAAAATCGAAAATGGTGAAAACAACCTAATTTTCGGTTCACCTTATATTGAAGAAGTTATTTCTGGATTGACTTTTCAAATCAGTATGGAAAGCTTTTTTCAAACAAACCCAAAATGTGCAGAATTACTTTATTCCAAAGCTTTAGACTACGTTTTCGAAGATGAAATCGATTCCGACAAAGTAGTAATGGATTTATTCTGTGGAACAGGAACAATTGGTCAATTGTTGTCGGGGAGGAAAAAAGATGTGCGCATTGTTGGTGTTGACATTGTGGAAGAAGCAATTGAGGACGCTAAGAAAAATGCAATCAAAAACAATACTGGAAATATAGAGTTTTACGCTGCTGACGTTGGAAAATTCCTAAAACAGCACGAAGAATTTAATGGCAAAATCGCAAGTATAGTTCTAGATCCACCACGCGCTGGAATTGCACCAAAAACATTATTAAAAGTTATTGATTTAGGAGCAAAACACATCGTTTATATTTCATGTAATCCTTCCACTCAAGCTCGAGATGCATCAACACTTAAAGACCACGGTTATGAGTTAGAGAAGTATTCTTTAGTTGATCAATTTCCACATACGGGTCACATTGAATCAATTGCAAAATTCACTAAAAAATGAATGTAGAAATCCTTTCCATTGGCGATGAGTTATTAATTGGTCAAACAATCAACACCAACGCTTCTTGGTTGGGACAACAATTTTCAGCCATTGGTGCAAAAATTATTAAAACCGTTGCAATCGCTGATACATTTGAAGCAATTATGAATGCTTTAGATGCAAGCGAAAAAGAAACAAATTGTGTAATAATAACAGGAGGTTTAGGTCCAACAAAAGACGACATAACCAAACATACATTGTGTTCGTATTTCAATACTAGTCTTGAAATTCACCAACCAACATTAGATAAAATTGAAGAATATTTCTCCAAAAGAAATCGACCAATGTTGGAAACAAATCGTCAACAGGCTGCTCTACCATTAAATTGCACGATTTTAAACAATGCTTATGGAACAGCAGCTGGAATGTGGTTTGAAGAAAAAGGAAAAGTGTTTATTAGCTTACCCGGCGTTCCTTATGAAATGAAGGGGATAATGAGCGAAGAAGCATTTCCAAGGTTAAAAGAAAAATTTAGTTTAAAATCAATTTATCACCGAACAGCATTGACCCAGGGTATAGGCGAATCGTTCCTTGCTGAAATAATTAAAGATTGGGAAAACTCAATTCGCGATAGAGGTTTAGGTTTGGCTTATTTACCTTCCCCGGGCTTAGTGAAACTGAGAATAACATCTTACAAAGGTGCTGAAGATGCTCAACTTATTGAAAGTTATTTTGAAGAATTACAAACCTTAATTCCTGAAGCATTATTTGGTTTTGAAAGTGATACCTTACCTTCTGTGATTGGATCCTTACTGAAAGTAAAAAACTTAAGTATTGGTACTGTTGAAAGTTGTACTACTGGACTTTTAGCGAACCAAATTTGTTCAATTTCAGGAGCTTCCGATTATTTTCAAGGATCTCTTTTGACTTACAGCAACAAACTTAAAGTAAAATTAGCCCATGTTTCAGCAGAAAACATCGTGAATTTCGGTGCTGTTAGCGAACAAGTTGCAAGAGAAATGGCAGAAGGTGGCCGTAAAAATCTAGGAGTTGACATTTGTATTTCAACCACTGGAATTGCCGGACCAACAGGAGGAACGGATGAAAAACCAGTTGGTTTAGTCTGGATTGGAATTGCTTTACCAAACAAAACAGTTGCTCGGAAATTTATATTTGGTGATAATCGCGAACGAAACTTACAAATGACGGTTTGGAGTGCCTTGAATTGGTTGAGATATGAGCTTCAAAGTAAGTAATAAACATTTTAAAAGCAGTCATTTGTTGTTTTCTAAAAAACTATAACTATCTTTGCACCCGTAATTCCGAAAAGTTCGGATGCTACATAATAATCATTTTAAGAATATTAGCATGTATTTAGATTCATCTAAAAAGAAAGAAATCTTCGCTCAACACGGAGGTTCAGAAACAAACACAGGTTCAACTGAAGGACAAGTTGCTTTGTTCACATTCAGAATTAGCCATTTAACTGAGCATTTGAAAAAAAATCGTAAAGATTACGGTACACAAAGAGCACTACAATTGCTAGTTGGTAAACGTCGTAGCCTTTTAGATTATTTAAAATCAAAAGATATTGAAAAATACCGTGCGTTGATTAAAGAATTAGGCTTACGTCGTTAATTATTAATTATCGCAAAATTTTTAAAGAGAGGGGACGTTCGGCTATGGTCGGGTGTCCTTTTTTTTTGAGACATTAGGACGTTAGGACATTAAGATATTAGGACGTTAAGATATTAGGACATTAGGATATTAAGATATTAGGACATTAGGACATTAAGACATTAAGATATTAGGACATTAAGACATTATGATTTTTAGGACAGTTTGATGAAATAAATTACTCAAATGATAAATCATAAAATCTTTGAGTCTTAAAATCCTAAAGTCTTTTAGTCTTTATGTCAATTAAACAAGTAAATAAACAAAGTATGAATATAGGTACAAGAAAGTCAATCATCACAGGAGGGAAAGAAATCTCTGTTGAGACAGGCAAATTGGCTAAACAAGCGGATGGTTCCGTTGTGGTTCGCATGGGCGACACCATGTTATTGGCAACAGTTGTTGCTGCACAAGACGCTAAAGATGGCGTAGATTTTTTACCATTAACGGTAGATTATCGTGAAAAATACTCAGCAGTTGGTCGTTTCCCAGGTGGATTCTTCCGAAGAGAAGCGCGCCCTTCTGAGACTGAAATTTTAGTAATGCGTTTGGTGGATCGTGCTTTACGTCCATTATTTCCAGACGATTACCACGCTGAAGTACAATTAATGATTCAATTATTGTCTTACGACGGTGTGAACAATCCTGATGCATTGTGTGGTTTTGCAGCTTCTGCAGCGATTGCAGTTTCTGACATTCCATTCAATGGTCCAATGTCTGAAGTACGTGTTGGACGCGTTGACGGTGAATACATCATCAACCCAACAATGGCTCAAATGGCAATTTCTGATATCGATATCGTTATCGCAGGTACTGCAAAAGACATCAATATGTTAGAAGGTGAAATGCAAGAGATTTCTGAAGCTGAATTAGTGGAAGTTTTCAAAATTGCTCACGTTGCTATTATAGAACAATGTCAATTTCAATTGGAATTAGCTGCTGAAATTGCAACAGCAAATCCAAAAAGAGAATATTCTCACGAATCTCATAACGAGGAAGTGAAATCAAAAGTGTACGAATTAGCAATGGAAAAATGTAAAGAAGTTGCACGTATGGGCTTGGCTAACAAAGCTAAAAGAACAGAATTGTTCGATGAAATTAAAGCTGAAGTAAAAGCTTCTTTTACAGATGAAGAATTGGCAGAAGCTGGGAAATTCATTTCTCCATATTTCTCTCAAGTTAAGAAAAAAGCAGTTCGTTGGGTAATGTTGAACGAGCGCAAACGCCTTGACGGACGTAACTTTGATGAAATCCGTCCAATTTGGGCAGAAGTTGATTATTTACCAATGGTTCATGGTTCTGCTGTGTTTACAAGAGGTGAAACGCAATCGTTGACAACACTTACTTTAGGTGGTAAAATGGATGAGCAATTAATCGATGGTGCTACGTTTGAAGGTACTGAGAAATTCTTATTACATTATAACTTCCCTCCATTCTCAACTGGTGAAGCAAAACCATTACGTGGAACTTCAAGAAGAGAAATTGGTCACGGAAACTTGGCGTTAAGAGCGTTGAAAAATGTACTTCCAGATGATAATCCCTACGCGATTCGTATCGTTTCTGATATTTTAGAATCAAATGGTTCGTCTTCTATGGCAACTGTTTGTGCTGGAACATTAGCATTAATGGACGGAGGAATCCAAATCAAAGCTCCAGTTTCTGGTATTGCAATGGGATTGGTTGCTGACGAAGGTAAATTTGCAATTCTTTCTGATATCTTAGGTGATGAAGATCATTTAGGTGATATGGACTTTAAAGTTACAGGAACTGCAAAAGGAATTACAGCTTGTCAAATGGACATCAAAGTGGATGGTTTACCATACGAAGTTTTAATTCAAGCATTGGAGCAAGCAAGAGCTGGACGTTTACACATTTTGGGTAAAATCACAGATACTTTAGCTGAACCAAGAAAAACGTTGAAACCACAAACTCCTAGAATTGAAGCATTCAACGTTCCAAATGAAATGATTGGTGCTATCATCGGACCTGGAGGAAAAATTATCCAAGGAATGCAAAAAGAAACACACACAACCATTACAATTGAAGAGTTGGCAACTGGTGAAGGTCGTGTTCAAATACTTTCTAACAATGCTGACGATATGAACGAAGCAATTCGTAGAGTGCGTCAAATCGCTTTCCCTCCAATGGTTGACGAAGGTGCAACATACACTGGTAAAGTAAAATCTGTAAAAGAATTCGGATGTTTCGTTGAAATTCTACCTGGAACTGACGGTTTGATTCACATTTCTGAATTCAGCTGGGAAAAAGTTGCTAAAATGGAAGACGTTTGTAAAGAAGGAGATGTTCTAGATTTCAAAGTTGTTGGAAAAGATCCAAAAACTAAAAAATGGAAACTTTCTCGCAAAGTCTTATTACCGAGACCAGAGCGTAAGGAAGAAACTCCACAAGCGTAATTAACAACTTAAAATAAGTTATAAACAAAGGCGGCTATTGGTCGCCTTTGTTGATTTTGGAAACATTGTTTTAATGTTGAATGAGTAACTTTGCCGAAAAAATAAAAAGATGAAAAAATTATCGCTTACATTACTTTCATTTGTTTCAGGACTTTTTTTTGTTAATGCTCAAACTTTAGAGTCATTTTCATATACTGGAGCTTTGAATGCCAACGGATGGAGCTCTCACAGTGGAACTGCTGGTCAATTACAATCATTAGCAACAGCCTCTGATTGCCAAAATAGCCTTTATTATACTGGCTTAGAAACTTCAACAGGAAACCGCTTAGCTTTTACAGCTGGTAACTCAGAGGATATCAATAAAGCAATTACAGGCATAACTGGTACAGGATATTTTTCTTTCTTGTTAAATGTACCTTCTACAACTGGGTTATCAACAACTGGTGAATATTTTACTGGTTTTGGTAGTACTACTGGTGCTTCAGTAACCATTTTTTCACCTCGCGTTTTTATTAAATCAGGAACAACAACAAATACCTTTCAATTAGGTGTTTTAAATACTACAGGTGGAACTCCAGCGCCAACACCAAGTTATTCAACTGAATTTCCAATTGGAACAACCGTTTTAGTAGTAGTTAAATTAGATGCGAGTGTTAGTCCAATGCAAGCTTCATTATTTATCAATCCAACTCCTGGATCTACAGAACCAGCCGCATCTGTCACAAGCTCAGCTGGAACAAATACTTTTAATAGTTTTGCTTCAATATTTTTAAGACAAGCAGGTACAGCATCTGCAGGAACAGGAAATATTCAATTGGATGAATTAAGAGTTGGTTCTACTTGGGCTTCTGTTACACCAGCATGTGCACAAGTTATAACTTGGTATTTAGATGCTGATCAAGATACATTTGGAACACCAACACAATCTGTTCAATCGTGTTGTCAACCAGCAGGATATGTTTCAAACGCTACAGACTGTGATGATACAAACCCTTTATTAAATCCAAATACAGTTTGGTATTTAGACGCGGATAATGACACTTATGGTGATTTAGCTAATCCATTTACAGGTTGTACTCCTCCAACAACAGCAAACTATGTTCTAAATTCAACGGATTGCGATGATGCGAATCCAAATTTGAATGCAGTTACAACTTGGTATTTAGATTCAGATAGCGACGGATTTGGGAATTTAAGTATGACAACGCAAAACTGTGGCCAACCAGTGGGTTATGTTGCAAACAGCACAGATTGTGACGATTCAAACAATCAAATAAATCCAAATGCAACAGAAGTTTTTGATGGTGTAGATAATAATTGTGACTTAGTAATTGATGAAGGTTTCACTTTGACAACTTATTACGAAGATTTGGATGGAGATAATTTTGGTAGTTCTGTTTCAATTCAATCTGTAACAAATCCAGGTGCTGGTTACTCTTTAGTTTCTGGTGATTGCAATGACAATAACAACCTAATCAATCCAAATTCAACTGAGATTTGTGACGGAATTGACAATAACTGTGATTTAAATATCGACGAAAGCCTTCCAACTTTTACGTATTATTTAGATGCTGATAATGATGGTTTTGGGGATTTAAATTTCACAACAACTGATTGTTCAGTGCCAGCAGGTTACTCAGTGAATAGCTTAGATTGTAACGATGCAAACAACCAAATCAATCCAAACGCAATTGATATTCCTGCTAATAATATTGATGAGGATTGTTCAGGTGCTGATGCGCCATTAGTTCCATTGCAATTAGGAATTTATGAATTCACACAACCTTCAGGATGTCCAGTGACAGCAACTTCAGTTACAACTCAGCCAACGACAGCAACATTTAGTGTATTTTCATCAATAGGTGTAAACTGTCAAGCTGCAGGAAATGTATTTAATAACAACGATTGGAATACAACAACTACGATTGATTTAACTGAATACGTTGAGTTTTCAATAACTGCAAATGAATGCCAAAGTTTAGACTTGGATAGAGTTGCTTTCAATCACAGATGTAGTGCAACAGGTGGAACGCCAACTTGGTATGTTCGTTCAAGTTTAGATAATTACGCAACTGATTTAGGAACAGGACTTTCAGCAAATAATAACAATCAAAATTTAGATGATACGGTTACACTTGGAACAGCCTTTGATGCAATTTCAACTGTAACTTTTAGATTTTACTTAACAGGAATTGGTACAACTGGAGCGACGTTCAGATTTGATAATGTTTCATTATTTGGAAATGCAATCGCTTTACCAACCCAAACATATTATGCTGATGCTGATAATGATGGCTTTGGGAACTTGGCAATTGATTCGATTTCTTGTACAACACCAATCGGTTACGTTTTGAATAGCACAGATTGTGACGACACAAACAATGCGATTAATCCATCAACAGTTTGGTACCTTGATGCTGATAATGATACTTTTGGTGATGCAACAATCACAGTAGTTTCTTGTACGCAACCTTCTGGTTATGTATTAAATAATACTGATTGTAATGACAGCGACAACCAAATTACTGGTTCAATTATGTACTATGTTGATGCTGACAATGATACTTATGGTGACTTTGCAACTGGCGCTCCTTTATGCTCGAACCCTGGTGCTGGATATGTTACAAATAGTTTAGATTGTGACGATACAAACAATGCTATTTTTCCAGGAGCAATTGAAATTTGTGATGGAATCGATAATGATTGTGTGGGGGGAATTGATAATGGATTAACATTCGTAACTTACTACGTTGATGCTGATTTAGATGGTTTTGGAACAGGAGAAGGTCAAAGTTTATGTACTAATCCAGGTGCTGGATTTGTTACAATTGCTGGAGATTGTAATGATACGGATGATCAAATCAATCCTGATTCACCTGAAGTTTGTGATGGAATCGATAACAATTGTGCAGGTGGTATTGATGATGGTTTGACATTTGTTGCCTATTTCACAGATACTGATGATGATGGTTTTGGAACAGGTAATGGTCAAATCTATTGTGAAAATCCAGGTGCAGGTTTTGCAACTGTTGGTGGAGATTGTAACGATAACAATAACCAAATTTATCCTGGAGCAACAGAAGTTTTAGACAACTCTATCGATGAAAATTGTGACGGCGTTGATGGATATGTTGGAAACAATGAATTAACCTTGGCTAATTTCAAAATTGTTCCTAATCCAAACAATGGTACTTTCAATGTAATCTTGAGCGAAGAAGTAAATAATGCCACTATCTCAATCCAAGATTTGAATGGAAAAACGGTTCAAACTTCAAATTTCTCTGGTTTAGAGTTTCAAGCAAATTTAACTGGAGTAACAACTGGTGTTTACTTTGTGAAAATTCAAACGGAAAACTCAATCGCTGTAGAAAGAGTAATCATAAAATAATTCAAACTTATTTAACCAGAAAGCTGTTGGTTCAACTGAATCAACAGCTTTTTTGTTTTCCACTTATCCCTTGAATTCTTGCATTCAATTACTACTAAATCTGTTTGTCATAAAAAAAGACAAGCTATCCATTTTGAAACTACATTTGTTAAAATAGCTAATATGAAGAGAACTACTATTTATTTATTTTTTGCCTTGCTTTCGTCCGCTTCACTTTTTGGTCAAACGTATTGGCAACAAGAAGTGAATTACAACATTCAAGTAAAACTAAACGACAAAAACCATACGCTTTCAGCTTTTGAAGAGTTTGAATATGTAAATAACTCGCCAAATACCTTAGATAAAATCTACATGCATCTTTGGCCAAATGCTTATCGCAATGGAAATACCGCTTTAGGAAAACAGAAATACAAAGACGGAGAAAAACAACTTCGCTTCGGAAAAGAAGAAGACAAAGGCGGAATTGATTCATTGGATTTTCAGGCAAATGGACAAAAATTGAAATGGGAATATGATCCTGTACACATTGACATTTGTGTGATTACGTTGCCAACTCCCTTAAAAAGTGGTGAGCGCATCCGAATTTCAACACCATTTAAAGTTAAAATTCCTTCAGGTGAAATTTCACGACTTGGACATATCGATGAATCGTATCAAATTACGCAATGGTACCCAAAACCAGCTGTTTATGACAAAAATGGTTGGAACCCTATCCCTTACTTGAATCAAGGTGAATTTTACTCAGAGTATGGTTCTTTTGATGTTTCGATTACTTTACCTAAAAATTACGTCGTTG
>JBILOX010000018.1:0-54314 GCA_044374225.1 Crocinitomicaceae bacterium | reverse complement strand
AGTTGAATGTTCCTAATACTGATGGTGTGCCACTGATTGTAAATACATTCGCTGACCACGATCCTGTAACTCCAGTTGGTAACCCAGTTACCGTTGCGCCAGTTGCAGCTGTTGTTGAATAGGTAATATTCGTAATCGCTGTATTGATACAACGAGTTTGGTTGTTTGTCCCTACTGCTGAACTTAAAGCTATTGTATTATTTGCATTAATAGTAATTGCAGTTACAACAGAGCACCCTAAAGAGTTTGTATAAGTAATGTTAGCCGTTCCAGCTGCTACGCCTGTTACTAAACCAGTATTTGAAACTGTTGCAACTAATGCATTCGAAGAAACCCATGCATTAGTCGTGGCTGCAGTTCCAGATCCTGCTAACTGAGAAGTGCCACCAACACATAATGAGGTTGTTCCTGTTACCGTTGGATTGACATTAACAGTAAATTGGGATGTGACTTGACATCCTGTGCTATTTGTGTAAGTAATATTTGTAGTTCCTTGTTCTACTGCTGTCACTAATCCAGTCGCAGATACTGTTGCTACTGAAGTATTTGACGAAACCCACGGATTATTGGTGGCTGCAGTTCCAGATCCTGTTAGTTGAGATGTACCTCCTAAACACGCCACCAATGTACCAGAAATTGTTGCCCCCCCTGGCGTCCAAGTAAACGTAGTTCCAGAAGCAGGGAATGTTACATTGCTCAAACAAACAGTTGATGTATTTACAGTTCCTGCGGTTACTCCTAACCAACCAGTTGCTCCACAAGCTAAAGTTACATTTTTAACATTTGCAGGGAAAGTATTATTTATTCCCTTTAAACCGATTTGCGGCTGATTCGAATTAGTTATACCAGCCGTATATGGTCCATAGACGTAGTTGATAACATTAGTAACGGTATTAATTCTTATCTGGAAATTAATTCGTTCGCCAGTGGTTCCACTTCGTCTCACATCAGTCCATTGCGCAATAAACTCATTTCCAATTGTTTCGTAACGAATTTCAGGAATACCAACATCTGAACTCGCCAAGTCACGGCCCATAACACTTAAAATACCTAATGGCGCATTAATTGTTCCCGAAAGTGGTGTAAAGTTTGCAGTAGAATTATAAAGTCCTGTTGACCCAACTAAACCTATATGCCCATCAGCGTTAATTCTGATGCTTGTAACCGGGGTACAATTGTAGGTGAAAGTTAAAGGAATCGCGGCTGAATTATATCCATCAAATGTTCCAGATGCCAATACATTACCACCCGTAATCGGCGTATAAGCTCCTGCACTTGCCGAGAAGGTATAGTTTGATACTTGAGCGAAAGAAGCTAAATGAGCCAATAAAAATAGGGCAATCGTACTAAATTTTTTCATTTTTCATTTTTAAAAAGTGGTGCAAGTTAGTAATTTTTAAGCAAATACAATAAATAAGACTTATATTCTGAAGTAAAATAACCAACAATTTAAATATTGGTTTTGAACAATTTTTCGGTTTTGTACAAAAAAATCAACCATTAAGGAACTACTTCAAACGCGATAACTTTCGCGCCCATTTTAGTAAAATATTTACCCGGCGCAAAGTGATCAACTATTATAGCTATTGCTCCATTATTCATTAAACCTTCTAACATTAATTTTCCTTCGATTGAATAAACCGAATAATCAACTGATTCTTGTGAATTGGATGTTATATGAATTACAGAATTTGATGGATTTGGATACAACTGAAAGGAAAACTGTTGATTTTCTTCAATTCCCGCACATGGATCGGTAGTAATCATAATGTTATCCGTTGAAGAACAACCATTCAAAGTTCCAGTTACTGTATAGGTTCCTGCTGTTGTGATTGTTGTTGTTGCATTACTTGCTCCTGTATTCCATGAATATGAAGTGGCATTTCCAGTAGCCGAAATAGAAATAGGTAAGTCAATAATACAAACTGTCGTATCACTTCCGGCATTAACTGAAGGTAGAGGATTAACAGCAACTTGCAAAGTGGATGCTTGAGAAGTTCCACATTCATTTCCTGCTGTAACACTTATAAGTCCATTTTGCCCTGCTGTTCCAGGTAAAACTATAATCGAATTCGTTCCTGCTCCAGAACTTATTGTCCATCCCGTTGGCACTGTCCACGAGTAAGTTATTGCATTTGCAACCGCAGTAACCGAGTATGTTTCATTTGTTCCCCCAGCACAAAGTGAGGCATTTCCTGCGATTGTTCCAGGTGTTGAAGGCGCTGCATTTCCAACAGTGACTGCCAGCGTAGAGGCTGAGGAAGTGCCACACAAATTTTCAGCCGTAACCGTGATATTTCCATTCTCCCCGGCTGTCCCGGCAGTGACCGTTATACTTTCAGTCCCTTGTCCTGCTGTGATTGTCCAACCTGTTGGAACAGTCCACGTGTAGTTAGTAGTATTTGCAACTGCTGCAATTAAAAACGTTTGACCAATAGCTCCTGGACATTGCGTTTCTGTTCCTGCTATTATTCCCGGTGCTGATGGCGCTGCATTACCCACTGTTACAGGTAAAATTGATGCTGCAGAAGTCCCACATAAATCAGTTGCCGTAACGGATATGTCTCCATTTTGACCGGCTGTTCCAGCAGTGACCGTTACACTTTCTGTTCCTTGACCAGCCGTGATTGTCCAACCCGTTGGAACTGTCCACGTGTAAGTTGTAGCATTTGGATCGGCTGTTATTGAATACGTTTGGGATGTTGCTCCCGGACATTGCGTTGCTGTTCCAACAATAGCATCTGGTGTTGCAGGGCTCGGTGGGTTCCATGTAAAAGTGGTTCCCGAAGCAGGGAAAGTAGCGTTGCTCAAACAAACTTTTGAATTGTTTGCCGTTCCAGCTGTTACACCTAGCCAACCTGTTGCTCCACAAGTCAGTATAATGTTCTTAACATTAGTTGGAAATATATTATTGTTGCCTTTCAATCCAATTTCAGGATAATTTGTATTTGCTACACCTGAAATGTAGGGGCCATAAACATAATTAATAACGTTTGTTACTGTATTGATTCGAATTTGAAAATTAATTCGCTCCCCTGATGTTCCGCTGCGTCTCACATCTGTCCATTGCGCAATAAACTCATCCCCAATAATTTCATAACGAATCTCTGGGCTTCCTTCATCTGAACTGGCTAAATCTCGACCCATAGCACTTAAAATCCCAATTGAAGCGTTAATTGAACCTGATAAAGGAGTGTAATTTGCCGTACTTATATAATTTCCTAAGCCAATATGTCCATCAGCATTTACTTTAAGACTGCTAACTTGGATACAATTGTATCTAAAGGAGAAATTAATTGCTAATGAATTAAACGCATCAAAGGTTCCAGATTGCAAAACTGTTCCACCTGTAATGGGCGTATATGTTCCTGAACTTATAGAATAGGAGTAATTTTGAACCTGCGAAAAGGAAACAGAAATACAAAAAAGAATAGAAAATATTAGAGTAAAATTTTTCATAGGTAGTAATTTTTTTAATAAATCATTACAAATTAAAACCTATTTTTTATAATAAACACAACAATCATAAATAAAAATGGAACTCAAAAAAATGGGGCCCGTCCTATTATTTAATTCGCAAAGTACCATTTCTCCTAGTTAAAAACCATTCTTTATTGACTGCAACATAGTTTGTTTATGAAGAAACAATCATTACACAGCTAAAGTAAAAAACAAATAGCCGATAAAAATTATTACTGATTGTTCATTAAATTCTCCACTAAAAAATCATTTGAAATCCAAAAAAGCGAACCTATTCTTAATGCAGTTATTTAATCCAATACTTCGTTAGATTTCAAGCTGCAATTTTACCGTAATTCAATAACTCTAGCGCTTTAGTTTTATTTTTTGATAAGTTTGGGTTAATTCCGATGTAAACAATTCAAGTTTTAAATTGAATTTAAATTCTACACCTCTTTTAATTCTCCATCCTCCACTTTAATAATTCTCCCCGGAAAACTTCTCACCATTTGCATGTCGTGCGTTGCCATCAAAATAGCGGTTTTTTCTTCTTTCGCCACAGCAATTAAAAGTTGCATAATTTCTTCTGATGTTTCTGGGTCTAGATTTCCTGTCGGTTCGTCGGCAAGAATTAATTTCGGTTGATTTAAAAGTGCTCTCGCAATTGATACGCGTTGTTGTTCTCCACCAGAAAGTGTGTTCGGATAATCATTCGCTTTCGATTCAATCCCCACCAATTGTAGGCAACCCAACGCTCTTTTATGGATAAGGTTTTTGTCTTTCCAACCGGTTGCACCCAAAACAAAATACATATTTTGAAGAACGGTCCTATCCATCAATAATTGAAAGTCTTGAAATACAATTCCAATTTTCCTTCTCAAAAACGGGATTTCTTGCTTCGTAAGGCGTTTGAGGTTGTATCCCGCCACCATTCCTTCTCCTTCTTTTAATAGAATTTCGCCGTAAAGCGTTTTAAGCAAACTACTTTTTCCGCTACCCGTTTTACCTATTAAATAAGCAAATTCTGTTTCTTCCAAATTCAACCAGACGTTCTTTAAAATTAACTTCTGCTGCTGATATATTTGGGCATTTGAAATTGTAATGACTTTTGACACGATATTTTTTTGTTTTTACAAAAATGCGGAGACTTCTGCAACCTAAACATTCTATTTTGATTTTATCTTAACAAATTCAGGTTTAAAACTTTTGAATCTGTAAAAATTGTTCGCTAATCATAAGGTTAATTTTACAAGCGATGAAATCTATGGTCAAACAGCTGTTATTTATAGTGATTTTGCTCCCTTGCGTGGCTTTTGGGCAGCAAACAGAAAAATATGTAAGTGATTATACAACTTTCTATCGGGCTGAAGAATTGTACGAAAAAGCACAATTTAGCGCAGCACGTGAAGAATTTAGAGCTTTCGTGAATCAGTTCAAAAATGAAAATGATCCGCTTTACATTAAAGCACTTTACTATGAAGGAATGTCAGCATTGGAATTGTTCAACAATGATGCGATTCCTCTTTTGCAAGCTTTCAACAAGAAGTATCCAGAAAACATTTATAAATACATTATCGGTTTCAAAATCGGGAACTACTTTTTCCAAAAGGAAGATTTTCTAAATGCACAGGTTTGGTATCAGAAAGTTCCTGTAAATGAAGTAGATAAAACACAACAAGAAGAATTTTTATTCAAACTTGGTTATTCAGCAATGCAAAATGCTGATACAGAAACGGCTTTTTCAGCTTTCCGGGATGCAAAAGATGGTAAGTCACAATATGCAGCACCAAGTTTATATTTCTATTCTCACTTGAGTTACTTAAAAAATTCACTTTCCTTAGCTTTAGATGGGTTTTTGAAATTGAAAAGTGATTCAACTTTTAGTGCTGTTGTTCCTTATTACATTGTTCAAATTTATCACAAACAAACTGAATACCAAAAAGTCGTTGATTTTGCGCCATCTGTTTTAAACACAAATGAATTGAACAATGAATCGGATATCAACCACATTATTGGAAACTCACATTATAAACTAGGTAATTTTAAGGAAGCTATTTCTTATTTAGAAAAATACCAAGCGAAAGCAAAAGTTAAACGCGATGATTCTTATGAATTAGGGTATTGTTATTATAAGACTAATCAATCGGAAAAGGCGATAAAGCAATGGGATAAAGTGACACGTGTAGAAGACAGTTTGGGTCAAATTGCGATGTATCAAATTGGTGAAGCTTATTTAGCAATCGATAAATTGTTGCCTGCAAGAAGTGCCTTTGAACGTGCTTCAGAAATGAAAACGATTCCAGTTATTCAAGAAGATGCGCTGTATAATTTCGCTGTTATTTCATTTAAAGTAGATATCAATCCGTATGACGAATCGGTTAGAGCTTTCGAAAATTACTTAAATCGCTACCCAAATTCTTCTCGTAAAAAAGACGTTTATCAGTATTTAGTGAATGTTTACACAACTACCAGCAACTTTGCAAAAGCTTTGGAATCTTTGGATAATCTCCCCGTGAAAGATGCGCAAATGAAAAAAGTGTATCAAAGTGTTGCCTTCAATTATGGAGTAGAAATGTTCCAAAAGAACAACTTACCAAGCGCTTTAGATGCATTTAAATTGGTTGAAAGATATCCTATCGACCCACAAATGGTTGCTCTTTCAAGATATTGGACAGCAGATATTCACTTTAGAACTAATGAAATTGAAAAGTCACTTTCAATTTACCGTGAATTTTTAGGTTCGCCAGCGTCTAATTCCCTAAAAGAAAAAGTAGATGCTTATTACAATATGGGGTATGCTTATTTTCAAATGGCAGATATCGAAGAAGGAGTGAAAAGTTTCCGGATTTATTTGCAATCTTCACCAACAAATCAAGCTAAAATCGCCGATGCAACATTCCGCGTAGCAGATGGCTATTATTCAACGAAACAAAATTTATTGGCAATAGAATTCTACAAAGAAGCCCTGAAATTAAATACACCTTTAAATGATAAGGCGCTTTATTATTTAGCAAAATCGTATGGTTACGACCGACAACCTGAGGAAAAAATCAAAACTTTAAAAGATCTAATTGTTAAACATAAAAATTCTAAGTATGTGATGAATTCTACTTATGATTTAGCTCGTTCTTATGTTGAAAAAGCAATGTATGATGAAGCTTTAAGTTTATATAAATCATTCGTTCTGGATTTTCCAAAAGCACCTTACTTGTTAGATGTTAAGTTAAGTATTGCCGATTTATATTACAAAAAATGGGAATATACTAAGGCAGAACTGGAATATTCAAAAATATTAGCTGAAAATGAAAAAGTAAGAGAAATATGCGAAAAAGCTGTGAAGGGTTTATTTGATGTTTACAGCGCTCAAAAATTACCAGAAAAAGCAGCAGATTTAGCAGACCGTTATGAATGTGCAAATATATCTAAAGACGAAAAAGAGAATGTTTTTTACAGTCCAGCTTGGGCATCTTATCAAGATAGTAATTACGTTGAAGCAATACCCAAATTTGAATTGTATTTGAGTAAATTTTCTGAAGGAAGATTTGTAAATGAAATCTATTATTATCTAGGAAACAGTTACTTCCGTTTAAAAGACACCACAAAAGCAGTAACAAATTTTGAGAAATTCCTTGAAACACCAATTAATGCTTTTTCTGAATACGCTGCTGCTAGAACCGCTGCATATCATTACCTTAAAAAAGATTATGTGAAAGCCTATAAATACTACGAAAAGTATGAACAACTCGGTTCTAAACCAGCCTTTGTTTTCACTGCTCGCTTGGGTTTGATGCGTTGTGCATACTTAACAGAAGACTTCTCAAAGGCAGCAATTTATGCTAAGTTTATCATTGAAACGCCATCAATTACCAATCAGCAACGTATTGAAGCTGAATACGCTAAAGGAATGTCTAACTATAAATTAGCAAACTTCATGGAGGCAAAAACTTCACTTGAGTGGTTGGTTAAAAATACGACCACCGTGTTGGGTGCTGAAGCTAAATACACACTTGCATCCATCAACTTCAAACAAGCGGAATATGGAAAGGCAGATTCTGAGATTAAGGCCTTAGTAAAAATGAAACCAAGTTATAATTTCTGGGTTGCAAAAGGATTGATATTACAAACGCGGATTCATATCATAAACGACGATTTATTCCAAGCAGAGTCGACTTTAAAATCAGTTATCAGCTTTTATCCAGATCAAAACGACGGCGTGTTGACGGAAGCAAATGACTTGTTGGATGAATTAATGCAATTGAAGAACCCTCCAACTATTGAGGAGCCCAAAGAAGAAAATAAAATCGAAATTAATGGCGAATAGAATGAAAAAGTTTGTAGCTATTTTAACCTTTATTTTAGTTGCAACAAACGTTTTTGCGCAACCCGCAGACATCATAATTGATGGAACGGGAAATCGTCAAATCGAACCGGCATTCCGTCTTACGGAAACTCCAAAAATTATTGACACTGTAAAAGCGGCGCCTGTTGCATCATATCCAATGCTCGTTTATCAAGGAACAACAAAAATTTCCTTAGACACAATCGAAGCTGCAACTGTTGAAACAACTGAGAAATTGAAACAATTATATCCATTTTATGCGAAAATAGGTATTGGATCAGTAATTATGCCTCTTGGAGAATTATACTTTAACTCAACGCGCTCGAGAAGTAATACTTACGGAGCACATATTAAGCATCTAAGTTCTTTTGGTGATGTAAAAGACCGCGACAAAGTAACCTATGCTCCAGCAAATTTTGACAGAACGGACGTTAAGCTATTCGGAAAAATCAATGAGAACAATTACAATTTATTGGGAAGTTTACATTATAAAAATGATGGTTTCAATTACTATGGAATTCCAAATGATTCAATTGCTAAAGATTCCATTTCACAACGATTTCAGCAAGTTGGGGGCGACTTTGAGTTTATAGGAAATCGTGGTGACACCTCTATTTTGAATTATAAAATTAGCACTGGTTACAGTTACTTAACAACCAAAAAACCAATTATTGATTCTTTAGCAGATTGGAAAACGCAAGATCACGATTTTTATATTAAAACTAAGCTCTGGTACAATTATAAATCGGAGAAATTCTATGGAAATTTTGGTGTTTGTTACAATGGTTACCGTTACGGAATTCAAGATTCAGTTATTTCTCCAATTGACTCAGGTTTAGTACGTAACAACACGATTATTGATTTTCAACCAGGTGTTTTAACAATGAAAGCAGGTAATCGTTTGAAAGTGAATTTAGGAGTTTTACTAAGCATTGATATTCAAGAAAAAACAAGAGCATATATCTACCCAATGGCGGAGGTGAAATACTCATTTGTGAATGATATGTTCATTCCTTTTATCGGCGTTAGAGGTGGATTGAAACAAACAAGTTTCCGCTCTTTAGCTGCTGAAAATCAATTTATTTTGACAAATGTGCAGTTACAAAATGAACACAATCCCTTTGATATTTATGCAGGATTTAAAGGAAACTTAAGCAAACGAATGACTTTCAATGTCAATTTAAGTTATGCTAAAATTATGAATAAAGCACTATTTGTTAATGACACGCTTTATTCGCTAGGAAATAAATTCAATGTGATTTACGATACTTTGAATCAAATGAAAGTGGAAGCATCTTTGACGTATCAAATAAACGAAAAATTGAAAATCGATGGTATCGGACGTTTTTATTCTTACGAAACGAAAAATCAAGCTTTTGCCTGGAATTTACCACAATTGCAATTTATGGTGCGTGGAGCTTACAACTTGTACGATATATTCTTGGTGAACTTAGAAGGAAATTTAGAAACGGGAAGACAAGCATTGGTTTACAGTCCAGGACAAGATGTTAAGCAAGAAAATGGTCAGTATTACAAAGCTTTGGGAACAATTGTAGATTTGAATTTAGGTTTTGAATACCGTTACAATACACGCGTTTCGGCTTTCTTACAATTCAACAATCTTGCTGCACAACGCTACAATCGCTGGTTAAGTTACCCTGTTCAAGGTTTTCAAGTGATGGGAGGAATTACTGCAAGGTTTTAGTGGATTATAAACTCAAAATAAGTTAGTTACAACTTAATTTTCGTGCATTTTTAATATAGAATTCTGCGAAATTGATATAATTCGATAAAATTTATTTAAAATTGAATCGAATGAAAAAGGCAAAATTTCTACTGAATCGCTTGTTCCAACAACTGCCCGAACCAATAACAATCTTCGTAAGAATTATAAAGTGGTGCAGGAGCAATGCGAATTACATTAGGTTCGCGCCAATCTGCAACAACTCCCAAATCTGAAAGTGCGTTGAACAATGCTTTTCCTTGTCCTTTTGCTTGAATGGAAAGTTGTGCGCCACGTTGCGTTTTATCTTTTGGTGTAATCAACTCAAATGTGCATTTTTCTTTGTTTCTTTCCGAAATATCTTCAATTACAAACTCTGTAAAAGCCGTCATTAAATCTCTTTTGGCACCAATTCTGTCCATTCCTGCTTCTTCAAAAATCTCCAAAGATGCCAATTGAACAGCCATTCCTAATACAGGAGCATTGCTCAATTGCCAACCTTCAGCGCCTGGCATTGGCTCAAATCCCGGTTCCATTTGGAAACGTTTTTCTTTGTTGTGACCCCACCAACCAGCGAAACGCGGTAGATTTTTATTGTTAGCATGGCGTTCGTGAACAAACATTCCAGAAACACCACCCGGAGAAGAATTCAAATATTTATAACCGCACCAAGCAGCGAAATCAACACCCCAATCGTGTAATTTTAGATTTATATTTCCTGCAGCGTGCGCCAAATCAAAGCCAACGTAAGCACCAACTTTGTGTCCAGCTTCTGTAATCGCCTTCATATCAAACAATTGACCTGTGTAATAATTCACGCCACCAATCATCACTAATGCTAATTCGTCACCTAATTCTTCAATTTTCGCTAAAATATCTTCCAAGCGAATTAGATTTTCACCTTCGCGTGGTGCAATTTCCACCAAATGATCGTTAGACAAACCGTGAAAATTCACTTGCGATTCCAACGCGTATTGGTCACTTGGAAAGGCTTTTGCTTCGCATAAAATTTTCGTTCTTTTTCCTTTCGGTTGATAAAACGAAACCATCAATAAATGCAAGTTTGTTGTCAATGAATGTGTCACCACCACTTCGATTGGCAAAGCTCCTACCACATTTGCAGTCAGTTGCGTCAAATTTTCGTGGTAAGAAAACCAAGGTCGTTCCGCTAAAAAGTGTCCTTCTACCCCAAATTTCGCCCAGTTTTGCAACTCTTCGTTTACGTATTCCACCGCTTTTTTTGGTTGTAAACCCAAAGAATTTCCCGTAAAGTAGCGAACGGTTTTTTCGTGGAAAGTTGGTAAATTAAATTTTGCACGGAAGTCTTTCAGTGGATCTTGTGCATCTAATTTTTTAGCGAATTCAAGGGTGTTTTCAAAAAACATAAGCGGGTTTTAATTGTTACTTTTGTAAAGTTTTACAAATATAATTAAGAAATGAGTACTAAATCCCCAATCAAAAGAGCAGTTTCAGAATCCTTGTTTGCAACAGCGAAAAATTTCTTTCCAGGAGGCGTAAATTCTCCGGTTAGAGCTTTTAAATCTGTTGGCGGAACACCGTTATTTATCAAAAAAGGAAATGGTGCTCGCATTTGGGACGAAGACGACAATGAATTCATTGATTTTTGTTGCAGTTGGGGGCCACTTATTTTAGGCCACAATCATCCACACGTTTTCAATTCCATCGTTTCAACCTTGCAAAATGGGGCAAGTTTTGGGGCACCAACACGCAAAGAAAACGACCTTGCAAAATTCATTTTAGACCGAATTCCATTCATAGATAAAATGCGTTTTGTAAGTTCAGGAACGGAAGCTGTAATGTCTGCGATTCGTTTGGCGAGAGGTGCTACAGGAAAAAACAAAATTGTAAAATTTGACGGTTGTTACCACGGACACGTTGATGCTTTATTAGTTAATGCAGGTAGTGGATTGGTAACTTTTGGAACTTCTTCAAGTGCTGGTGTTCCTGAAGTTTTAGCAAATGAGACTTTGGTACTACCATTAAACGATTTGGAAGCATTGCGTACGTGTTTGGAAAATTACCACCACGATATCGCTTGTATCATCATTGAGCCTGTTCCGGCAAATAATGGTTTGTTGTTGCAAGATGGTGTGTTTTTGAATCAATTGCGAGAGTTGTGTACGGAATACAATGTGTTGTTGATTTTCGACGAGGTAATTTCAGGATTTCGTGTTTCCTTCGGAGGCGCAGCTGAATTATACGACATTCAACCCGATATCGTAACTTATGGAAAAATCATTGGTGGCGGTTTGCCAGTTGGTGCTTACGGAGCGAAAAAAGAATTAATGGCATTTGTTTCACCTGAAGGACCTGTTTATCAAGCGGGAACATTGTCTGGAAATCCAGTGGCAATGGCAGCAGGTTTGGCGCAGTTGGAAGTTTGTGCACAAGAATACTTTTACGCGAAGCAAGAAGCGAAAACGAAGTTCATGGTTTCTCAATTGAACGAACACGCAAACGCACATAATTATCCAGTTGAAATCGTTTCGATTGGTTCTATTTTCTGGTTTTCATTCAACGGTAACAAGAAAATTCAAGCAGCGAGTCAAATCAATCCAGACATGAGTAAATTCAATGAATTGCATCATTTCTTATTGAACGAAGGCGTTTATTTCGGCCCAAGCGGTTACGAAGTTGGTTTCATTTCTGAAGCACATCAAGTGAGCGATTTGGAGTTTGCGATTGAAAAAATCAAGTTGGGCTTTGATGCGATTTATGGTGGGAATTGATTACTTTTTATAAAATTCAAATGACTTTATTTATCTTTTATTTCCACTACGAAAAGGAGAATCAAAAAGCTTGAATTCGGTAAATGACTTTTCGCTAAAACCATATAAATTACTATTTTTACATCATTGCATTCAATATAATTCTAATTTTTCTCTAAAAATTAAAGTTTCTGTTTGGTAAATCTAAAACTATAGAAAATGGAGTGGTATATAAAAAATAGGTGGTGGATTTGGTCGGTAACAGGTGTTTATCTTGCCTACAGAATTTTTGTAAGTATTTATTACTACAAATAATATAGAAGTATAAAATACTGGTTGAAAATCTCACTCGATATTATAAGACCGTTGCAAAACCCATTTCTCATCGTTACTTCAAAAATTTAATATCCTCATTAACAAGGGTTAACTCCGGTAATAAATTTTTTAAAAGCCTCGATTAATGACTTTTGAAACAGTCTTGTTATACTAAATGGACTTTCAATTGCAGCATTTACGCTCCGTCTTCGATTCGTTTATAATAATTATAAAGCTCAACTTGTGCGTGGAAAGTTGGGATGTCTGTGCGACGGTATTGATTCTTGAAATCGGCTGTGATTAATCGTGCTTTAACGCTTCCACTCCATTGGTAGTTAAAGATTAAGTCCAGTTCCTTTTGCACATTTGGAGATTCAACCAAAACGCCCACTTCAATTCGTTTGTCGAGGTTGCGTTCCATAAAGTCAGCACTTGTGATGAAATATTCGGGTTTGCCACTGTTTTCAAATTTCAAAAAGCGTGCGTGTTCCAAATAACGATCGACAATACTGATGACTTTGATATTTTCACTCAATCCTTTTTTACCAGGAATCAAACAGCAAATTCCACGTATTATCATATCAACTTTAACACCTGCTTGACTCGCTTGATATAATTTGTTAATCATCGTTTGATCAGTCAAATTATTGAGCTTGATTTTAATTCCTGCTTTTTTGCCTTTTTTAGCGGCTAAAATTTCTCGCTCAATCAAGGCAATAAGTCGGCGCTTGGCATTAAATGGAGAAACTAATAATTTACGAAAAACAACTGGTTCGATGTGGCTTTCTAATAATCTAAATACTTTTCTAACTTCATTGGAAACTTCAGTTCGGGAAGTTAAATAAGCAAAATCGCTATAGATTCGAGCAGATTTTTCGTTGAAATTTCCTGTTCCGATATACGTTATGAATTGCTCTTTATTGTCTTTTATTCGTTTTATTTGCAGTAATTTAGAATGTACTTTCAGATTTGGAAAACCATAAATTACTCTCGCTCCAAATTCTTTTAAACGATCACTCCAATACAAATTATTCTCTTCGTCGAAGCGCGCTTGCAATTCAAAAATGACGGTCACTTGTTTCCCATTGAAAACAGCTGCCATCAAGGCGTTCATAATTTCCGATTTACTCGCGACTCTATAAATATTGATTTTTATTTCTTTCACTTTCGGATCAATAGCTGCTTCTCTCAATAAATCAACAGTATAACTAAAGCGCTGATAAGGAAAATGTAAGAGAATGTCTTCCTTCAAAATCGTTTCGATAATTCCTCGACCCTTTTCAAATTGAGGAACTTTACAAGGCAACTGCTTCGGATAAACGAATTCAGGACGGCCGAAATCTGGAAAAGAAATAAAATCCTTAAAATTATGATAACGCCCACCTGGAATCGTATTGATACCCGCTTTTAAATTCAAAGCATGCAACAAATAGCTTAACAAATCCTCAGGCATTTTTTCATCGTAAACGAAACGCACAGGGATTCCTTTTTTTCGTTGCTTCAAACTTTTTTCGATTTTTTCGATGAACGAAAGCGTCAAGTCGTCGTCTAAATCAAGTTCGGCGTCGCGCGTAAACTTAAAGGTGTAGGCATCAATTTCTACAGGTTCAAAAATGGAAAAAATCTCTTTTAAGTATAAACGAATAATATCATCAATGAGAATAATTCGAATATCCTCTCCTTTCTTTAACTGATAAAAACGTGAGAAATCTGTCGGGATTTGAATCAAAGCGTAGCGAATTTTGTTTTTTTTCTCCACGATTTTAACAGCCAAATAAATTGCGTAGTCGCGCAACTTAGGGAAAGAATTTTTCTTGTCTAAAATGATTGGAAAAATCGCATGCTTGAGTTGCTCATGGAAATAAATACTCAATTCTTTTTTGTGCGCGAGCGTGATTCTTTTTTCGTCGGTATGATAAATTTTTTCTTTCACCAATGCGCGAAGAATTTTTCTGTAGGCTAACTCAAACTTTTGTTGTTGCTCAATTACAACATCGCGTATTTCTTGATAAAGTTCAGCAGAAGTACCATCGAAGCCATCAACTTTTTGTTTTTTAAGCGCAATCATTCGACGGATATTTGCCACGCGAACACGATAAAATTCATCCATATTATTGGAGTAAATTCCTAAAAATCGCATACGCTCAACTACGGGTACTAAATCGTCCAATGCTTCTTGCAACACACGATCGTTAAAAGAAAGCCAGCTCAATTCTCGGTTAATTATTTCCATCATCGCAAAGATGCCAAAAGTAAATTACGAAATAAACAAAAGCTATATTAAATTTTTATGAATTGATTAGGCAAACTCAATCAAAACTGCCCCTTTATCTACAACATCTCCTTCTGTTATGCAGATTTTGCTTACCGTTCCGATTCCTTCAGCTTTAAGAATGTTTTCCATTTTCATTGCTTCGAGTGAAAGTACATTGTCGCCAATTTGAATTTCATCACCTTCTTTCACGAAAATTTTCAATACACGTCCGGGCATCGGCGCTGTCAATTCTTTCAGTTTTTTGATTTTAGGAACGTCTAATCCTAAAGAAGCTATCAACTCGTCTAATTCGCCACGTTTCTTAACTTGAAAAACACGGTGATTGATTTTGATGGTTAATTGATTGTTTTCTGAATCATCTTTTACGATTTCACCATGAAATTTCTTGCCTTTGTGAAGCAACAAAAAATAAGTGTGGTCATACCATTTTACAAAAGCGCCATCGCTTGATTGTACTTCCTGACCATCTAATAACCAACGAGAATCTGACTGCATGTGACAAATATAGTGGAAAAAATAGTCGAAAAAGTAAATCTAATAGTTCGGGTAAAATTTTAAACATTAAGAATCATCAAATCGTTTAAAGTAAAATTTTTGTATATTTAATCTCTCTAAAACTCTAAACATGAAAAAAATAGTTGGTTTTTTAAGTCTTTTTCTTATCTCAAGCTTGGCTTTTGGGCAGGTTAAATTAAAAGAAAAAGCGCCTTTAGCTGATGTAAAAATGAAAAATGTGCAAGGCGGCGAGCTTTCATTAAACGATGCGAAAAAAGAAAAAGGATTAATCGTCGTTTTTAGCTGTAACACATGTCCGTTTGTGGTTGGTACACCCGATTTTCCTGGTTGGGAAAGACAATACAACGAATTAGACGAGCTAGCGACAAAAAACAATATTGGTTTTGTGTTAGTAAATTCCAACGAAGCTAAACGAGATGGAGCAGACTCTTTTGATGCAATGGTAGAACATGCTAAAGAAACGAAATACACCATGCCTTATATAGTGGATGTAAATTCGCAATTAGCAAACGCTTTAAAAGCTACTTCGACACCTCACATTTACATGTTTAATGCTGACATGGAATTAGTTTACGTTGGTTCAATCGACAATATTTGGGACAGCAAAAGAAAAAGCGACGAACCTTATTTGAAAAATGCGATTCAAACACTTGGAGAAGGTAAAAAAATTAAAACAGCAAACACCGCTGCGAAAGGTTGTAGTATTAAAAGAAAAATGTAAACTAAATGGAAAGTTGAGGGTTGAAAGTGAAGAGAGAATTGCAGATTACAATCCGCTGTGGTGAGTCTTAAAGTCTTAACATCCTATAATCTTAAAGTCCTAACGTCAAAAAAATGAAAACACTCCTAATATCAATCTCCTTATTTCTATCACTTGGAGCGATGGCGCAATACCAAGGTAATGGTGGAAAACCAAAAAGTTATAAGTTAGCAAGCGACTACAAAAACATTGATGTTCGCTTTTTTGGTGAACCTGATGTTGCTGCTTTACGTGCAGAAGACGAACAAACAGACGATACAGGAACTGCTCCTTGGCGTTTTGGGTTTAACAACTATACTTCCCTTTCACTTGACAATTCAGGAACCTGGATAGAACTTCCGAATGGTGATAAAATATGGCAATTACTTGTAAAATGTGAACAAGCTTTGAGTGTAAACCTCACCTTTTCAAATACAAAAATTCCAGCAGGAAACGAGTTGTACGTTTATAATCCAACAAAAGACTTTATACTAGGAAAATTTGAACAAAATCATATTTACAATGGCGTTTTAGGAACAGAACTAATTCCTGGAAATACAGCAGTTTTAGAATATTACGTTAGAAAAGGAAACGAACTTGGAAGCCTAAACGTTTCAACTGTAACTCATGGTTACCGGACTGCAAATGAATTTCAAGACAAGGCTTTTGGAAGTTCAGGTGCTTGTAATATGAATGTGAACTGTCCGGATGGTTCAACGTGGATTCCACAACGAAATAGTGCAGTAATGCTCGTTTCTGGAAGCAATGGTTTTTGTTCTGGAGCTTTAATTAACAACACAGCAAATGATGGCAAACCATATGTTCTAACAGCAAATCACTGCTATTCAGACCCAACAAATTGGATTTTTAGATTCAATTGGCAAGCAAGTAATTGTACAAACCCAGCAAGTTCTCCTTCTTTTCAATCATTAAGTGGTGCTGTTTTGCGCTCAAGAAGAACACCGACAGACTTCTGTTTAGTAGAAATAACTGGTGGCTTGGAAGGAAATACAGTCCCCTTAGCTTACCAACCTTTCTTTTCTGGCTGGAACCGTTCAAATACACCTCCAACATCAAGTGTGTCGATACATCATCCCGCTGGAGATATTAAAAAAATAGCATTCGATGATGGCGCTGCAACGATTGTTCAAGCTATGGGTTCAACAGAAGCAGAAAGTTCTTGGGCAGTTCAATGGGACCGAAACACAACGACTGAAGGAGGCTCTTCGGGTTCTCCTTTATTTGATCAAAATCGTCGCATTATTGGACAATTATGGGGAGGAGGCGCCTCTTGTTCTAATTTGAATTCCCCAGATTATTACGGAAGAATATTTAAATCTTGGGAACCTGTTGGAAGTAACACTACCAATCAATTGAAAAATTGGTTAGACCCAACAAATAGTGGAGCTGAATTTATCGATGGATTTGACCCTTCAAACAGTGAACCTGTGCTAGTTGATGCGGGAATTTCTTCGCCACAAGGGGTTTCTGGAACCTTTTGCGGTGCTGAAATCTCACCAAGTATTACGATTTCGAATTCAGGAACTACTACTTTAACAGCTGTAGACATTGTTTATGCTTTTGATGGTGGAAATCCTCAAACATATAATTGGACAGGTTCACTTCCGCAATGGCAATCAACAGTTGTAAATTTACCCACAGTAACTTTAGGTTCTGGAAATCATACGTTTAATGCTAGCGTAAATAACCCGAATGCAAATACAGATGAAAATCCAAATAATAACACAACAAGTTCTTCTTTTTCAGTTGTAATTGGAGGTCAAGCGGTTCAATTAAACTTGTCTTTAGATTGCTACGGCTCTGAAACTAGTTGGGAATTACAAGATGCGACAGGAACAACTCTGTATGAAGGAGGCGGATACTCCGACGACCAACCAGGTTTGATTTCAATAGACCCATGGTGCTTGCCTTATGGATGTTACACCATGGTAGTATCTGATTCTTACGGTGATGGACTTGAAGGTGGTACATTCTGTCAAGAAGACGGAAGTATAGATATCATTTATAATTCAGCAAGTTTAGGCGGTATTCCAGCAACAGACCCAGATTTTGGCGATCAAACAGAAATAGATTTTTGTATTACAGAAAATGGAGTTGGATTAAATAACTTAAGCGAAAACTCGATTTTAGTGTATCCAAATCCTGCTAAAAATTTGTTGACGATTCAATTAGGAACTAGTTTAAAAGGAAGTTTAAACTTCACAGATATTTCGGGTAAATTAATTTTTAGCAAAGAAATCACCAGTACACAAACTCAACTAGCTTTGAATCAATTAAGTGCTGGAACCTATTTCATTCAATTCAATCTTGAAGGACACGTATTAGTTAAGAAATTAATCATTGAATAATTAATAAGGAATGGCTGGAATTTATCTGCACATTCCTTTTTGTAAGCAACGTTGTACTTATTGTGATTTTCATTTTTCAACGAATTTTGGTTCGTATAGAAAAGAATTGATTGCTGCTTTATGCCGTGAAATCGAACTTCGTAAAACTGAAATTCAAACGCAAGTTGAAACAATTTACTTTGGTGGAGGAACACCAAGTTTGCTGGAAAACGAAGAATTGAGTTTGCTTCTTGCAACGATTCGAGAAAATTATACCGTTTCAGAAACAGCAGAAGTTTCCTTGGAAGCAAACCCAGAAGATGTGTGTGAAGAAAAACTAACACATTGGAAAAAAGAGGGAATCAATCGCTTGAGTATTGGATTACAATCGTTTAAAGAGAGTGATATGCAATGGATGAACCGCGCGCATTTAGCAAGTGAAGGAGAAAAATCTGTTCGTTTGGCGCAAGAACACGGCTTTGAAAATATTACTGTTGATTTGATTTATGGTTTGCCGCAATTAACTCAAGAAGAATGGAAAAAGCACTTAGAATTAGTTACATCTTTGGATATTTCACATATTTCAGCTTATTGTTTGACCGTTGAACCCAAAACAGCTCTGCATCATCAAGTAAAACACAATCAATTGGTTACAGCTGATGAAGAAGCACAAAGTGAACAGTTTGAATACATGATTGATTTCTTGAGAACAAAGGGATTTGAGCAATATGAAATTTCTAATTTTGCTAAAAACGAACAGTATTCAAAACACAATTCAGCTTATTGGAAAGGTGTTCATTACATTGGAATAGGTCCTTCTGCGCATTCGTTTAACAGAAAACAACGCCGATGGAATATTTCAAATAACACAGTTTATTACAAAAATGTTGGTGTAAATAATAGCTGGTTTACAATTGAAAACTTGAGCGAAAAAGAACAATGGAATGAATTGTTTCTTACGGGTTTGCGCACGAAATGGGGAGTTTCAAAAAAAGCAATTGAAGAATTAAATTCATTTACAAAAGCTGAGTTTAATTTACTACAAAATTATATTTCAGACGATTCGATTATTGAAACAACATCAAGTTTTATTCTCACTGACGCAGGAAAAATTCGTGCAGATGGAATTGCGGGTTCTTTTTTTAGGGTTTAAAAATTAAATTGCTGTTGATGTCTTACACCTATTTATATATTAAATGTGCAATTGAAAATCCATTTGGTACAGTACCGTGTTAGTATCTAACGAGTATTTTATATGACTTCGCCCTGTCGAGTGAAAACAAATTTCGTTAGTCAGAAGTTATTTTGCTTGATTTTGAGCATCGCTACCTTGTAAAACATTACTTTTAAATCCAAAAATCAATGTCTAAAATTCTGTTTTTCTGCTTGTTTTTAATTCTCAATTTTGGTGCATTAGCGCTTGGCTCTTGGTTGATGGGTACGAATCCGATGAATAACGAATGGTATGCGCAACTCAACAAAGCACCTTGGACACCGCCAGGTTGGGTTTTTGGAGTAGCTTGGACTTCAATTATGTTATTGTTTACTATTTATTTAACCATTCAAGAAAAAGAAAAACTAAGCAACAATCGATTTATAGTACTTTTTTCTTTACAATTTTTAAGCAATGTGCTTTGGAATCCAATTTTCTTCCATTTGCATTGGACTTTTTTAGGGATGATAATTATTTTTTCACTGTTTGTCTCACTTGTGTTAATCCTTTATTATTTCAAATCAAGTATTTGGAAATCACTATTTTTACTTCCATATTTAATCTGGCTAACAGTCGCATTTTCTCTAAATGCCTACTCGTGGTGGATGAACTAGCCCTAAAATTAAACTAGAGAAATTAGAACATACAGTTCAATAAAATTGATATTGGACAATACTATTTGTCTCAACAGTATTATACCATGTGTCTAAAACGGATGGGTATGGTGGTTCAATTTGTAAATTCAAAGCAGTAATATTTTCTATATTTGCAAACTAGCTTTTTATGCCTTAAACATGTCAAATAATTTTGTTTTTCTTATTACAATTCTTGTAGTGTTTTTAGCAGGGTGCAGCATTGAAGAAGCAAATCAAAGTGACAAAAACGAACTCATTATTGCTTCCGATTATCTAAAGTCAAATGATACTACGCTATTTAGAACCTTTTCGAAGACAAACAATATTCGAATAAAAATTAAATTTCTTAGTTCAGATGCAATTAGAAAAAGTTTGCAAAAAGACGGGTTTGATTCCAATTTCGATTTGGTATTTGTAAAATCCTTGCAATCTGTTAAAAATCTGAAATCTATTGAATTCCATCATTTATCTCGAAATATAGTCAACGAATCGCTAACTAATTTTCGTGCGTTCCAAAATAATTCTTGGTTCGCCGTTGGACTTGACCCATATGTTTTTTCTTTTGTACCAGATACCCTACGCGTTCCAACAAGCTATAAAGACCTCACTAAAAACTTCAAATACAGTTGCTTAAACCCAGATGAAAATGCTGTTTTTTTGGCAAACTTGAAATACTTATCCAAAAAGAAACCAAACAATTATTTAAATTTAAAAAAATCATTTGAAGGAAATCTTTCACCTTTTAATAAAGGAACCGACAGTTTGCCCTCCAGACAATTTCTTTTGCTTAAATGGTCACAATACTTAGAAAATCCAATTTTAAAAAAGAATAAAAAACGAACAATTAACTACACACTTGACAATTCAGCGCTTTATGCCGATAGAAAATGTATTGCTGTTGTTTTAGAGGCAAAAAACTTTAAAAATGCATGCCTATTTTTGAGTTTCCTCGATACGAAAAATAAAAGCGCACTATTTTGTGAAAAAATGGGAGCAGTTCCAATACTTCCAAAGAATAAGACTTATGAATATGATAAGATTCGAGGAATGGAGATTTTAATGGTCAACGAAGACTCCCTTCTGATGAATTTATAACTTGTTTTTAACTGTATTTACGGCACTATTTTTGATGTTTGTATAGTATGAATTCATTATTATCTGTAATTAGTAGTATCCTCATTTTTTTTATAACAGCTTTAGAAGTACCATACAATTCTATTCAAAAAGCAATGACTGCAAACGATTCAAAGGCAATTGTTCAGCTGGGAAAAGACAAAGTATTACTCAATATTCTTGGAAAAGAAGGTGCTTACAATCATGCACAAGCAGAAATGGTACTCAATGAATTTTTCACCAAAAAGCCAAAGGGGGCTTTTACATTTGTTTTTAAAGGAAAGGAATCCTCAGATGGTGTTTTTGCCATTGGAAAATACACTTATGGAAAAGAATCCTACCGAACAACTTTTCATTTTCGAGCAGAAAAATCAGAGGCAAAATTGGAAAGCCTTACGATTGAAAAGGAATAAACAAGATGAATCAATCACTTCTAAATTAATCCTTAAATCCTAATTTTACTTCGAAATTAGGTATGAAAAACGTTTTATTTCAAAATTCCTACTTAAATTCGCTTTCTTAAAAAAATTAAATAAACTCAACCTTAAACAATGGTTTTTTCAAGTCTTACTTTTATTTACTTGTTCTTACCTTTAAGTTTACTTTTTCACACGATAACCAAAAACATCATTTTTAGGAATTTAACGTTAACTATCTTTTCGTTGATTTTCTATGCGTGGGGGGAACCTATGTGGATTTTCTTGATGTTGTTTAGTGCATTTTTTGATTATTTCAACGGTATTTTTATTGAAAAATGGCACGGTAAATTCGGAGCAAAATTCTTTGTTGGACTATCAATAGTCGGAAATTTAAGTTTACTTATTGCCTACAAATATGGTGGATTTATTTGGGATAATTTATTTTCCGTTTTTGGTGATTTACCTTTTGACAGACCAACGAATTCTTTGCCTATCGGTATATCATTTTACACTTTCCAAACGATATCTTACGCTGTTGACGTTTATCGAGGTGATGTTAAAGCGCAGAAAAATCCATTGAATTTCTTGATGTTCGTGAGTTTGTTTCATCAGTTAGTTGCTGGGCCGATTGTTCGTTATGAAACAATTGCTGAACAAATCGAAAACAGAAAGTTGAATTGGTCACAAATGAGTGATGGCGTAACACGCTTTTGCTTGGGATTATTCAAAAAAGTGGTAATTGCAAACGTTGCAGGAGAATTGGTAAACAAATATTTGGAAGTAGGATTCAATGATTTATCTTCCTACGAAGCATGGTTTGGAATAACAATGTTTTCAATTCAATTATATTTCGATTTCAGTGGTTATTCGGATATGGCGATTGGTTTAGGAAAGCTATTTGGTTTTGAATACGATGAAAACTTTAAGCATCCCTACGCTGCTCAGTCAGTTGGAGATTTTTACCGTAGATGGCATATTTCATTAGGAAAATTCTTTAGAGATTACGTTTATATTCCCTTAGGTGGAAATCGCTCCAATCAGTTACGTAACATCATGATTGTTTGGCTACTAACTGGATTGTGGCACGGTGCAAGTTGGAATTTTGTGCTTTGGGGCTTCTATTTTGGTTGCTTCATGATAATTGAAAAACTATTAGATAAAGTGTTAAAAAAAACACCGCGCATTCTTCGCCACACTTACACCTTAATCTTGATTGTTTTTTCTCGCGCCATTTTCTACTTCCTTGATTTTGAAAAGCTAAAAATCTTTGTGGTTAATCTATTTTACTCTAAAAACCCAGTTCGTGAAAGCTTCATGACCGACGCACTAGAACATCTTTTTTGGTTTGCTTTGGTTGTAATTTTCTGTATTCCATGGGATGAAGTTTTTAAACCTGAGTCTAAAATCAGAATTAATGCCACAGCTAGTTTTAATGTCGTTAAACCGGCAGTTAATATTGCTTTATTGTTTTTAGTAACTATGTTATTGGTCAATTCAACTTATAATCCTTTCTTATATTTTAGATTCTAATGGTAAATAAATTAAATACAATTTTATTTCTAATTAGCATCGCAATTGCTCCGGTTTTGTATTTCTATTTACCAAAACAAAAAGTATCACAGGATGAAAAAAGACAATTGACTTCCTTTCCAGAATTAACCTTTGCAAGTTACGTTACTGGAAAATGGGCTGACAGTGTTGACAATTTCACTGATGACAACTTCCCTTTTCGTCAAGAGTTTATCAAAATGGCTGTCATTGCCAAAACATATAAAGGATTTCGTTTGAAGAACAAAGAAGTTATATTCGTACCAACAAAAAATAATACGCAAAAACAGCCACAAGGCGAAATGCCACGTGGGGAGCTCAACCTTTTAGATGACTTCGATTTAAGCTACAACGGATCTTTGATTATTATAGATGGTTGTGTTTATCCGCAGGGTGGTGGAAATGTCTCAATGTCGAAACACTTTAGTAAAATGGTGAATGAATACGCTAAAGAATTAAAAGGTGAAGTGCGCGTGTTTTCTGCGGTTGCTCCACTGTCTTCAGCTTTCATGCCCGTTGAAAAGTATGCGCATTATTATAATCAAAACAAACGAACACTCGCTGCAATAGGCTCAAATCTTTCAAATGATGCTTATTTCTGTGATGTCTTTGATGAATTAGACAAACATAAAGACCAACGTCTTTTCTTTAAAACAGATCACCATTGGAAACCGTTAGGAGCTTATTATGCTTATGTGGCATTCTGTAAAGCTGCTGGCAAAGAACCTATTCCGTTGGAAAATATGGATAAAAAAGTGAAATATAATTTCCTCGGCTCACTGTATCAAAAAACATTAGACCCTACTGTTGGGGCAAATCCAGATACAATGGAATATTTTGTTCCAAAGGTGACATCTAACGCTGAATATTACGGTGAATATGGTTTCAACAATCCAAGAAAATCTAAAGTTTTCTATCATTCTAGTTCAGGAGGAAATACCTACTCAACCTTCTTGGGCGGAGATGTTCCACTGATGAAAATTACTACGACACTCAAAAATGGGAAAAGAGCTGTGGTAATAAAAAATTCAATGGGAAATGCCTTTACACCCTTTTTAATCAGTCACTACGAAGAGATTTGGGTAGTCGATTTTCGTTACTCCAAGCAAAATTTGTTGGAAATAATTCGGACAAACAAAATAGATGACATGATTTTTGCTGTGGGAATGTATGCGGCAATGAGTGATGGTACAATAAATATGATGCGACGACTTGGAAAACAAAATGGGGAGTATATTCCTCCTAAAAAAGTGGTTGTTGACACATTACTACCTGCAAATCCAATTGTTGAAGATACATTGAAATAAATTGAAAATTAATCTAATTCTTGGCTTCCTCTTTCTGATTTCTAGTCCTTTTACTATTGGTCAAGAAATAACTTACCCTACTGCCTTAAATGTCGATTTAAATTATGCTTATTTACAATTTTACAACAATGATCAATTAAAAAAACTTGCTGCTCATTTCGAGAATGTTGACAAAGATAAATTGGTGATTTTACATTATGGTGGTAGCCATATTCAAGCTGAAAATCCTACAACAATTTCGCGTGCCAATTTCCATAAAAAATATGGTTCTGGAGGAAGAGGATTGATGTTTAATTACTCCGCGGCAAACACCTATTCTTCTGTCAATTACTCATCGTCTAAAAAAGGAACTTGGAAATATGCCAAAAGCTTTCAAGCTCGAAATGCTGCGCTCCCAATCGGCGTTTGTGGAATGACTGTTGAAACAACAGAAGATTTTGCAGAATTAAGTTTTAAATTAAAAAATGTAATTGAACCTGAAAACCACAATGTTTACGTGTTTTTTGAAAATGATTCTATCTCGTTCGACATTGACGTTTATTTCGATAGCACTTTGGTCAACGTAAACGAACACCAATTACAATTTCAACCGTATGGTTTATCATTTAAATACAAAGAAGGTATTCAAGCGATTCGGTTGGTAGTAAAACCAAAATTAAATGCAAAGCGCTTTCGTTTTTATGGACTTTCTGTTGAAAATGAAAAAAATGCTGGCGTTGTTTATCATTCTACGGGTGTTGGTGCTGCTGCATTTCGCTCCGTTTTATTACTGGATAAAATGCCCGACCAAGCAAGTGTTTTGAAACCAGACATTATTATTCTAGATTTTGGCACCAATGATATTCTTTCTTCTAATAAGATTGATGTAAACCTTGAAAAACAAATCATTAAATCGATTAATAAATTTAGAGCAGTTAATCCAAACATCATCATCATTCTTACCACTACGCAAGATTTGTTCTATAAGGGGAAGCCTGTAACTGCTTGTTTCGCATTCAGAGATTTGATGGATTCAATTGCGCGCAAACATGATTGTCTCTTTTGGAACTGGTTTGATTTGGCAGGAGGAACAAAAACAATCAAAACTTGGAATGCTGAGGGCTATGCGCAGAACGACTGCATTCATTTAACGAAAAAAGGCTACCAAGTAAAAGGACAACTATTATATGAATCCTTTGAAAATACCTTGTGTTTGTATCGTGACCAATCAACTATTACAGATTATACAATTTCTGGAAAAATATATACAGATTACGTTCCAGCTATTGTAATTCCAAATCCAACGAATAATGATGTTGTAGATTCTACTTCAACAATAGCAGATTCCATTCCTCCAAAAGTGATAAAAGTTAAGCCTCCTAAAGTAGTTCCAAAGCCTGCTTTAAAAAAATATGTTGTCAAAAAAGGAGATACACTCTCACAAATTGCGGAGAAAAATAGAACTTCGGTTTCCAAAATCATGAAAGCAAATCGCTTGAGAAGTGACCGTTTGAGTATTGGACAAGTTTTGGTTATTCCGAAGTAGAATTCTATTATTATATATTTATCAAACGGTTTCAAGTTAACTTTGCAATTAAAGTTCTACTATGAAACCAAATGCTTTAATCCACGAATCATCACTTTATTTGCAGCAACACGCTCACAATCCTGTTGATTGGAAACCGTGGAGTCAAGAGGCTTTTCGTACAGCTAAAGAAGAAAATAAATTGGTCTTGGTAAGTATCGGTTACTCAGCTTGTCATTGGTGCCACGTTATGGAACACGAATGCTTTGAGAACGAAGAACTTGCAAGCTATATGAATCAGCACTTTGTGTGTATCAAAGTCGATCGAGAAGAGCGCCCAGATATTGATCAGATTTATATGACAGCTGTTCAATTGATGACACAACGTGGTGGTTGGCCGTTGAATTGTTTCACGTTGCCCGACGGTCGACCGATTTATGGTGGAACTTATTTCCCAAAAGACCAATGGATGAATGTCTTGAAATCGTTGATTTACACGCAAAAAAAAGACCCTGAACGTGTTTTAGAATACGCAGCTCAACTGGAAGAAGGAATTTCGCAAAGTGAATTAATTGCTGTTCCAAAAGCAATTGAAAAATGGAATGAGGAAAAACTACACGAAATGTTGGTGCGTTGGTCGCGCAATTTTGACAATTTAGAAGGAGGACCAACAAAAGCACCAAAATTTCCATTGCCGAATAATTATCTTTTCTTAATGGAATATGCCAAGTATTTTGAAGATGAAAAAGTAAAAAAGCACCTAGAATTGACGCTAGATAAAATGCTTTTCGGTGGAATTTATGACCAAATTGGTGGAGGTTTTGCTCGCTATTCCGTTGATATGCTTTGGAAAGTTCCGCACTTTGAAAAGATGCTTTACGATAATGGACAACTCATTCATTTGTACAGTGAAGCTTATCGCTATTTGAAAAAAGATAGTTACAAAACACTTGTGTATCAAACGGTTGCTTGGATGGGACGTGAAATGCTTGATTCATCAGGTGCATTTTACAGTGCTTTAGACGCTGATACGGAAGGCGAGGAAGGAAAATTCTATTGCTGGTCAAAAGAAGAATTACAGCGTTTATTAAGCAAAGATTTTGAATGGGTAAAAGACTATTATAACGTCAATCAACGAGGTTATTGGGAAGAGGAAAAGTATATTTTACTACGAACAGAAAGTGATGTGTCTTTTGCCAAAAAACAAAATTGGTCTATCGAAGAGCTTCGAAAAAAAGTGGAGGATGTAAATTCGGTTTTATTACACGAGCGCAATAAACGAACACGCCCAGGACTAGATACTAAATGTTTAAGTTCTTGGAATGCATTAACGATAACAGGACTTTGTAGTGCTTATCAAGCTTTTGAAGATGAACAATTTTTATTACTTGCGAGAAAAGCTGGCAAGTGGCTGTTAGAAAAGCAAATCAAAGAAGATGTACTTTATAGAAATTACTCGAAGGGAGTTACTTCAATTGAAGGCTTTTTGGAAGATTATGCAACAGTAATTGAAGCATTTATTGCACTTTATAAATTAACAGCTGAATTAAAATGGTTGGAAACAGCACGAATTTTAGCTCAAAAAGTAGAAGAAAACTTTCAACATCCAGAAAGTAAAATGTGCTTCTTCACCACCAAAAATTCAGAATTGATTACCCGCAAAATGGAATTACATGATAATGTTCTACCAGCAAGTAATTCAATAATGGCGAATAATTTTTTATTCTTAGGACATTATTTCAGACAAGAAAATTGGATTGCGAGTGCAGAACAAATGTTGGCAAACCTCTATGATGGAATGGAACAATACGGTTCTGGTTATTCCAATTGGGGACTCTTACTTTTAAGATTGCTGCACGGCGTGGATGAAATTGTTACAATCAATAACACGCGCGAAGTTCAACAATCAATTGCTTTTAATCTTACTACCTATTCAATTGCAACTTTTCATTTAGAAATTCCGAACTCAGAAAACCACAAAAACGATGGAATTTATGTGTGCAAAAAAGGTATTTGTTTTGCCCCTGTTTTAGAAATACATGAGCTTAAAAAGTATTTGTAGTAAAAGATTGGAGTAGCGAATTGAAACTAGTAAATATCAATAAAAATGCAATAAGTAGAAATTAAGAATGTGTCCAATTAATTGTGTTTAAGACACAATAAAATCAACTTGATGCCATTGGTTAATTTTATTAAACAGAAATAAGAGACAAAACAGTATATTTATCAAGTAATACCGAAGTTGTTTTCAATTGTCGTATAGAATACTCGTTGAAAACTAACTCGGCATTATACCAGATAGATTTTCAATTACGTCATTTAACAAGTAAATTGGTATAAAAAATATATTCAATGAATTCAATTTATATAGTTGCTCAATTCTTATCTTATTTCCGAAAAGTTGAAAAACAGAGAAGTCGAACAACGTGGGTACAATGGAGAGAAATCGTTGAAGAAATCTACCGCGAAAAATATTTTCAAGGAAAGATAAAAACCATAATTAATTCAGGTACAGCTGATAGTTCAAAGATTCAATCAACAGCAAATTTCATCTCCTTATTAAGTAACTTAACAGAAAGTGAAAAAACGGAAACGTTGCAATTGATTCATTTATACTTGGAACTCTTAAAGAAGGATAAAGATTTAATTCTTGCTGAAAAATTAGACACCCAATTAAAGGAATTTTATGTTGCTACTGAAAATAACGATTCAGAAATACAAAACACGGTACTCAAATGGATTTCAGATAAAGAAGAAGATAAGTTTTACTTTAAAATAAAATTGGACGGCACATTATTATTGGTTTTACTAGACTTTTTTCTTCGTTGGATAAGCCTTTGGAACTACAAAACCAATAACGAAAATACTGGTTTTTTTGTCTTGATTCAGTTAGTTATTATCCCACTGATTATTTTCTTAATTAGTTATTATCGAGATAAAAATATCATTCTTAAAACGCAAGAAATATTTAAAAACATCGGTAGAAAAGACTTAAAAATAAGCAACAAACATAGTCCTTGGAATTACCTCATTTGCTTTTTGATTTTAATTATTTGGTCAATGGTTTTAGTGATTGCATTAAAAATCCCAAAAGAAGCGCATTCACTTCTTATTCCGATTTACGCACTAGTCTACGGAATATATTTAATCGTTATTTTGTCCTTTTTCTCCAAAAAAAAACCGTCTATTTCTTACATAATTAATCAGCTGGAGAAAATTAATTTAAACCAAGTAAAGAGCAATTTAAACCACAACGAGAATGATGAAGAAATAATTGATTTGGATGTTAGTCTAAGATCTGCCAATGACAAAATGGAGGCATATGTGCTTGAAGCGGCTCTATTTGGCGCTTTAGCATTTAGCGGCTTTATTCAGCTTATCTCTTCAAGCAATGTTTCAATTGAAAGTCTAGGTGCTTTTTCAACGAATATTTATACCATTTTTGAAGGCCTGGTAAATTTCTCGCTCGCTTCAACGTTCAAATCATTAGAATTTCTATTGAGTAAAAACGGTATTTTATCGTTAATGGCATTTTTAACCTTATTTTGTTCCGTTTTTTTCTTGGCGGTTATTGCATCCAGATTACGTTTCAATGACCTTGCTGATTCTATTGACCGTTCGCTTCAGCTATCCAAAATCTACAATGAGAAAGAGGAAAATACGATCAATACTAATTCAGGTATGACCAATGAATCTTCAAATTTCTTCACCAACTTGATAAGTAAACATTTAATTCAAGGAAATTTGAGTCTAGAACAAACTTTTCCAATTATGGAATTTATGCGTTTCTTTAGGACGCTAGGTATTTTTACATTCTTTGTAATCATTGTAACCGGTGGGCTTTTTGTGTCTGCACAATTATCTATAGTGTTAGCATTTATTATGCTTATCTCTTTTTTGTTTTTCAAACTGAAATTGATCGTTCAATACATTAAAAACGTTACTACCCAATTTCAAGAATTCTATTTTAAGGTTGAAAAAAAAGTGTTTTACTTTATAATTGGGTCAATAGCCTTGTGTTTTGTCCTGAGATCATTTAGTTTTAATGGTAAATTAACTCAAATTTTTATTGTCTCTTCCTTCTTTATTATTTTCGTTCATTATTTATTAAGTCTATTTATTCCTGAAAAATTAGAAGACGAAGAAATTTCCGATAGTATTTTCGTAAATGGTAATCGAAACAAGATAGCCCTCAAAAAATTATATAAAATCTCGCTTGCAATATTCTTTTTGGGATTAATGTTCAAAATCGTAAGCTTTCCAGCAGCGACGTTATTATTTGTGATTGGTTCATTTCTATTAGCAATATATTTCCTAATTAGTCAAAAAACTAAAAATGAAAATAAAATTTTAGGTTTAATTTATCGCATTAGCTTCTCATTAACCATTATAGGAAGTAGCTTTTTTATGATGCATTGGCCGGGAGCTGGATTTGTAAGGCTAGTATGTATTATTTTTTTGATACTTAGTTTTATATCATTGTTCATCTACAAAAAACAGCTGTTACAGTCAACAAAAAACATCACAATTACATTTGTTATTTTGGTATGCTTACTTCAATTTCCATTATTTCGTTTTGCGATTACAACCTTATCCTTGAATTATCCTGTTTATTTAGAAAAAATGGAAATCGCTAAAATCCGTTCTAAAATCACCGAGCCCATAGACTTGGGTTTTGTAAATGCTAAAACAAAACCTGAACTCGATTCTCTAAAATATTACATGAATGAAACGGATAAAATATTAAACAAGATTACACCACACGAGTTACTTGAGGATTGTTTCATTATTCTCGAAAATCAAAGCGATACTTCAATACTGAATCATAGTTTAAAATGGTCAAATTGGATTATTAAAAAAGACAATTACTACGCTAATTATTTTTTAAAAATTAAAATTCTAATTAAATTAAAAAACTACAATTCAGCATTAAATCAACTTAAAATTCTTGAAAAATTAAAATTTGATGAGGACGAAAAAAGTATTCGAAAAGAAATAAATGAATTAAAAGTAATCTGCAATCAAAACTTACACGAATTAAAATAAAACCTAGTGAATTTTGGCAAATCACGATTAATTAAATTAGTTTAAAGAATAATTCATTATCGCCTCAAATTCAAAAATTATCCCAAAAACGGATATCTGTAATCTGTTGGTGGAACGAATGTTTCTTTAATTGTTCTTGCCGATGTCCAACGTAATAGATTCATCATTGCACCCGCCTTATCGTTTGTTCCTGAACCTCTTGCACCTCCAAATGGTTGTTGTCCTACAACTGCTCCTGTTGGTTTGTCATTGATATAGAAATTTCCAGCAGCGTTCTCCAGTTTTTTCGTTGCCAGTTGAATAGCATAACGATCTTGGGAAAGGATTGAACCTGTCAAAGCATATTCTGAAGTTTCATCTAATAATTCCAATGTTTCTTCAAATTTCTCCGCATCGTAAACGTAAACAGTCAAAACTGGCCCGAAAATTTCTTCAACCATCGTTCTAAACTTCGGATTAGTTGTAACAACAGTTGTAGGATCGATAAAATATCCTTTAGAATTATCATACGTCCCTCCAGTTATAATTTCAGCATCTTCTTGTGTTTTGCAATAGTCGATGTAACCAGAAATTTTATCAAAAGCTTTCGCATCGATAACCGCATTTACAAAATTACTTGTGTCGTCAGGCGTTCCCACTTTAAATGAGTTCACTTGCTCAACAAAGATTCGTTTAACTTCAGGCCAAATATTACTTGGAATGTATGCCCTCGAGGCTGCAGAGCATTTTTGCCCTTGGAATTCAAATGCGCCACGTGCCATTGCAGTTGCAACCTCCGCAGCTACAGCAGATTTATGAGCTATGATGAAATCTTTTCCACCTGTTTCTCCAACGATTCTTGGGTAGCCTTTGTAAATCTCTAAGTTGGAACCGATTTGTCTCCACAAGTTTCTGAAAACGTCCGTTGAACCAGTAAAATGTAAACCTGCGAAATATTTGTGCTTAAAAATAACTTCCCCAGCAATTTGTCCACTTACGGTAACCATATTGATAACTCCATCTGGTAAACCCGCTGCTTTGAATAATTCCATGATTACTTGTGCGGAATAAATTTGAGATTCAGCTGGTTTCCAAACAACAACATTCCCCATTAAAGCTGGTGCTGCTGAAAGATTGGCTGCTATTGAAGTAAAGTTAAAAGGAGTCAAAGCAAATACGAATCCTTCTAATGGACGGTATTCCAAACGGTTCCACATTCCTGGCAATGATTCTGGTTGCTCTTTATAAATTTGCGTCATGTATTGCACATTGAAACGGAAAAAGTCAATCAACTCGCATGCCGCGTCAATTTCTGCTTGAAAAACATTTTTCGATTGAGCCAACATGGTTGCAGCGTTCAGTCTCGCTCTGAAAGGTCCTGCTAGTAAATCGGCAGCTTTTAAGAAAATTGCAGCGCGCTCTTCCCAAGGCATATTCGCCCATTTAACACGAGCTTCCAAGGCAGCCTCGATTGCTTTTTCAACATGAATAGCTTCCGCAACGTTATAATATCCCAACACTTTTTTGTGGTCGTGTGGAGACGTTAACGCTTTCTTATTGGCTGTGCGAATCTCTTCCGAACCAATATAAATTGGAACATCAATCGGATCTTGATTGTACATTTCATGGTATTTAGCTAACAAAGATGTTCTCTCTGCTGAACCTGGTGCATACCCTTTAACAGGCTCATTAATTGCGACAGGAACGTTGAAAAATGCGTTTGACATAATAATAATTTTGTTGCAAAAGTAACGATTGTTAACTATCCTTGCAATGAATTAATCTGCGTTTACGTGCTTTCTAAGTTATACTCCCCGAAATTTAAAGTAACTTTTGTCATAATACTGACTTTACTGACAAACTCGTCTGCCTATTTTGCTCAAAATTCAATTTCATTCGCAGCATTCAAAAAAGAAAATCAGCTTGAAAACAAAACCCGAAAAGCACTCGAATTATGGGAATATTATTTACGTAATGACTTCGATTCGTTGCCGTTTTTAGCTGCAGAATTAGCAACGAGTAAAAACCAAAATTCCTTTTCTCATGCTGTTTCTAAACGAATTTTTGGCTGCTTTCAAGTTCGAAAAGGAAAAATCTTAGAAGGAATTAAGTTATTAAAAGAATCTAAAAATTACTTTCTTTCCATCGGCGACATGCAATTGCTCTGCGAAGAATTGAATGAACTGGGAATTGCTTACTATTTACAAGGAGATTTAGAAACTGCCGCTTTTTACTTTAAAGCTTCATTGAGTAAAGGCGCACAATCACCTAAAGAAACAGATGCCATTTTAGCTGAAGTAAATCTCGCAAAGGTTTTCATTGCGAAGAAAGATTTTAAACAAGCAACTGCCATTCTCAATCATTATATATTTATAGCAAAAGAATTGAAAAAATGGGAGGCTGTTGCCAATGCGTACACCGTTCTTGCGGATGTTCAATTAAATCTTGTAAATTATCCAAAAGCAAAAAATTACTACGAAAAACAATTATTCTTCGCTAAAAAAGGAAATGCGTTAAACTTAAAAATAAACGCGCTGAACAATCAGGCTTTGATTTTCTACTTTGAAGGAAATCCAACAGAAGCTTTGTCGTTATTCTACCAAATTTTAAGCATTCGAAAAAAACAAAATATTCCGTCTAAAATTTATGACGCTTACTACAATTTAGCTAGTTTTTACGTTGAAGAAAACCCTTTTTTAGCCAATCAATTAATAGATAGCTGTAGGATTGTAGCTAAAAAAAGTCAATACCTACAATTAGAATTAGAGGCTTTACAATTCAAGCGTGATGAATTGAAACAACTGAATTTGAGTGCCGAAATAACGAAGCTCGAAAAAGCAATTCAAACGTTAAATATAACTAATGAAAAAGAACGTGAAACATTAACTAAGTTGCTAAAACAAGAAATTACTACCGTAGAGGAAAATAATATTGGAATCGTTTTTTCAATTACCGTAGGCCTTTTAATGCTTCTCGGTTTATTAATTCGAAGTCGTTTTATTCATTAACGAATCAAAGTTAAAAACCCTTGCCCTTTTATTTCTTCTCCAGCTTGTCCTATTGCAGTATATTTATAAAAGTAAACCCCAGCAGTCGCATCATTTCCATTTTCTGTTTTACCATCCCAGCCCGCTAAAGGATTATCAATAGTAGCCATTAAATTTCCCCAACGATTAAAAATAAACATTTCTAATGAAGCTAAATTTTGAGAGGTAACGAAGAACACATCATTGCTTTGATCACCATTTGGTGAAAATACATTTGGAACAATTATTTCAGGTGGTAATAATGCTTTTACGATTTTAAAAACTGTATCTGTGCAATAACCGTTTGATGCAACTAAGTAAATAACATAATCTTGTGGAGCAATTGAGTAAGATGTAAAAGTTGAACCACTATTAGTTGTAAGTGTATCTAAACCATTTCCAAAATCCCACACATAATTATTTGCATAAGAACTATTGTTTGTAAATGTAACTTGCAATGGTACATATCCAGCTGATATGCTTGGTGTAAAATCAGCAATAGGAACTGGCAAGGCTGTGACTGCAATTGTTGCTTGACCAACGCATCCGTATTGATCTACTCCCGTTACAGTATAAACGCTGTTTTGATTTGCAACGAAAGGAACGCCATTTGTAACACCCGAATTCCAGCTGTAAGTTGCTCCTGGTTCCGCACCTGTTGCGTTTAATGTAACTTGTTGACCAACACAAACAATTGGAGGTGTTCCAGGGTCAATAATTGGTGTTTGAATTACAACGACTGTAATGTAATCAACTGTAATACAGCCATTATCACTTGTACCATAAACAGTATAAGTTGCTGTTTGAGTTGGTGCAAATGTAACACTGTCAACAACTGGGGCGTCCCAATCAATAATTGGCGTTCCAACTGCATGCAACGTAACAGATTCGCCAATACATATTAAAGTATCTTCACCACAATAAACTGGAATGTTTGGATTTACTGTTACGGTTGATGTTGCAGGTAAACTTGAGCAACCATCTAATGTGTAGATTAATTCGTAAGTAGTTGTTCCTGATGGAATTAGAGTCAAATTAGCTGTCGTAGAATCTACAGGTTGCCAATCGTAGGTTCCACCGGAAATGCTAACAGTAGAATTGATAGTTACTTGTTGTCCTTGACAGATGGTCTGGTTTGGACTCAAGACTATTGTTGGTTTTGGTTTAATTGTGATTGTTAAAGTGTCTGTTGTAGCGCATTGGGAAGGATTAGGCGTAAAGATATAATCTGTAATACCTGCGGTTGTGGTTACGATGGTTGGAACATTCCACGTACCTGTTATTGTTGGGGTATTTGAGGAAGATGTTGGCAATGCTAATGGAGTAGTACCTTGACACAAAGCAGAAATTGGATCGAAAGTGGTAGTATCTGGTACTATTACAGTAATATCCATTGTGGTTGGAAAGGCACATTCACCAGGGTTTGGTGTAAAGGAATAGGTTGTAATTCCAATTATGGAACTATCAATAAAAGATGGACTCCAAGTTCCTGCAATCGAAATGGTATCAACAGAATTTAAAGAGAGTATTGGCGAGGGTGAATTATGACAAATAGATGGAATTGTATCAAAGGTCGGAGTGAATGCAGAAATTACATATACAGTTGACGTGTCAGTTGCTGTACACAAAGCACCAGCATCATAAGTAACAGTGTAATTTGTAGTAACAGTTGGAGAAACAACGATGCTTTGAGTTGTCTCACCAGTTGACCATAAATAAGTTCCACCAGACCCTGGATTAGAGGCTGTAATAGTTGCGGAGCCAGCTTCACAAATTACAGGATCGTTTGCTACTATTGTAGGTACGTTGTTGCTCAATCCAACAGTTACAGTTTGAATAACTGGGGGTGTACAAGTTCCTGCATCGTCAACAACTACTGTATATGTTCCTGTTGGTAAACCAGAAATAGAAGCCGTTGTTTGTGGTGGGGTTGTATTCCATGAATAATTAAATGGGGGTATTCCGTTAACAGCTGTGGCTGTGGCTGTACCATCACTGCCTGCACAAGTCACGGGTGTTGTAGACACAGTTGCATTTAAAGCTGTTGAACAATCTAAAAAATCAATGAAAACACCTGAATCATAAATTCCATCACCGGCGTCTGCAATTGCCATTTTAAAATGATACGACTGACAAGGTGTAACAGTAATTTCCCTTGTTAATAACGTAGTAAATGCGTCTAATTTAATAGAAGTACCATTTGCATTATTTACATAATATTGAGAATTATTATTTGCGTTTACGTTGTCAATACTTACAATAGTAGTGTTATCAGGTAAGGTAGCAACATTCAAATTGTTATACGCCGCGCCACTTGGATTGGGACCCGAAATAAAAAAACCAAATGCATCATTATAGCCTAAACCAACAAACTCAGGATATTCCTCAGAACCAAATACAAAACGTATTAATAAAGTCGAGCAAGAAGGGACGACATCAAATTCTAAAATACAACAATCTCTAGTGGCAAGAGGCTCTAAAGAGCTTAACTGTGCGTCGTTACAATTAGTTCCAGGATTATCTACACTCCAAAAGGCACTCCCATTACCATTTAATGTATTTATATCACCAGTTGAGAGAATAACTCCTGAATTAATACCAACATTTGTAGTTTGTCCATTTGAAAAAGTTCCGTATGCTACGTTTGGACAGTTTATTATTGGATTTGTAACTGTTAATCCAGGACCAATCATTGAACTAACTAAAGACTGTGCTGTTCCACCTACATTAGCATAAATATATTGAGCTTGTACCGTTTGAATATTACCAATAATAACGACTAAAATTAACAGCGTTTTAAAAAACTTTAAAATCATATTAACAATTTAAAAACATAAACGTAAAAATACATTTTAAAGTTGCACAAAAAAATAAGCTGTTGTTTTTCAAATAAAGCATAATTTTAAACACTTATGTATTTGTCTTCCCTTTTTTTACTTCATTTTAAAAATTTCACGGAACTTGAAATTCAACTTTCTAAAGGTATAAATGGTATTGTTGGTAAGAATGGTAGCGGGAAAACCAATATTTTAGATGCTATTCATTATTTAAGTATGTGTAAATCCTACTTGAATACAATAGATCGACAAAATATTCAATTTGAACAATCTTTTTTCAGCATTAACGGCGATTGGCAAGTGGACGATAAGCAAAGTAATGTGCATTGTGCATTTAAACTTGGAGCAAAAAAAGTTGTGAAATTCAACAAAAAGGAATACGAAAAACTAAGTGAGCACATCGGTAAATTTCCTGTTGTTTTTATTTCTCCTTACGACGGAGATTTGATTGCTGAAGGAAGCGAACTAAGAAGAAAATGGATGGATGGCATTCTTTCGCAAATTGATAAAGAATATCTAGAACAAATTCAACGCTACAGCAAAATCCTTGAACAGCGTAATGCACTTCTTAAAAACATGTTTGAACATCGATTATTTGACCGTGATTCGATTGATATTTGGGATCATCAATTGGTGCAAACAGGTACACTTATCTTTGAAAAACGAAAAGAATTCATCTCTGAATTTATTCCAGTATTCAATAAGTTTTATAATGAAATTGGTTTGGAAACAGAAAACGTTCATGTAGAATACCGATCTCACTTGAATGATGGTGACTTTTTGGAACAATTGAAAAACGCAGAAAAAAAAGATGCCTTTGCGCAATACACGACAGTTGGTATTCATAAAGACGATTTAGTATTCACAATTAAAAATCATCCAGTTAAAAAGTTTGGTTCTCAGGGACAGCAAAAGTCTTTTCTTATTGCCTTGCGAATCGCTCAATATGATTGGTTAAAGCGACACAAAGGAACAAATCCTGTTTTACTGTTGGATGACATTTTTGATAAACTCGATAATCAACGAGTAGCAAAATTAATTGAATTGGTTACTACCGATTATTTTGGACAAGTTTTAGTCACGGATACAGACCCAATTCGTATGAAACAATTGTTTGAGGGACTTTCTATTGAGAAAAAACTATTTGAAATTGAGAATGGAGGAATTACTACCCTTATTTAAAATGGTTGGATTTCCTTGACTTTCTCACTTAAAATAAAGGAAAACAAGAATTATCACTGCATAGCGAATGAATTTACCGATTGCAATAAACAAAAAGCTAAGAAATAAATTTGCTCTAAAAAATCCAAGTGCAATTCCAATAACATCACCAACAAATGGCAACCAAGAAAGTAAGGCTAACCAAACACCATACTGATTAATTTTTTGTTTCCAATTTTCAATTTTTTCTTTCGTTGCACCAACTTTTATCAACCATTCCGGTTTGCCCAAATAACCAATTCCATAGTTTAACCATGCTCCAAGTGTATTTCCTGCTGTTGCAATAATTAACGATAGTATAGGATCATAGCCCATTGCTAAAATAGTACCTAAAAACAATTCCGATGCGACAGGAAGCACCGTAGCTGCCAAAAAGCAGGTTATAAAAAGCCCAATAAAACCGTATTCAATTTCAAACATAATTTCAATAAAAAAGCCGGCTTACACCGGCTTTTCAAAGTTAATCTAGAATTTGATTAATTTTTGATTAATTTTTTAGTTACTGAACTTCCATTAGAAGCGATAGTTACATAGTAAACACCTGCATTGAAAGAAGTTGTATTGATTTCTGTTGCGTTTGCACCAGCATTCAATTGACCTAAGTTTCTTTCGGAAACAATTTTACCAGATAAATCAGTAATTGAAATTGTAGTTTCAGATGCATTCACCAAATTAAATTCAATAGTTGAAGTTAAAGAAGTTGGGTTCGGGTAAATAACCGCATCAGCAACTTGATTTGTATTCTCGTTTACACTTAAAATTGGGTCAAAGTTTAAACGAACAACAGGTGTTGATGTTGTAAAGAACCACGTGTCTGTTGGTATATCATACAAGAAAGATGTTTGTTCTTCAGAGCTACCTGCATTAGAAACTCTTAATCCACCATCAAAAGATCCAACAACTGCCAAATACGTTTGACCTGCTGATAAAGGTGTCGGGTTTAACAAAACCATGTTTAAAATGGTATTCAAGTTGTTGTTGGCAACTGTAATTGGAGCAGTTTCTTCTAAGAAAGCAAATTCTCCAGTTTGATCGATAGAATAAATTTTAGCATAAACTTCAGTTCCAACTGCTGTACCATTTGTACCACCAGCTAAACGAACGCTAATTCCTTTTAATGTTTGGTCAGCCCAAATATCAAATAAGTTTCCAACTTCAAAACCATCAGCTCCATTTGATGTGTTACCTGCAAATACACCGTTATCACGTGCATAAATGTTGTTTGTTACACCAAAAGTTAAGTCAGCAATTGTGTTGTTTGTAGCAACTTCATCTGCGATTTCTGTATTGTTTGTTACTGTAGCAACTGTGTAAGTAGCTCCAACTCCGCCATTGATAGTTAATACATCTCCTGCAGTATAACCAGTTCCAATAGCATTTAATACAGCTCCAGTTACTGTTGCTGCTGAAACAGTCGCAATAGTATAAGATGCATCTGCATTTCCTGTAGATATTGTTACAACATCACCAGCTGTATATCCTGTACCCGCTGATGCGATTGTTGCTGTTAATATCTGACCATTTGTTGCATTTACAATGATATCAATTGGTCCACCAGCAGCTGTTACAGTTAAATTGTCGATTGATTGATAACCACTTCCTGGATTTACAATTATAATTGTATCAACATTGCCATTAGCATCAGCAACAACATCTACTATTAAACCTGTTCCTGCTCCACCAGTTGTCGCAACATTTGTTTCAGAAACTACAGTTCCAAAATTATAAATATCAACAGTTAATGAAGTTACTGCTCCAATTGGAGCGGCTGTAAGATCCAAAGTTAGGCCTGCCCCTGTTCCACCAGTTGCAGCAACTCCTGAAGAAGTTGTGTAACCTGTTCCTGCAGCAGAAAGATTTCCTGTACCAACTACACCACCAACTGATGCAGTAATATTAACAGTTGCACCTGTTCCTGTTCCACCAGTTGTTGGAATGTTAGTTCCTGTTACATATCCAACACCACCATTTGATAATGCGCCAGTTAAAATTTGACCATTTGGCAAATATCCTAAAACAAGTTTTCTTTTTAAAGTATAACTCGCTACTGTTGAAGGAGGAGTAAATGAAGTCGATACTTCTAAAGTAGCCGTATCTAAAGATGCGATAGCTGTTGGAGCACTTGTTCCTGCGAAAACGTTATTTGCACCGCTTAAAACATCTGCCTTCAAGAACGCACCAGTTAAGTTATTCAATCCACCATTCAAAACATTTGTTGAAAATGAAATTGGAGCAACTTGTGTTGTAGGAATCTGGTAATAATTTAAACCAGCTGTACCCCAAGTGTTTGTATTGATTGACAAATCATAGTTTGGGTTTGTAACGATTTTCACATCGTCAATGTACCATCCGTAAGTGATCCAAACGTTTGCATTTGTTGCAGAACCTGGAAAATTTGTAGTCCAGCTAAAACGAATCCATAATTGTGTTGGTGCTGCGCTTAAAACTGTTGCAAGATTAATTAACTTAGTGTCTGGGTTTGCATAAGGAGCACCACCAGCTGCAGATAAAACTTCTTTGTCTAAGTTGTCTCCAACCGTTGTAAAAGTTGTACCATCAGTAGAAATTTGAATTTCTTGCAAGTCATTAAAACGAGCACCAAATTGTTTGAACTGTAAAGATACTTGGTTTGTTCCACCTAACGCTGACACATTTATTGGTTGCGCCGTAGTCATTGTGTAAGTAACATCTAAAGCTTGTGTTCCTGGAGACAAAGTAGGGTTTCCATTTACTAATTCAGCATTGTTACCACCAGATGTTCCATTAGCACTAATTCCAGTAGTTGACCACCAACCTTGAGACGTAGCGTTAATATTCCAACCGAAAGTGTTTCCTGTTTGACCATCATTGTCAATTGTCCATGTTGACGCATTAGAAAAATTATCCTCCCACAACGTGGTCATGATTTTACCTATTGGCTGAACTGCAGTGGCTGTTTTTGGAGCTGTTTTTACTAAATCTTGCGACTTAAGAATACGTGTATTTTTTTGTGCAAAAGCGCCCGTAACAGCTAATACAGATAAAGAAAGTATTAGTTTTTTCATTTTTATATAGTTTATAATTTTGGCCAAATATACTACATATTGATTATTCTAACTAATAATCTTTTAAAAAGGGCAAACTTGACCTTGTGTTAGTTAACGTAAATTTTGAAAGTGAGGTGGTGAAAATCGATTGACCTTCAGAATTACCCGTGACGTGTCCCAATGCATCAGCGCACAATGAATCTCCAGTGTAAACTAATCCATTCGGGTCTTCCCCAACTCTATTTACACCAATTGCAAACGATTGATTTTCAATTGCCCGTGCTTTTAAAAGTGTTTTCCAATGCTCAATTCTCTTACAAGGCCAATTAGCAACGTAGAGTAACACATCGTATTTTGGTACATTATTAACTTCAAAATTTCTAGCTATTTCTGGAAATCGTAAATCATAACAAATTTGAAGATTGAGTTTCCATCCTTTATATTCGACAATTCTTTCCAGCTTTCCAGCTTTGAAATAGTTGTCTTCACCTCCTAAACCAAAAGATTTTCTTTTGTCGTAAAATTGTATTTCACCAGTTGGATAGACAAAAACTCCTCGGTTATAAAAATGATTGTTTTCTTTAACCATTAAGGAAGTATAAATTGCAAATTGTTTTTTAGTGGCTAGGTCTATCAAAAAATTAACTGAAGTATTTGAATTCCAATCTTCTGCTAATTCAACATTCATTGAAAAACCCGTGTCAAACATTTCAGGAAAAATGACTAAATCAATTGGTTCGTTAATTGACTCAAGTAAGCGCAAGTAATTTGAAAAATTTGCGGCTTTATCCTCCCATATTTGATTCGCTTGAACTAATGTTACTTTTAAATCTTGCATAATCTTTCTGTTGCTTGAATTAGGGTGTCATTATCTTTTGCAAAACAAAATCGAATCATTTTTCGATCTTTTAAATCTGCATTGAAAACGGAAAGTGGAATTGTTGCAACACCAAATTCGGTTACTAATCTTTTTGTAAAATCAATATCTTGTTCATCTGAAATTGTGTCGTAAGAAGCAACTTGAAAATAAGTTCCCTCACATGGCATTAATTCAAATCGACTTGCTTGCATTCGTTCTCTAAAAAAATCTCTTTTTTCTTGATAAAATCCACCTAAATTTTCAGTTTTTACCAAAGGTAAATACTCTGCTAATACATTTTGTGCAACACTATTCACACAGAAAACTAAAAATTGATGGACTTTTTTAATTTCAATCATAATAAACTCTGGTGCAACCAAATAGCCAATTTTCCATCCAGTTATGTGGAAAGTCTTCCCAAATGATGAAACTACAATCGAACGATTTCTTAAAAATTCATTTGCATGAACTGAAAGATGCTTTTGCTCAAAGGTTATATATTCATAAACTTCATCTGAAAGAACTAACAAATTTGGATACTTATGCAACAAGCTTTCGAGTTCTTTCATGTCGCTTTCTGTCCAAATTCTTCCGCTTGGATTATGTGGATTATTGGTTATTATTAGTTTGGTTTTCTCATTAACTGTTGAATTAATCAGTTCCCAATCTGGTAGAAAAGATTCATTTAAAGGAATTCTCTTTGGTATACCTCCTGATAAAACGATTGGCGATTCATAACAGTCATAACTTGGGTCTAAAATTATAACCTCATCATTTCGATGAATTAACGCTTGAATAGTTGTAAAAATTGCTTGTGTTGCTCCGGCTGTTATCAATAATTCATCTTGAACAGAAACAGTTCTTGCGTAAGATCTTTCAATCAATAATCCTATTTCATTCATTAATAGTGGATTTCCAGCCATTGGATTATACTGATGAATATTGTCACTAGCTTTTTGTTTTAGCAAATCAATAAGAATAGGATCAACCGGAAAATTCGGAAATCCTTGAGACAAATTGATTGCATTATGATCTACTGCCATTTTTGACATGACTGTAAAAATAGTCGTCCCAACATTGGGTAATTTAGATGTTAAATTCATGCGATAAAAATAGTCAATTGAAAAATGTTAGCATAAAAAAAGAGGCTAACAATTTGCTAGCCTCTTTCTGTAAGTTAAGATTTATTATTGTTTGATAATTCTAACTGTTCTTTCTTCTAACTCATTTCTAAGTTTGATGAAATAAACACCAGTTACCACATTCGATAAATCTAAAGAGTAAACACCGTTTCCATTAATCAATGAACCGAAGTTAGCTATTGCTCTTCCATTCATATCTTCAACAGTTACATCATAGTTTGCAGTTGTTTGATCAATTACAATATTGATTGCTCCTGTTGTAGGATTAGGATAAACATTGAAGCTTAAATTGTTTTCATCTAAACCGATGTAATCAATTACAACACATGTTGATGTTGCAGAACAGTTAGTTGAATTAGTAACAATTACAGCGTATGAACCATTAATTAGTGCAGTATATGTTGCACTTGTCGCTCCAGTGATAGGTGTGTTTGTAGCACAATCTATCCATTGGTAAGATGCACCCGTTGAAGCTGTTAATGTTCCATCGCCATTATCCGTTGCAGTTGCAGTCGGAGTTGGGTTAATAGTCAAGTTCAATGTAACTAACGAATCACAACCAGCAACATTTGTTAATGTTTGTGTGTATGTTCCAGAAGCCGTGTAAGTTGTTCCATTTGTCCAAGTGAATGATCCACAAGTAGCTGCTGTAGTTGTTGAACTATTGTTTCCAATTGTCAAGACTAAAGTTGCAGTTGAATCACAACCCGCAGCGTTTTGAGCTGTGAATGTATACGTTCCACTTGATGTGTAATCCACAGAATTCCAGTTATAAGTACCACATTGGGTTACTACTTCACTAGAAGAACTTGTATTATTAATTGTCAAATCTAAAGTTACAACTGAATCACATCCAAAAATATTTGTCAACGTTTCATTATACACACCTGATACTGTATATATTGTTCCATTCCAAGTGTAAGAATCACATGCTACTTCAGTAACTGAAACTACATCTGGTTGACCAATTGTCAAGTTCAATGTTAAAGTTGAATCACATCCTGCAGCATTTGTTAATGTTTGAACATACGTTCCAGAAGCAGTATATGTTTGGTTGTTTAACGTGAATGTTTGACAAGCTAACTCATTCAATGTTGAAGTTGTAGGTTGCGTAATTGTTAAATTCAACGTTGCAACTGAATCACAACCTGCAGCATTAGTCAAGGTTTGTGTGTGTGTTCCTGACGCTGTATATGTAACGTTGTTAGTCCAAGTGTAAGTAATACACTGAGTGATATTCGTAGTTGAAGTTGAACCATTGTTAACAGTTACTAAGAAACTTTGATTAGCTGAACAAGCACCTGCAACACCATAAATGTATACGGTTTGTGTTGTTGTGATTGGTCCTGTAATAACTGTTCCTCCTCCGTTTGGTTGATTTCTGTAACTTAACACTAAACCGGAATTGTTAGAAGGTGTTACCTCAGCCAATGTTGGTAATGTGTAAGTATTACAAACTACTTGAGCTCCTGGATTTACTAATGTAATAGGCGCACATTGTGTTGAAACCGTTACTGGTACAGACCAAGCGCTTACATCTCCACTTCCACAATTCGCTCTGTAATAAACTTGATATGTACTATTCGGAGTTAATCCAATAATAGTGTATGCATTTGCGGCTGTTACATTTTGAAGTAAGGTACCTGCTCCTGGTGTAAATCCAACTGGACCGTATTCGAAATCGAAAGCAGATGCAGCAGAGCAACCTAAAGTCCAAGATAAATCAGCGCTTGTTGTTGTAGTTGTTCCTCCTACTAATAATCCTGGAGAAGGACAAGTTGGTGCTGGAGCGATAGTAATTAAGTAATCCTCTGTTTCGCCGAATGAATAGTTTGTACATGGAGTTTGGTCTATTCCAGTTACAAAAAAGTCATCAGAAGAACGAACTCTCATTCTATGAACTCCAACAGGAGGATTACAATCTAATACAACATTGAAACTTGCTGTACCATTAACAGGTATTGGATTGTTTGTATATCCAATTCTTTCTGTTGCATTATCAAAAATACCATCATCGTTGTAATCAATCCAAACAGCAACACTTTGAGCGTAATTCGCAGCACCGACTACACAAACATATGATGAAGAAGGTAGAAGCGTTGTTGTTAATGTAGGATTTGTTGTATAATCTGTATAACCACCTGTTGTACAAGCTGTACCTGAAACATTTGATAAGGTGTTTAATGAAATAGATGCTATTACATCTCCTAAATTACAGCTAGATGTTGGTACACAATAACAATCAGTTGGAGCAGACATATTCATTGTCAATTGAGATGAATAACTCGGTGTTCCACCACAAGAAAAGATAGCCAATCTATAGATAGTTGTGTCATTTTGGCTTGTTGATAATGTTAAACTAGTTTGTCCAACAATGTCTGTAAAGCTTGCGCCATTATCTGTAGAAAATTGCCATTGATAGGTTAAACCATCAAAACTTCCTGTATAATCTGTTGTCACTTGGAAAATATCACCATCACAAACATTAGTTACAGTTGAAAGTGTATTGACACCTACTGGAGCAATATTTCCTAAAATTGTAATTGTTACATCAGCAGATCCTAGTGCATTTGTACAACCTGTCGTTTGATTTGTGTAAGTTATTGAATAAACAGTTGTTTCTGTTGGGGTAACAGCTTGTGTAAAGATGTTAGTTCCAGAAGCAATTGTTGTTGTTCCTTGTGTATTTGTTGCTGTCCAAACAGTTGTATAGTTTGCTGGTGGAGAGAAACGATATGCGAATGGATTTGCAATAGGATTTGTTGCACTTGCAACTGTTCCAGAAGCATAAGCTAAAACTCCAACTGTACCATCACCATTATTTACACCTATCAATTTATTTCTATCAATGTTTGTTGATGAAGTTACATGAACCTCAATTGTACCAATCGTTTCATAGAAAATAGCTTGAGCAGTACTTGTCAATGTAGCACCAAATTCTTGAACATTTTCATAGCTTACAACAAATTTTCTGTTTGGAGATAAGCCTTCTGTCCAATACTTAATAGTACCACCAGTTACATCACCTAAATCATTGTCCATTGCTAAAACAGCTATCATATTAAATGGTTCTGTTGTACTTGGTAAAGATGTAAACGTAAAATCACCAACGTTTGGAGTTGCGCCAAAGAAAACAGTTCCGTTTGTACCTATTGAAATTGTATTGTAAGAAGTTCCAAAGAAGTTAAAGTTAAACCCTACAGGAATACCGCTCCATCCACCATCATCTAGACTAAAGCCTAAATCATTTACTGGAGTTGCAACACCACCTGTTACTAAAGTAACCGCATTTCCAGGAGCTGTTAAAGGAGCAAAAGGAATAGATGCACTTGTAAAGTTACCCGCAGATAAACCTGTACTAATATTAGCTGCTGTTCCTGGACAAACACCATTTACGTCTGAAGTTACATTCGCCGTTGGTAAAGGGAATACATTGATTTGAACAGGCGTTTGAGCGACACACCCAGAAACTGGATCTGTTCCTGTTACCAAGAAAGCAGAAGTTTCTGTTACTGTTGTATTGAATGACGTAGGTGTAAATCCACTGATTACTGCTGTTGAGTTATTCACTAACGAATAAGTATAGTTTGTTAATGAACTCACAGAAACTGAAGTTGTTCCACCTGTACCACAGAATGAAGGCGTTGCAGCTACCCAGTTGATTGGGTCTGGAGTAGTATAGGTTACAACAAAAGGTGCAGAACTAGCTGAACAACCATTTGCATCTGTACCTGTTGCAGTTAATGTTCCACTTGTTGTACCTGTATAAACAACACTTGCACCTGTAGCTGTATTAAGCAATGTTGAAGGAGACCACACATAACTTACAGCACCTGTTGCATTTAATGTTTGCGTACCACAGAAAGTTCCATTATTTGGAGCAGTGATTGTAACTACTGGTGGAGCATTAACTACCAAAGTAACAACGTTTGAAGTTGAAGTTTGAGTTGAAGCTAAACAAGTAGAAGTATAGCGGTAATAATAAGTACCAGCTGTTAAAGCACCAGATTGATAGGTTGGTAAAATTTCTCCTACTATTGGATTCCAATCTACATTGTTCGTTGATACTTGCCACTGATTAGAAATTTGTAAAACATTATCTGTCATTCCACTTGCAGAAATGACTGTGTTAGAACCATCACAAATAGTTGCATTTCCAACAAATCCAACAACTGGTGTATTTGGAGTACCAGAACATGGAGGTTGTAAGGTTGAACCTGTAGTTACAAGTGTCCAGGTACTAACGCCACCTGCACCGCAGTTTGAACGAATGTATGCGTCATAAACTGTTAATGGAGTTAAACCAGTTAAAGTAATAGTTCCTGTTGTTCCGTTAATTACCGCAGGTTGATTTGCTGCTATCGTTCCAGCTCCTGGAGTAAACCCAGCTGGACCATATTCGATATCATAATTTGTTGCTGTAGCACAATTTAAAGGGAAGTCAAAAGATAATGTGAAAGATGTCGCTGTTCCAGCTACCGGAGTACCAGGAGAAGGACATGTTGGCGGAGCAACAATCGTAATTAAATAATCTTCTGTTTCACCATAAGAATTGTTTGTACAAGGAGTAACAGCAGAACCATTTGTAAAGTACATAGCTCTTACACGTAATCTATGAACACCTGCTGGAGGAGTACAAGCTAAAGTTATGGGGAAAGTTGCAGAAGAACCTAATACTCCAACTTGACCTGAACCAGCAACTTGACCATTTGAAAAACCAATTCTTTCTGTTGCATTATCAAATACACCGTCGTCATTGTAATCAATCCAAGCGGCATACCCTTCTCCATATTGACCCGCATAAACGGTACAACCATAAGTTGTACTTGGCAACAATGAAGTAGTTAAAGTTGGATCTGTTGTATAATTAGAATATCCTAATAAGCCAGACGGACAACCCGTTCCAGAATTGTTATCCAAGGTATTTAATACAACTCTTGCAATTACATCTCCATCTGTACAACCAGATGTTGTTGTTGGAATACAATAACCTAATACAAAACTTGAAGTCGCCCATGCACTGAAATCACCTGCACCACAATCAGTTCTTACATGTAAATAATAGGTTACATCTGAAAGCAAGCCCGTTGATGTTTCTGTAAGGTTTGTTGTAGCTGCTCCAGATGCTGGTGGTGTCGCAGATGTAGTAACAATCCATTCATAGCCAATTGGTGTTCCCGTTGATGGAGCTGTCCATGAATGGGTAGCCGAAGTTAAAGAAAGTTGCGTGTTAGTTAAAGCTGTTGGAGCAAAACAAGTTGGAGCTGAAACAACATTGAATGTAAAATCAACATATTCTCCTCTAGATAGAGCTGAACATGGATTAGTAGGACTTGAGCTATTATAATCAGTAACAACTCTCATTCTGTAAGAACCATTAGCTGTACCTAAAGGCACTGTAAAAGAACCTGTTGCAGTAGTTACATAACCCGTTGTGTTAAAAATACGTTCAGTAGTTTCAAACAAGAAATTATTATTCCAATCTACCCAAACAGCAAAACCACAAGTTGGACCCCCTGCTGTCATAGAAAGGTTTGTTGTTCCACCTATATAATTACTTGCGCTTAAATTTGCGGATTGATTATTATAACCACCTACTGTTCCTGAAACTGCTGTGTAAGTAATGTTGGTGTTTCCTGCTGTAGTATTAAAAGCTGAAACCCAAGAAGCTTGACTAGTAGAAGATGGCAAGCAATATCCTGTGTAAAAACTAGATACAGCAGACCAATTACTTAATGAGCCAGAGCCACAATTAGAACGCACCCAGAAGTAATAGGTGGAATTAGGTGTTAATCCAGTTAGAGAAATACTCGTTGAAGTTGTTGATCCTGTTGGAGTAGTTCCTGCTGTTGGAGCTGTATTTACAGTTGAAACAAAATAGTCATAACCATCAGTTGCACTTGCTGAGGCACTCCACGAAATACTTGCATTTGTAGTTGATGAGAGTAAGGAAGTTAAACCTCCTGGAGCAATGCAATTTGGGGGCGTCCAAACATACGTTTGTCCTGAAGCGGGGAAAACAGTTGGTGTAAAAGTACATGTTGAAGTGTTCACCGTTCCTGCAACTGTAGTTGACCAATTAGTTGTTGTTGTTCTGTTATTAAAGTCAGTATTCGTTGCACCTCTCAAACCGACCTGTGGTGTAATTGAGGTGGTAGTATTTACAAAAGGTATATCATAAACGATAGATACTTTGTTTGTAGTTTCCTCTAGAATAATTTGAAAATTTAAATAATCACTAGGGGCTGAAGTGGAGAACCTTGAAAATTTAGACCATTGAACAACTAATTTTCTATTAGGCGCAGTTCCGATTGTTTCATATCGAATTGTACCACAGTTGATTGCACGGATATTTCTACCAGTTCCTGTTGTTGTAGCATTTAATGATAATGTAATAGTAGTTGCATTGATTGCTGTGATTGTAGAACCAGTGGCTATTCCAGTACCTGTTACTAAATCACCAACTGACATTCCACTAGTTGATCCTGCAGTAACCGTTAAAACATTACTTCCTGACGTCATTGAACAAGTCGCAAACTGTCTGCCAATTAAGTCTACTCCAAAGGGAGCAATTACATTATTACTAGTTCCAGTACTTATTGGCGTATATGAGCTAACTACCGTAGCACCTAGAGCGATAAACCCATTTGCGTTAACACTAAAGTTTGTGAAATCAGTCCCGGCATAATTAAAAGTAAATCCAATGTCTAATGCATTGTACACATTATCATCAATTGATGTTGTTGTGGTGCTTTGAAATAAAGTACCTCCTGAAATTGGCACATAAGTCCCTGACAACTGTGCAAACGAATACGCACTTACTTGGGCGCTTGTTTTTAACGTAAACAGAGAGAATAAGAAAATAAAAGAAAATTGTATAAAACTTTTCATAGTTAAAAGATTAAGTATTTTTGACAAAATTAAATCAAAAAAAAATAGAATTAACAAATTATTAATAATTCATTAATCTTTTAACATTAATAATGAAATTTTCACTTATAAATAAAACAGCTTTAGTTTGTGGAAGCACTCAAGGAATTGGCATGGCTACAGCAACTATACTTGCTTCGATGGGCGCAAACGTTGTTCTTGTTGCTCGCAATGAAGAAAAACTAATTATCGTTAAAAACTCACTGGATATTTCACAAGGTCAAAAACACACTTATTTAGTTGCAGATTTCGCAAAACCAACTGAACTTAAAGCTATAATCTCTGATTATATAAATGCTGGTAATAAAATCAATATTCTAATCAATAACACTGGCGGTCCTAAAGGAGGTCCTATTATTGAGGCCACAACAGAAGAGTTTTTAAACACCTTCAATCAACATTTGATTTGCAACCATATATTAGTTCAAGCAATTTATCCCGGAATGATTGAGACAGGTTATGGAAGAATTATAAATGTAATTTCAACTTCTGTAAAACAACCACTTCCAAATTTAGGTGTTTCAAATACGATTCGTGGTGCCGTTGCAAGTTGGAGCAAAACCTTAGCTGGTGAATTGGGACAATATGGAATAACTGTAAACAATGTCCTTCCTGGCGCAACTAATACGATTCGATTGCAAGGAATTGCAGAAGCTAAATCAGAGAAAACAGGTGAGTCGGTGAATGATATATTCGAAGAAATGGCTGGAGAATCTCCAATGAAACGTATTGCCGAACCAGAAGAAGTTGCAGCAGCAATTGCATTTTTAGCAAGTCCAGAAGCTTCTTATATTAATGGAATAAATGTACCTGTAGATGGTGGTCGCACTAAATCACTTTAAAACCGTTGCTAAACCAGCTACTTGTCATATTTCTAAAATTTATATTACAGACTTTTGCAACAGTCTTACTTGATTTTTTTATCCAATGGTGATTCTTGATTTGTTTGATTATTTCTGATTTTTAATCTGTAAGCTAAAAGTGCTGGGAAACCAATTATCAAACAAAAAGCTAAAATGTAGCCTTCTTGTTTTAGGTAGAAATCGGAAACACCAACCATGTCTTGTTCTTCGTAGCCTAGTCCTATGAAATAAGACAAACTTAAAGGTGCTTCTTGAACCACTTTTTGAAATCCAGACTCAAAAACGATAACACCGTTGAATAAATTAATAGGAAATAGAAACAAAGGTGTAGCGATTAAAACAACACCAAGAATAAAAATGAAAAGTGGATTTTTGAACATGGCACAAAATTACTAGAATTGAATTAGTGTAGGATAGAATGACAAAACAATTGCGAATAGCTTATCTCTGTGGAACAAACGGTTGGGGTGGTTTAGAAATGAACCAACTTAAAAATGCCATTTGGATGCAGGAACGAAGTCATTTCGTTAAAATTTATTGTCTTGAAAATTCTCCCATTCACAAAGCTACACTTGAAAACAATTTACCTTTTGGAATTATTCAAAAACACAAAAATCACTACGACTTTATTAAAGCTTTTATATTACTTCGACTTTTAAAAAAGGATAAAGTTGAACACTTAATTTTCCGTGCAACATTTGACCAAAGTATTGCGGCGACTATTTCTTTTCTTTCACATAGAAAAATAAAAGTGCACTATTTCATGGAAATGGAATTTGGTGCTCCAAAAAAACAATTTTTCAGAACCTTGCGTTATTCGTATTTTGACTCTTGGAATTGTCCCTTGGAATATTTAAAAAAACAAGTGCTTGAAAATTCAAAAGTTAAATCAGAAAAAGTAAATGTAATTCCATCTGGTTTAGACTTTGATTCTATAACTCAAAACAGTAAAACTCAATCCAGAAATTTACTCAAGCTCCCAGAAGATGATTTTCTCTTTGGAATCGTTGGGAGAATTGACCAAAAAAAAGGACAATTATTAGCACTAAAAGCAATTGCTCAACTGGAAGAATACTCGTTTACACTCATAATCGTTGGTGAAGAAACACCCGATTCACCTAGTTCTTATTTAAAGGAGATTAAAGCATTTATCGAAGCAAAAAATTTAGAGGAAAAAGTAATTTTCTTGCCTTTTCAGAAAAACCCAATGGAAGTTTTCAATGCTTTTGATTGGACATTAATGACTTCCGATTCCGAAACCTTTGGAATGGTAACCATCGAATCAATGGCGCAAGGAACGCCCGTTATTGGAAGCAACACAGGCGGAACCCCAGAATTATTGCATTTTGGAAAACTAGGTTTGCTTTACGAAACTAAAAATGTATTCGATTTAGCAGAAAAAATGAAAATTGCGTTGAAAAACAGGAATTTTTTTGACCATAGCATCTTACAACAAGCTATTCGAAAATTCAATTTTAATGAAGTGTGTCTTGAAGTTGAAAGAGTAATACAACCAATTATTAAAATTTAAACAAGTTGTAATTTGTATATTTAGTTTTATTGAATTGATTTTAATACATTTTTTGTATGTTTGTGTATAAACAAATTGAAAAAAATGAAGATAATCAAAATTTTATTTATCCCTTTTATAGCAATAATGTTATTTAATGGTTGCACGAATTACGAACCTAAAGTTTACGGTCCTGTTGAATTTGAAATCGCTTTAGAGGGTCCGTTTTTCAAAGATGGTGTTACTGACGGCATGACAGAAATTAACTTTAATCCTGAAGATTTTGGTATTTCTCGAGATGAAATATTCAGTATGAAGGTTAATGAAATCACTTTAGAAACTGATGCTGAAGGTGGCCTAGGTAACTTTGAAAACCTAGTTTTTTCTGTTATGACTGATGACACGGAAACGAAAGAAGTTGCAAACACGAAGGTTAAAGGCAATCCAAAAAAACTAGAAATCAAAGGGCTCCAAGAAGCTGAAATTGAAGGGTTTAAAAATATTAAAAAATTCTATTTTGAAGTAACAGGAATAACCAAAGAAGACAATTTTGATGACATGAAGCTAAAGGGTACAATCAAAATGGATATTATGATACCTGAAAAAAAATAAATGGTATAAACTTTGAATACAACCTATTAATTAATAATTTAAAAAATAAAACATGAAAAATTCACGTAAACTTTTCGCTTGGACTTTGGCGTTTGCCGCTTTCTTTTTTACCACCGCTTTTACTTATTCGCTTCTTGATGATGTTGAGGGAGACAAACTAATCGGAGTTTGGGAGCCAAGCCATGGAAAAGCTAAAGTTAAAATTACTAAAGTTGGTAATAAATACTTCGGAAAAGTGGTTTGGTTAAAAACTCCTACTTATGAAGATGGGACTAAAAAAGTTGACAAAAACAATCCAGATTCTAAAATGCACACTGCACCTATTTTAGGATATAAAATTCTTAAAGACTTTGAATACGTCGGGAAAAAGACATGGGAAAACGGCACTATTTACGATCCAGAAAATGGTAGTACTTACAATTGTGTAATTAAACTAAAAGATAACAACACCATTGAGGTTCGAGGTTATATTGGTGTTTCTGCAATTGGGAGAACAGATACTTGGAAAAGATTATCGAAAGATTAAACTCATATCTCTTCAAAAAAAAGAGGCTATCAATGATTTGATAGCCTCTTTTTTGTCTTAATAAATTCTATCAAGGGCTCACCAAATTAATACTCACTTGAAAATAAGGTGCACTTGTAACTCCATTCTCCATTACAAAAGGTCTATCGCTTCCAAAACCTCGGTAGAAATTACCACTATCAACATTGAAGCTGTAATTAATAATGTATCCCGCTTGAACTCCGACCCAAATAAAATCTGTTAGTGCTTGTTGAAAGTCTAAACGTGGACGAATCTCAGAGCGACGTAATTCAATTTTTTGATTATCATAATTTTCAACCATTCCAGGTGTTGTATTCGTTGGGAAAAGACCATCCGCATTCGCAAGATGATAACTAGAACCAACTATTTCGAATCCGGCAAGTAAAAGCGTGCGCTTACTGAACCCATATCTAAAATGTCCACGAGCCGGTAATAATGCTTCGATACCCCACTTTTCATTTTTAGAAGTATAATTGTACATTACAACAGGAAGAAAACTTTTACCACCTGCGCGATAAGTCTGCGTTGCTCCTA
>JBILOX010000017.1:0-54666 GCA_044374225.1 Crocinitomicaceae bacterium | reverse complement strand
ATATATACTCGAAACAAACCTTCGTATAGCAAACCGTTTTTCAAGAGCTACTCGAAACTTTGTTTCGTTTTTTTTATCAATCAAATATATACTTTTTTGCTTACAAATCGTCAAATGGACTTTTTATCTGTTGAATGCTTTTTGTACTCACATGTGTATATATTTCCGTTGTTTTACTACTTATTACAACCTACCAATTTTTTCCAGCAATTATCATACACCATTGCCGAATCAAAAATCAAAGACCAAGAATCAAGCATCCATAATCCAAATTCACCCCACCCTTTTAATCGAACTCAAACTATGAGAAAAAAGCTCCATTTCCTCGTTCCAGATCCCATTTTCTTTTAGTTCGTCGATGCGAACTCTTCCTGATGCATGGATAATTTGATTGTTTTCGCCAATGATTCCAACGTGGATGACTTTGCCTTCTTTGTTTGTGAAATAGGCTAAATCACCTAATTTCGATTCTGAAAATTCGATGCTTTCTCCCAATTCTTCTTGCTCGTAAGCATCACGAGGGAGATTGATTCCATGCAAACGAAAAATAGCTTGTGTAAAACCTGAACAATCAATTCCGAAAATACTTTTTCCACCCCATAAATAAGGAGAATTAAGATAATCCAAAGCGTTTTCCCACAAACTCGTTGAAGCGGGCAGGGGAGAAGCTTGCAGTTCAAAATCTAAATCACCAATCTTAAATTGCGCCGTTTCACCCACCAAACTTCCTTTCGAAATCAATTGTTTTCCCCAAGGCGTTTGCAAAAAAGTGAATGGTGCTGACAAATAAATCTTACTGTCACTCCATTTTTTGAATTCTTTTGGCGTCAACGGTAAAATGTGCTTTCCGTCAATATAGCCTTCGTAACCGTCTAAATACGATTGAATTTTTACCCATGGTCTTCCAAATTCCTGAACTTCAATAGGTTCACCAAAAAGAAATTGTGAAACGATTTCAGAAGTGTCACTTGGTGCGCGTCGAATGGGAGCAATTGCAACGAGGCAAAAACCGTAACGCTGGTCGGGAGTTATTAATTTTATTTTGTTCATATAAGTTTCCAAATGTAATAAATGCTAGGTAGAATATAGCTATTTTAGCCACCGAGCTATGAAAAAAGAACATTTAATTTTAGTAACCAACGACGACAGTGTCAATGCAAAAGGAATTCATGCACTCGTTGAAGTTGCCAAGCAATTTGGGGAAGTAGTGGTGGTTGCGCCCGACAAACCGCAGTCTGGAATGGGACACGCCATTACAATTAACGACCCATTACGTTTGAAAAAAACAAGTCTTTTTCCGGACATAACAGCTTTTGCTTGTTCTGGAACACCCGTTGATTGTGTGAAATTGGCGATTTATGAAGTCTTGCATCGCAAACCAGATTTGATACTTTCAGGTTTTAATCACGGGGAAAATTCTTCAACAAATGTCTTGTATTCGGGAACGATGTCCGCTGCGATTGAAGGCGCAATGGAAGGAATTCCGTCGATTGGTTTTTCGCTTGCTGATTATTCAGCAGAGGCAGATTTTGAACCTGCGAAATTTTATGCAACCAAAATCGTTATGCAAGTTCTAAAATCCAAAATGGAAAAAGGAATTTGTTTAAATGTTAATATTCCGAAATTGAGTGTTGGAGAAATCAAAGGCATAAAAGTGTGTAGTCAAGCGCACGCATTTTGGGCAGATCGTTTTGATAAAAGATTGGATCAATTCGGACAACCTTATTTTTGGTTAACAGGTGAATTTTCGGATATGGACAAACGCCCAGACACCGATTTACATGCCTTGAAAAACGGTTATGTAAGTGTTGTACCAACGCAATATGACTTAACAGCTTATTCAGTAATTGAAAAATATAAATCGTTAGAAGATGAAATAAGCCATAACTAGATTCGTCACAATCAAGGATGAATTTAATAGGCGATTCCATATGACCATTAAAAAACAATTTAACACATATGAAAATTAACATTTCAAAAGAAAATATTATTGGATTTTTCATCGGACTTGTTTCGCCGATTGTGTTTCTACCCGTTGTCTTTCTATTTCTTTCTTTTGTGCAAGACACGAGCGTTTATTATTTGTGGGAGCAATTTAAAATATCAGATGTGCATCGAAGTAAAGACCTTTCGTTGGGCTTAACTTCCAACTTAATATGGTTTTACATGTACTTAAACACCGATAAATACCCTTACGTTCGCGGAATCCTTTTAAGTATGTTTGTCTATGTTCCGTACATGATTTACGTTAATTTGATTCAATAATTGAGGTGACAAAAAAGATTTTCATTCTTTCTGGCGAAGCTTCTGGCGATTTACATGCAGCCAATTTGGTGCATGAAATGAAACGTATTCAACCGAATCTTGCCTTTCAAGGTTGGGGCGGAGATCGCTTGCAGCAAGAAGGAGTAGTAATCAAAAAACACATTCGTGAACTGGCATTTATGGGTTTCTTGGAAGTTTTATTGAATTTGAAAACGATTCTTGAAAACTTTAAAATATGTAAAAATGAAATCCTTGACTTTCAGCCAGATATTTTGGTTTTGGTCGATTACCCAGGTTTTAATTTGCGAATAGCTGAGTGGGCAAAGCAAGAAAACATTCGTGTGTTTTACTACGTTTCACCTCAAATTTGGGCTTGGAAAAAGAACCGTGTGTTTAAAATTAAAAAGTCGGTCGAGCGCATGTATTGCATTCTTCCTTTTGAGAAAGATTTTTACAAACACTATGAGATTGATGTGAATTACCTCGGACATCCGCTTTTAGATGAGGTGCAGCATTTTAGAACGCAACATCAAGAGGATTTACCTTCATTTCAGAAACCGATTTTAGCCATTCTGCCGGGAAGTCGCAAGCAAGAAATTGAGCGAAAACTACCGATTATGTTAGAGGCAGCTAAACAATTTTCACACTATCATATTTTAGTGGCTTGTGCGCCTAATTTAGATCTTTCGTATTACGATAAGTACAAAGTAGAAGGAGTTGATTTTATTCAAGGAAAAACGTATTCTATCCTCAATGTGGCAAATTTAGCAATCGTTACATCAGGTACGGCGACTTTGGAAACAGCGCTTTTTCGAGTACCGCAAGTTGTTTGCTACAAAAGTTCGCCCGTTTCCTATTGGATTGCGCGCAGTTTGATTCATATCAAGTACATTTCTTTGGTGAATTTGATACTGGATAAAGCAGCAGTGAAAGAATTGATTCAAGCAGATTGTTCAGTTCAAAAAATTAGTGCGGAATTGAAGGAAATAGAAGAAGGAAAAGAGGGGAGAAGTAAAATGATTATTGATTACGATAATTTGGTGCAACTTTTGGGTGAAAAGGGAGCAAGTGCTCGAATTGCTGAAAATATGTTACAAAATTTATAAAATAATAAATGCGTTTTTTGATTGTTTTAATGGTGATTATGCTCTCGTTCAATGGTTTGACGCAAACTTTTAGAATCAGTATTTTCACGGAAAGCAATATCAAATCAATGATGTTTCAACCGGGCTCAGGAACTTATTTTTTAATGAACGACACAGGTTTTGTACGTAAATTGGTTCCTGCGGATTTAATCACCGTCAACCTTGGGATTTCGAATAAATTGGACGTTAAATTAAATAATGTCTATTTGTTTACATCGATGAAAGTTTATCTCTTTCACGAAAAATCAGAAAATAATATCAAGCTAAAACCATTGTCTCCTTCATTGAAAGAACGTAGTTATGAAGGTGATTTTGAGGTCGTAAATAAAGCAAATAAAATACAAATAATCAACTTAATAGATATTGATCAATACTTAGAAGGAGTGGTGGAATCAGAGTCAGGTGCGGGACAAAATTTAGAGTATTACAAAGCACAAACGATAATTAGTCGAACGTATGCACTAAAGTATAAGAACAAACACACCACCGAAGGATTTAATTTGTGTGATCGCGTTCATTGTCAAGCTTATTTGCATAGAAGATTGAACGCTGCTGTAATTGATTCAGCAGTGCGACAAACCAAAAATTTAGTGATGTTTGACGAAAAAGATAATTTGTACGCTACTTATTTTCATGCCAATTGTGGAGGTCAAACTTGTCAGCCAGATTACGTTTGGAACGAAACTTTACCCGGATTTGATAGTTTTAAAGACACTTTTTGTATTCGCACCAAGCAAGCTAATTGGGAAAAGAAAATCCCTGTTAACGAGTGGAAAGCATTTATGGTCAATAAATACGATTTTCCAATTTGGGACAGCTTGAGTAACTACCAACTTTATAATTTCCAACAATTAGAACGACATGCATTTTTCATTCATCCTTTTTATGGAATTCCTTTACGCGATCTACGTGAGGCTTTTCAGCTGAAATCCACGTTTTTTAGCTGTAGCCAAGAAAGTGAGTTTGTGGTTTTAAAAGGAAAAGGTTTTGGTCATGGTGTTGGATTGTGCCAAGAAGGAGCAATGAATATGTCTCGAAAAGGATTTGATTACCAACAGATTTTATTGTTTTATTACCCCAAAATGAGATTAACAGTTCAAACCGATCGACTTAACCGAAAAATGTAATTAAATTTTAATAAGTTTATTTTGCTTTTCTAGTTAATTACCAGTTTTAACATTGTGCGGATTATCAAAACTTTTCTCAAGTCAAATTCTTTAAAAGAAATGTCAAAAAATAAGTTTTAGCTGAATACATGATGGATTAAGTGTGTACTTTTTGTTAGAATAAAACTGAATATTAAACTAAATCTAGCTCCTCAGGGTTCCAAAAAAGTTCCTTAAAGTTTTGAATTTCATCTTCTATTATTTCAATTCCTTCTGCCTCCAATCTTTCTTGCATAGTCGTTGGAGTAGGGAAGTGCAATTTCCCGGTTAACAAGCCATTACGATTAACTACACGATGAGCAGGGATTTTAGGGTTAGTATGTGCTACATTCATCGCCCAGCCTACCATTCTAGCTGCTTTTTTTGCACTTAGATAGTTAGCAATTGCACCATAAGAAGTGACTCTTCCATTTGGAATTAATTTCACAACGGTATAAACTTGCTCAAAGAAATCTTTATTTTTATTGTTTAATGAAGTGACCATAATGCAAATATATGAAGGGCGTTGGCGCATCGACCACATTTATGATTTTTACGCTTTTCAAGGGTATTTTAAGTTGTAATAAAATTATAAATTTGCGACAAACCAGTAAGTACTTATTTTTTACTGTATTTTTTTAAAAATGGAAATATATAGAAGAATTTTAAAACTGTGTTGACATAATTACATTTTATTACTTTTGTTTAAAACAAGAAAATATGGCAAACGATTTACTAAAAGGAAAAAGAGGGATTATTTTTGGTGCCTTAAATGACCAATCCATCGCTTGGAAAGTTGCAGAAAGAGCACACGAAGAAGGGGCTCAATTTGTACTTACGAATGCTCCAATTGCAATGAGAATGGGGGAAATTAATAATTTAGCTGTGAAAACCGGAAGTAAAATTATTCCTGCTGATGCTATAAGTATTGAAGATTTAGAAAATTTGGTAACCCAATCAATGGAGATTTTAGGGGGTAAAATAGACTTCGTTCTTCACTCTATTGGTATGTCACCGAATGTAAGAAAAGGAAAACATTACACAGAAAATAACTATCAGTATTACAACCAAACAATGGATGTTTCTGCGATTTCATTACATAAAACATTGGCTACACTTTACAAACACGATGCCGTAAGTGAATGGGGTTCTGTCGTAGCCTTAACTTACATTGCAGCTCAACGTATTTTCCCAGATTACAATGATATGGCTGATGCAAAATCTTTATTGGAATCTATCACTCGTTCATTTGGTTATCATTACGGAATTAAAAATAAAGTACGTGTGAATACAATTTCACAATCACCAACTGTTACTACTGCTGGGCAAGGAATTAAAGGATTTAAAGAATTTATAAATTTCTCTGAACAAATGTCGCCGCTTGGAAATGCCTCCGCGCTTGCTTGCGCTGATTATTGTGTAACTATGTTTTCAGATTTAACGCGTTATGTAACCATGCAAAACCTTTTCCATGATGGCGGATTTTCAAATACTGGAGTAACTCAACAAGTTATTGATAAGTTCGGGGAGTAATACCAACAGCTACTTTAGGGTTTTTAATTGGAATTGCAGCTGGAATTTTATTGAAATTGATCATGCATCTGCTATATGGCGTTCCAGCAAAAAGCTTATTCAATGCGCATTATATCGTTAAAGAAAAAGGAATTGAGGTTAGTGGTACAGTGATTTTTAGCAATTTTATAAAAGTTAAAAATCAATTAAATAAATTTCCAAAAACTGAAGATATTTTCTTGGATGTTCGCGATTGTAAATTAATAGATCACTCCGTAATTGAATCAATACGTCATTTGAAGGATGAATTCAAAGAAGAGGGTGGATCATTTACTGTAATTGGAATTGAAGAGTTCAAAAATATGAATCGCTCAAAGCATGAATTAGCAACAAAACGAAAAAAATGAAAAGTTTAAAATCGATTTTTATAGTCATTTTAATTCTTGGTGCGCAATCAATAAGAGCTCAGAAAACGATTAGTAATCAAAATCATGCTTGGGTGACTTATTTGGGAAACCATAGTTTGTCAGATAAAATTAGCTTGCATACTGAATACCAATGGCGCAGAGCGGATGGTTTTAACAATTGGCAACAATCATTGACAAGAATTGGTGTAGACTATCATTTACTTCCAAATTTATCCGTTACAGCAGGTTATGGTTGGATTGTTACTTATCCTTATGGTGAACAGCCAATTGCACATCAATTTAACGAACACCGCATTTGGCAACAAGTGAATGCAAAGGTTAAATATGGACGATTTGAATTGCAACATCGCTACCGTTTAGAGCAACGTTTTTTAGAAAATTACATCAAAAATCCAGATGGAACTTTCACCAGAGGAACTGATTTATTTCGGCAACGTGTGCGCTATCGTGCAATGGTATTGGTTCCATTATCGCGCAAAGAAATGCTAGATAATACCTTGTTTTTAAACGTAAACAACGAGCTATTTCTTGGGTTTGGAAAAGGAATTGGGAAAAAAATCTTAGACCAAAACCGTTTTAACCTTGCTTTAGGTTGGCGTTTTAATAAAGATCTTAATGTGCAGGTTGGTTACCTGAATCAATTTGTAGTAAAATCAGATGGCATTAAAGCAGAGCGAAATCATACATTACTCATTTCAACCATTTATAATATTGATTTTACGAAAAAGAAAAAAAGCATTTAAGATGTCGGTAGGCCTGTCAATGGAATTAGGGTTTTTAGTAATTTATCTTTAGGAATGTGGCAGGTTTTTTATAATTATTCATTAAAAAAAATGTCCGACATTTCTGCCGGACATTTTTTTTGTAATAAATTTAGATTTAAACCAAACCTTGATCAATCATTGAATCAGCAACTTTTACAAAACCAGCAATATTTGCTCCTTTAACGTAGTCAACATTACCGTTTCCGTCATTTCCGTATTTTACACATGCTTCATGGATTGACACCATAATTCCATGTAAACGTTGATCAACTTCTTCGGCAGGCCAAGAAAGACGTAATGAGTTTTGTGACATTTCTAATCCTGAAGTTGCAACACCACCTGCATTAGAAGCTTTTCCTGGAGAGAAAAGAATTTTTGCAGCTTGGAATTCTGCTATAGCCTCTGGAGTTGAAGGCATGTTAGCACCTTCAGCAACACAAATTACACCATTCGCAACTAATACTTTAGCTTCGTCACCATTTAATTCATTTTGAGTAGCACAAGGTAAAGCGATATCCACTTTCACTTCCCAAGGACGTTTTCCAGCAACAAATTTTGCGTTTGGATATTTTGCTACGTATTCTTCAATGCGTCCTCTTTTTACATTTTTAATTTCCATAACGAAAGCTAATTTCTCAGCATTGATTCCGTCTGCATCGTAAATGTATCCCGAAGAGTCGGAAAGAGTTACAACTTTAGCTCCCAATTGTGTTGCTTTTTCACAAGCATATTGTGCAACATTTCCAGAACCAGAAACAGCAACAATTTTACCGTTGAAAGAATCACCTTTTGTAGTCAACATTTCTTTAGCAAAATAAACAGTTCCATAACCAGTAGCTTCTGGACGAATCAACGATCCACCCCAGTTTCTAGCTTTTCCAGTTAAAACACCAGTAAACTCGTTACGAATTCTTTTGTACTGACCGAACATGTAACCGATTTCACGTCCTCCAACACCAATATCTCCTGCAGGAACATCTGTGTCAGCACCAATATGACGAGATAACTCAGTCATAAATGATTGACAGAATTTCATCACTTCGTTGTCTGATTTTCCTTTTGGATCAAAATCAGAACCACCTTTTCCACCACCCATAGGTAATGTTGTCAATGAATTTTTGAAGATTTGTTCGAAACCTAAAAATTTCAAAATTGAAAGATTCACAGACGGGTGAAAACGTAAGCCTCCTTTGTATGGACCAATTGCTGAGTTAAACTCAACACGATAACCTCTGTTAACTTGAATATTACCATTGTCATCCAACCAAGGAATTCTAAAAATAATTGTTCTTTCTGGTTCTACAATTCGATCCAAAATTTTGGCTGTCTTGTATTTAGGATGTGACTCCATGAACGGAATAACTGCTTCCGCTACTTCTTGTACCGCTTGAAGAAATTCAGGTTCATGTCCGTTTTTTGAACGAACTCTATCCATAAATTCTTCAATCTCTGCATGATGATTATTTGACATAGATTATTTATTTAAATTTTACGCGCAAATGTAATAAGTTTTTATTCGCTCAGTCATAATAAGAATCAAAATCTTTATTTCATTTTTTTTTATCATTATAAATTAATTCTTTTATACCTAATTTAGCAACTATCTTGAAGTTTTTACGTTTTAAGGTCAGTAATTTTATTTCAATAACTAATGAATAGTATTAAGCTTTACCTTTTTTTCTTATTGTTTTTAAATCTAAACATAGGTTATTCTCAAAATGTCACCTTATGTTTGGGTCAAGATGCGACTGTATGTCCAGGGCAAACAGTAACAATAAATGATTGTAGTAATGTTGGTGGTGGCGCTGCTGCTGGATCAGCTCAATATGCTGTAGTAAATATTCCTTATGCTCCAGATCCTTTTAATCTTGGTACTCCAATAACTCTATCAGATGATGCAATTTCCACTGCTCAAAACATTGGGTTTTCTTTTTGTTTCTTTGGAAATACTTACACCCAATTCTACATAGGAAGTAACGGTTGGGTAGGTTTTACACCAAATCCAGCTGGTCAAAATTGGACAGCATACACGTCAGCATCTATACCCGTTGTAAATGCGAGTGTTCCAAGGAATTGTATATTGGCTCCTTGGCAAGATTGGCATCCTGGAACTGGAACTGGTGGACCATACATTCGTTATCAAGTATTAGGTACTGCGCCAAATAGAAGATTAGTTGTCTCTTGGAATAATTGCCCAATGTTCTCGTGTACGAGTTCTTTTGGTACTTTTCAAATTGTTTTATTCGAATCAACAAATAACGTTGAAACTCGAATGCAGAATAAGCCAAATTGTCTAAGCTGGGGACAAGGAACAGCTGTGCATGGTTTACACAATTTAGCAGGAAATGCAGCGGTTGTTGTTCCAGGTAGAAATTCTACTCAATGGACAACCACAAATAATGCTTGGCGTTTCACACCTCAAGTTACTTGGGGAAATACCTTGGGTCAAACTTTCCCTTATAATGGTGGTTCTTTAAATGTTAATCCTGTTCCACCTGGCACAACAGGTTATTTCTTAAAATCAGGTTGTTCAGCAGGTGGATCTGGCAATGCAATTTCAGATACGACATGGTTAACAGCAGCTAATCCGTCGGTAACGGTTTCTACACAAACTGATTTTTGTTCGTTATCTCAAGGTTCAGTTACTGCAATTCCAGGAGCTGGGTCAACAGCTCCATTTACTTATTCTTGGACTCCAAGTGGTGCAACAACAGCAACAGTAAATGGATTGGGTGCAGGGACATACACAGTCAATTTTGTTGATGCAAATGGTTGTACAGCAACAGCAAGTGGAACTGTCGGAGATAGTCCAGTAACTTTTAGTATTGCATCCACACTTATTTCTTGTGGTGGTGGTAACAACGGAACAGCAACGGCAACAGCATCACCAACAAGTCCAATAGTGACCTATTTGTGGAGCGATGGCCAAACTACACAAACAGCTGTTGGACTAGTTGCAGGAACTTACACATGTACAATATCTGCCGGTGCAGGTTGTTCGGATGTTTTATCGGTGAACGTAACGGAAATTCCTCCTCTTCAAGCATCAATAACTAATCAAACAAATGTAACCTGTAATTCAGCATCAAATGGAACTGCAACGGTATCAGCATCATTAGGGACAGCTCCATACACTTTCATTTGGTCGGGAACATCAAACACATCAACTAGTGTAAATAATCTACCTGCAGGTCCAAATTCAGTTATTGTTTCAGATGCTAATGGTTGTTCAGTTACATTAAATTTTAACTTAACGCAACCAAACCCATTATCAATAATTCAGCATACTCCCGATACGTTAATTTGTGCTAATTCAATAATAACATTAAGAGCTTTAGGAATAGGTGGATCGTCTGCTTATACATACACATGGACAGAAAATGGAAATCCAATAGGTACGGGAACATCAATTGTTGTAACACCAACAGGAACAGTAAATAACTATTGTGTTACTCTATCTGAACAATGTGGATCTCCAACTGATCAAGAGTGTTTTGTTGTAACAAATCCAACTCAAATCTTCCCAACTGTTTCACCAGATAAAATAAAAGTTTGTGAACCTGGTGTTTTTAACTTCACTAATACATCAAATTTACCCAATGAAATAGCAACAACAAATTATACGTTCTCCAATAATTCAAGTTATACTTTAAGTGGAGCTCAATCTCTAAATGCAACATTTCCTACTGTTGGTGTTTATGGCGTTACCATGACAGTAACATCAATTTATGGTTGTGTTTATGACACAGTTATTCCTATTTTGATTGAAGTGATACCCATACCCACTGCTAGCTTTAATTTTTCAAAAAACCCAGCGACATGGTTTGAAACAACTGTACAAGCGTTTGATAATTCAGTGGGAGATGTTGTAAATTGGCAGTGGCTTTGTTCGGATGCGTTGAGTGTTGGTGCAAATGGGAATAGTGCTTCGCTAGTATTCGCTGAAGGAGTTGCTGGAACTTATCCTGTCACTTTAATAGTTGCAACAGAAGAAGGGTGTATTGACACGACGACAATTAATTTAAATATTATCCCAGATGTAATTATGTACGTGCCAAATTCATTCACACCAGATGGAGATGAACACAATCAAACATGGAAGTTCTATATTGAAGGAATTGATTTCATGAATTTCAAAGTAGAGATTTTAAACCGTTGGGGTGAATTAATCTGGGAATCTAACGACGCAAGAGCAGAATGGGACGGAACTTTCAATAATCAAAAAGTACAGCAAGGTTCATATATTTGGAAAATATCCTACAAAGAATTCAATTCTGATGGAAGAAAACAATACTCTGGATACATCAATGTATTAAAATAGTATTCCTAAAATTTCTTAAACGCATCTATTATTCTGGCACGAATGTAGATGCGTTTCTTTTTTATCTTAATTTTATAAAAAAAACACCTATGAAATTATCAGTTCTATTAGTTCCAATCGTATCATTATCTCTAGTTTCTTGTGATGTATTAAACCAAGCTGCTAGTGTAATTACAACACCATCAACTTCTGGGCAAGTTGCAGTTCCTAAATTAACTAACGATGAAGTTATTTCAGGATTGAGAGAAGCTCTTTCCGTAGGTATCAAAAACTCAGTTAATCTTACTTCCGTTACCGATGGTTTTTTGAAAAATGATGCAATTCGTTTACCCTTTCCCCCTGACGCTATAAAAGCTAGAGAAAAAGCATTAGAGTTGAACCTCAATGGTCAAGTGGAGAAGTTTGAAACTACTTTAAATCGCGCTGCAGAGGAAGCAACGAAAGAAGCTTTGCCTATTTTTATAGATGCGATTAGAAATATGAGTGTTCAAGATGGTTTTGCAGTCTTAAACGGTGGTGATGGAGCTGCTACTAAGTTTTTGAAGGATCAAACTACATCAAAATTAGTAACTGCATTTGCTCCAAAAGTTAAAGAGGCAACCTCAAGAGTTAAATTAACTGAGTATTGGAATCCAATAATCAATAAGTATAATACTGCAATGTCATTTTCTGGAGGCCAAAAACTCAACCCAGACTTAGACGCATACATAACAGAGTTAGCAATTAAAGGTTTGTTTCAAATGGTGGAAAAAGAGGAGAATAAAATCCGTAAAGATCCAGCGGCTCGAGTAACAGATATTTTGACTAAAGTCTTTGGTAGTTTAACTAATTAATATGCTTAAACATTTTCCTGCAACTGATTTAGTCTTAAATGCTAAAAATCAAGTTTATCATTTAGGTCTTTCTCCCGAAAACCTAGCAACAAAAATCATAGTTGTTGGTGATCAGGATAGGGTAGGTCTTATTTCTCAGTATTTTGAATCGATTGAACACAAATCACAACATCGTGAGTTTACATGTCATACAGGTCTTTATCAAGGTAAAAGAATTTCAGTTTTATCAACTGGAATTGGAACAGACAATATTGATATCGTTGTTAATGAATTAGATGCATTAGTAAATATTGATTTAGAAAATAGAATTGAAAAAGAGTCTAAAACAGAACTCGAGATTATTCGAATTGGTACGTGTGGTATAGTTCAATCTCATATTCCTATTCATTCTTACATCTTATCTTCTCACGCTTTAGGTTTGGATAATATTGCTCATTTCTATGAAATCCCATTTGAAGAACAGGAGTTATTATTGGGAGATGCAATTCAAAATCATATTGGTTTACCTGAAAAGATTATTCCTTATTTGATTTCAGCAGATGCAGAGTTGACTAATCGTTTAATATCAGATTTAACACATCAAGGAATTACAATTACAAGTTCTGGTTTTTATGGTCCTCAAGGAAGAAATTTAAGAATTCCAACCTATGCTTCTGAAATTCATACGCGTTTGAGTTCATTTGAAAGTGAGGGTTTACAAATTCTCAATTTTGAAATGGAAAGCTCTGCTTTGTTTGCTCTTGGTAAAGCTTTGGGGCATAAATGCACAACAATTTGTTTAGGTGTTGCTAACCGACCTAATTACGAATTTTCAAAAGGATATGACAAAGATATGAATGGTTTGATTGAATATGTTTTAGGTCGAATCTAATTTATTTCAATTGCTTTTCAATTGCCAAATGTAGATTCATTCCTCTTAATTGTCCACCTTGAGCAACAATTTTACCTTCTCCGTCAATTAGAAATCCTGAAGGAATAGATGAAACATTATAGGCTGCTGAAGCTGTTGCTTCTTTATCCCAGCCATGATATTTCCAAATTAATTTGTCAGTTTTAATTGCTTCCTTCCAAGCTTTTTCATCTCTGTCTAACGAAACACTGTAAACTTCAAATCCTTTTGCGTTTTTGAATTTTGTGTTTTTATATTTTAAATAAGCCTCCACAACATTTGGATTTTCCATTCTACATGGTCCACACCAAGATGCCCAAAAGTCAATTAATACAAGTTTTCCACGAAGTTTTGATAGTTTGACAACTTTACCATTAGGTGAAATCAATTCAATTTCAGGAGCCGTATCTACTTTTAATTCAGAGTTAGGATTACGCATGCAAACGGATACACAGCCCAAAATGATTATTATTCCTAAAGTGATAAAAAGTTGTTTTTTCATTATCCGATTCTTCTAATATCCGCGCCAATATTTCGTAATCTCATTTCAATATCTTGATAACCACGATCGATTTGTTCAATATTTTCAATGACACTTTTCCCTGTTGCAGAAAGTGCAGCGATTAATAAGGAAACTCCCGCACGAATATCAGGTGAAGTCATGTTAATCCCTTTCAGTGAATGTTCTCTATTCAATCCAATTACAGTTGCTCTATGTGGATCACAAAGAATTATTTGAGCACCCATATCAATTAATTTATCGACGAAGAATAAACGCGACTCAAACATTTTTTGGTGAATCAAAACGGAGCCTTTCGCTTGAGTTGCCACCACTAAAATTATAGAAAGTAAATCAGGAGTAAAACCAGGCCAGGGAGCATCGTATATCGTTAAAATAGAACCATCTATAAACGTATCGATTTCATATTTTTCTTGAGCTGGAATATAGATGTCGTCTCCTCTTCTTTCCAATTTAATTCCCATTCTACGGAAAACATTTGGAATGACACCTAAGTTGTCCCAACTTACATCTTTGATTGTTATTTCAGATTGCGTCATTGCAGCCAAACCAATGAAACTTCCAATTTCAATCATATCAGGAAGAATTCGGTGGTAACAACCTTTCAATTCTTTAACGCCTTCAATTATCAATAGATTTGAGCTAATTCCAGAAATTTTTGCTCCCATTGAATTCAACATTTTGCACAACTGTTGAATATATGGTTCGCAAGCAGCATTATAAAAAGTTGTTGTTCCTTCTGCCATAACAGCAGCCATTAAAACATTTGCAGTACCAGTAACAGAAGCTTCATCCAAGTGAATGTAGGTTCCTTTTAATTTTTTAGCTTCAACAGAATAAAAATGTTCGCCAGCATCGTAATTGAACTTGGCACCTAACTTTGCAAACCCCTCAAAATGTGTATCCAATCGACGTCTACCAATTTTATCCCCACCAGGTTTTGGAATAAATCCTCTTCCGAAACGTGCTAACAAAGGACCAACAATCATAATAGAACCACGTAGCGCTGAAGCTCTTTTTTTGAAGTCTTCTGTTTCTAAATAGGATAAATCAATGTCCTTCGCTTGAAAAATATAAGTGCCTTTTTCAACTTTTTCGATCTTAACACCCATCGTTTGTAGTAAAGCCATCAATTTATTTACATCCACAATATCAGGAATGTTAGAAATCGTCACTTTATCTTCGGTTAAAAGAGGGGCACATAAAACTTGAAGTGCTTCGTTTTTTGCACCTTGAGGATATAATTCCCCTTTTAAAGGTTTTCCACCATATATTTCAAATGAAGCCATATCTTATTGCTTTTTGAATTTTTGTTTTTGATTTTGGTTTTGTTTCTGTTTGAAATTTGGTTTCTTCCCAAATTTCTTATTATTGTTGTTGTTATTTGGTCCAATTCCCATTGAACGAAGAATTGTATTTGTATTTACTAATTCATCTGGGTTTTCAAGGATTAGCTCTCCGTCAGACAACTCTTTCAAATGACCAGCGATAACATTGTTTTCAACTGCATCATTGTTATGAGAAAGATATTGCTTTTTCATAAAATTTGCCATTGAATTTTTCAAATATTCCTTTTCATTTGGATCCTCGGTAGTTTTCGCTGTTTCCAAAATCATTGGTGTATATTTTCCGTAATGTCCGTATTTGATATTGCTTTTTGGATATTCCATCCATTCCGGTTTTTCGTTTAATACTTCCGGTTTCGGAATTTCGTAAGGCGTATCAACATCTAAATCGAAGTTTGCCATTACAAATAAATGAGTCCAAAGCTTGTGGCGGTAATCATCAACATCGCGTAAATGTGGGTTCAATTGCCCCATTACTTCAATGATTGCTTGAACAGCTCTATTTCTTTCAGAACGATCCACTAATTCTTTAGCATGTGCAATCATGTTTTGAACATTTCTGCCATACTCTGGTAGAATCAGATGATTTCTAGTTGTGTTGTATTCCATTTTAATTTTCTAAATGTTTAGCAAGTGCATTATCATAAATTTCTTTTGCTTCTGAAATGAAACCATAAGGTAATTCATCAACTTGCAGTTTTCCTTTGGTAACGTGTCCAAGTAGTGTTAAATTAACTCCTGTCTCTACCATATATTCTAAGAATTCTTCTTCTTGTTCTTCTGTAACTGTAACAACTACACGACCTTGACCTTCACCGAATAAGAATGCATCTTCACGCACTTCAGAGTCAGTAACAATATCAAATCCTAATTCTCTTGGCATTGACATTTCAACCAAAGTTACATATAATCCACCGTCGGCAACATCATGAACAGCATTTACTAAATTATGTTCAATCAAACCTTTAACGGCATTTTGCATTTCATATTCTTTCTCCAAATCAAAATAAGGTGCCGGCGATGCTTTTATTCCGAGGTAAGTTGCTAAATATTCAGAGGATGCAATATCTTCAATATAATCACCAATTAAGAAAATCAAGTCTCCTTTTTGTTTGAAGTCTAAAGTCATTACTTTATCCTTATTAGGCACAATTCCAATCATACCAATCGTTGGAGTAGGGAACACTGGGACTTCAACTCCGTTCATAGAAGTTTGATTGTAGAAAGAAACATTTCCACCTGTTACTGGCGTTTCAAATTTCAAACAAGCTGCTGACATTCCTTTAATAGCACCAACAAATTGCCAATAGGATTCTGGATTATATGGATTTCCAAAGTTTAAACAGTTTGTAATTGCGCTTGGAATTCCACCAGCACAAACAATATTTCTTGCCGCTTCAGAAACTGCAATCATTGTTCCAATTTCTGGATCAGCGTTTACATAACGTGAATTACAATCCACAGTCATTGCTAATGCTTTATTTGTCCCTTTAATATTTACAACTCCTGCATCCGATGGACGATTTGTTGTCATATTTTTTGTACCAACCATTGAATCGTATTGCTCATACACCCAACGTTTTGATGCGATGTTTGGTAACCCCAACAACTTAAATCCAACTTCTTTTAAATTTTCAGGCATTTTAACTGAATCAATTGAGAACTTCTTAAATTCTTGGTAATAAGCTGGTTCTTTATATTCTCTTTTGTATTGTGGTGCACCTCCACCTAAAACCAATGATTTACAAGGTACATCTCCAACCATTTCGCCGTTCATAAAATAACGAACACGATCAGAATCAGTCACCACACCAATTTCCTCAGCATGTAAATCCCATTTGTCAAAAATATCTTTTACTACAGATTCTTTTCCTTTTTCAACAACAACTAACATTCGTTCTTGTGATTCGGAAAGTAAAATCTCATAGGGTAACATATTGTCTTGTCGAGTTGGAACTTTGTCTAAATGAATATCCATCCCTACATTTCCTGCTGCGCTCATTTCATTTGTTGAACAAGTAATTCCTGCCGCACCCATATCTTGCATTCCACGAATACAATCCGTTCCAGCTAATTCCATTGTTGCCTCCAAGAGTAATTTTTCCATAAATGGATCTCCAACTTGAACAGAAGGTAAATCATTCGCTGAATCTTCAGTAATATCTTTAGATGCAAAAGCAGCACCAGCGATTCCATCTTTTCCTGTAGCTGAACCAACGATAAACACAGGATTGCCAGGACCCTTTGCAGTTGCAGAAATCATTTTCTTTGTATCAATTAACCCAGCTGAAAAAGCATTTACTAAAGGATTTGTATTGTAAGAATCATCAAAAAATACTTCTCCACCAACGATTGGAATACCAAAAGCATTTCCATAATCGCCAATTCCTTTAGTCACACCTTTCACTAACCATTTTGTTCTAGCTTGTTCAATGTTTCCAAAACGCAAAGAATTCAACTGAGCAATTGGACGAGCACCCATCGTAAAAATATCGCGATTTATTCCACCAACACCTGTTGCAGCTCCTTGATAAGGCTCTAAGGCACTTGGGTGATTGTGCGATTCAATTTTGAAAACACAACCCAAACCATCCCCAATATCAACTAAACCAGCGTTTTCTTCACCTGCTTTAACCAACATGTGAGGGCCATCCTTAGGTAAAGTTTTTAACCATAAAATCGAATTTTTGTAAGAACAATGTTCCGACCACATCACTGAATAAACAGCTGTTTCCGTAAAATTTGGAGTTCTTCCTAAAATTTCTTTGATCATTTCAAACTCGTCTGCTCTCAGTCCTAAATCAATTGCCTGCTCGAGTGTTGCTTCTTTTTGAAGTGTGCTTTCCATTCTAAAATTTTTCAGAGCAAAAGTAAGCATTAATTAAAGAAACGGCTACCTAAGAATATGCTATTTATGCTATTTTTTTAACATTGAAAGATTGAAAAAAAGCATGTGTCAAAAGAAAAAAATCTTGTTTTCGAATTGGTTTATAACGCTCTATTTTTTTTCATTAATTTTGTGCCTTAAAATTAAAATTATGAATTACGATATTATTGTTCTTGGTAGCGGACCTGGCGGATATGTAACTGCCATTCGCGCATCACAATTAGGTTTAAAAACAGCTATCGTTGAGCGTGAAGAGCTTGGTGGTATTTGTTTAAATTGGGGTTGTATTCCAACGAAAGCATTATTAAAATCTGCCAACGTTTTTGAATATATTTCGCATGCAGCTGATTACGGAATCACTGTAAATGGAGCAACTGCTGATTTTTCAGGAATGGTTAAAAGAAGCCGTGACGTTGCAAATGGAATGAGCAATGGTATTCAATTCTTAATGAAGAAAAATAAAATTGAAGTTTTAAAAGGAACTGGTGTAATAAAAGCTGGTAAAACAGTTGCTGTAACGGATGAAGCTGGAACTACAACTGAATATACAGCATCAAAAGGAGTTATTATTTCAACTGGAGCACGCTCTCGTGAATTGCCAAACCTTCCGCAAGATGGTGAAAAAATCATCGGATACCGTCAAGCAATGACGTTGGCAACACAACCAAAAAGGTTAGTAGTCGTTGGTTCAGGAGCTATTGGTGTTGAATTTGCTTATTTCTACAATGCAATTGGCACAGAAGTTACAGTTGTTGAATATTTGCCAAACATTGTTCCCGTTGAAGACGAGGAAGTATCAAAACAATTGGAAAAATCCTTCAAAAAATCTGGAATTAAAATAATGACAAATGCTTCTGTAGAATCTGTAGATACAAAAGGAGCAGGTTGTGTGGTTACAGTTAAAACTGCAAAAGGCGAAGAGAAAATCGAATGTGATGTTGTTCTTTCTGCAGTTGGAATTCAAGCAAATATCGAAAATATTGGATTAGAGGAAGTTGGAATCGTTGTGGATAAAGGTCGTATTTTAGTGAATGACTATTACCAAACAAATATCCCTGGATATTATGCAATTGGTGATGTTGTTCCAGGTCCAGCTTTAGCACACGTTGCTTCAGCAGAAGGAATTATTTGTGTGGAGAAAATCGCAGGTCACCACCCAGAACCATTGAATTATGGTAATATCCCAGGATGTACATACTGTTCACCTGAGGTTGCATCTGTTGGTATGACAGAAAAAGCTGCGAAAGAAGCGGGTTATGAAATTAAAGTTGGAAAATTCCCTTTCTCAGCTTCAGGTAAAGCAAGTGCAGCTGGAGCAAAAGATGGTTTTGTAAAATTAATCTTCGATGCAAAATACGGTGAACTTTTAGGAGGTCACATGATTGGTGCAAATGTTACAGAAATGGTTGCTGAATTAGTTGCAGTTCGTAAATTAGAGACAACAGGTGAAGAATTGATTAAAACGGTTCACCCACATCCAACAATGTCTGAAGCAATTATGGAAGCAGCAGCAGCAGCTTATGGTGAAGTAATTCACTTGTAAAATCAAATAAAAAAGTAGGTTTATCCTGCAAGTAAATAAAACAAAGAAGGAGATCGAAAGGTCTCCTTCTTATTTAACAGCAAGAAATGAATGCAACCATTCGAACCATCCAACAAAATGATAATTTCGAATTAGCTTCAATGATTCGTCAAGTATTTGTTGAACACGAAGCTCCACAACAAGGAACGGTGTTTTCAGATCCAACCACTGACTATTTGTTTGAGTTATTTCAAGAAGAAAATTCTATTTTGTGGGTACTGGAAATTGAAAGTAAAGCAGTTGGCTGCTGCGGTATATTTCCTACACAAGGTTTACCTGAAAAGTGTGTTGAATTAGTTAAATTCTACATTTCAAAAGATGTTAGAGGTAATGGTTTTGGGTTAGAATTAATGAATAAATGCACCGAATCCGCACTTGAAATGGGGTATAAATCTATTTATATCGAAAGTTTACCTGAATATGCTAAGGCAGTAAATATGTATCTCCAAGCAGGATTTAAACAACTCAATCAGTCGCTTGGAAATTCTGGACACACAGCTTGTGATTTGTGGTTTTTGAAGGAAATTTAGAAATATGAGAGGATTTTATAGTTCAAGATCAAATTGAATAAAAATCAATTTACAAGGAGACAAATTAAATAAAAAGCTCGTTACAGTAATGAAAACCAATCCAAAAATGAATTAATAATTGAATTTGCAAAAAAAAAGGATCATCAGCAAAATCGTTCGGTCTCGAATATTATGAAATAAGCCATAAAGAGTTTCGACATCATCAAGGATGAATTTAATTGGCTATTAGCTTCGTTACTGCTAACGCGGTCCATATGACCATTAAAAAACAATTAAAAACAGACAAAATTTCTAAATCCTTTATTTGTTATTGCTGAGTTGTAGGTTGCTGATTAGTTAATATGAATCATCATTTCAAAATAATTAGCGATTATCTTTGGGGAATGAATCAAAATGAGCTCAAAGAATTTCTAGATTTTAAAGTAAACCAATACGAGAATTCAGCTTTTATTTCCTCGGATCCAATTCAAATACCACATCTCTTTACTCGAAAAGAAGATGTTGAAATTATGGGCTTTTTATTAGCAACAATCGCATGGGGAAATCGCAAAAGTATCATTACTAACGGTAAAAAGTTAGTTGAAATTATGGAAAATGAGCCTTTTGAATTTATTAAAAACTATTCAAATAATAAGGATTTAAAATTTGTACATCGAACTTTCAACGCTGAAGATTTAGATTTCTTTTTCAGAAGTTTGCGTTCTATTTACGAAAATGGAGGTTTAGAAAAATCCTTTTCTTTTAATAAAGAACTTGAAGGTTTAAAAGGTAGAATTCACAATTTTAGAACTGTATTTTTAGCTACTGAACATCTATCACGTTCTGAAAAACACATCTCAAATCCACTTGCAAATTCTGCTTGTAAACGCCTCGTTATGTTTTTAAGATGGATGGTTCGCGATTCGAATAAGGGTGTAGATTTTGGAATTTGGAAATCCATTTCTCCTTCAGAATTATACATTCCTTTAGACGTTCATACAGGAAACATTGCTCGAAAATTGGGTTTACTCTCCAGAACTCAAAATGATTGGACTACGAATGAAGAATTGATTCAAACTTTACGAATTTTCGACGAAAACGATCCTGCAAAATATGATTTCGCTTTGTTTGGATTAGGTGCTTTTGAACAATTCTGATTTTTTAAAACAAAAAAAAACACCCGCCAATGACGAGTGTTTTAGTATTTACAATAGTTAGAAAATTAAGCTTTTCCGCCTCTTTTTCTATCTGATTCTTTCAATAAGATTTTACGAATACGTAAGTTTTGAGGTGTAACTTCTACATACTCATCACCTTGGATGTATTCTAAACATTCTTCCAAACTGAAGATTTTTGGTGGCGCCAAACGTACTTTTTCATCTGCTCCAGACGAACGCATATTCGACATTTTCTTCGTTTTAGTAACGTTAACAATCATATCACCAGCACGAGAATTTTCTCCAATTACCTGACCTTCGTAAATGTTTTCACTTGGTGAGATGAAGAATTTTCCACGCTCTTGTAAGTTGTTCAATGAAAATGGAATCGAAACTCCTTGCTCCATTGAAATTAACGAACCATTTTGTCTTCCAGGAATTTCTCCTTTGTACGGTTGGTATTCCAAGAAACGGTGATTCATAATTGCTTCACCAGCAGTTTGTGTCAATAAATAATTACGTAAACCGATAATTCCACGAGAAGGAATTTCAAAAGTGATGATCATACGCTCACCTTTCGGAACCATATTTTTCATTTCACCTTTTCTTTTCGTAACTGCTTCAACCGCTGTACCACTGTGTACTTCTGGTAAATCGATTGTCAATTCTTCAACTGGCTCACATTTAACACCGTCAACTTCTTTGATAATTACTTGTGGCTGACCAACTTGCATTTCATAACCTTCACGACGCATTGTTTCAATCAATACAGATAAATGTAATACTCCACGACCGAAAACCATCCATTTATCAGCTTTGTCAGTGTCATGAACACGTAACGCCAAGTTTTTCTCTAATTCTTTGTTTAAACGGTCAGAAATGTGACGAGATGTTACAAATTTCCCTTCTTTTCCGAAGAATGGTGAATCGTTGATAGAAAACAACATACTCATTGTAGGCTCGTCCATTTTGATTGTTGCCATTGGTTCAGGATTTTCAAAATCACAAATCGAGTCACCAATTTCAAAACCTTCAATACCTGTAATTGCACAAATATCTCCTGGTTGAACAGAATCAACTTTTCTTCTTTCGATTCCTTCAAATACGAAAACTTCTTTGATTTTATGTTTTTGAAGAGTACCATCCGATTTAGAAACCATAACTGGTTGATTTTCTCTGATTTCTCCACGAGTTAAACGACCGATTGCGATACGTCCAACATACGATGAATAATCCAAAGATGTAATCAACATTTGTGTATTTCCTTCAGGAATTGTAATCGGCGGGAAATATTCTAAGATTTTATCCAATAATGCTGTAATGTCTGTTTTCGGAGTTTTCCAATCTTCAGCCATCCAACCATTTTTAGCAGAACCATAAATTGTTGGGAATTCCAATTGGTCTTCGTTTGCATCTAATTCGAACATCAAATCGAAAACTTTTTCGTGAACTTCTTCAGGTGTACAGTTTTCTTTGTCTACTTTATTGATTACCAAAAGTGGTTTTAAACCCAAAGCCAAGGCTTTTCCAAGTACGAAGCGTGTTTGTGGCATTGGGCCTTCAAAAGCATCCACCAACAAACAAACACCATCAGCCATGTTCAACACACGTTCAACTTCACCACCAAAGTCGGCGTGACCTGGAGTGTCAATGATATTGATTTTTGTACCTTTATATAATACTGAAACGTTTTTAGAAACGATTGTGATTCCTCTCTCACGCTCTAAATCATTGTTATCCATTATTAAATCACCAGTCAAACGTTCTCTTTCATTTTCAACGTTTCCAGCGTCAATCATTTTATCTACCAACGTAGTCTTACCGTGGTCAACGTGGGCGATAATTGCGATGTTTCTTATTTCCATTGTTTACTTTATTCTTTTTTTTACTTTTTTGATTTTGGGACCTTAAGATGTTAGGACATTAAGATTCTAAGACTTTAGGATGTTAGGACTTTAAGATTTGAAGACTTTAGGACAAAGTGTGATTTGAAAATTTTAAAAATGAATTGCAATTTGCAATCTGCAATTCATTTTTCACTTTTATCTCTTCACTTTCAACTTTCAATTCTCAGTTCAATTCTCAATATTTCTTTCTTCCTCCGTAGCTTCCACCACCGTCAGATTTACGATCGTCTCCACCAGTACTTCTTCTAGCTCTGTCTCCAGTTGGTTTGTCAGATCCTCCACGTTTGAAGTCACCACCACCTTTGAAATCGCCACCGCTTTTGAAATCTCCACCACTTTTTCTTGGTGAAAATCCGCCACTTCTGCCACCTCCACCAGAATAACCACCGCCGCTTCCGCCACCGTAGCTTTTTGGTTTAGAGTCTCCTCCGAAACGTCCACGACCTCTTGATGCATCACCACCTCTTTCGCTTCTTCCGCCACCGCCACTAAAACCAGTGTCTTTTTTCTGAGTGATTTCGATTTTTACTTGGTGACCTTCAAAGTCAGTTCCGTTTACATTTTGAATGATTTTTTCTGCATGATCTTGATCTGCTTCGAAGAAAGAGAATGATGGAAGTAAGTCAATACGACCAATTGCTCCTGAATTCAAACCTGTAGCATCACAAACGATACGCAATAAAGCACCAGGATTCAATCCGTCTCTTTTACCTAAGTTCACGAAGAAACGAGTTTTTCCTTCTTCTTGTCCACGATCTCTTCTCAAAGGACGCTCAGAACGGTCATCGCTTCCTCTTCCTGCTGAAACATTCAAATCACCTGCACGTTGATAGTACTCGATGAAACGATTGAATTCTGTAGAAACAAATCGTTTGATAACTTCTTCTTTAGAAAGTTCTTCGAAAGCTGCCAAAATTTGCGGCATAAATTTCTCGATGTCTTTCTCACGAACTTCAGTAGCGATTGTTTTGTTAATCAATTTCATCAACTGAATTTCACAAATTTGTTCTGCTTCTGGAATTGTTCCAACTGTGAATGTTGTACGCATTTGACGTTCAATCGCTTTGATTTTCATCATCTCACGCGTGTTAATCAACACTAAAGATTCTCCTTTTCTACCTGCACGTGCCGTTCTACCGCTTCTATGTGTGTAGTTTTCGATATCGTCAGGAAGGTTGTAATTGATAACGTGTGTAATATTGTCGATATCCAAACCTCTCGCTGCAACGTCTGTCGCTACAAGGATTTGTAATTCTTTACTTCTAAAACGATCCATTACACGGTCGCGCATTGCTTGCGTCAAATCACCATGTAAAGGTTCAGCATTGTAACCATCACGACTTAATTTTTCAGCAACCGTAGCAGTTTCGTTACGCGTACGACAGAAAATTAAACCGTAAATATTTGGATTAAAATCGATTAAGCGTTTTACAGCTTCGTAACGATCTTTTTCTTTTACTTGGTAATAAATGTGATCAATGTTTTCGTTGCTTTGATTTTTGTGACCGATAGAAACCTCTAAAGGATCATGCATGTAAGTTTTCGCGATGCGAGCAACTTCTGATGGCATAGTAGCCGAGAACAACCAGACGTTCTTTTCAACGGGTGTAGTTTCTAAGATTCCGTCGATGTCTTCTTTGAAACCCATATTCAACATTTCGTCCGCTTCGTCTAAGATAACGTAACGTACTTGTGAAAGTTGAACCACTTTACGATTGATTAAATCCATCAAACGTCCTGGTGTTGCAACGATAATTGAAACTCCTCTTTTAACATCAGTAATTTGTTTACGAATGTCAGTTCCGCCATAAACTGGAACGATGCTGCAATCTACGTATTTAGAGAAAACCTCTAAATCTTTAGTGATTTGCAAACACAACTCTCTTGTCGGGCAGATAATTAAACCCTGTGGGAGTCTAGCTTTTGTATCGATGTTGTTGATTAGTGGCAAGCCAAATGCTGCCGTTTTCCCTGTACCTGTCTGCGCTAAGCCGACAAAGTCGCAATCTTCCTGTAATAGGTAAGGAATTGCTTTTTCTTGGATTGGAGTTGGTGCTGTAAAACCCAATTCTGTTAACGACTTCAGCACCTCGCTCTTCAATCCGAGCTCTTCAAATGTCATTTTGTATTTTTAAAATTGGGTGCAAAGGTACGTATATTTTAAGGAAAAATTCTATTCTATGATTTATTAATGATTAATTAACTTTAATTGAGGGAGTTAAATGGATTTTGAATTTTTAATTCTTAATTTTTGATTGGGGATTTTTGTTCGAAGATACTATTGGTGAATCTCAATTCGAAACGAGGAATTTTGATTTTTGTTGCTCAATTTTTGATTGGGTATTATACTCGTAGAATTGAAATGACAAATCTTAATTCGAAGTAGGATTTTAATCAAGCATCAAGACTTAAGCATCAAGAATTCCTTAACTATTCACTTACAACCTTAATCAAACCTTGAACTTTTTTGGCTTTTAACTTTACTTTTTCTAAGTCAGTATCAGTAATTGTTACATGTCCCATTTTACGGAAAGGTTTGGTAATTTCTTTTCCATAAATATGAGGATAAACGCCTTCAATTTCAAGAGCTTTGTCTAGTCCATCGTAAACTGCTTTTCCTTCAAATCTTTTTTCGCCCAACAAATTTATCATTGCTCCTGCTTGCAAAATTTCTGTCGAACCTAAGGGCAAATTTAAAATCGCACGTAAATGCTGAGCAAATTGAGATGTTACATTGCATTCAATCGTGTGATGTCCACTATTGTGTGGTCTAGGAGCGATTTCATTAACCAATAAATTTCCATTTTCATCCAAGAAAAATTCAACGGCCAACAAGCCAACCATTCCTAATTTTTCTATTACATCGATTGCCAAATCTGCTGCTTGTTTTTCTATATCGGAATTAATTTCAGCTGGAGCAAATAAAAATTCAACCAAATTCGCTTCTGGATTAAACTCACATTCAACAGCTGGAAAAGTTTTCGTTTGACCTTTTTCATTTCTTGCAACAATTACTGAAAGCTCTTTTACAAAAGGGATTTTTTCTTCTAAAATAGAAGGAGAATCAAATGAATTTTCTGCATCCTCCTTACTTTTTAACACATTCACTCCTCTCCCATCATAGCCACCTTTTCGCAATTTATGCACAATTGGAAACGTCGCTTTTTCTACTAATTCCACTTTATTTTCAATGAGCACAAAAGGCGCCGTTGGAATCTGATGCTCTTGATAAAACTGTTTTTGTAAACCTTTATCTTGAATAAGTTCAAGTAGGTGAGGTTGCGGAAAAACTTTTACTCCTGACTTTTCGAGATCTTTTAAAGCTTCAACGTTGACATTTTCTATTTCAACACTAATTAAATGTTTGTCTTTTCCGAAATTGATAACAGTTTCATAGTCAGTTAAGCTTCCAACAGTGAATGAATGAGCAATTTTAGCGCAAGGAGCATTATTATCGGGATCTAAACAATGTAAATGAATATTTAAATCGATTGCTTCTTGAAGTAGCATTCTACCCAATTGACCTCCGCCCAGTAAACCGATGCGCATATCTTCTCCGTACCATTTTGAACTCATGGCGCAAAGATAAGGAGTTGTTTGAATTTTGAAATGGAATTAAAAACGAAATAAATCAAATGAAACAATCAGTTTTTCTTTTTAATAGCTTCTTCTTTGATTCCCTTTAGTTTTAGATAATCTTCAACGGTATAAATCGTTAAGGCATAAGCAGAAATATTATCTTCAGGAAAAATAGTGGTTCCTACAACGAAATCCTTACCGCGATAATAAACGATGATACTACCTTCATACATTTCAGAACCAATCTCTCGAAAAACAGGTTTGTCGAGTTGAAGTTTGAAAGCATTTAGTTGTTCTTGTTTTTGAAACTGATATATAATTCGGTTGGGTAGAGAATCTGCGGCCAAAAAATAGAACCAACCTTCTGCTTTTATTTTATACTTTTCTAATTTACCAAAATACCAAATTGATTCTCCATACTTCGTTTCTGTTTGCCTTTCTGATTTAAAAAACTTCCATTTTCGGGTTAGTAAAGTATCGTTTAATTGACCTAATTCCAATCGTTGAAATAAAAATAACTCATCTAAAGTAAATTTTTGAGCCGAAACTAACTTTACGTTGATGGCAATAAAAAGAAACAATAAAATCGATAGAAGTTTCATTAAAAATGAATTAGTAATTGAAAACAAATTTACAAAAAAATCGCGCCACTTAATGATAAAATTATTGACCCACAAATTTGAAAAATGAAATACAAGGTTTTATTTTTTCGTCAAAACAATTTTCTTACTTTTAACAAAATTTTTACCTATGAACTTTCTAAAAGCAAATATTGCGACCATTTTAATTTCAGTATCTGTTATTATGACCGGCTATATTCTAGGAAACTCTTATTTATCAAAAGGTAAAGAGGATCCTGTAATTAGTGTTACTGGTCTTGGTGAGACAAGTTTCGATTCCGATTTAATTGTTTGGAGAGCTAACTTTTCCAAGAAGAACTTCGAGCTTAAACAAGCTTATGCAGATTTGAATGCGGATGTTAGAAAAGTGAAATCTTACTTGAAATCAAAAGGAATTCCAGAATCAGATATTGTTTTTGAAGCTGCCGATATTCAAAAAGAATTTAGCTATGAGTACGATGAAAATGGTAGTGTGCGTACTTCTTATTTCACGGGTTATAATTTAACGCAAGGTTTAAAAGTTCGATCTAAAAATGTGGATTTGGTTGAAAAAACATCGCGCGAAGTTTCACAATTGATTGATGCAGGAATTGAATTAAACTCTTTTGCACCGGAATATTACTACACAAAATTGGCTGAATTAAAACTTAAAATGATTGAACAAGCAACAAAAGATGCTTACAGTAGAGCAGAAAAAATAGCAGAAAATGCTGGGGGATCTTTAGGAAAACTTAAAACCGCAGATATGGGTGTTTTTCAAATTACTGCAGAAAACTCAGCTGAAGAATATGACTGGGGCGGAAGTTTCAATACTTCTTCTCGCCGTAAAACAGCGAATATTACTATGCGATTGAAATATGAGATTGATTAGTTTATTTTGACTTTAGGACTTTAAGATTTTAGGACTTTAGGATATTATGAGGTAATGAGAAATGAGAGAATGAGAAATTTCAATTCGCAATCCGAGATCCTAAATAAAAAGATCTTTCTTCAAATCCAGCCATTCCAGAGTAGAATGGGAGAAAATATCTTCAATCGTTTCTTTCGATAGATCACTTTCTTCGATGAATTTTCCAATCTCTAAATCACCCAAAGGGAAAGGATAATCTGAACCTAAACAAACACGTTTTGAACCTTGCATTTTAAGAATGTACTTCAAAGCATCTATATCGTGCGTAATACAATCCACCCAAAATTTACCGATATATTCTCTTGGATTTACTTGATTATCAACAGCAACCAAATCTGGGCGACAATTAAATCCATGTTCAATCCGTCCTAAGGTTGGTAAAAACGAACCACCTGCATGCGAAAAACACACACGTAAATTTGGTAATCGCTCTAGAACTCCACCAAAAATCATTGAACAAGCTGCGCGTGAAGTTTCAGCAGGCATTCCAACCAACCAAGGCAACCAGTATTTTTTCATTGAGTCAAATCCCATCATTTGCCAAGGATGGACCATCACAGCCATTCCTAAGCGCTCACATGCTTCAAAAATTGGAAAAAAACGTTCTTCACTTAAATTTTCGTCGTTGATGTTTGAACCAATTTGAATCCCGACGTGTCCTGTTGCTTTTACTCGTTCTAATTCTTTAATTGCGGCTTCGGTATCTTGCATTGGAATAGTTGCCAGACCTATGTAATTCTTAGGATATTTCGCTACCAAATCAGCGATATGATCATTTAAAAAACGAGAAAGTTCAACACAATCCTCTGTTTTAGCCCAATAAGAAAACAAAACGGGAATGGTACAAACGACCTGTACTTGCGTGTTAAATTGCTCATATTCACCAATTCTCAATTCTTCGTTCCAACAATTTTCTTGAATTCTTCTAAAAAACTGACCTCCTTGCATCATGTCAGCCGAGCGATCGACGTTGTGAACTAAATTGATAAATTTTCCATAACCGAATTTCTCTGTCCAATTGGGCATAATTTTCGGAATAATATGGGTATGCATGTCAATTTTCAACATTCTCAAAAAGTGTGTTTAAACATAAATAATAGCAGAATTGTAACTAGAAAAAATTGTTTTGAAGCAGAATTTAATAATAAAAGTAGCTTTAAATCTAAGCTTCAATTGCACGATTCATTAAACTAATCATCGCCAAGGTAACGATAAACAATTGACTTGCTGTATCATCACTAAACGAACTTCCGTCCTCATCATCTGTTGAAACTTCCATCGCCATAAATTGTGTTAGTTCAGGTTGATCGCAAAAAGACTCTATAATTTCTTCGTCTTCGTCCTCAAAATACTGGTCGAGCATGTCAAAATAAGGTTCTTCCAGTTCGTCAATATCTTCTTCAATTATCGTTCTGATTTTAATTCCTTCTTGGCTAAAGCACTCGTTAATAAGACAAAAATAGTAAACTAATAATCCTTCCAACTCTTCGTTTTCGTATTCGGTGGGCGCAGACATTACGTAATCCAACAGCATTTGCTGCGTTTCTGCATACTTCTCAAATATTGATTCTAATTGATCATCATCTAAATTGTCAACAACTTCGATAGCTCTTTCAATAGCAGCTAGAGAGACGTGTTTCATAAAATTTATGTTTTTTTTTCAAAAATAAGGAACTATTTTAGAACTGAGTTTAAAGTGTACTGAAAGTTACAAATAGAAATAAACATGCGCTTTAATTTTGGTCAAAAATTAAGAAATGATAAAAGTTACTACGTTAGTTAATTTATTGGGATATGTGATTGGTAGTATCGGTGGAATAATTTATTTCGTTTTATTTCCGTGCGAAACAGGCTGCGCTATTCGTTCAAATATCTTCTTTAACATATTGATGGGTGCTTTAATTGGAGACTTAATTTTTCATTTGGTTAAAAAGTTAATAACATACAAAAATTAAATTATGTCTAAAATTGGAACTATCGTAGATGTTAGAACTCATGCTGAATACAACGGAGGTCATGTTGTAGGTTCTGTAAATATTCCTCTGCAAGAAATCACAGCTCATATTGAAGAAATTAGAGCAATGGAGCAGCCAGTTGTTTTCTGTTGTGCAAGTGGAAATAGAAGTGGACAAGCAACTCACTATTTCCAGTCAATCGGTGTAGAATGTAGAAATGGAGGTTCTTGGTTAGATGTTAATTACCTTGTAAAACAATAAATTATGTCTTTTTTCTCAAAATTATTCGGTATCAAGTCTGTGGATTACAAAGAATTAGTACAAAATGGTGCATTGATTATTGATGTTCGTTCACAAGGTGAGTTCAAATCGGGACACATCAAGGGTTCTTTAAATATTCCACTTCCAGAAATTGCTGGCTCTTTAAGCAAAATCCCAAAAAATAAAGTAATAATTACTTGCTGTGCCTCAGGAATGAGGAGCGGATCTGCCAAAGGAATTTTAAAATCAAAAGGCTATGATGCGCACAATGGTGGTTCTTGGGCAAGTTTAAATGCTAAAATATAATAACAGACATTCAACAAAAAAAAAAATAGGGGCGAATTGTAATTCTCCTCTATTTTTTTGTTGATATTTTCTTTTTATATTCCCAATAAATTATTGGTTTCTAAAGTAATTCTTGATTTTAATCCATCAGAAATAGGAAACAAAGGTAAGCGCATATTTTCTTCCATAATTTCTCGTACGGCAAGTGCCACTTTTACACCGCCAGGATTTCCTTCTTCGAAAAACATTTTTGTAATGGGTAATAAATCGTAGTGTTCTTTGCGTGCTGTATCCAAATCTCCCTCCATTGATGCATGCACCATAGCAGAAAATTTCTCGGGGAAAGCATTGGCAACCACTGAAATACCACCATCTGCGCCAGCAGCAATCAAAGGCATTGTAATCGCATCATCACCTGACAAAACTCCAAAATCTGGTTTTCTCAATCGAATAATTTCCATAATTTGTTCCATACTTCCAGATGCTTCTTTCATTGCAACAATGTTTGAAATTTCAGCCAAAGCTATTGTTGTTTCAGGTAACACATTTGAACCTGTTCGTCCTGGAACGTTGTATAAAATTATTGGTAAATCGGTACAAGAAGCAATGTATTTATAATGCTCGATGATTCCTTTTTGAATCGGCTTGTTGTAATAAGGCGAAACAGACAAGATTCCATCAACGCCAGCAGGAACTTTCTTTAAAGTTTCACCAACAGCTAATGTATTGTTCCCTCCAACTCCATAAACGATTTTTAATTTCCCTTGATTCTGTTCCATTACCGTTTTTAAAACTTGCATTTTCTCATCTTGTGATAAAGTTGGCGATTCACCTGTTGTTCCTTGAACGACCAAAAAATCCGTTCCACCATCAATTTGAAGTTGAACTAGTTTTTTTAAGGCATCAAAATCAATGCTTCCGTCTTTGTAAAATGGAGTTACTAATGCAACTCCTGATCCTGTAAATGGATTGTTCATGCTATGGATATTTTATTTAAGGTTTCTACAACAAATTTAAGCATTTCGCTGGGTACATCGGATTCTGAATTCAAATGCAATTCAAAAAAAGGCTCGTTGGTATTTACGCCAATTTTATTTGAAAATTTCACTTTTGTAACTTCATTGAAACTTTTCTTTTTCGTCTCTCCAAGCCAAAGTAAAGTGTCGTATTGTTTTTTTAATTCGGCCTCTAATTGAACATCTTTTAGTTTTCCCAAGAAATTATAATCACTAGGTGAATTGTAATAAATCAAAAAATGAGGTGGTAACGTATTTTTATCAACTTCTTTGTCAATGTTAACGATAATAATCACACGTTCTATTGCGCTACTGGTTAATATTTTATCCAAAGAAATACGAAAATCATGCAAACGATCTAAGTTTTCGTAATTGAAGGCAACGAGTAGTGATTGGGTTGTATTCCAAAGGTTATTTTTCATAATGAATTGATCAATTTTATAAATTCATTCTCACTTAATATATTTATTCTAAGTGAATTTGCTTGTTTTAATTTTGCTGGGCCCATATTTGCTCCAGCCACTAAATAATCAGTTTTACTGGAAATTGAAGATCCATTTTTACCGCCATTTCGTTCAATTAATTCTTTCAATTCATCGCGTGAAAAAGCTTCAAAAGTACCAGAAATGACAACTGTTTTTCCTTCTAGTACACGCGACAGCGAAACTTTTTCTTCTATTTCAAAACGCAAGCCTTTCGCTTTTAAACGTTCGATTAGTAACACATTTTCTTCTTCCAAAAAGAATTGTTGAATGGAAATGGCGATTTTCTCACCAATTTCATCTGCTTCTACCAATTGGTCGTAAAGAGCATTTTTGATGTTCTCAATATTCTTGAAATGTTTCGCTAATTTTTTGGCAACGGTTTCTCCAACAAAGCGAATTCCGATTCCGAACAACACACGCTCAAATGGAACTTCTTTCGACAATTCAACGCCAATTATCAAATTATCAGCTGACTTTTCTGCCATTCGGTCGAGATTCAAAATTTGCTCATAAGTCAAATCGTATAAATCAGCGATGTTATGAATGAGTCCTTTTTCAACCAATAAATCTACTGTTTCCGTTCCCAAACCGTCCATATTCATTGCCTTGCGACTGATGAAATGTTCGATTCTTCCTTTTATTTGTGGTGGACATGTCTTGTCATTTGGGCAGTAATGTTGTGCTTCACCTTCTCTTCTAATCAATGCCGTTTGACATTCTGGACAATTTTCTAAAAACTTTAATTTTACAGTCGAATCGTTGCGTTTGTCCTGGTTTACACCAACAATTTTCGGAATGATTTCTCCTCCTTTTTCCACGTAAACGTAGTCGCCAACGTGTAAATCCAATTTTTCGATTTGGTCAGCATTGTGAAGAGAAGCACGTTTAACAGTTGTTCCTCCCAGCAGAACTGGTGTCAAATTCGCAACTGGCGTGATTGCACCTGTACGTCCAACTTGGTAGGTAACTTCGTTTAATTTTGTTTCAACGCGATTCGCTTTGAATTTATAGGCGATTGCCCAACGAGGCGATTTTGCTGTGAAGCCTAAGGTTTTTTGTTGCTGATAATCATTTACTTTCAATACGATTCCATCGATATCGAAAGGTAAATCCTCACGTTTTTTATCCCAATAATGAATAAATTCCATAATCCCTTCTATGGAATCCGTTTTGAGAATGAATTTATTTTTGTCTAATGGTATTTTAAAACCCCAATTTCCAGCTTGTTGCACGGATTCAAAATGTCCTTTTGCTTGAATATCAGCCCCGTAAATCCCATATAAATACGAATCTAAACCACGTTCTGCAACGACTTTAGAATCCTGCATTTTCAAAGTTCCGGAAGCTGTATTTCTTGGATTTGCAAATAAAGCCTCACCAATGTCCTCTCGTTCTTCGTTCAGTTTCTTGAATTGTGCGTGTGGCATAAAGATTTCTCCACGAATCTCAAAATCAGCTGGGAAATCACCTTTCAAACTCAAAGGAATGGAACGAATGGTGCGCACATTTGCAGTTACATCTTCGCCTTTTTCTCCGTCGCCGCGCGTTACAGCTTTTGTGAGTTGACCGTTTTCGTAACGAATTCCAATTGCAACGCCGTCGTATTTGAGTTCACAGACAAACTCAATTGGAGCTTCAATCAACTTTTTGATACGATTTTCCCAATCCACGATTTCTTCTTCTGAATAGGTATTAGATAGCGACAACATGGGAAAACGATGTGCAACCGCTTCAAACTTTTTGGTAATGTCGCCCCCAACTCTTTTGGTTGGGCTATTCGGTGAAGCAAATTGTGGGAAAGTAGCTTCTAAATCTTGTAATTGTTTTAGTAACACATCAAACTCATAATCTGAAACTTCAGGATTACTTTCCACATAATACAAATGGTTGTGATGATTGATTTGTCCTGTCAACCAATGAATTTCTTGTCGTGCCTGTGTTTCATTCATAAAGTAAAATTAGCTTTATATTTTTAAATTTAATTTGAACTCGTTTGAATTTATACACGAATTGATTTTAATAATCTTTTGGGATTAGAATTGATTTGAAAAAGGAGGGTCTTTGATGCGTTTATCGCTGCGAATGCTTGAATCTAAAAGAATAGGAATAAATAAAAACGACGGCAAGTTCTGGTAATAATGGTATATTACGTTCTTTCTCACCAGTTTATTAGTGTGAGACCGTTGCACTGCCCCGATTAATGACTATTTCAACGGTCTTTTTGTTGGTTTTGTCGGCTATTCAGATTGATGTTTGCATTAGTAATTTGTTTTTAAATTTTATGCTTAGCTTCCAACTTTTATTGCGGAGATTCTTTATTTTTTTCGATTATTTTTCGGATTTTAAAAACCAATCAGCACTATAAAAGATAGTTGTATTAATAATGCAGGAGTGGTTTCAGACCATTTTGTTGACGTCAACAAAATGATAGAGTTAGGAAAAGGAGGAAAGCGAGAAGTTGAAGATATAATGCTAACTCGTTACGCTTGTTATCTCATTGCACAAAACGGAGATCCGAAGAAAGAACAAATTGCTTTTGCTCAAAGTTATTTTGCAATTCAAACACGTAAACAAGAGTTATTAGAGGAGCGAATTCAACTCATGGAACGTTTGCAAGCACGTGAAAAGCTTGCTACAACAGAAACGGAATTATCCAAAAACATTTACGAAAGAGGAGTTGATAGTTATGGATTCGCAAGAATCAGAAGTTATGGAGATTGGGCTATGTTTGGTGGTTATAACACAAGTGACATGAAACGCAAGTTAGGAATAAAAGAAAATAGACCCTTGGCTGATTTCTTGCCAACTATTACAATTACTGCAAAACAATTGGCTACTGAAATTACCAATTTTAATGTGAACAAGAACAACCTCAAAGGTGAAGAGAAAATTTCTGAAGAGCATGTTCACAACAATCTAGATGTGAGAGCTCTATTAGGAAAAAGTGGAATTAAACCAGAAGAATTGCCAATTGAAGAGGATATCAAGAAATTGGAACGCAAGATAAAGTCATTGGATAAAAGCATTGCAAAGAAGAATTTAAAAAAATAAGCGTTCAAATCGATGTATCCTTTTTGAGCAATTTCAAATAATACCGAAGTTGTTATCAATTGTCGTATAGAATACTCGTTGAAAACTAACTCGGCATTATACCAGACAGATTTTCAATTGCGTCGTTTAACAAGTAAATTGGTATAAGGTTTTTTTACTGAATCAATAAAGAAAATGAAAATTGAAAAGTCAATAGTAGCTTCCAATTTTTATTGCAGTGATTTTTTATTTATTTCGATTAATTTTAGGATTTTAAAATTGGGTTTTCAGATTATGCGATTAAATAAGTTTATTAGTGAAAGTGGCTTGTGTTCGCGACGCGAAGCGGATAAATTTATTGAGCGGGGTTTGGTATTTATCAATAATCGGAAAGCAGCAATTGGTGATCAAGTTAAAGCAGGAGATAAAGTTCGTGTGAATGGAAATGATTTAGAACCACGAGAAGAAGAAGATATCGTATTTATTGCTTTCAATAAACCGGTTGGAGTTACTTCTACCACCGAAGAAAGTGTTCGAGACAATATCGTGCAGTTTGTGAATCATCCTACAAGAATATTTCCAATTGGAAGGCTCGATAAAGACTCTCAAGGACTCATATTTTTAACAAACAACGGCGACATCATTAATAAAATTTTACGTGCTGGTAATCAACACGAGAAAGAATACGTGGTAACTGTAAATAAGCCACTCACTCAAGAAATGATTGCAGCACTATCGAAAGGAGTTCCGATTTTGGGGGTAAATACAAAAAAATGCAAAGTAAACCAGGAGGCAACAACTGTTTTTCGAATTACACTCATTCAAGGACTCAATCGTCAAATACGTAGAATGTGTGAATTTTTTGGCTACGAAGTCGTGAAGTTAGAACGCGTACGAATTATGAACATCGAATTAAAAGGTTTGCCCCTCGGTGAATGGAGGGATTTATCCGACAGTGAAATGGAGATTATTCATGATTTACTAAAAAATTCATCGAATGAGGACGAACGAAAACCGGTGAAAAATCAGGTAAAACAAAAACCGAAATCAGCTATCAATTCAACAAAACCAGCGAATTCAAACAAGAAAAGAAATAATACCACCCATACGCCAATCAACAAATTGGGAAAAGGACCTAAAATGAATAAATTTAAAGGAGGAAACAAAAAAACAAGAAAGTAAGTTATTTGCCAGTTTTGTTCGCAGAACAAAATAAACAGATTGGCAATGGTAGAATAGCAGTATCTAAAAATAAAATTACCCCAATTATCAAAAAAAGACTTTATTGAGTAAAAAGCTATAAATTTGATAGGAGAAACTTGAAAGCCTTTTTAAAAGAGTAGGAAAAATTTAAAATAAGTAATATGACAAAACACATACGTCTGCTCTTTAGTGTGAAAGCAAAACCCATTGCATTATTAGCAGGATTGCTTTGGGTAGGCTTGGCACATACCCAAGAATCTACCAATGCTTCAGGTGGTGATGCCTCAGGAACTGGTGGAACAGTTGCTTTCAGTGTAGGACAGGTAGTTTACACCTCCAATAATGGAAGTGGTGGAACTGTTGACCAAGGTGTGCAGCATGCCTACGAAATTTTCACCGTTGGAATTAAAGAAACAGCATTAAATATTTCGCTTACTGCTTTTCCTAACCCAACAGCGGAAAATTTAACCTTGCAAATAAGCGATTACCAAAACGAAAAGTTATCCTATCAGCTTTGTGATATGCAGGGGAAATTAATAAGTGAAGAACAAATAACAGCACAGCAAATGCAAATTAACATGAGCGCTTTGCCAGCAGCTACATACTTTATAAGCATTGTTAACCAAGATCACAAAAAAGTTCAATCCTTCAAAATCACAAAAAACTAAACTCAATGAAAAAAATATATTCAGTAATAGCAGGGTTATTATTAACTGTAAGTATCTGGTCACAAGCCCCTAAAAAAATGAGTTATCAAGCGGTTGTGCGTAACGGCAGTAATGCTTTAGTTAGCTCTACTGTCGTAGGCATGCAAATAAGCATACTACAAGGTTCAGTTAGTGGCACAGCTGTTTATGTAGAAACCCAAACACCAACAACCAATGCTAATGGGTTAGCAAGTTTAGAAATTGGAGCAGGAGTAGCTGTAACGGGAACCATGGCTGGTATTGATTGGGCAAATGGACCTTATTTTATAAAAACAGAAACAGACCCAGCTGGAGGCACAGCATATTCCATTTCAGGCACAACAGAATTGGTTAGTGTTCCTTATGCACTTCACAGTAATTGTGTGCCTGTATCTGTATCTGGTACCGGAGACACACTGACTATTGGATGTCATAGTGTGATTATACCAGGAATTAGCGTTGCGAACACTCCAGGAGGTGGAGGAGGTGGTGGTTTTCCAGCTGGCACGGTGAATTGCGCTTCAGGGGCAACAGCTGTTGTAGACGTAACCAACCCAACAACAGGAAAAATTTGGATGGACCGTAACTTAGGAGCTTCTCAAGCAGCTACTTCTAGCACCGATGCGAATAGTTATGGTGACTTATACCAATGGGGAAGAAGAGCAGACGGCCACCAGTGCAGAACTTCTGCCACCACAACCACCTTAAGCAGCACTGACCAACCAGTACATGGTGATTTTATATTAGCTAACTCTGGAAATTACGATTGGCGCAGCCCGCAAAACGATAATTTATGGCAAGGTATTAATGGTGTAAACAACCCATGCCCGAGTGGTTATCGTTTGCCGACCAATGCAGAATTAGACGCAGAACGCTTAAGTTGGAGCCAAAATAATAGCGCAGGCGCTTTTGCCTCCCCACTTAAATTGCCCATGGCGGGCGGCCGCGACCTCAGCGATGGTTCGCTCTACGCTGTCGGTGCCTACGGCGACTATTGGAGCAGTACGGTTAATGGCGCCAGCGCCGGCTACCTCTACTTCGGCAGCAGCGATGCCTACATGGTCGACTTCTACCGAGCACACGGCTTACCTGTTCGTTGCCTCAAGGATTAAATGAGTTAAAAGTTTGTAAAGTAAAAAGTTAGAAAGTTTGTAAAGTAGTTCTTTTTCAAACTTTCTAACTTTCCACTCTTTAACTTTCCACTTTCAACTTTCAACTTTCCACTTTGTAACTTTCAACTTTCCACTTTCCACTTTCTAACTTTCTAACTTTCCACTTTCCACTTTCCACTTTCCACTTTCCACTTTCAACTTTCCACTTTCCACTTTTAACTTTCAACTTTCTAACTTTCCACTTTCAACTTTGTAACTTCTTTCTCCCAATCAATTACAGGTAATTTCTTGTTTTATACTTGAAACGAATCCTTTTTATATCTTTACATTTTAAATCAAGATAAACCCCATTATGTAGGGTTTAATAAACTACAAAGTGTAATGGCTAGAAGCACCTATATATCCGAAAATATTACTTCAACTCAAAAGGATTTGATGTTATTACTGGATGAAAATGAAATAGATATTTTTTCTTTGGAGGATATAAAAGAGCTACTTGGTCGTTCGTCAGAAGATGTGAATGAACTCATTGAGAACCTAGTGCATAAAAATATTTTCTCACGTATCGAGCGGGGTAAATATTGCCGAACTAACTTTAGAGATGAGAAAGTCATTGGCTGCTTTCTTGTTCCTGATGGCGTGATTGCTTACTGGTCTGCTTTGAATTTGCATGGTTTAACAGAACAATTTTCGAATACCCTCTACATTCAAACTACACGGTCGAAAAAAAGTAAAAGCGTATTTGGTGTAAACTATCAATTTGTTAAGATAAAAGAGGGAAAAAGAATTGGCGTGAGCATAGCAGGTTTTGGAAACCACAAGTACAAGATAACCGATAAAGAAAAAACCTTGATAGATTGTTTTGACCTTCCCCATTATTCAGGTGGTTATTCAGAATTAATTCGTGCTTTTGGTCAATCAGAACTCAATCAGGATAAGATGATCAAATACTGCCAGGGTATCGATAATATTTCTGTGGTTAAGCGATTGGCATTTTTGATTGAATTACTCCAAAAACCGAAAATGAAACGTTTTTTATCTTATGCAAAAAAACAAGTAAATCCGCGCTATGTATTAATGGATCCTTTAGGAAAGGAAACGGGTATTTTTAATAACAAATGGAAATTGCGATTGAACATTTCAGCGGAAGAAATCGTGGATATTTGTAATAAGCAATATTGAATGATTCTCAAAAAGGAAATAGAAAAAATAGCAGAAGCTCAAGGTGTTTTAAAATCGACTGTTGATAAGGATTGGGTGCTTGGTCATTTCATTGATGGAATTTATGACATACCCGAACTGCGAGAAGTACTTATTTTCAAAGGAGGTACGTGTCTTAGGAAATGTTATTTCCCAAATTATCGCTTTTCTGAGGATTTGGATTTTACCTGTACCAATCCCAAATTTGAACTGACAAAGCGGATTTTGAACCAGTTAGTGCAAGTTATTTCCGACAAAACAGAACTCCCTTTATACATTCAGGAACTCAATACCCTCAAATACAATGAGAAATTAACCGGATATAAAGCCGTAATAAAATTTTGGGGAGCTGACCATTCGAGAAATCAGGCCCCACCGCCTCCAGAGAGATGGACTACGAGTATCAAAATTGAAATCATACTATATGAGCAGCTGGTCTTTCCTGTAGAAATGAGGCAAGTACATCATCCGTATTCTGACCAACGCTCACATTATCCATTGGAGATTCCTTGCTATGCTATTCATGAGGTGCTTTCAGAAAAATTGCGCGCACTTATTCAGCGTTCCTACTCAGCCCCAAGAGATTTCTATGATATCTGGTACTTAGCCAATCATGTAAATGCCATTAATTGGACAAAGGTTAAAGAAGCCTTTTTCGCAAAAATGAAATACAAAGAAATTGAATTCACTGGAGTGGAACAATTAATAAATTATGAAAATGACAAGGCACTGAAAGCAGCCTGGAACAATAGTTTAGCCCACCAAATCCCCAAAAACCAGCTTCCGGAATATAAATCAGTTAAAAAGGAGTTGGTGGAGTTGTTAAATCAGCTATTCAACTCCAATGGACGATAAAAAAATATACGTAAAACCAATAATTATCTGAAAATGAAAACAGCAGTTTATCTCCTAATTGTGATATTGTCTCCAATTTGGGTTGTTGCCCAAACCATTACTGGCAACCTCTCCTTATTAGCCAAGCAAGTCATTAAACTCGAAGGCTTTAACGGCTTAAAAACCTATCCCATTTCAAAATCAACCATCGATGAAAAAGGTAATTTCCAACTCAGCTATTCCAAAGTAGATTATGGCGTGGGGTATTTGATGTCTGCAGATGAAAAACCACTTTTCGTTATTTTGAGCGGAGAAGATATAGAACTAGTTGGTGAAGCTTTGAGCTATACTGAAACCATCAAAATAACCAAAGGAAGAGAAAATCTATTGTTTGAACAATACACTAAAGAACATCCTCGAAGAGAACAAGCCTTGAGTGCTTGGATTTATTTAGAGAAAATATATTTGGTCGATTCTTTATTTTCGGTGCAAAAAACTCCTGTAAAAGCTATGCAATCAGAAAAGCAACGCATTAAAAACGAAGGTGCTGCATTTTTGGCGAAACTACCTAAAAACAGTTATGTGAGTTGGTTTTTACCCACACGTAAATTGGTGAGCTCTGTTTCTACCGTTGCGCAATATCGTCCCGAAGAAATTCCAGCAACTATAGCTGCATTCAGAAAATTAGATTACACTGACTCACGACTTTATAAAAGCGGTTTATTCAAAGATGCCATTGAAAGTCATTTTTGGTTACTGGAGAACTGTGGTAAAAGCTTGGATTCCGTGTTCATTGAAATGAAACTTTCTATTGATGCAATGTTTGAGAAATTGGTTTTAGATGAAGCCAAATTGAATGAAGTAACCGATTATCTATTTGATTTGTTAGAACGGCACAGTTTGTTTCAAGCCTCAGAATACCTGGCTATAAAAGCACTCAACGAAACAAGTTGCACCATCAATAGTGATTTGGCTAAGCAACTAGAGACATATCGTGCCATGAAAAAAGGGAACATTGCACCTGATTTTGCTTTTTATCCGAACACTTTTTTTCCGGCAGACCTATCAAAGGAAAAAACTAAGAAACTTTCCGACCTAAAATCCCCATATACAGTGATGGTCTTTGGCGCAAGCAATTGTCCACGTTGTCAAGAAGAAATCCCTGAAATCGCTAAATTGTATGCTAAATGGAAACAGCAAGGAGTTGAGGTTGTGTTTATTTCCTTGGATGAGGTTCCGCAAGAATTCACCAAGTTCAGTGCAAGTTTACCTTTTATTAGTTCGTGTGATTATCAAAAATGGAACAGCCCTATTGTGAATAGCTATTACGTTTTTGGCACACCAACGATGTTTTTACTAGATGAAAAAAGAGAGATTTTGCTGCGTCCAAACTCTGTAAAACAAATGGATAGTTGGGTAGATTGGTATTTGGCACAAGGGAATAAATAGAGAAAAAACCAACGAAACGCTAACATACAAGCATCCGTCATAACCCTACTGTAGGCGCAATACATTTCTAAGATCGCCTTAAATCAAGCCATTAACAGCGGTTTACACTAGGCAATTTCGGCTTAGTATGGTTTTTTAAAATTTAGTTTTCTATTTTTTGATGTCATACCAATTTACTTGTTAAATGACGCAATTGAAAATCTATCTGGTATAATGCCGAGTTAGCTTTCAACGAGTATTTTATACGACAATTGAAAACAACTTCGGTATCACTTAGATATGGGTGCCATTTTTGATGGTTTGCAATTCTTGGAGTATGAAATTTACTGGTAATTAACTATAAGTTAAAATCATAAGTTGCAAATTAATTTGTCATTAGAAAATAATTCCCTAAATTGTGGTCTAATTTAATTAAAAATGAAACAAATTATTCCCCTTTTCTTAACACTCTTATTGTTCTCTGTGGCATCTAACCTTCAAAAAGGAACCGCAAGTTACTACAGTAAAAAATTTGATGGAAGAAAAACTGCATCAGGTCAAATTTTATGGAACGATAGTTTGTATGCTGCTCATAAAACCTTGCCTTTTGGATCTATTGTTCGTGTTGTGAATCTAAAAAATGATTCAGTTGTTACTGTAAAAATTATTGATCGAATGCCTCAGAATTCTTCAAGAATTATTGACTTAACTCAGGTTGCAGCAAAGCAATTGAATTTTATTAATGCTGGACTTACAACAGTTACGTTGGAAGTAATAGAGTAAAAAAATATTTTCTTTAATTAGTTTTTAACCTGCAATTAGCGCCTATTTCTATATTTTTGAAGATTAAAATATACCTATGCTACTTTCAGGAAAAAAGACACTAATTTTAGAAGGTGGAGGTTTTAAAACATCCTTTTCAGCAGGTGTTTTAGATGCTTTTAGAATGTCGAATTTCGATCAATTTGATGCTCATATTGGAGTTTCTGGAGGAACTTTAGCGCTTTCGTATTTCCTTAGTCATCAATATGGTGCTTATTTCAACTCGATGAAATCCATTTGTAAAGACCCGCGATTTATTCAATACACGAAAGCTTTTTCAGATGGTTTAATGAATCTTGATTTTTTCACAGAAATAGCTGAGAAAGAGTTTCCGTTCGATTTACAAAAAGCGGTAAAGGCAACACAAGAAAAAGATTTTTATTTTGTTTTAACAGACACTGATAATGGTGCCACTTCGTATTTGAAACCAAGAGAAGACAATTGGTTGGATATGACCATTGCAGCAAGTACGCTCCCTTTGTTAACGAAAGGAAAGCATTTAATCGATGGAAAGGCCTATTCAGACGGTGGAATTTCAGATCCTATTCCAGTGCAATGGGCAGTTGAAAATGGTGCTACTGATATTCTATTGATTCGTACCACACATTTGAATTTTAAACCAAGTTATATTCGACCTGAGTATTTTGCTTCTAAACTATTGAAAGCCGACGAAAACATCAAAAAGCACATCGAAAACTATCAGTTGAAATTGAAATCATCAATTGATTACATTGAAACGATTAAAGATCAAATCAAAATCGACCAAATCGCACCTGAAAAATCATTGAATACCAATATATTAACAAACTCAGTGAATAGCATCATTTTAGACTATCGTTACGGTTTGGAGTTGGGTTTAAATTACGTTGCAAATCAAAAGAAATGAAACTAAGTAAGGATTGGCAAAAGGTCTTGGGGCCTGAAATGAATAAACCGTATTTCGTTGAATTAATGAGTAAAGTAAACCAATTTTACAACGAAAAAGCGGATCATATTTTTCCAGAAAAGTCGAAAGTTTTTAATGCTTTCAATCTTTGTTCATTTGAAGATGTGAAAGTTGTTATTTTAGGTCAAGATCCATATCCCACCAAAGGTCACGCAAATGGTTTGTGTTTTTCAGTAGAATCAAATGTGCGTCCTTTTCCAAAAAGTTTGAACAATATTTTCAAAGAAATCGAATCGGATTTAGCTCAACCTTTTCCAGAAAATGGTAATTTGGAACATTGGGCAAAACAAGGTGTTTTTTTATTGAATTCCGTTTTGACAGTTGAAGAAGGTAGGACGGATAGTCACAAAGGAATTGGCTGGGAACAATTTACAGATAGAATTATTGAACTTGTCAGTGAAAAAAAAGAAAATATTGTATTTATACTTTGGGGCTCAAAAGCAATCTCAAAATCGATTTTAATTGATGCAAAAAAGCACTTTGTTTTAACAGCAGTTCATCCATCGCCACTTTCAGCGTATCGTGGTTTTTTCGGTTGCAAACATTTTAGTAAGGCGAATGAATTTCTTCGTTCGAAAGATTTGAGAAGTATTGATTGGTAAATAAAATTCACTCAACTTTTTGAATTCCTTGAAATTTGAAACCTTCAATTGAATTCTCTTTCAATCAAAATTTTATCTTTGCAAACCATGGAATTTAAAAACGATCTTTTTTTACGTGCACACAAGGGAGAAGCTATCGAACGTTACCCCGTTTGGTTAATGCGTCAAGCTGGAAGAATCTTGCCTGAATACCGTGCCGTAAGAGCTAAACTTTCTGGTTTCAAAGAATTAGTAGAAACACCTGAATTTGCAGCTGAAGTTACTATTCAACCGGTTGATATATTAGATGTTGATGCAGCGATAATTTTTTCAGATATTTTAGTCGTTCCTGAAGCAATGGGACTTCCGTATCAAATGTTGGAGCAACGCGGTCCTTGGTTTGAAAATACGATTCGCTCGCAAGAACAATTGGATTTGTTAGACAAAAATATCGATGTTGAAGACCGACTATCGTATGTGCTAGAGGCATTGAAATTAACAAAGAAAGGTTTAGATGGTCGCGTTCCTTTGATTGGTTTTGCTGGTGCACCTTGGACCATTTTTTGTTATATGGTAGAAGGAAAAGGTTCTAAAACATTTTCTGAGTCGCGTAAGCTTTTATACACAAATCCAGTTTTGGCACATGAATTGCTTAGTCGCATAACAGACGTGACGATTCAGTATTTAAAAGCTCAATTAGTTGCTGGTGCGGATGCATTACAATTATTTGATTCTTGGGCAGGGATTTTGGGAAGAGAACAATACGCTGAATTTGGATTGACATACATTGCAAAGATAGTGGACGCAATTCCAAACGTTCCATTAACTGTTTTTTCAAAAGGAGCAATTGCCTCGATGCCAGAAATTACGAACTTGAATTGCACAACTATCGGTTTGGATTGGAACATGAGTGTTTCTGAAACGAGAAAATTAGTTGGAGAAACAAAGACTTTGCAAGGTAATTTAGATCCTTGTGTATTGTATGGAAGTGAAAGTGTGGTGGAGCAAGAAACAATTAAATTATTAAAATCGTTTAAAAGTCAAAGACATATTGTAAATTTGGGACACGGAGTTTATCCGGACATTGACCCAGAAAAGGTTAAAGTGTTTATTAAAACTGTGAAAAACTATGAAATTTAAAACTATGAAAATCGGGTTGTTTCTCTTGTTGTCAGCTGCTACTTTCTCAAATGTAGCAAATGCTCAAAAGGGTGAAAAAAAAGCAAATGAAAAAGAAATTCTTTATCAAGATTTTGAAAAAACAAAAAAAGAAGTTGTCACTGAAATTGGTGGTATTGAATTAGCCGAAGGCTTATTATCATCTCCAACTGAAATTAAAGCTGATTTATTTATGACTGAGGCAAAAGGTGGTGATGTAGGTGTACCTCTAAATGTTTATGGTACTGAAGCTCCAAATACAGATGGTGGAGGACAAAACTACGCAGGAGCGATATTCTATAAACCAGGAAAATTAGCGGCAGAACGTTCGTATATTACTGTTCCAATTATGAAAGGTACAGAACAATTGACTTTGAAAAAAGGATTGAAATATTGTGTTGAGTTTTCTGTTTCTTTAGCTGAATCGTCAAAATTTGCTACCAATAATATCTCCGCATTATTTTCTAAAGAAGTATTAGGTAATGCATCTCCCGGAGCTATTTATAATAACTCAGATAAATTAATTAAAACTCAAAATAACAAAATCTACAACGGTTTTTTTGGTTGGGATAAAGTGTGTGCGGTCTACACCGCTAAAGGCGACGAGAAATTCATCACTATTGGAAACTTCGATAAAAACGAAACAACCAAATTTGAGCAAGTAAAGAAACCAAAAGAAAGTGAAGCAGAGGTTGTAGCTCATGCTTATTACTATGTTGACAATGTGATTATTAGATTAATCGATGATGTTGCTGAATGTAAATGCTTCGATAGTAGAAAACCAAAAGTTGAAGAGACGTTCTCAACGATGTTGTACACAAATACCCCTGAGATTTCTGACAAAATGACGAAAAATCAAATTATTGAATCACATACTGTTTATTTCCGTGCTGGTAAAGCTTCTATTTCGGATAATGCCAAAAACATGATGGATTTCGTTATCGAAGAAATGAAAATGGATAAAGCTTTGAAAATTGACATTATTGGTCACAACGACAAAGTTGAAGATAAAGCGGGTGAAGAAAATCCAGACTTCGAAGATATGGCGCGTAAAAGAGCAAATGCAGTTGAGAAATATTTCATCACCGCTGGAATCGAAGAGACTCGCTTAACTAAAGTTTACAAAGGAGCCGCTGAACCAAATGAAGGAATCGCAGACGACGACGACGAAGAAACAAAAGACGCAAAAAATAGATACGTTTCATTCAAAGTAAAATAAATTTTAGAATAGTTATTAGAAGCCACACGAGAAATCAGGTGGCTTTTTTTTGTTGCTATCGTTTTTTCGGGTTTGGGAGGTTTCCTCAGCTGCACGATGAAAATTATGGATTATATAAAGATATTGAACCGAACGATTTCTGCATTACCTCATAAACAACCATTCAAGAAATCACAAAGTTTGGAGGGGTTGAGGAACGAAATTCCTTCGAAAAGTTGTGATTTGCTTTCACCGTCGGAGACAGCATGCATTCCAATGAAAATCAATTATTATATGCATAGTTCTTTTACATTTGTGGATAGATTACAACAAAAATTAAGCGAATAACTTACAACCTGCCGTTGTGATTTGCTTTCAGTTCTTTTACATTTGTGGATAGATTACAACTTTTTCAGTTCATAGAAAATGAAGTTATAAGTTGTGATTTGCTTTCAGTTCTTTTACATTTGTGGATAGATTACAACTAAATCGGCATAAGTGTTTTTGAAGTGTGGTTGTGATTTGCTTTCAGTTCTTTTACATTTGTGGATAGATTACAACTGTATTCGTTACTGCGGCTGCTAAATTAAAGTTGTGATTTGCTTTCAGTTCTTTTACATTTGTGGATAGATTACAACTTGGTTGCCTTCCTACCGTTGCTTGTGTAGGTTGTGATTTGCTTTCAGTTCTTTTACATTTGTGGATAGATTACAACCACCACTTGAATTGCTGATGATTATTTTTGTTGTGATTTGCTTTCAGTTCTTTTACATTTGTGGATAGATTACAACTGTTCACTTTGCCACGATTCAACGATTGTGTTGTGATTTGCTTTCAGTTCTTTTACATTTGTGGATAGATTACAACTAGTGTGTAGTTTAAATCTTTTCTGTTAACGTTGTGATTTGCTTTCAGTTCTTTTACATTTGTGGATAGATTACAACCGAAACCACCGAATTTATTGATTGGCTAAAGTTGTGATTTGCTTTCAGTTCTTTTACATTTGTGGATAGATTACAACAGATTGGCATCACTAACTGTTCTCTAGTTAGTTGTGATTTGCTTTCAGTTCTTTTACATTTGTGGATAGATTACAACTTCTTCTGCTGAAATTGAAATTTGATTTTCGTTGTGATTTGCTTTCAGTTCTTTTACATTTGTGGATAGATTACAACACATTTCATTGAGACCAATTACTTCACTAGGTTGTGATTTGCTTTCAGTTCTTTTACATTTGTGGATAGATTACAACACATGAGTGCAAGACAGGCATACGCTTCGCGTTGTGATTTGCTTTCAGTTCTTTTACATTTGTGGATAGATTACAACTTTTTGTTTTTGTAGCTCCCGTAATTGCTGTTGTGATTTGCTTTCAGTTCTTTTACATTTGTGGATAGATTACAACAATACCACATTTAAGACGTGGAGCGTTAAAGTTGTGATTTGCTTTCAGTTCTTTTACATTTGTGGATAGATTACAACGCTATGATTGTTGTTGCCATACCTATATTGGTTGTGATTTGCTTTCAGTTCTTTTACATTTGTGGATAGATTACAACAAAACAGCTTTGCGCTTTAATTGATAGCCTGTTGTGATTTGCTTTCAGTTCTTTTACATTTGTGGATAGATTACAACTTAATGATGCAATTTGAGCACCATTTAATGGTTGTGATTTGCTTTCAGTTCTTTTACATTTGTGGATAGATTACAACTTCCTACGGGTAAACTCATTTCGTAAAATGGTTGTGATTTGCTTTCAGTTCTTTTACATTTGTGGATAGATTACAACTTTTACATTGTTCAACTTTACAACCTTACGTTGTGATTTGCTTTCAGTTCTTTTACATTTGTGGATAGATTACAACTTAGGTAAATTTTGAATTAAATACTTCCAAGTTGTGATTTGCTTTCAGTTCTTTTACATTTGTGGATAGATTACAACATACTTGTGAGCTTGTAACTTGAACTACTCGTTGTGATTTGCTTTCAGTTCTTTTACATTTGTGGATAGATTACAACGGTGCTGGTGTAATTAAAGCAGTAACTACAGTTGTGATTTGCTTTCAGTTCTTTTACATTTGTGGATAGATTACAACCGGTTTCCCTTTTTTTATGCAACAGAATTCGTTGTGATTTGCTTTCAGTTCTTTTACATTTGTGGATAGATTACAACTGTATTCGCTATACCATTTATGTACCAAGGGTTTCAGGGTTTTTGTAGAAATAAAAATCCGATACCAAATTAAAAATCCAAGTACAAGTTGCTTGGATTTTTTTGTTTGTAGTTGAACCAAAACAAAATGTAATACCGATAATAAACCAGATGCAAACGAAATTAAACCGTTGAAACAGTTATCATAAAAAATCATCATCATAGGTGACGGTTTAAACCGTCACCTATGATGATGATTCAAAACAACTCCAATTGTTGCGAAGGGGCGATTGTTTTTGTTTGCTTGACTCCGTGGAAAATTTCCATTCTGCCAAATTGTTTGTCTGTAATCGCGAAAATTCCAACATGACCTTTTTCGGGTAATAAACGTTTGACTCGTTTGGTGTGTACGTCTGCATTTTCTTGGCTTTGGCAAAAACGTGTATAAATTGAAAATTGGAACATCGTGAATCCATCTTCTTGCAATTCTTTTCTGAATTTAGCTGCATCCCGACGTTCTTTCTTTGTTTCAGTCGGTAAATCAAATAATACCATTATCCACATATTTCGATAGGCGTTAAAGCGTGAGGTTTCCATATATTTGTTGACATTAGGACTCCGCTGTGGCGGAAGGACTTTAAGATTTTAGGACGTTAAGACTTTAGGATATTAGGACATTAGGACGTTAAGATTTTAGGACGTTAAGACTTTAGGATATTAGGACATTAGGACTTTAAGATTTTAGGACATTAGGACTTTAAGATTTTAGGACATTAGGACATTAGGACATTAAGATTTTAGGACATTAGGACATTAAGATTTTAGGACTTTAGGACTTTGAGACATTAGGACTTTAGGAGTGAATGAGAAATGAGGGAAAGACAATTTGAAAATTTGAAAATGAGTTTATTTGAAAATGAGATGGAATTTGCAATTTATTTTCACTCTTCACTTTTATCTTTTCTCCCGATAGCTATCGGGATTCAATTTTACATTTTAAATTACAGTTCCGGATAAACAATTTTCCGTTGTGAACCTTCGAAGCACTTATACAAACTTGCTGTTGTTAAACTTACAGCGTGAAATAAAGGACGTTTTAACCCACCAATATCCATATCTAGTTGCGGAAGTTTTAAAAGTTCAATTTTATGTTCTTTGGTCAATTCTTCGCCTGGTTCTTCGTTTTCTAATAGTTCTATTACCAATAAATCCACAAAAGGTCGATAAGGTTCCATGATGTCGTCTGCCAAACAATAGGCGTTGTATTTGTTTTTGTGGTGAATTCCAAAAGTGGGTAACATTCCGCTTGCTGTCAAGGCTCTTGCGACAACAGAACGCAAAATGGCATAACCATAATTAAGTTGTGCATTGGGACTGTTGCTTTCTCGTTCGCGTTTGAATTTTGTACCGTAAATCGCACTCCAATAATGAGCAGCTGCTTGCGCTTCACAATTGGTAGAATCGCCACTTAACACTTTTGATTTTAGATTTTCTAGGCGAGTGGTGGTTAAACCCAAGGTTTCTAAAGCACGAGCTTGGTTGTGAATTTTTGCTTTGATGGTTTGTTGCCACAGTTGTTTTTTCAAAGGTTCGCTTGCTTCAATTTGGGTGCGCATCCGTTCCGTTTGTTCGCTGTTTCCTTCCAAAGGCATAAATAATCCAGTTGGCATGTATTTGCTGTTACAACTGATTAGCGCCACTTGATTTTCTAATAATAACTCTAAAAGGTTAGCAGTTAAAGTAATGTGTGGGTGTTCCAAAACAACGACTCCAATATCTTCAATTGGGATGGTTTTAGTGGTACGTTGATCGTCTTTGAGTTCTACTACCAATTGTTGTTTGGAGGTTGAAAGATGAGCTGGATTTCCGAAATGTAGGGTTCGTTTGACCATTCTAAGTAGATTAAGAATAGTTGCGTTTACGTGTTAGTTATTGGAAATGTTGCAGTTAGCATTTAGATTGCAAATTGCAGATTAAAAGATTACAATCCATAGTGGAGAGACTAAATGCAAACTGGGAACAAGCTTCAAGTATCCAAATAGTTAACTTTATAACTTTAGTAGATCAAAATTTCATTCAAACATTTTTGAATTTTGGCGATCTCGGATTTGGAGAGCGTACCAATATGTTGTTTCAAACGGGATTTGGATAAGGAACGCACATGGAAGGTTAAGACTTCGGAAGTTTCAGTTAATCCATTTTGCGAAGTAGGAGAGAGGATGAGGTTTCCGTGGTAGTTTTTGAGTTTGGTAGTTAGAGGACAACACACAACTACCTTGGCATATTTATTCAACAAGTTGCCACTGATAATGACCACGGGACGAAAGCCAGCTTGTTCGCTACCTTCAGTTGGGTTAAGGTTTGTGTACCAAATTTCACCTTGGTTCATTCCTCGTCCAATTGCGTTAAATAATCCGCCATACCTTCTTCTGCAACGAGCATTGTATCTCTATCTTCCGCCATTTGTTTGTAGGATTTGACATAAGCCGCTCGATTCAGTTGTTCTAAATAGATGCGCAACGCTTTTTCTATGAGCGTGTTTTTAGGAACAGACAATTCTTTGGCTTTATCCGCCAACAATTGCAACAAATCATCTGGAAGCGAACTGGTGAATGTAGACATATTTTTGATTTATATTTATAGAATACAAATGTAAAATATATTTTGAAAATAAAAAATCTCCCCAAAGGGTGAATGTGGGGAGGTTTAGGATTTAATATTCTCCGATATGAACGATTTCTCCAAGGTGATTTTGGCGGATTTTTATAATTTTATTCAACGGTGGTAAGCTTTTTATCTGTTGATAAACAATCCCATTTAGTATTGAATTGTCATTTAATGTTGTTTCTAGATGATGTCTAAATTTAAAATCTCTAATTGTATTATTTCCGTATCTAACAATAGACAAGGATTGAACTCTAAATAAATTTTGACTTATTTCTTTGTATTTTGTTTTATCTGTTAAATCTATTTCTTTAGGGTCAAATCCAGTTTTTTCATTCGGAAAAACGAAAAGTTCATTTTGTTTCATTGTAAAGAGGAATTCCCAGCCCTTTTCATGGTTTTTATTTACTACTGGAAGACCTTGATTTTTTCGAGTAACAGCCTCCATCAAAGAAACAACTTCTTCTTGTAAATCTCCTTTTTCATCTCTATAAATGGCAACATGATGATTATTTCCAGTACTCACAAAATCAACAGGAATTACTTTACCTTCCTTATCCAAAATTTCATTTCCTAAATGGTCTTTTTTATTGTGAAGAGCAACAGCATTGTTTACTCCTTTTATAGTAACTCGTTTAATAGAAATTCCTTTGTCTTTATTCAACCAAATTGGATTTTTATCCAAATCAGAAAATGCTTTTTTAGGGTCGTTTCCGTTTTCTTTTAAGCGTTGTTTTAGAATACGTTTTACTCCTTCATCTAGAATTTTTTCAATTAGCTTTTCATCCTTAAAATTGACAGGATTGATATCTTTTCTAATTGAAAAATCTTTTGTGTACCACTCTAATTTTACTTTTTCAGGTAATGTTTCCGTTTTTTCTTCATTTAAATAAATTGGTTTTTTATCAAGTGCATTTTTGCCACCAAAAGCTTTTTTAGGATCATTATCATTTTCAGCTAATCGTTCAAGAAGTAATTTTTTATAAAGTGGTTTAGTTACCATTTCAATTGTTTTTGCATCGAACTTTGGACCAATTTTTTCTTCCTTAGTTTCAGCAAATGAATATTGACCATAAACAGATTCTTTATGAAGTTGACCTCTAGGTGTAAGTACAATTTGCGGTTCAGATTTTCCTGAAATTTTGTTTTTGTTAATTGTGGCAACTTTATTTTTTGCTTTGTGTGAAATAATCACACTTTCTAAATGTTCTTTTGCAACTTGACGGAAATTAGGAATTGGTAAATTGAATCTAAGTTTATTGTCTTCATCACGCTTTAATTCCTTAGCTTCAATTCCGAGAACATCTTTTGAAGATATTTTTAAATCTGATGTTTTTATTGAGCTTCTATTTTTTGAATTACTAATACCTTCATCATAAATATCTTGTCGACGTGCATTTAAATTGTTGAGGTATTGAATAAAACTTCTTTTAGTAAATGCTATTGTTAGAGCATCCATAGCATGGTGTCGATGGTCATTTCTTTTTGTCCAATCCTTTATAACTTCAACTTTATTGCCGTGTCTTCGTTCTTGAAATTCAGTTAATCCAAGTGCTTGATATTTTGGAAGATTAATCTCTTTCATGATGTTGACCAATCCCCAATCTTCCCTTAATCGGTCAGTAATTCCACCTGATGTAGAAACAACACTTTTTGTAATTTCAAACAACATTTCTTTTGCTTTTTTTGCAATGTATTGAGACTCCCTTAAATCTCTTTCAATAAATCCTTCCCCAATTTCACTTTCGGGCATTAAAAGTTTTTTATACTTCGCTTTTGAAATTCCTTCTTCTTTATTTTTCTTTCCAAGCTCAAAAAGTTTTTCCACTCTTGATTCAAAATTTACCAATTCTTCTTCCCCAAATTTTGTTTTAATAAAGTCATATGCGGTTTGGTTGCCTTTATCCAAATTGTCTTGGCGATAAGTCAACGTTTTATTTGAAAAACTATCATCGAATAATTTAGATTGCGGAATAATGTGTTCAATATCAATTTCTTTTGAAAATATTTTATCTTTTGGAATGTACTTTCCTGTATATAAATCATGGAAGCCAATATTTTTTAATTCTTCATACAATCGGTATCGAATGGTGTCGTTTTTAGTTGGGTTTTGAATGCCAAATTCGGATTGTAGTATTTTAACGACTTTCTCATTTCGTGTTTTACCATCTCTGACTTGTGTGTCTAAATCTTTCCTTTCTTCTGAATTTTTTTTCAGTTCCCTTGCCAATTCAATTCTTATTTCATCGAATTTAAAGTATTTGATAATATTACCTTTTTCATCTTTTTCACTGTGTTTGTAGATTAAAGTATTAATAACGTTAACCATTTGATTAAGAATTTTTTCAACTACTGGATTTCTTAAGCTATTTTTTTTCAAAAGTTCTAATTCTCCTTTTAAAACTCTTGTTTCTATTTCCTCTTTGGTTAAAGAATTTTTTGAATGACGAAAACTTGCTAACTCACATGCAGAACTAAAATTATTTTCTTTGATAAACGGAATAATCTTTCTGATTGCTCTTGTTGAAAGGCTCCCATAATCATCTTGAAGCGGTATATTGGCTAGAATTTGTGCTTGTTCTCTCTTGAATCCAAATTTTGCTTCTAATATTTTATAAAGTGTATCATTTCCACTTGCTGAATCGTCGCCTTCATACGAATAGAGCAAATGCCAGAATTGATAGGCAGGTTGCATCTCAAAATCTTTTCCTTCTAGTTCAGCATTAAAGTTCAAAATTTGAGTATTGATTTCGAGAGAATCAAAAATAGACTTGATCATATCTTTTATTTCAGATGCGAATACTTTTAAATCGTCTAATTCCACTTCATCTTTATTAGATTTAACTTTAAGTAATGTTTTTACATCATAACCTTCAATATCAACTATCTTAAGAAATGCGTTGTAAAATTCTTTGTTAGTTCTATTTCCATCTAATTGAAGAAAATTCATTGACCATTCTTTGGGATTTAACCCTAAAAGCTCAATTGCATTCGTTGCTGATAAATCTCCTTTAATATTTAGTTCATCAAATAAAATTTGCTTCTGTTCTAAATCTAAATTGAAAAATTCTTTTTCTTCTTCGAATAAATGGACTTGATCTGAATTACTTTTTGTTTTTCGTTTTTTACTTCCGATTTTCTTTATTTCAACATCGTTTAATCTTTGCCAAATCTTAAACTCCTGAAAAAGAGGAGAAGATTTTGGTACAACTCTAGGACCAACTATTTTTTTCTTGCCATCAATTATAATTTCTTTACTTTCTAACTCACAAAATGAAATAAGACTTTTTTGAGATTTCAGTTTTCGTTGATAGAAAATAACAATATCTC